>NZ_JBGJZP010000008.1:0-306185 GCF_042610515.1 Paenibacillus paludis
CGCTGACGCCGCGGGGGCCTGGGTTTGCCCCGCCTGCGTCAGCGGGGCTGCATTGCCCTGCGGCGGCGCAGCCGCAGGCGCTGGCACTGCCGCCGGTGGCGCAGCCGCTGGCGTTGACACTGCCGCCGTTGGCGCAGCCAATGCCGCCGGTGGTGGCACTGCCGCCGGTGTTGGTGCCGCCGCTTGCGCCGATGCTGCCGCCGGCATAGAAGCTGCCGTTGGCGCAGGGCTTCCGCCCGCAACGTTAGCGGGCGGCGAAGCGGCGAGCTGCGGCAGTGTGCCGCGCAGCTCGCTGAGCACGCCCTGCAGCTTCGTTAGCAGCGCCGTGCCGGACTGCTGCGCTGCCGGTCCACCGGCATTGCCTGCGGCAGCTTGCGCACGCTCCGGCTGAGCTGCGGTCCCCGCCTTGGCCGCATTCGCCGCAGGCTCCGCCTCTGATCCGGCAGATCCTGCACCGATTCGTACCGCTGCAGGATCTGCTCCACTCTCTTTCAGCCGCGCCGCAGGATTCTGCGTGTCAGCTCCTTCAGCCGAACTCCCTGAAGCCGCATTTGCTGCCTTAGGGAGAACACCCGCGTCGGCAGATTCGTTGTCTGCCGGCACAGCCGCAGCAGTACCTGCCACGTTCTTGGCTGCGGCTTCAGGATTAGTACCTTCGGCTTCGGGTGTGTTCGCGGCCATCGCTGCCGCAGCCTGTTCACCCTTCCCTGCGCCAGCCTGCGCTGCCGTAGACTGCACAGCTGGTTTGGCCCCGTCAGCAGCTTCGTCCGGCATAGCAGAAGCCGCTAGGGCAGCTTTAACCGCTGCCGGATCAACATCAAGCTCTCCGCCTGCCACAGCAAGACCAGTACCAGTATTGCCGGTAGAAGAAGGGGCAGCAGATCCGGAAGGAGCCGTAAGCTTCTCCGAACCAACTATGGCCTTTCCACCCTCCCCTTCACTTTCCTGCTGTGCCCAGAGCGTAAGCTCCGTTTCAAGCTTGGTCAGCAATTCATGCAGTTTCGGACCAAACACAGCCTGCTGCAGCCCCTTCACGCTCTCCGCTGTCACAGGCAGTCCCCGTTTCACCGAGATCACTGCCGCTTCCAGCCACTCCGAAGTAGGCACGCCCTGCGGCTTGGCGTTCATCACCGCATCGAGCTTCGCCGCCGTCTCTTTGGTCAGGGGCAGGCCTCCTGATTGCATGGCCTGAATAATCTCCCGTCCTGCCTTGGAATCTGACAGCCCAAGTGATTCCAGTGCCTCCCCCATGCTCTGAGATGATGCAAGAGCTGATTCGCCAAGGGAGACCGGCTTCAATACGGGCAGCCCGCCCTCACCCGGAGGCGCAACCTGCAGATTTAAGGTTTGTCCAGGCTGCAGCGGAGTTTCCAGCTCCGCACGGACAGGCGTGCCTTGGATCTGTACGACCGCTTCTTTGCCGGATTCCGACACACTGAGGACTACACCACGAACGACCTGGCCTTCCTTCAGTTCCAAAGACTTGGCTTCTCCCGGTTTACTGTCTCCGAGCAATCCTCGAATCAAAGATCCGATATTCATGCCGTTTTCTCCTCCCTTCGTTTAATGTCTTCTTAGTATATCGACATTTGAGTTCTTTTTTTAAAATAACGTCTGCTGCTCCGCCAATATCCGGCTGATGAAGCTCCGCCGGTGCATAGGCGTTGGCCCCAGGGCCACAATTTGCTCGCGGTGAAGCTTGGTCGCGTAGCCTTTATGTATTTTAATCCCATAGTCCGGGTATAATTCCTCCCACAAGCCTTCACAGAGCCGGTCACGGGTCACCTTCGCCACAATGGATGCCGCAGCTATAGATTGACTATTGGCATCTCCTTTAATAATTGAACGCTGAGGAAACGGCAGATCCACTTTTTCCGCATCTATTAGCATGTAATCCGGCGTATGGCTCAAGCCCTCCACCGCCTTCTTCATCGCCAGCCGCGAAGCCTGTTTAATGTTAATTTCATCAATCACCGCAGAGTCAACGTGGCCAACACCAACCGCCAGCGCTTGCTCCATAATGAGCTCAAACAAAACATCTCTCTTCTTGGCGCTCAGCTTCTTTGAATCGTCAACACCCTCTATAATAAGTCCTTCTGGCAATATCACCGCTGCGGCGACAACATCCCCGAACAGACAGCCTCTGCCCACCTCATCTACACCGGCAATCCGGCAAAACGACTGCTCCCAGCCTTCTTTTTCGTATAACAACATATCTGCAGTACTCACTGTTCATCCACCGCCAGTTTCACTTATATTCAATCCTACTGCTGTTTAGCTTATCATATGAAGCCTTCAGGGGGCATCCCTCTTTAAGTTAATAAAATAAATCTGCATAGGACCCATTTCAATCATGCTTCAAAACAAAGACAACAAAAAGAGCCACCCCAAAAAGTGGATGGCTTATAATCCAATCATTATTTTACCGTGCTTAAGGCATCTCCAGGGTAAAGGTTCCAAGCTTTCCTGCCCGCAGTTCATGGAGTAACGTACGTGATGCCTTCTCCAGATCCACTCGCCCGCCACTGATGAGGCAGCCACGTTTACGCCCTATCGCTTCCAGAACGGCAACGATCTCATCGGGGTTCTCCAGATCCTCAGGAAGCTTATCAATCCCGAAGCGTTCCTTAAACCGGGAACCATAATCCGAGACCAGATATTTGACAGCATAAAAGGCGATATCCTCGACGTTCAGAATCTCCTCTTTAATAGCTCCGGTTACCGCAAGGCGGTAGCCTACATCCTGATCCTCGAACTTTGGCCACAGAATACCCGGGGTATCCAGAAGTTCCAGATTTCCGCCCGTTTTGATCCATTGCTGGCCCTTTGTGACCCCTGGACGATCACCGGTTGCAGCGATGCTCTTGCCTGCCATCCGGTTAATTAGAGTCGATTTGCCCACATTGGGAATCCCCACGATCAGCGCGCGCATCGCCCGCGGATTCATCCCCTTGGCAATTTGCCGATCAATCTTCTCCTTCAGCAGCAGCTTAACCTGTTCAGGGATTTCCTTCACACCTGTTCCGGTAGACGCATCTACAGGATGGGCGACATGCCCCTGGGCTTTGAAGTACGACAACCATTTACGCGTCGCTTCTGGATCAGCCAAATCTGCTTTATTCAGAATAATCAATCTCGGCTTGTCCCGTAAAATATCGTCAATCATCGGATTGCGGCTGGAAAGCGGCAGACGGGAATCGAGCAGTTCTATTGCAACATCTATCAGCTTCAGCTTATCCTCAATTTGCCGTCTAGCCTTCGTCATATGACCCGGAAACCATTGAATGGCCATTGCCGTCACCTCCTTTGACTTCTGTCAGCTTAATGGTTAATTACTGAAATGTCTTTGACCGGCCAAAAAATCAGATCTGCACGGCCTACAATATCACCAAGCGGCACATAACCGATCATCCGGCTGTCTGTACTGTCTGAGCGGTTATCCCCCATTACGAATACATGTCCTTCGGGCACTGTGCCGTCAGTAAAATCTTCGTTAGGGAAATTTTTATTATTGTACAAAGCATTATTATTATGCGCTTCATCAATCGCGCCTTGAATGTAAGTTTCGTTCACAGGTTCACCGTTAACTGTAACGACATCCCCTTCGACTTTCACCGTATCTCCAGCCACTCCAATTACGCGCTTGATGAAGTCCTTGCCCTCTGAAGGCACATGAAACACAATCACCTCGCCACGCTGCGGAGAGCGGATGTCATACAAGATTTCATTTACAATTACCCGTTCACCGGTATGGAAATTAGGCTTCATGGAAGGTCCATCCACAATAAACGGCTTAAATAAAAGCCATCGTATCAGAATTACCAGAACCAATGCAATTGCTATCGCTTTAATCCATTCCAATACTTCATTCTTCTGTTTCTTGGGGTTCTGTCCGCCGGACTCCACGATCTCCCCTTGTCCCTGCTGCAAATCCTGCTGCATAATTCACCGTCCTCTCTTCATCCTATACTCACTATACAACACAAAAAAACTCCTGCCAAAAACCCCTCCACGATTACTCCTTCAGGAGGCCTTTTCGGAGAAGCTGATCCTAAGGCAACTATTTCAATGTCCATTATTGGGGTCGAGAAGAACCGGATATAGCAACAAGAATAAACGAAAGGGGCTTGAACTCAAGCCCCTTTCCTTTGTCACTATTCTAGCGACGGATTTCTTTAATTCTTGCAGCTTTACCGCGCAGTTCACGAAGATAGTAGAGCTTCGCACGACGAACTTTACCACGGCGAGCCACTTCGATTTTCTCGAGTTTAGGCGAGTTGATTGGGAAAGTTCTTTCCACACCAACACCGTAAGAAATTTTACGAACCGTAAAAGTCTCACCAATTCCACCGCCGCGACGTTTGATTACAACGCCTTCGAACAACTGGATCCGTTCACGAGTTCCTTCGATAACTTTTACGTGTACCTTCAAAGTGTCACCCGGGCGAAAACTCGGGATATCTTTGCGGATTTGTTCTTGCGTAATTGCTTGTAGGATATTCATTTAGGACTTCCTCCTTCCGTACAGGTGTTCATGCCTCTTCCGGAGAGACCATCGCTCTCCCTCATTATCCGCAGAGGACCACCGTATTCCACACAACAGAAATAATAATAACATAAAGAGTAGGCTAATACAACTATATTTTTAGAGCGGCAGCATATCCTTCTTTTGGGCTTTGGTTTTGCAATCCTTGCATAGTCCGACTACGCTTCCATTATCCTGGGCATAAAAGATAAGTTTGCCGTTTCTCTTCTTGCATGAGGAACAGAGCTGATCCGTGGAACTCTGCTTAGCTTTGCGGTGTCTGTCCATCGAGATCACATTGCTGGCCGTTGCAGTCTTTGGACTTCCGGCCCTCTTATGCCGTCTGTTAAACAGCCAGTAAACAACCACAACAAATAACAATACGATCAGGATTGCTGCATATCGCATCAGGCTCATCCGCTCCCTTGACTTTTTACAGTCAAAATAGTAATAGACCGCCCTTCGTGGTGCCTGAGAGTCGGTCTGTTTTCTGCTGCCAGGCTCCGTTACACTTCTACACTTCCATTGCTCTGATTTCCAACCCGCCGTTTCAGCTTTACTGAACCTTTCATCTACAGCTAATTTTAACACAATCGTTTATTGATTTGTAGTCGCGCCCATAGGTACTGGACTTTAGTCCAGCACAGCAACCGGTCTCCAGCCTGTTATTCAATTATTTACCATAATATATAATAACGATTATACATAAGCAATATACAGACTTTTAGGAGGGGCTCCATTTGAAAAAAAATTATAAACCAGCAAAGATTGCAGCACTGGCTGTTTTCTCCATTGTACTATTAGCCGGCTGCAGAGAACTACCTGGCAAGGAAGCTGCCGATAATCAACTTGAACAGCGCTTATCCGGCAACTCCCAACAGGAAGTTGCTGACAGCAATGGGGAGTTTGAAGAATTCTCTAGTGAACTCGGGCAGGAAATCAGTGAAGCAGCAGCAGATTTAGGGCAGGATATCGGAGAAGCCATGGAAAATGTGCATCAAGCCGTTCAGAATACTGCGTCCGTCGTGGCAGAACAGATCACAGCCGACAGTGTCAGCAAAGAACTTGTTGCCACCTCGAAAGTGGGGTCTTCCTCTACACTTACCCTGGACAATGCAGTGGGTGAGGTTGAGGTCATCTCCTCTACAGGAAATACTGTCAACGTAACCGCTACTATTGTAGCCCATCATGCCTCCAGCAAATATGCTCCAGAGTTGTTTGATAATGCTGAAGTATCTGTAAAAATTAGCGGTGACGAGCTTAAAGTATCCACCTATGCCAAGGACAGTCCCAAAAAGGATTTATGGTCCTGGGCACACAAAAAATACGGCTATTCAGATTTCAGCATCAACTACCTGATTGAGCTTCCAGCTAGTGTCGACAGATTTGAAATCAATAATGATGTAGGTTCTATTGAGCTGAGCCAGTTGCAGGGAACCTTTGACATTTCGAGCGATGTTGGAGCCATCACACTCCGGGATGTTGAAGTCACCGGCAAGTCCAAGGTAGAGACAGATACCGGAAGCATCGAGCTAAATATCAATGAGATGAAAAACGGCAGCAGTCTCAAAGCTAAAAGTGACATAGGTAAAATATCCGCCTCTTTGGACAGCAGTCTCAAATGCACCGTGGAGGCCTCCAGTGAGCTTGGACATATTTCCGGTACAGGTTCGGGCAAACATGATTTAAACGGGGGTGGACCGCTATTGTCCCTATCCACGGAAATCGGCTCCATCTCCATACAGAACTAAAATGAAAGACACCGAACCGAATATCAAAATTTACGTATATACGCAAAAAGTGGGCTTCCCAGATTAGGGAGGCCCACTTTTTCGCCTTTTAGATCAGCGCGATTGCCAGCAGTGTAAACAAGCTTAAAGTTAAAATTTCACTGCCGTACCCATAAAAACCACCGTAATAATTGCCTGGGTAAAATGCCGAGGTTTTCATTTTTCCGTTGCCCTTCGTTTTCAGATAGACATTGTTCCGATCCACATCCACGATGATACCTTCATGCTGTTTTCCATCGGTTGTCATAATCCGTACCCTTTTGTTTTTGCATTGCAGACAATTATAATATGCTTCCACCCGTAACTCCTCCTTTACTGTAATGATTTATATTATGACTGGAGGGATTAGCCGGTAACGGCTAAGTTACCATTGTGAAATATATGTGAAATAAATAACTTGTGAACAATGTGTGTCTTTTTCGTTGGAAAAGGTTTATAATAAGATTACAAACAGTAAAGCGCTTACGGGCTTGTATATGTACTAATCCGAACTTAAGGAGGCATGAATCATGAGTACAGCAGGGAGAAATTTTATTAACGAGGGAATACTGCGCATCGCCTTGTTCCTAATCTTTGCATCACTTACTTACACAGTAAGAAACTACGTCTGGGCCATTATCGTACTCACGGTTGTTGCATTATATGCATTGGTTACTGGGATCATTAAGCTTACCCGCAGTGACAGTGAAGTACTAGAGCGACGATAACCAAGTGGAAACGGCTTTGCCGTCCTCAAAAGGACGGTATCCGTTTCAGCGAGAAATAGAAGGATAGTTTATAGCGTGAAGCATATAAATTCTTATATTTGGACAAAAAACCGCTTCATACGGAATCTTGAATCCGTATGAAGCGGTTTTTTTAGTGTCTTATCGGAGTAACAGGATTTGAACCTGCGACCTCACCCACCCCAAGGGTGCGCGCTACCAGGCTGCGCTATACCCCGACGGCTACTCCGTAACTTCCGCGCCATTATCACGTTCTGTCAACGATTGCCCATACGGTCGTCACAGCTTTTTACCAATCTCGCGTTTATTATAGCGTATGGCCGTGCACCTATGCAATAAAATAACGCGCACCTGTACAAACTTGTTCACATGCGATATAATGCGAACATACATTCGCAATCGAACGGAGGCACTGTAATGTCCGCAACACGCAACTCACCCGCATCTATCACCGCAGAAGTCCGCAACTTCATCCGTCCTTACACGATCCTTCCGATGGTGAAAGCCGCCTTCGAACGGGACTCCCAGATATTCCTCTCGATGCACACACTTGACCCGTACGTCGCGTGGCTGACACAGGCCCGGGAAAGATTAACGCAAGAAGAGCTCATGATAAAGGCGCAGGCACATCAGAGCGGAATTAGCATTATAGAAAAACAGCACATAGATGGCACGTTGCGGATTCGTTATCAATGCCAGGCTGGCATCGGTGACTTAGCAATCCCGGATGCCGAGGTTGCAGAGGAAGCTGCGGACCTTATGCGGCGGCTATTGACGTTCTAAAACGAAAATAAGCGCAGATCTCCGGGTTCTCATCAAAGCAATGCTTTCTTCTGTGAAAATAGTTTTTAATATATTCTTAAAATTTTATAGATTTTTAAATTACGTTATGCTATACTCTTGGCACAAGGAAAGGAGGTGCGTTCACATCAAGCATGACATGCTGAACGTATCCCTTACCCGGACCAACGGCTGAACAACTGGCTTTGGTGGCGCGGGATACGGATCAAAGTAATAAAACAGCGCCTCGGGTAGAGAGACCGTCTTCGGACGGTCTTTTTCATGTAAAAAACCATTAAAGCAGCGGGTCATTGATCCGTCTGTTCTAATGGTTTTTTTGGGTTACTGCTGCTATTACTATAGCACTTCTCCTATTGGACCTGTTGCCAGGGTCTGTTCTCTACTCAAAAAAGGGGGTTACGATTTACGATTCGTATAAAAATCGATAATATCGCTTACTGTGCGGAGCGGCTCCGCTTCCTTGTGGACAGTGTCCACGTCCGGTTTAAATTCTTCACGCGTATTCGTAGTCACTTTCAGTTCATTCCTTTCAATTGTTAAGCTAGCTGCATCTAAGCTGCATATCTTATTGCGGCACCTCTATTTATTACCCTAAAAAAAGGATAACTACGCACATTTGCTCTTATTTTTTTGTGAAGCTTATGTGTCTGTTAAATTAATCACTACATAACAAAAAACGCCTCCTCAACGTAATATACGTTAAAAAGACGTGTGATATGCCTTGTGCCATTAATTATTTTGTTCAGGCTTGTTCTGCTGCTGGCGCAAACGCTCCAGTGTTTTCTTATCCTTCACCGTTAATTCGGCGGTATCCAGAAGATCCGGTCTCCGCTCCAGGGTTCGTTCCAGAGCCTGCTCACGCCGCCATATTTCGATATTGGCATGGTGACCGCTCAACAGCATATCCGGCACCTTCCATCCCCGAAACTCAGCCGGACGCGTATAATGCGGATACTCTAGCAGGCCGGTGCTGAACGAATCTGTTATCGCTGAGGTTTCATTTCCGAGGGCCCCGGGCTGCAGCCGCACCACCGAATCGATGACCGTCAGGGCGGGCAGCTCACCACCAGTCAGCACGTAATCCCCAATGGACAGCTCATCCGTTACGAGATGCTCTCTGATCCGTTCATCATAACCTTCATAATGGCCACAGATAAAGATCAGATGCTGCTCCTGGGCCAATTCCTCGGCGATGTGCTGGTTATATTGTTTTCCCTGCGGGCACATAAGGATAATACGCGGTTTCACAGGAGAAGCAGACGTACGTTCCACTATTGCTCCAGTACCATGCTGGCGCTCATCTCCGTTTACATCGTCGCTTTCGGGAAAACTCCCCGCGGTGGTCTCCTCAGCTTGTACTCCGTCCTGCGAGATGCCCAGCACATGTTCCACGGCAGCAAAGATTGGGTCAGGCTTCAGCACCATCCCTCCCCCTCCGCCATAGGGCGTGTCATCCACACTGTTATGCTTGTTGCCTGAGAAATCACGGAAATTGACTGCGTTTAGGGAGACGATACCTTTTTCACGTGCTTTGCCAAGAATACTTGTGCCAAATACACCCTCACACATTTCCGGGAAGAGCGTCAGCACATCAATTCTCATCATGGCAATAGTCCTTCCATCAGGTGAACGGTGATTTTCTGGGCTGCAATATCCACGTCAAGCACTACATCATTGATGACCGGAATAAGAATATCCTGTCCTTTGGCCGGCTTCACAACCCAGACGTCGTTGGCTCCAGGCTGCAGGATGTCTGTAATCGTGCCCAGCGGCTGGCTTCCATCCTCATCAGTGTATACTTCGCAGCCAACGATGTGGTGGAAGTAATATTCATTTTCCGGAAGCTCGACCAGATCATCACTAGGAACCTTAAGCAGGCTGCCTTTATATTTCTCGATCTGATTGATGTTGGTATAGCCCTTCAGTTTGGCAATGAACATCCCTTTATGCTCTTTGGCGGATTCCACGATCACCTCGAATTTCGGACTTCCATCAGCGGGGATAAGCAGCAGCTTTTTGCCCGGTGCAAAGCGGACATCCGGAAAATCGGTATGCGATAAAATCTTGACCTCCCCGCGAATGCCGTGGGTATTGACCAGCCTGCCTACGGTTAACTCTTCCGTCATATAATCCTCTCCTTCAAATATTATCAGCGTTACTGCTGCAATAGGACTCGTACATAAATGGCACGGCAACGCCTATTTTGGTTCTTTGTACATTAATCTATACTGCTATATTTGAACAAAAAGGAGCCGGGATATACTATCCCTAGCCCCTCATTGAACGCATCCATTAAGATAAAATATCCACGGTAACGCGTTTATCGCTCTTGACTGCTGCAGATGTGACTACTGTGCGAAGCGCTTTGGCGATCCGCCCCTGCTTGCCAATGACCTTGCCGACATCATCAGGATGTACGGAGAGCTCATATACAATCAGGTGATCCTTCTCTACAGTCCGCACGATCACATCTTCTGGATGATCCACTAAAGCCTTAGCAATAACACCAACTAATTCTTCCATAGAGGACCCTCGCAATCAGTCATTATTTCTGTTGCTTCAGCTCATGGAACTTCTTCATCACGCCTGCTTTGGAAAGCAAGTTGCGGACGGTATCAGATGCTTGTGCACCTGTTTGAAGCCATTTAAGAGCTTTTTCCTCATCGATCTTAACTACTGCCGGTTGTTCAATCGGATTATAATAACCGATTTCCTCGATGAAACGACCGTCACGAGGGGACCGGGAATCGGAAACCACTACACGATAGAAAGGCGCTTTATGTGCACCCATTCTTTTCAAACGAATACGTACTGCCACGAAATTCACCTCCTTAAAAGAATATCGAAAGATTGGGAAGAGTTTGCCGGAAACCTTTTTTCGATCCCTCCCAAACCCTCCCTTAGCCAAGGGAGGGCCCCAAGGGCTCTGCCCTCTGGACACCCGGCTAAGTGCAATTGGCGTGGGCATTCAGACTGGCGGGACCTGGGATAGTTAGAGCAGGACCGCTTTTCGTCCCTGGCGGGACCCGCTTAACAACGGGCGGTACTAGGGAACTGGTTTTACAAACTCTTTAGATCAAAAGATTAAGATCAAAAGATTAAGACCCTCTTGATCATCTGATGTTGTACAATGTCTGATCTATTAGAAACTACCAAAGGCAAACTCTTCTTAAATCAACGGAAAGGGAACTTCATACCCTTGCCGCCGCCAAGGCTCTTAAGCTGCTTCATGGCGTTTTTCTTACCGCCCTTACCGCCGCCGCCGCCCATCATACCGGAGAACTGCTTCATCATTTTGCGCATTTCATCGAACTGCTTGATGAGACGGTTAACCTCGGCTACGTTGGTTCCGCTGCCTGCGGCGATGCGCTTGCGGCGGTTATGATTGATGATCTCTGGCTGGGCTTTCTCCGCTTTGGTCATCGAATGAACAATTGCTTCGACGCGGCCCATCTGCTTGTCGTCGACCTTCAGGTCCTTCATGCCTTTGGCTTTATTCATGCCAGGCAGCATGTCGAGAATCTGGTCGATCGGACCAAGCTTCTTGACCTGATCCATCTGCTCCAGGAAATCGTCGAACGTAAATTCCGCATTACGCATCTTACGTTCCATTTCCTTCGCTTTTTCGGTATCAATGTTGGCCTGAGCCTTCTCGATCAAGGAGAGCATATCGCCCATGCCGAGAATCCGTGAAGCCATCCGTTCCGGGTGGAACGGCTCCAGCGCATCGATCTTCTCGCCCAGTGCGGCGAATTTGATCGGAGTGCCGGTTACGGCTTTGACGGACAATGCCGCACCACCGCGGCTGTCGCCGTCGAGCTTCGTCAGCACTACGCCGGTAAGCTCAAGCTGCTTGTTGAAGCTGTCGGCTACATTTACAGCATCCTGACCTGTCATGGCATCCACTACAAGCAGCACCTCGTCAGGATTCACGACGTTATGGATCTGCTTCAGCTCTTCCATCAGCTCTTCATCAATATGCAGGCGGCCTGCAGTATCGATGATCACATAATCCAGTCCGTTGTCCTTCGCGTGCTGGACCGCTTGTCTGGCAATCTCCACCGGGCTCGTCTGATCTCCCAGAGAGAATACTGGAACCTTAATTTGTTCGCCCAGCACCTGCAGCTGCTTGATTGCAGCCGGCCGGTAAATATCGCCCGCTACAAGCAAAGGACGGTGATTGCCCTTCTGCAGCAGCTTGGCCAGCTTGCCTGAAGTGGTCGTCTTACCGGCCCCTTGCAGACCCGCCATCATAATGACTGTCGGCGGCTTATTGGACTTGGCCAGCTTCGCTTGGCTTCCACCCATCAGGTCGGTTAATTCCTTGTTAACGATATCAATGATGACCATGCCGGGAGTAAAGCTGTCCATCACTTCCTTGCCGATCGACTTCTCCTTCACCTTGGACACGAAGTCCTTGACTACTTTGAAGTTAACATCGGCTTCCAGAAGCGCCAGCCGCACTTCACGCATCGCTTCGTTGACGTCATCTTCAGTTACTTTTCCTTTGCCGCGCAGCTTGCTGAACACATTCTGCAATCTTCCGGTTAAACCTTCAAACGCCATATGCGGCTGTCTCCCTTCATGCTACTCTAACCTCTGCAAACGATCCAGGATATCCGTGAACCGCTGTTTATATTGCTCAGGCAGCATCCCATTGTCCGGCAGTCTGCGCAGTTCTTCTAAATATCGGTTGCGGTCTTCATGCTTGGCAAGAAGCCCAAGCTTCTCTTCATAATTCTCCAGCACTTGCTCCGCACGTTTAATATGTTCATAAACGGCTTGGCGGCTGATTTCAAATTCCGCGGCGATCTCTCCGAGTGAGAAATCATCGTGGAAATAATATTTAAGAAACGTTTGCTGCTTGTCAGTAAGCAGGCGTTCATAGAAAGCAAATAACAAGTTAATCCGGTTAGTTTTCTCGAGCCTATTCTCCTGACTCATTAAGGGCACTCCCTTCGTCAAGGAAAAACACTTTACAGCTTCACAACGTCCCTTATGATACCGAAAACAAAGAAAGATGTCAAGCCTTTTTGCTTGTCATCTTATTCTTTGTGCCCAAACCCTAATTTCTGTCCCGAAATGCTCTGAATTAACGGATGGGAAGCAGGTAAATCAGCACCGCGAAAAAGTGGGTCACACTTCCCGCCAGTACAAACACATGCCAGATGGCGTGGTGGTACGGGAAACCTCTCCATACATAAAAGATGGTCCCCAGCGTGTACAATATTCCACCTGCCATCAGCAGTGTCATGCCCCCTCCGGCCACTACAGCCGATAAAGGATTCCAGGCGATCACAATCAGCCAGCCCATCGCAATGTAGAAGACAGTGGACATGAACAGAAACCTTTTGACGAAGTAGGCCTTGAACAATACTCCGAAGAATGCCACTCCCCAGATAATGCCGAACAGGCTCCATCCAAGCGTGCCACGAATGGCTACCAGCAAAAATGGTGTATAGGTACCGGCAATAAACAGATAAATCGAGGAGTGGTCAAAGAATTCGAACAGATCCTTCGCTTTGCCCTCCCTGAGACTATGAACCAGTGTGGAATTCAGATACAGAAGCAGCATCGTCGTTCCATAAATGGAAAAGCTGACTACATGCCAAGCAGTCCCCTTCAGACTGGCAAATACAACAAGCAGGACAAGTGCAGCTACACTCAGTACCGTACCTATACCATGAGTAATTGCATTGGCTACCTCTTCCCTGCGGCTGTAAGTATGCGTGTTTGCCATAATAAAATCCTTCCGTTTGCGGTTTCCTTCTATTATATCGTTTTCCCGGAACTCATTCCAGCCTATAGCCTCATTTGGGATTTACAGCTTGTAAAGCTCCGTATATTTCGCCTCAAGATAGTCAGCCAGATAATCCGGGTTCAGCGGTTCGCCGGTCACCTGTTCGATAATTTGTGAAGGCGTCAGCGCCGAACCGTACCGGTAGATCTTGTCTGTAAGCCATTCCTTAATTGGCAGCAGATTGCCTTCGGCGATCAGAGCATCAAATTCCGGCAGCTCTTTGCGCAGAGTGTTCAAAATTTGCGCAGCATACATATTACCAAGGGAGTATGAGGCAAAATAACCAAAGTCACCGCCGGACCAATGGACATCCTGCAGTACGCCAAGCGCATCGGTCGGCGGTGTAATGCCGAGGTATTCCTGATATTTGGCATTCCATACTTTTGGCAGATCCTTCACTTCCAGACCTTCATTAAAGATCAGCTTCTCGATTTCATAACGGACGATAATGTGCAGGTTATAAGTCAGCTCATCGGCTTCGATGCGGATGAAGGAATTCGCCACACTGTTGATCGCACGGTAGAAATCTTCCACTTCCACATTTGTCAGCTGTTCAGGGAAATGCTGCTGCAGATCGCCGTAATAACGCTGCCAGAAGGCCCGGCTGCGGCCGATCATATTCTCCCACAGTCTCGACTGGGATTCATGGATGCCCATAGATGCCCCTTGAGCCAGCGGTGTGCCGACCAGAGCCTTGCTGATGTTTTGCTCATACAGAGCATGTCCGCCCTCATGGAGCGAGCTGAAAATAGCACTAGTAACGTTGTCCAGCAAATAGTTGGTAGTGATGCGCACATCGCCTGGATTCAGCCCGGTTGCAAAAGGATGTACACTTTCATCCAGTCGGCCCGCTTCAAAGTCATAGCCCATCTGCCCCAGAACAAAGAGGCCGAATTTCTCCTGTTGCTCTTTGGCATAGATTTCACTCAGGAATTTCGTGTCCGGCTTGTTAGTCGAAGCATTGATGGCTTCCACCAGCGGAACAAGGCGGCTGCGCAGACGATCGAAGATCCCATCGACTTTTTCGGTGGTCAGATCTGGTTCGTACATATCCAGCAGCGTATCGTATCGGGTGCCTTTGACACCCCAATAATCAATGAACTCCTGCTTAAAGGCAACAATCCGGCTTAAGAACGGCTCAAAGGAGGCAAAATCATTGCTATCCTTGGCTTCTTCCCACACGGTTTGCGAATGAGCCGACAGAACCGAATATTCCTCAAATCTCTTGGATGGAATGCTCTTGCTGCGCTCGAACTCTTTGCGGCAATCTTTCACGATTTTGTTCTGGTTGTCGCTTAGCTGGCTGCTGACAGCCGGGCGGCTGAAAAATTCAGTGAACTCTCCCATTTCCGGCGAAGTCTGGAGTCTGAACAGTTCTCCGCTAAGCATGCCGATCGTACCCGAACGGATCTCCACCCCTTTACGAGGTGCGCCTGTACGCAGATCCCAATGCAAAAGTCCGATTGTTTCAGAATACCCGCTGATTTTTAATAATAGCTCTTCAAATTTCTCCCACTCTTCTTTAACCGTCTGTTCCATATCCGAGCACCTGCTTTCTCTGTTTTAGCGTCTCCTCTTGATGATACTTTTTTAAATAAGTATAATCAACTTCAGAGCCTTACATCTCTAATTTGAAATACTTTATCATTAAGCCGATAGGAGTGTGAACAGAACATGAAGATTCAGATTACACCTCTGGCCGAGAGGAAGCTGAAGGAAAGGCTTGGGGATCAGCCGGGGCTTTTTAAACTCTTTTATGATACGGAGGGTTGCGGCTGCGACGGAATCAATGTTCTGCTGATCGTTAATGAAGCACAATCCGGCGATGTTTCCATTGATGCAGACGAGTTGCCTTTTATCATCAGCCGCCAGCAGGAGATCTTTTATGAAGCGCAAATGCGGCTTGATGCCGAGGAGCGGTTCTCTTCGTTCAAGCTGGACAGTCATTCACAGATTTATGGCAAGAATATTCTTGTAAGAGATTTGCGCAATACCGAAGTACCCCAGCCAGGGGCTGGAATTACTTGCGAAGTAACTCCCCGTTAACCCTTAAGCATATATTCCTAAACACAGGAAGCTATGCTCACAAAACATAGTGTATGCTTCCGAGGCAAGTTTTGCACGAAGTAAACCTAGGAAGCTATGCTCACAAAACTTTTAGGAGGAAGCATGGTCATGACTCAAATTACAAATATCCTGGAGTTCAACAAACAGTTTGTCGAGAAAAAAGAATACGAAGCCTATCTGACCAGCCGCTTCCCTGATAAAAAAATGCTGATCATCACTTGCATGGACACCCGGCTCGTAGAGCTGCTGCCCAAAGCGATGAATTTCAAAAACGGTGATGTCAAAATCATTAAAAATGCCGGTGCGATCATTTCCCAGCCCTTCGGCAGCGTAATGCGGAGCGTAATGGTCGCGTTATACGAGCTGGATGCGGACGAAGTTATTGTGGTCGGCCATTACGAATGCGGCATGGCTTCGCTGAATGCAGACAAGATGATCAACTCGATCAAAGAGCGCGGCGTTTCCGAACAGGTCCTTTCGACCCTGGAGAACTCAGGGATTAAATTAACCAAGTGGCTGCGAGGGTTTGACAATGTGGAGGAAGGGGTAATTCAAACTGTGGAGCTGATCAAGCGCCACCCCTTACTCCCCCCAAACGTGCCTGTGCACGGCATGATCATCGATCCGGCAACCGGAGCGCTTGAGCTTGTCTCGGACGGGTATGTGGAGAACAAAGCAACTCTCTGAAACTGCTGTTTGCGTGGATCCTGGATCCACGCACTTTTTTTTGGCCATAATTTGTATTCCGGCATTTAATCTCTAAATTATTATATTAAAATTGAAACCTCCTAGGGCATACTACGTATTACCGGACAGACACTACAAATCCAAGACAACCTTTAGGAGGGTACTTGTACTCAATGAAACCCATGAAACGCGTAATGATGATTGTAATGGCCTTTACCCTGTTTTTTGCCGTAACCGCTCCTGACTTTGCGGATGCACGACGTGGAGGCGGCTTTAAATCCGGAACCCGCGGATTCACCACCACTCCAAAGAAATCTACAACCAATAATGTGAAAAAAAGCGATAGCACCAAAGGAACAACAACCGGCACTGCAAAACGCGGATTCTTCAGCGGAGGCAGCTTGATGAAAGGCCTGATGATCGGCGGAATCGCCGGCTTCCTCTTCGGGGGCATGTTCGGCGGAATGGGCGCTTTCGGGAATTTCCTTGGCCTAATGATTAATATGCTTGCCATCTATCTTGTAGTGGTACTGATCATGTCCTTCTTCCGCCGCAGAAAAGAAAGACGCAGGCTTGAAGAAAGGGATGGCCGTTACTAATGCCAACAACTGTTCTAAGCATGGATGAAATTATTAACGCCCTCTGCCTGCATATGGCTGAACGCAAGGCAGTCCGTGTGGAAGATGTTCAGGTAGAGCTCAGTTGGGAGGAAGATACCGGGTACAGCGCAGAGGTGTGGATTCAAGGCCGAAGCCAATACCTGGTGGAATCCAATATAACTGAAGCGATCCTCCGCTATATGCACAGTGAGTATGGCATCCGGGCTTACCGCGAAGATCTCAGACTGGAGCTAGATGAAGAAATAACGGCAATTGTCAGCACCTAATCTTATTTTCGCAGTATTCCAACAAATAAAGGGACAGCCTCCGGGCTGTCCCTTTATTGTTCTCCCGTTAATGTGAACGGCTAAATGCTGAACGCATGATAAAGTAAGATGATCACAATACATAACGTGGAAAGGGCGGACAACCACGTAAAAAACAAACTCCAGTTATAGCTTTTCATTCGTCTTATACACAATCAGAATGGTGCTCCGTTGATGCTCCGCCCCGTCCCGCGAAGATTTGACTACGGAACCGTAGCACACCTTCACTACTTGTTCTTCCTGCAATCCCATCAGAAATTCATTTGCCTTATTTTCAGCATAGGAATTATCCGCATCTACAAACTCTTTAACTTGAATCATAATATTCTCCTTTAATAGATGTAATTATTTGATAGTTCGAATTCTATATAAGAAAACAATGAAGTGCTCATGGCGCATCACTCCTCTGGTAACATTTAATGTAAGAAACCTCTAAACATACAGCAAGGCACTTCGCAGTAAACTGCGAAATGCCTTAATATCAGTCAAGCTTAACATCCAATGGGAGAAGGGTCAAATGTTTTCACTCCATAATTATGAAAAAATCCATGGCAGCCCTGTGTAACAATCGTTTGGTTCTCTGCTGAGAAGCTGATATACTGTTGTGAAGGTTTCCATTTAAGGAGATCTCTATTTGCACACCCTTTTTTAAGGGCGGTACACCAAATTTTGAGGAGGGCTGGACATGATTACGAATTACAAGATGGCAGCAGGGGATGTTTTTCTTAGAGGGGGTGAAATCTACTATGAACCATAGTCTTCTACTGCAAACCTCCCGGACTCAACTGGTAAAGCAGCTGTTATATTTTGATGAAGAGAGAAATGGATTTCTCAATCATTATTACCCTGGCAAACATCCTCAGAGAAAACAGGCGGAGGAACTGATTAACCGCTACTGCACTGTTCTAGAGCAACTTCTATCAGACTATAGTGAAGAGAAACTATGCTCGAGTGTATTGATTGGAAGCCGGCTGGACCTCCGCTATTTGGCGGATGGTTATATAGACACCTATACCATTGTGTTCCCTGCATACACCGACCCGGCCGAAGGGAAGATTTCCTGGCTGTCGCCACTGGGTATGCAGCTGCTGATGGCCCAGCGCAATCATGAGTATGAGCTTGAAGTCCCTTCAGGAAAAATCTCTGTCATGATTGACAACATCAGCTTTGAGAATAGCGGCGAAGTGGATTCAGCAGTCTGAACAAAAAAGGGGCAGCCGCCGGGCTGTCCCTTAATCATTTTCCGCTAATCTTTAAAGTACTGGGTAATTGTCCCTGCACCGTTCTGCACCTTCACCTCCGCATACGCCCCGTTGATTAAAGTGAGCTGCGGCGGAACATGGCCGAAGTCAACATCATAGATTACCGGCAATTGAAGCTCCTCAGACAACTCTTTGTAACAATCCTCCACCGTATAGCTGTCCACCGGACGATTGGCACCGCTTCTCCCGAACATAATACCGGAGCAATGCTCGAACCAGCCAGCCAGTTTCATCTGCACCAAAGACCGGCGCAAATCCACCGTGTTCAATTCACAATTCTCCAAATACCACAGGATCGGTTCGTTGTGAATCATATTCTGCTGAAAATACTGCACATTTCCGAAAGGTGTCCCGATAATATGCCGGATCACATCTATGCATCCGCCAAGCAAACGTCCGGACAGTGTTACTTCACCAGCAGTCACCGATTTCCAAACCGTCGGCTCATCCAAATGAAAGATAAAGGGGGAATTGACGTCCACTCCCCCCTCCTGCTGATACTTTGCTGAAGATTTCTGCATAATCGAACCTCCACGGGTCGTGGACATTACCTTTTGCCACATAGCTGTAGTGTTATCGGTTTGCTTCCCTCTCAGATCTGCCAGGCTTGGACCGTGCGCTGTTGCCAGACCCGTCTGCAGCGTAATGGCAAGCAGCAGCAGACTGATATCGGAAAAACCCAATATCCATTTCTCCTGCACCAGGCTGAAATCTATATATTCCAGCATTTCAATCAACAATTCCCCGCCCCATGGCGGAATGATAAGGTCGATGGCGTCATCCTGCATCATGGAGTTAAATTCCTCGGCACGTGTTTTGCCTGAAGCTGATTTGGCTTTATTCTGTTTAAATACCGTCTCGCCGCAATGCACCCGGTATCCTTTTTCTTTCATCCGCTCACAGGCTTGCTCGAACAGCTTACGGTCTAGTGGACTTACGCCATATGAAGAAGCCGTCACACCGATCGCTGCCCCGTCGTTCAATAAAGGGTATGTAATCATTTTCTACCTCCTGAAAAAATTCCCGCAATCCACCTTTGATTCTACATCGAATAGCCAGTCTTCGAAAGCCCGGATTTATCTTATACAGATACAAACGGCATAAGACATGACCAGAACATACGGCAGAGCTGCCGATGATCCAGATCATGTCTTGTATTCGTGATAGGCCCGGGATTAGATCAAAGAGATGGCGAGCAGTTCGAACAGCACAAGCGGCAAGATCACATTATTGTTAATCGGCGCGGGATATGGATAGTAGCCCGGACCCGGCGGGAATGGTTTGTAGTAGGGATTATAGTATCCGCGTACAGATTGTGTGGTGGCGGTAACTGACAGGTACAGATTTTTACTGTCCATCCCCGCAATGGTTCCCTCATGCATGAGTCCGTCAATCGTCTGTACTTTCACTTTGTGGTTTAAGTAGGGCTTGCAGGAGTGGTGCAGAGATTCACGCACTCCGTGCAGGTGCTGGACTACAGCAGGATCGGCTTGATAGATAACCGTCGCTTGCTGGCTGGAATTATATGTCGACATGTTGATTGACCTCCGTAATTGGTTTTGCTTCAGTCTATGCTAATGCCTATAGTAAGGTGTCTTCCCCTCCCATATCGTATAGAATGCCGCCCCAGACAAGTCTCCCGGAAAACCAAATAGCCGCACGTGGGGCTAGTTCCCATGTACGGCTTGTTTATCTTTTTTAGGGTTACATCCCTTTAAAAAGCCACTCCGATTCCGCCTTCGCCGGCATAGGTGCCCATAACCGGTCCCATGCTGGAGAATACGACCTCTTTAAAGGGGTGCTTTTCGAGAATGCGTTCTTTAATCTCCAGGGCCAGCTTCTCGCAGTTGCTGTGCACAATGGCAATAACCGCCTTCTCATAATCATGCTGCTTCTCCTCAAGCTTGGCCAGCAGATGGTTGAGCGCCTTGGGCAGCCCGCGGGTTTTCTCCACCACCTCAACTGTGCCTTCCTCGCTGATTTTGAGCAGCAGCTTGATGTTCAGCACCGAAGCCACCGCGCCAGACAAACGGTTCAGCCGTCCGCCCTTGATTACATTTTCCAACGTATCCAGCGTGAAGAATGCTTCCACTTCCCGGGATTTGAGAAGAATCATTTCTTTCAATTCCGCAAGGCTTGAACAGGTCACCGACCATTTCGCCGCGAAGGCGACAATCAGGGATAGTCCACCGGAAAATCTCTTCGTATCTATAACTTCAATCGCATTCGGAAATCCTTCTTCTTCATACATTTCCTTGGCGATCATCGCGGCCTGATAGGTGCTGCTAATATTGGAGGACATGCAGACGACCATAATGTCAGTGCCTGCTTCCACTTCTTTGAACTTATCCAGGAAGACTTGCGGACTGGGACTTGCTGTGGTCGGCAGTTCCTTCGATTCACGCATTTTAGCATAAAAAGCCTTCGTTTCCGTATCTTCCGGCATCAGCTCATGTCCGAAATGAACCGGCAGCTGGACTACAGTAATATCATATTGGTCAACATACTCAAGGGGGATATCGGAACCGCTATCCGTAATTATCTTGATGGGCATCAGGGTGCTCTCCTTTCAATTCTATATTATTATAGTCACCATCAGCACGAATCAATAGTACATTTTATAACTTGTCAAAACATATGTTTTATGCTTAGGGGCACATTAACTCACTTTCCGGACTATTTTTGCTGTTTGAAGACTCCCTATAACTGAAATAGCAGGCTCAAGTGTACTTTCTTACCTTTCGATGTTGTGATATGGTAAATAAATCAGCGTATAGAAATGGAGTGTAACCATGGGCAAGAACAGAGTATGGAACAAAGGCAAGCATAACGGAGGCGGACTGGCGAAGAAAAATGTAACGGACAAAGAATCCGCAGAATCGGCAACCCCAGCCGAGAGCGCTCCTGAGATTCCGAATCCGCGGATTGATACAGTAAAACCGATGAACCGCAGCAATTGGGTCGTTCGACCGGCTAGGGTAACTCCTAAAGAAACGAAAGAATAACAAGCTAAGTCTTAACCTATATCATTACAACAAGCAAATACCCAGTCAGAACACGAAAATTCAGTGTTAGACTGGGTATATTTTTATAAACTTAGCATTTTGGGTAGGTATATGAGAATGATCTATGCTTCGACCACTGTTTCCCCTTCCCCAGAAGGGGTCTCAAAACCGTTTAAAAACCGTGTAAGCGTGTCCTCAGTGATTGGAAACGCCGCATTGGCATCAAATCGCTCACTGCGGATTAGCAGCCTCTGCCGTAATTCCTCAGGCTCAACCTTCAAATGAATCAGTTCCCACACGCCGCCATACTGTTCAATCAGCTGCTTGTAATCGTTCCGTCTTTGACGCTGCCAAAAGCTGAAATCGATGACGACATGCTGCTTCCCCTGGATCAGGCGGACCAGCTCCCCGCGCAGCTTCATTTCGGATTGTTCTTTATACTGCTCATAATTCTCTTCAGGGTAATCTACTCCATAACGTCCGTGAGAAGCCCAAATGTCTTCATCTATTGAGAGACGGACGAATCCCTCTTTCTCCAGCTTTTGAGCAAAGGTTGTTTTACCCGACCCTGCCACTCCGCACATCATCACAACGACAGGAGCTGCGTTCATCGCCTTGTACTGCACCAGCTGTCCGATCACTGACTTTTCACTCCGCATAAGATGTCATCTCCTTCCCGGTCAACCGAATGTGCAGATCGTTTCTATGTATTTCTCTGTCAGGCAGGCGAAATCCTGTTCGATAAAAAGCTAGACTAAGGTCCGTTGTTACGGGAATTAGTATGAAGATATACTATTAAGGGACAACATTCAAGAAGGAGACTGATTATGAGTAAAAAAAGCATGAGGGCCGGCCTCTCTACTGGCAAAGCCTTACTGGCTATAGTTGGAGGAATCCTGGTTCTGGTCCTTGCCCAAGTTATTGCAAGTCTGATCTACTTGGTACCCTTTCCGCACACGGTATCCATTGTTCTATATTACTTGCTGTATATTGCGCTTGCCTATCTGGGAGTTAAGCTGTTAAGTGAACGGATACTGAAGCTGTCTTTACAGGAATGCCGCATACATAGACCGCGTGCTGCTGCAAGATGGCTGCTGTGTGCCGTTACACTGCCTGTTGCTGTATCAGCAATCCTGTTATGCTTGCCCGGTGAATTTATTCCCGGCAACATGGATGCAGGAGAGACTGCCCTCATTATTGTAACAGCAATTGTCGGCACTGGGCTGGGTGCAGGCATCGTTGAAGAAATGATCTTCAGGGGAATCATTATGAAATCACTTGAACTGCGGTGGGGAAAAACGGTAGCAATCTGGGTGCCGTCTGTCATCTTCGGTTTGATCCATGCGATAGGCGCAGGCCTCAATGCCGCTGATTTGCTTCTGCTCTTCGTCGGGGGGACCAGTGTCGGCATTATGTTCTCCTTAATCGTGTACCGAAGCGGCTCCATTTGGAGCAGTGCGATAGTGCATGCTGTATGGAACATAGTTATGATTGGTGATATTTTACATATTGGGACAAAACCTGTTGAGAATGTTATTCTCTCTTACAAATTAACCTTGGATTCCACCTTACTGACTGGAGGGAATTTCGGCGTAGAGCTTTCTGCCGCTGCCATTGCAGGATATTGGTCAGTAATTGCTGTAATAATATATTTGTCCAAAAAGCGCAGTACTCAACCTTTGAACATGCCGACAAGCTTAAGATGACAAACGCCTCCGAAGATCTCAGAGTGAGCAATTCAATTTGTGGTGGCCTAGTCGTCAAGCCTTATAGAGGCAACCAACTATATTCACCACCATTAAAGTATACACCTTGTGCAATGAGTCAGCTTGACGTATACTCCCATTAAGGGAGAGATGGATATGAGAAGAATAGGGAAAATCACGATGTTCACAGGAATTGGATTGTTGAGTCTTATTTTGATAGCCGTTCTTGCGATCAGCGCTTTTGTAATCAAGAGACCTGTGACCACAACCTCCGAACTGGCAGAAGTGAAGCCTTACAAGTGGAATAAAGTCAAGCTGGACGGAAATGTCATCTCTAGTGATGGTTCAGAGTATTTTCTATGGAATAAAAAAGGGGAAAACAATAACTGGATTATCTTCTTTTCCGGAGGCGGGGCCAGTTGGGATGCCAAAAGCGCCGAGCATCCGATCAAGATCATGAATTTCATTAAGGGCGGGGATACAGGCAATTATTTTCCCAACATCCCCTTCTATATGCTCTCCTTGCTGAGAGGCATGATGGACACGGATAACCCTGACAACCCCTTCAACGGCTGGAATGTTGTATATCTGCCTTATTCGACCGGTGACTTCCATATCGGCAAGCACAATGCGGAATATAAGAAGGAAGACGGCACCCCCTTCACTATGCGCTATAACGGCAGCAATAACGTGCGGAGCAGCCTCGACTGGATTTATGCTAATGTGGATAAGCCCGACAAGCTGCTCATCGCAGGCGAAAGTGCCGGCGGGTTCGGCTCCGCCTTCTGGGCGGAGGAGATTTCCAGTCATTATAAGGACTCCAAAATTTATCAATATTCAGACAGCTCCTTCCTGAAATCGGACAAATGGCCGAAGGTTGTGGATCAGGAATGGCACGCTGACTTTACCAAGACATTTGGGTATCCCGCCGAAGCGGATATCATCGGGGCAGCCTTTAAAGCCAACGGACATCTCCTGCCGCCCAATGCCGTACTATTACAATCCTACTCGTTATTTGACGAGATCCTGATTCACTTTCAGAACAACATCAATGATTATAAAGGGCCACAGGACCAGAAGAAGATCAACGAATGGTCACAGCAAATGCGGGCATCCGTGCGTTCTTTGGACGCCGCGTTACCAAATTATTATTATTATCTGACGGACTATGGACTGGATGCTGAGAAGGGCACAACCCAGCACACATTTGCAACGCGAGAAACTTTTTTTCAAGCAGAACAGGATGGAGTTACACTGCTGAAATGGCTGGGGGATGCGGTTAACCATCAGAAGCCCTATTCGGTGGGCAGCAAGTTCCTTGAGAAGTAAGAGTAAGCTCAGCATAATTAAGATTTAAAGACATTTAGCACACGGAAAAATGGCAAGAGGCAGGAGAGAAGATGCATGAAGCTGCGTGAAAAGCAGATGCAAATGACGCGGGAGATGATTAAGGATACAGCGCTGAACCTATTCTGTACGCAAGGCATTGAGCGTACCGATATGGCTCAGATTGCAGAAGAAGCCGGTGTCTCCCGGCGTACTTTGTATCATCATTATAAGGACAAGGAAGAATTAGCCGCCCAGATCTATGTTGAGAATCTGGAGCGGATGTTCGGACAGCTGCTGTTTGACTTTAGTTTCGAGCAGCCCGAAGAATCCCTGGAGATTATTCTGGACAAGTATTTGGCGCTTAGGGAGCATCAGGAGTCGTTGATCTATTACGATGCCATTTTTGGCGTCTACTATAGCACTCTGTCCAAGAATCCCGCTGAACTGCCTGATTTCAAGCAAGCGATGCAGGGGTGGTACACGCGCCTAGTGCAATTGGACACCGTACCGGTAGCTCCCGGGGAAAAAACAAGGTGGATGGACATTCTGCTGAAGTCCACCCACCTGTATTTCATGTATTTGCAAAAAGCCGTAATTATTGCCCACCAACGCGGCGGAGCAGTCACAGAAGAAGACAAGGCTAACGATCGCCAGTTCAAAGATTTCATCATGTTGGGCGTGCGGCACTCCCACCATCACAAAACCACTTAAGTGTGCTTCATGAGCACTTAAGGGGCAATACACTCCACAGAAGTCAGCTTAATTCCCTTCCACCAGATCATCATCAGAGGGCTTATGTCCCTTCCGGCTGGCCGCAGCAGATGGAGAGAAAGGCAGTCTGACGATAAACGTCGTGCCCCCTCCTACTGCACCATCCACCTCGATACTCCCCTGATGCAGAGAGACAATTTTCTTCACAATCGCCAGTCCGAGGCCGTTGCCGTTATTGTTCCCGTTCCGTGACTTGTCGACTTTATAGAACCTTTGGAATACCACGCTGAACTCTTCCGGGGAAATACCGATCCCGTTATCGCTAATGGTAACGGATATTTCTGTTGCACCTACGTCTATCCCGATACGGATGTTCCCGCCCTGCGGTGTAAACTTGATGCTGTTGCTAAGCATATTCATCCAGACTTGCTTAAGCTGATCTTCATCTCCCTGGATCTTGACAGCTACCGGCAGCTCAAGATCAATGACGATGCCTTTGGCCGACCACTGCGGTTCGCAGGTCACAACGACGGTTCGAATCTGCTCGTCAAGATTAAAGGAGCCTGCTTCGAAAGGATGGTGCTCGGAGTCCAGGGAAGCAAGCTTCAGCAGATTATCGCTGAGTCTGGACAGACGTTCACTCTCCGCAATAATGATATCAAGGTATTCGCTGCGTTCTTCCTCCACTACCAGATCATCGCTTCGCAAAGCCTTGGCAAACCCGGAAATAGATGTCAGCGGTGTCTGAATTTCGTGAGAGACATTGGATACAAAGTCCTGCCTCATCTGCTCCAGCTGCTTGAGCTCCCCGGCCATCTCCACATAGCTTTGCGTCAGATCCCCTATTTCGTCCACGCGGTTCACTTTTAACTCTACTTCGAAATCGCCCTTTGCCAGCCTCTTCGTCGCATTTGTCAGTGCTTTGATTGGCTCCACCAGATACCTGGCGGCAATGAGAATACATATACTGCCGAGCAATAGCACGAGTAGAAGCACGAAGAGCATCATCCGGTTAACGATATTTTCGTTCTCGGCGGAATACTGCAGGAACATCGCATGCCACTCCCCTTTTAGCAGAAACGGCATTCCGATGAATATATCCTTATCATCGGAGCTGGAACGATAGAACTTTCCATGCAGCACTTGTTTGACAGCTTCGGGGGTGATAATGACAGCCGGATTATCTTTAAGCCCATAGAAGGTATATTCTCCGGAAGGATTGTACAAGTGGATCGGGTGTGCGGATACCTTAACCATGCTGTTCAGGAACTCATCCGTATCCTTAGGTTTGGCGTCATCATAACGATGAATGATTTCCTTGCCCACAGCGATCATTTCGTTCTGACCCTCATAGCTTATTTGCTTCTGAAAGACATATAGACCAATGAGAAAAGAGCATATTAGGCTAAAAATAATGATGCCGAGAAACGTGAGAATGACACGCACATACAAGGTCTTGATCATGGCTCAGGAATCAGCCGGTAGCCCAGGCCGCGGGCCGTTTCGATTTGAAATCGCTCGTCGTTGCCGGTGAATTTCTCCCTCAGCCGGCTGATATGGACATCGACGGTCCGGCCATCCCCTTCATAGTTCAAACCCCAGATCTGCATAATCAGCTGCTCCCTGGTGAAGATTTGTCCGGGGTGGCTGGCCAGCAGAAACAGAAGCTCGAACTCCTTCAAAGGAATAGCGACCGGCTCATCTCCACGGGTGACCTGAAAGGTACGGCGATTGAGCTCAACATTGCCCACCTGCACAGTCTGGGAAGAAATGACCAGCGAGCGTTTAAGCAGCGCTTTTACCCGCATCACCAGCTCAATGGGGTCAAACGGCTTGGTCAGGTAATCATCCGTTCCCAGTCGGAATCCTTTCACCTTGTGTGCCGACTCTGCTTTGGCTGTTACCATCAGGAGGCCGAGGTTGGCATCCCAGCGCCTGATTTCTCTGCACAGATCCCAACCGTCCAATCCTGGCATCATAATATCGAGAATAACGAGATCCACCCGCGAGTTCTCCACGATGGACAGCGCTTTGACGCCATCGCTGGCCTCTTTGATTTCAAAGCCTTCTTTTCGCAAGTACAAAGACATCAGCTTTCGGATGTTCGCATCATCATCCGCGATAAGTATAGTAGCCACGATCATCCCCCTCTCTTAGGCTTACATTATATATGATTTGTTCCTGGCAAGAAATGGCCTTAGCCGAACTGCCAGCCCAGCAGATTCCAATGGTAAAAGAACAGGCACAGGGCCACAGCCGAAAGTGCGACAAGAGTGTAATGCACGCGCGTGAAAGCCGTCCAGTACTTGTTCTTCCAAGCCAGCACAGCCGAGACAAGCAAAGCCAGAGTCATTCCAACGAATATCACAGGCATGACTAAAACGAGATAAAATGAGGTACTGACGCTGCTGAGTCTCTCCAGCGTGTCCAACGACATAAGCACTGCAAATGTTGTAAAAAAGCTTATTAGTCCCCAACCTGCCGTCACTGCGGAGAGTCGAATCGCCCATTTTTCAGGATTCGTCATCGTCTTGAGCTTCCGTCTGGAGAACAGTAGTCCCAGCAGAGCAGTGAGGAAAATCAGGCTCGAGACGCCGAGCAGGACAAACCAGAACTTGTTCTTATCTATGAGCGGTGTGCGTTCCAGCGGCATATCCGGAATAGCTTCCAAGAGCATATGTGTGACTTTCCCGGAGTCGTCGGTGCGAAATCCGATTTGTTCCGCGCCTCCCTCATGCTGGAACAGATTAGTGTCCACAGGTACATATAATTGTTGCTCACTGCCACTTCCCAAGGACAGTTTATTGTCTGAGACGGTCACATTAATCTGGGAGAAAAAACTGAAAAATTTATCAATGTCGCTGAAATTGCGGCGTGTAAATTGATAGGAGCCCGCATACTTTTCTAGAGATTCCGTAGAAGCGGAAATCACAGGCTGCTGAGTTACAGGAGCAGGATAATATTTGTTAAAGAATGCTCGAACCAGACCTTCTGCGGACTCACTGCCCTGACCGCCATTGTAGGAGACGAAGATGCCGACATTCTTAGCAGGCACAAGATACAATTCCGTGTTGAACATCGGATCCGCACCGCCATGGGCAATAACACTCAGGCCGTTATACCGTTTCTCGGCGAATCCAAGATCCACTCCCGGCATACGTTTGTCGAATTGAAATGCCGTTGAATGCATTAATTTAGCCGTATCCGCTCTCAGAATCTCCTTGTCCCCATACTTCCCGTTCTGCAGATGGGCGATCATGAAGTGAGCCATGTCTTCTGCAGATACTGTACCTGAGCCGGCGGGACGAAAACCTCCTTCGAATGTAGGTGTACCGGGAACAAAACTGCCGTTCTCACTTGTGTAACCCAGAACTTCGTAAGGCTTAAACTGCTCCGGCAAAGGCTCCACTACGGTCGCATATTTCATATCCAGCGGATCGAAAATGTACTTTTTAATGTAATCATCGTAAGGAATGCCGCTTACTTCCTCCACAATCAGGCCCGCGAGTGTGGCGCCATAGTTGGAATAGGAACTGATCTCGCCTGGCGGTCTTACCCGTGCCGGCATATGCTTGTCGAGCGTTTCGGAGATCGACCCCGGCAGTTTGGCAGGGTCCGTGGTGATTTGATAGCCGACGCCACCTTCTTCGAACCCGGCTGTATGTGTCATCAAATGACGCATTGTGATAGGCTCAGGATAGGTAGCAGGTATCTTCACTGATTTCAGGTAGGTATTAATATCGGTATCCAGATCAATCTTGCCCTGCTCCATCAATTGCATCACCGCCGTCCAGGTGAACAGCTTAGTGGTTGAAGCGATCCGGAACATGCTGGTTGCAGGATCAACCGGTGCAGCTTTTTCCAGGTTGGAACTGCCGTATCCCTTCGCCAGGATAATCTTGCCGTCCTTCAGAATGGAGATGACCGCTCCCGGAATTTGCAGCCTGTTCATATCTTCTTCCATGATTCCATCAACGAAGGTAGTGAGACCCGCAGTGTCATCAAGATTCCCTGGCGCTTCAATCTGATGCACCTCTGGCTTGGCTTGAGCCGTTTCGGCCGAGGCGAGTTTCCCGGAAAACATCAGGGTTTCCCCTAACCCGGCACCTAGAACAGCCAAGACGGCCAGACCAGCGATCAGCCTTTTTTTCATCATTGTAAACATCATTTATCCTCCGTATCATCATTTATTGGGATTGGATGATCATCCGCCCTAACACTTATAGAGATTATCAAAGTATTATGAATGGATTGTTAACAAGCTATAAAAAACAAACAAGACTGCTTTGCCGCCGCCAA
Organism: Paenibacillus paludis; assembly: GCF_042610515.1. Lineage (NCBI taxonomy): Bacteria > Bacillati > Bacillota > Bacilli > Caryophanales > Paenibacillaceae > Paenibacillus > Paenibacillus paludis. The sequence continues at coordinate 29,633 of NZ_JBGJZP010000008.1, forward strand.
GAGCGACAGAAAGCAGTCTATTTACAGTTACCGGGATTCAATTTATATAGCTGGCTATTTCAATACCGATGCGCTAAAAATCTGCGTAGATTCTTTCTATCAAAAAAGCCGCTCCGGAATGACCAAAGCGGCATGAAAAACAGCATCAAATACAGAATCTGCTACGGGCTCAATCTTTAAAGAATAACGGTAAATAGTCCTTGTTCTTGAGCAGCATTTCTTCAAGCATCTGCTCCGCTGCATTAACGGAATCTACCAAGGGATGGTTCGCTAAAGCCTGCAGAGCCAGCCCTCTGTCTCCGGTAACAGCAGCTTCAATCGCAAGCTGCTCATAGGTTTTCACCGCATGAATCAGCCCTTTGGCAGCCACAGGCACCCGTGATACAGGCAGTGGAATCGGCCCTTGGCTAGTGACGACACAGTTCACTTCAATAGATGCATCCGCCGGGAGGAAATCCAATACTCCCTGATTGCGCACATTGAGAGTCTGAATATCGCGAGTATCATTGTAAATGGATTTCATCAATAGCACTGCGGCTTCCGAGTAGTACGCCCCGCCTCTTTTCTCCAGCTGCTTAGGTTTCTCAGACAGATTGGGGTCCAGATATAGCTCGAACAATTCATCCTCCAGCCGCTTAACCACCTCGGCCCGGGTTCCTTCATGCTCCAGGGCATGCTGCTGCTCCTCCAGCAGTTCCCTGGTCAGATAGAAATATTTTAAGTAATAGGATGGAATGGCCCGGAGCGATGAGATAAAGCTGGCGTTCCATTGGAATTGAGGCACGTTCTTGGCAGAATAACCGTCACGGTTATCCAGTAGCTCCTGCAGCTTATCCTCTCCTTTAATGTGTACCTGAGTAATCCAGTGCAGGTGGTTGAGGCCTACAAATTCGCAGTAAATGTCTCTGGCTGGCGTCTCATACAACTGCGACAACCACTTATAAGCAGCAATCGGTGAATTGCAGAGCCCGATGGATTTGACCTTGGTATGCTTCAGAATGGCCTCGGTAACCATCCCTGCCGGATTCGTAAAATTCAACATCCAGGCCTCCGGGCAAATCTCCTCAATATCCCGGCAAATGTCCAGCAGCACCGGAATCGTCCGCAGCGCCTTCATCATGCCACCCGGTCCGGTCGTCTCCTGGCCGATGATCCCGTACTTCAGCGGGATGGTCTCATCCCAGATCCGTGCTTTGAGCAGACCTACCCGCATCTGGGTGGTCACAAAGTCCGCTCCCACCAAAGCTTCGCGTCTGTTCAGCGTCTGCTCTACCGTAATGGGCAGACCCGACTTCTCAATCATCCGCTGCGCCAGATTGCCAACAATCTTTAACTTTCCCTGTCCTTCGGGGATATCCACCAGCACAATTTCACGGACAGGAAAGCTATCAAAATTGAGAATAAACCCTTCGATAATCTCCGGCGTATAGGAAGAACCGCCGCCAATCACAACGACCTTTAAGCTTTTACCCATGCTGTATTCACTCCTTCTATGGAAAGCTGCTGTTCAAGCGCTTCATATACTTTATCCGCTATGGTCAATCCCGATTTCTCCATCGCGCGCAGGATCGCACCGCCCACAGGCTCCATCATTAATACACGTATTGTGCAGCCTTCTGTCAGCTGCCCCTTGATGGCCGGTGCCATGTATTTCCCGCCGTTGCGGGTCAGGACACTGCCGACCAATACTACATCAAGTGTAGCTTCCTCCATTCCAAGCTTCTCAATGACGGCTCTCGCCGAAAGACCCAGCTCAAGCCCTTGCTGCTGAAGGATCCGAAGCGCCACGCGGTCACCTTGATCCGCCGCTGGAAAGAGAAGCCTGGTCAGATCCACAGGAATATGTCTGCCATGATCGAGATAATCATGAAAGAGGCTTTCTACAGAGTCATACCCGAGCGTACCCAGCACCGCTTCCGTCAGCAGTGTCCGTTCCTCTCTGCCTTCCCAGGAGCGGATCACTGAACGGAATACCTCGACAGCCAGCTCGCTTCCGCCGCCAAAATCTCCGAATGCATAACCAAAGCCACCGCACTGCAGTTCTTGTCCCTCAGGACTAATTCCGAGGCAGTTGGTTCCCGTTCCGCAGATCAACACCACACCATACGGCTGTCTTGTACCCGCCCGCAGGCCGATAACGGTATCGCAGACAATCTCATAATTGGTGAAACCCAGCGCTTTAATCATTGGGCGCAAAACAACATAATCTGCTTCCCGGTCCGCTCCGGCCAGTCCAAATGACGCGAACGCAATATCGCTGCGGCTTAGCCGCGCGCCTTGCAGCGCCTGATCGACCGATTCGGTAATGCTGGTCCGGGCCAGCTCCACATTGACTTGATGATTACCGCATCCACTCATTCCACTGCTTACAATCGTTCCTGACTCATCTGTAATTACAGCAATGGTCTTGCTTCCACCTGCATCTATCCCCAAATAATAGTTCAATCCCTAGTCACCCCTGACTAATGTCGCCTTTATATTTTGATGTGGATTTCCTGTAAACCAGTTCAGGCTTTAGCTGCACTCTGGTATGGCTGACCTCGCTGCCATTGATCATGTCCAGCAGGATCTTCACTGCATGCTGTCCCATCAGATCCGCCGGTTGACGGATGGTCGTGAGTGCAGGATGAACTTCCTGGGCAAAAGACTGGTCGTCATACCCGATGACCGATACATCATCCGGCACGTTGTAGCCCGCTTCCTTCAATGCCCGGATGACGCCAAGTGCAATGACATCATCGGCGGCGAAAATGGCAGACGGGATGTTGCCGCGGGCAATCATGTCCTGCATGAGGCCATAGCCACAATTGGTGCCGAACCCCCCTTCGATAATCATGAAGGGAGACAGTCCGGCTTCGTTCATTGCATCCATGAAGCCCTCTTTCCGCTGACGGGCGCTGAGGAACACGCTTTGTCCGGTGATATGGGCAATACGCGTATGTCCAAGCGCAATCAGATGTTTGGTCGCTTCATACCCTCCCAAATAGTTGTCAACGTTGATCGTCGTAACATTGCTGTGCTCCCCATGACTGTCAATCATCACAAAGGGGATTCGCTTGCGCTCCAGCTCAGCGATATAAGCCTCTTCTTCTAATGAAGAAAGTACGATGATTCCGTCTACACGATCTTCCTGGAACAAGAAATTACTTGCTTCTGAGAAGCCATTCACAGGCTCGGAATCAATGGACAGCGCCAGAAAGTAGCCGCTTAGCTTGAGACTTTCAAAGACCGATTTCACGACACTGTCGAACACCGTATCGTTCAGGGCCGTCAGCGTTAATCCGATCACACCCGTCTTCCCCCTGACCAGGGTTCGCGCTGCTGAGTTCGGGCTATAGTTCAATTCTTTAATGGCTTCGAGCACCTTTTGTCTGTTTTTCTCCCGCACCGATGAGACATTGTTAAGCACACGGGAGACTGTCACGACAGACAATCCGGACTTTCTGGCTACATCGAATATATTAACTTTCATAGGTAAACTCCTAATCTGATTTGGTTCTTTTTAGTATATCATGAGTGTCACCGGACTCGATGTAGGAGTTTGCTTGCTTTATTTGTTCAAATTCTTCAGGTTTTCCTGCCATCTTTCCGTCTTATACTTCAGCAGCTTGGCATATCCATTCTTCTGGGCATCCACTTCAGCCTGATCGAGAATTGCCAGCACTTCTTCATCATTTTTGGCACTCAGGATGGCTTTGGATTTGGCCTTGTCGAACACATCCTTCACACTCTGAGCAATGATTCCCTCTTCACTATCGCCTGGCGGGTCCAGATTAACGAATTCCGTCGTATTAAACTGCGTCTTCCAGGTGATTTCGAGCTGCCAGCGTGTCTCCCAGCTACGTTTGTCCTCCGGCAGCGTCTGTTCAAATTTGCTCTTCGACTTATCCACATAGACTGTGTTTCCTGTCCATTGGAAGTCCACGGTGGAGTTCATCAATTTGCTTAGGCCTTCAACATCACTTGTATATTTATCTGTGAAAATCGGAGAGTCCTCATCATCCGTTCCGTCCCAATATAAACCTTCCGGCCCCCACATCGTTACCCGCTGTCCTTCCGGTCCTGTCATCCAATCCAGGAAGGCAAAGACCGCCTCGGGATCTTTTGCAGCTTGTGTAATGACATTTACGTTCCAGCCCAGCTGATTGTAATCGCCCGGGAAGATTTTGTTACGATCCAGACCCTCTTTATGTATAGGCCAGACCATAATATATCCTGCCTTCGGATCTGCCGCCTTCAGCAGAGCATCCCCAGCAGCCCCGAATTCTGTTGGACTCGATGACGCAAATACGGCAATCCGTCCAGTGGTCACCTTCTCCGATACCTGCTCCCGCTTTTGTGTGAACGCATCTTGCGTCATCAGCCTTTCACGCATTAATTTACTCGAATATTGCATGGATTCACGGTATACCGGATCTTTAAAGATGGACGTCAGCTCATTGCCTTGAGGTACGGCCATAATCGAATTAAAGCGATAAGGACGGTTCTCCGCGAACGCCGAGGTTAAAATCTCAATTCCATCCGCCTGCCCGACTTCCAGCGGGATGACGTTCGGATACTTTTCCTTCACTTGCTTCAAATATTGATATAGATCCTCGGTAGTCTCTAATGAAGGCGAGCCCAACTCCTCATAGATTTTCTTGTTGACCATATATCCGGCATTGCCGTTAGGCTGCGAGGTATACCAGTTCGGGAATTGATACAGCTTGCCATCCGAGGAGCGCAGCATATTGAGCGTCGATTCTCCGGCCCATTTTTTCAAGTTAGGATATTTGTCCAGATAATCGTCCAAGGGCACCAGCAAGCCGTTCGCACGCAGCTTCTCAATGTCGGAGCCTCGTTCCATCCACATCACATCCGGCAAATCGCCTGAGGCAATCATGGTGTTCAGCTTCTGCTTGGCATTCCCCCCGGAGTTGATGGGAACGACATTGACTTTCTTAGTATCCTTTATCCATTTCGTAGCCGGATCTTCTCCCCAGGCTGGCATGGAGTACCAATCGTAATGCCCATAGAATGAGAACTCCAGTGGCTTATCGCCAAGGGCAAATCCCCCTTCCTTGTTGTTCCCGGTAGACGTTTCTCCTGAAGGCTTATTGGTTGAATTCGTGTTGTTGCTGCTACAGGCGGCCAGCATCGGCATGACCATCAGTGCAGTGGTCAGAAGCATAAACATGGATCTCCTCAGTTTTACCATCTTAAAAACTCCCTTCATATTCTATTTATTGGTCAAGCATGACGCTTTGAACCCGGAAGGAATGGCCAGAGGGCCACTAGGCAACAGACTACTCTTTTAACGAACCTACCAGCACACCCTTCACAAAATACTTCTGAACGAAGGGATACACGCACATGATCGGGACGGTTGCAACCATCATGGTCGCCATGGACAAGGATTTGCTCGTGACGGTCTTCATTTGTTCCATGTGGCTTTTGGCCGCTGAATCCATCTGGCTCATCTGCTCGCTCATAATATTGGAATTGAGGATTTGCTGGAGCTTGGTCTGAATCGGCAGCAAATCGACATTGTTGATATAAATGCTTGGCATGAACCAGTCGTTCCAATGATAAATGGCTGTGAACAGTGACAATGTCGCGAGCACGGGACCGGATAAAGGAAACACGATGCGGAACAATACTCCCCAGTTGCTGCATCCGTCTATTTTCGCGGATTCTTCCAAGCCCCCGGGAAGCCCAAGGAAAAAGGTTCGGAAGATAATCATGTTCCACACGCTGATGATCCCCGGAATGACCAGAACCCAGAACGTATTCATTAGTCCCAGTTCCCGAACCAGCAGGAACGAAGGAATCAGACCGCCGCTGAAATACATCGTAACGATGCACATAATCATGTAATACTTGCGCCCTATCAACTCTTGCTTCGTCATGCCGTATGCCAGAATGGCCGTAGCCAGTATAGATAGCAACGTTCCGACTCCTGTCCGGAGCAGCGTGATCACAAAGCCGTTCACAAGCCTTGAATCCTCGAACACGATTTTATAATTGTCCAGTGTGAAGTCGCGGGGCCAGAAGGCAACCCCTCCCATAACCGTATCCATTCCGTTGTTAAATGAAATAACTGCCGCATTCCAGAAGGGATAGAAAGTCACAAACGCCAATATCGATAGCAGAAAATAGATACTCCAGCTCAACATCTTATCTCCAAAACTCATCCTGTGCATGATGCAGCCGCCTCCTTCAAGTCATATCCCCGGATTACCATAAGCTGTTTCCCGATCTTCGTGAGAAGAGATTGGCCATAGTCAGCATGCCTACGCTTATGATCGCCTTGAACAGTCCAGCCGCCGTCGCATAGGAGAATCTTGAATTCTCTATCCCTATCCGGTACACATACGTGTCCAGAACTTCGGAGACATCCCGCAATACCGGGTTGGAGCCCAAGAGCAAAATATCCTCAAATCCCGCACTTAGCAAGTTGCCGATAGCCAGGATCATAAATATGGTAATGACAGGAAGAATGGAAGGAATGGTGATGCGGTAAATTTGCTTAAATCTGCTAGCTCCGTCAATGGAGGCTGCCTCGTAGATATGAGGGTCCACACCGGCAATCGCAGCCAGATACACGATGGACGCAAAGCCGATTTCTTTCCAGACACCTGTCGTGACGAGAATCGTCCAGAAGTATTCTGGTATAGATAGGAAGTTAATAGGCTCGTCGATCAGATGCACACTTTGCAGAAGAATGTTAATGCTGCCGTTATCGGTCGACAGGAGGGAAATGACAAATCCCGAGACAATGACCCAGGACAGAAAATGCGGCAAATAACTGATTGTCTGAACGACCCGCTTGAATGCAGCCTTTTTGACTTCATTCAGCATGAGCGCCAGAAGGATTGGAGCCGGAAAACCAACGAAGAACTTGAGCAGGCTGATCACCAGCGTATTGCGCATCACGGTCCAGAATTCAGGAGCATTGAAGAACATCTCAAAATGCTTGAATCCGACCCAGGGACTATGTAGAAAACCTTTATAAATGCTGTAATCCTGAAATGCCATCAGCACCCCGTACATCGGAATGTAACTGAAAACAAAAACGAACAACAATGCGGGAATCACCATCAGTTGAATATCCCATTGTTTGAAAAACCTTCGTGCCAGCGAATCCTGCTTTATCTTATGTTCTTTAGTGACTGAGACTGGAATCATTAACATCCCTCGCTCCCATGTGCTGTAAAATTAAAACCTTTTAACTTTTGTCCTAAAAAAATATCATTATAATTAAAACCTTTTAACTTTCATTCAAAAAAATAAAAGCCTCCTTCCATGCCCTTGAACATTTCATACAGTGAGAGGACCTTTCCCTAAAGGGATTGTAAGCGCTATTATCGTGTGTGTCAATACTGAAAATTTGTATCTGCTATAAATATTAAAGCGTCATCACCTCTTCCATTATGTTAGTTTATGTTACACATTCGGCGACTTGTTAGTAGGATTATAAAACATTGAAATGAGATTGTCGATACTTTTTGAAGTTTTTAATTGTATTTCAGAAAAAAACGAGGGCTAAATCACTGAAATTTGAATATTCGCACGTCGAGTGTTATGTATTATAACATTAAACTCAAATTAGCTTCTGCGTTAAAACAAGCATTTTGATACTGTATTCTGAAAGGGTACAACATGAGCTGATCCATTTAAAACTGAGGAGTGATAATGACCATATTTGCAGTAAATCTCAAAGGAATATTGACAGTATTGAAGTAGAAAACAAGAAGTAATCTATAAAATAAAGGCGAATTCTCATTCATAATTGAACGGAAATTCGCCTTTATTTATTTTTGGGCATTTCACAAGTCAGTACTGAACCTTTGATCGTGCCGACAAGCTTAAGATGACAAACGCATCCTAAGCTTGATTCTGTAGTCCCGGCGGGATCGTACCGGGCTTCAGATCTTTACATGCTAAGCCGAATATTCCTCAGCCTCATCCCTGGACGGGGCTTCGCCCGACATTTGCTTCAGCAGTTTTTTCATCATGACCGAGGCTTTCACTTTGGTGTGCAGGCAGGGTGAGACTTCTATGGAATAATGGCCCTTACGCACTGCTTCCCTCAATTCCTTCATCGTGGAGCAGGCGTATTCCAGCTTATTCACCACGCTGCCATATTGTAGGCATTGATGGCTGTCGCTTCCGGCAATGACCGGCACGCCCAGCTTGGCAGCAAAAGGAGTAATCAATGCACGGTACGCCTCCGCTCCCTGCATGTAAATATCCTTGGCATTGAAATCAAAAGCATCCAGCCGGGCCAGCTGCTCCGGGTCCAGATGATGCAGCGGAGTGGAGCTCCGGAACGGGTGGCCTCCGATTTTCCACAAGTTCCGGGAATCGGCCAGATCCAGCAGCTGACAGAACGGTATGAAATGCCCCTCTTTGGTGTAATCCTCAAGACTGAAACGGACATCCAGAATATGCTCCTTCAGCCCGATCAGCAGAATATGGCCGGTCTCGGCAATATCCACTTCCATTCCAGGGAAAATTCTCAAGCCGTCCGCCTCGTAATAATGGCCGTTGTAAGGATACATACGGTCCAGCGTCTCATACATCGCGAAGAAGTTGGAGGTGTTGAAATGCTCAGTTAGGGCGATGGCATCCAGACCGTTCGCTATAGCTTCCCTGACCATCTCCCGGAAGTAATCCGGGGAGAAGCTTGATTTCTTGGACAGCTTGCCATGGGTGTGCAGATCTATATTCATAAATGGATTTCTCTCCTTTGTGCTTGTGGGTGAGTTTAATAGAGCAAATTCGGATAGGCAGAACCCGCGAGAAACAGCAAACCTATATACACGGCAGAGCCTGCAATAAAAGCCCAGTCGGTTCGTTTCATGGCCAGATATGACAGCTTCATCTTTCGCACCTGCGGATTCTTCACTGCATAAGTATACCCTCTGGTCTCCAGCGCTTCGACGGTTGTCCGGGAACGTTTGGCTGTATTCAGCATCAATGGATAGAAGACCAGCACGATAATCCGCAAATAATAAGCGGCAGTGCGCCAGTACAGGATTCCATGCTTCAGCGGCCTTTGGCCCCTCAATCTGAACGAGAGCAGAATCTGGTGAAACTCTTCCAGCAGTGTGGGCAGAATCCGGTAACCGTAGGACAAGCTGAAGGCAAAAGCATCCGGTACCCCTAGAGAGGACAATCCGTCACTCAGCCGCTCCGGGTCCAGACTGGAGAAGACAGTAATGCTCGCCAGTGAAATGACGGAGAGCTTGAGCGTCAGCGTCAACATGGGCAGCAGCGATTCTGCCCCGCCCCCGAAGAACAGCGACACCAGGAACATCCAGCCGATCTGGCTGATCAACCCCAGGCAGAGAATAAATATGATATAGGGACTCACCCGGGACAGGATCGTCGTGATGACCATGAGCACAAACATACCAAGCAATATCGTCCGGTTGTACACAAACCAGGGCGCAATCGCGAAGAATACATACCAGATCAGCAGCGTGCGCGGGTCCAGCCTGCCGAGGAAAGTACTGCTGCTGTTGTAAGCATTGCCAAGCAGCTCCAGCTTGATCTGCTCGACTGAAATCCGGTTAAGTGCCCGTTTGACTGTTTCCACCATGCGTAACCGCCTCCTTTCTCCATTCCACAGTCCTGGTAAATTCTTCGAGGCTGCAGCAGATGCGGGGCAGCCCCAGCATCCGGCTCAGCTCCATGAGCTGGGTTTCAGCCAGCCCGGCGCGGCGCAGCAACGCGCCGTCGGAGAATATTTCATCCTTGCTTCCGTCGGCAATAATCATCCCGTCGTTCATCACGATCACCCGGCTGGCCCATTCCGCTACCAGCGCCATGTCATGGGTGGCAATGACCACAGTCTCCACGTGACTGCGCAGCGTCTCCAGCACCTCTACCATCTCCTGCTTCGTTGAAATATCCAGGTTGGCGGTAGGTTCATCCAGCAGCATCACTGCCGGACGGACAGCCGCGCCAATCGCCAGCGAAACCCTGCGCTGCTGCCCGCCGCTGAGCAGGCGGGCGTCACGCTCGGCCAGCTCATGCAGACGGAAGGCCTCCATCATCGCTTCTACCGTTTCATCCGTATCTGTGAGCCGCCTTGCCTTCAAGTAATAGGCGATCTCTCCACGCACGGAGTCGTCGATGAACATATCCTCCGGGTTCTGGAACACATAGGAGGCAATACCGGAGAGGCGCTCCGGCGGCAAGCCGTTCACCTTCATTCCCTTGACATAAACGGTTCCTCCGGTAGGTGTGGTGATGCCGGCAATCAGCTTCATCAGCGAAGACTTCCCTGCGCCGTTGTTGCCGATCAGTGCAACCGATTCCCCGGAGCGCAGCTCCAGGTTAATGCCTTTCAGCACCGGATGCACCGTTTTGTGGATAGTCCGGTAGGAAAGCAGGACCTTATCCATCTTGACAATGGCCTCCCCCTTCCGCTCAACGGGTACGGGAAGCTGCTCTGCGGCAATGGCGGACCATTCGATGCCGCAGCGGCGCATGAAGCAGCCGCCGCTCTCCCCCATGTTCAGCGGATATAGCGTTCCGCTCCGGGGTCCGGGCTGCAGCATCCAAGCTGCCCGGGTCACATCGGGCGGATAGATGCCCAGCGCCAGCAGTTCCTCCACCGAAGACAACGCTTCGCGCACCGGCTTATGCCAGCGCAGCCTGCCGCCGTCCATCAGCACAACCGAATGGCAGTATTCCGCAATGAACTCGGCATGATGCTCGATAACGACGATGGTTTTGCCGTGCTGTTCATTCAGGCGGCGCAGAATGTCGTAGATTTGGCGGGCATGCTGCGGATCAAGCTGTGCGACCGGCTCGTCAATGACGAGAATATCCGGGTCCATCGCCAGCGCTCCGGCCAGCGCAAGCAAATGCTTCTGCCCGCCGCTGAGCTGCCAGATGAATTCGCTGCCCATACCGCTGAGTCCGGTCAGCGCAAGTGCCCGTTCTCCCCGCTCCCGGTAATCGGCCAGGCCGTAATTCAGCGGGGTGAAGCATACATCATCCAGCACGGTCGGACGGACCAGCTGATTCTCAAAATCCTGGTAAACATAGCCCATATGTCTGGAGAGCTGGCTTACACTTTTCCCGGTTGCAGATTCTCCGCGCAGCAAAACCTCACCTTCAAAATCACCAGTGTAATAATGCGGGATCAGGCCGTTGAAGCATTTGCAGAGCGTAGATTTCCCCGAACCGTTGCTGCCCATCACCGCAATAAAGTCACCTTCCTGGAGCTTGAGCGATACCTCCTGCAGCACCGGCTGCTCGGCACCCGGATACGTAAACGTTACTTCCTTCAGTTCAAGTACCGGTTTACGCATCAAATTGGCCTCCCCCCTGCCGCCTGCGGGCAGCGCGGCGCAGCAGCACAATAATCACAGTTGCAGCAACAACCGCAGCGGCCAGCATGCTCAACCAGATCAGACTTCCCTCATGAGATTCGGCCCCAGGCAGCTCGAACTCACCGATGCTCCAGCCGGATTCAGACAGCAGCTCCGCACCAAGCGCCAGCAGTGACAGCATGATGCCGCCAATGACGAGCTTCGGTGAAAGCCAGGCACCGCTGGTGTATTTCATATTCCGTTCGCGGGGTTTCATTCCAAGCAGGGGTTCGATTTTTCCGTATAAACGCGGCACCAGATATAACGTCGGCAGCAGTGCAAACAGGATGCCGGAGAACAGCACATCATTCAGAAAACCCACACCCTCGATGATTACAATACTTTCGGCCAGTCCTTTAACGGCTTCCAGCTCCTCTACCCCGACCCATACCTTGACGATGTCGATGACCGAGCTGAAGAACTGGTGGATGGCCACCCCGCTGATCGCCGCCACCCCAACCTGCCTGCGGTTCTTGGGATCGGAGACCATGCGGCCTGCCGTATACATCGCCAGTGAGAAGGTAATGAATTTCTCCAGCTCTCCCAGGCCGCCGAATTGACCGAGCATCAGCTCGCCGAAGATTACTTCACCGACAGCGGCACCCACAGCGGCATATAGCGGATGAAACAACATACAGAGCGTGAGCGGGATGAAGGCGAAATACTCGACAGACAGCTCAATCGGCCCAAGCTGCAGGCTTGGAATCAGCTCCGTGAACATGTTGGACAACCCGTACAAGGACATGGACAGCACAAAAATCATCATTTTTTGCGATTGGGTCAGCGTATAACGGTTTTTTAACGTACTCATGAACAAATCGGCCCCCTCCAGGAAATTACCTTAAGTATAGAAAGTGCGTGTCAGCACAGCTTTTCCCGATTGTTAATGCAATGTAATGTTTTTTTCAGTTTTTTTAACGGTGTAAAAATATTTACAACACACTGGGGCCGTATAGTGGAAGCAGAATCTTCTAATCAGGAGGCCTTACCGCTATGTACAAAGACTGGAACCGCCGCCCCTTTTCACCGAATCAAAGGATCCTTGCCGATTTCATCCCCAAAAATGAGCAGCGCGTCCTCTACATGACCGAGCAGGAGATCGCTAACGAGCTGGGCTTAAGCATCGCTTCGGTCTCCCGGTTCTGGAAAGCCGCCGGGTTCAAGCATGCCAAGGATTTTAAGAACCGGCTCCGTTTCCGCTTTGAATCCACTCCGTCCGAGAAAATGCGCGATGTGATGCAGCGGACCGGAAGCGGCTCCCTCCCGCAAAAGCTGCTGGAGATCAGCTCGCATCATCTCGAGGAGACCAGCCGGTATTTGAATGACGCGTTGCTGCAGCGTGCGGTAGAAGCCCTGTCTGCGGCCAGGCAAATCTATGTTTACAGTCCCGGACCCTGTGCGGGCCTCGCTGAACTGATGGCTTACCGTATGGCCCGCTTTGGAATTACGATCAAACGGATGGCCCCGAGCGGTCACGAGCTGCTGGAAACGTTGATGCATGCCGGGAAAAAGGATGTTGTGCTGGCGTTCGGATTTGTCCAGCTTTTGCCGGAAACGGAGGTAATTCTCGATTACGCGCGCGAAGCGGGGTATGTGGTCATCCTGATTACCGACAGACTGGTCTTCCCCCGTTCCTATGATGCCGATATCGTGCTGTACGCGGGACGCGGCGAAGTATGGGAGTTTCACTCCATGGTTGGCCCGACCTACATTATCGAGAATCTGATCCTCGGCGTGGGGCTATTGAGCAAGGAGCACAGTCTGCGCAAGCTGGAAAAGCTTCAGCAGCTGCGGGCTAGATACGGCAGTAAACTTCCGCGGAGCTGAGCCGGTTGAGCCGGAACTGAGGGCTGATACACAAGTCATGTTAGTCACATTAGTCTTGTTAGTAATACTAGTCACGCCATCACGCTGGTATCGCCACACTAAAAAGTCTAAAGTTGCAAAAAAACGTCTAGTCAGAGGTGTGAAGTGCTCCCTTAGAGTAGAAATTGGAATAGACATTAGATTAGACATTAGAATAAACCTTGGTCTATCCGGTGACTCTGCTTAGGTTTTTTCAAGGTACAGCTTATAGATTGTCAGGCTTGCAAAGGAACCCGTTAAATCCAGATTAAGAGTTCAGCAGTTGGAGTAGAGGTTCAGTCCAGCCGCTGCCTGCGCACAAAAAAATCTTTGGCGCAAAATGGAGTAGGCCAAGCCGTTACACAACAAAAAGAGGAACGCAGTTCATCCTGCGCTCCTCTAGATTTACATAACGGGCTTATTGCAATTTCATTCTGCCTATTGCCGTGCCGCCAGCAGTTCCTTGACCGCCTCAGGGTTATTAACCGGCTGGCGGCAAGCAAAGTTCCGGCATTCATACGCCATCGCCTGTCCACCCACCGTCGGCTTGTCCGCCAGATGCGGCAGCAGCTTCCGCAGCGTATCCTCTCCGCTGCCTTCCCAGTTCACAATCAGTGCAGCATCCGGCAAGTAAGCCTGCTGTACCTGGGCGAGCATGCCGTGCAGGGCCGGGTCCTCCCGCTTGCCGGAGAGCACCCATTCCCTGCCGCCGGAAGCCATCGCCAGATGGGCCTGCAAATACATTGCATAACCAGGCGGGTACTCCGATGCAGCGGAGGACAGCACCGCTGCGGTCCGCTCAGCGATTGCCTTTAGCTCCACATCCTGCGAGATCACTGACAGCTTCCACAGTAGCTTCGCCGCCACGGAATTCCCGGATGGGATTGCTCCGTCATACAATTCCTTGGAGCGGATCGGCAGTTCTTCACCATCATGACCAGTGAAGAAGAACCCGCCGCCTGCCTCGTCAATGAACAGCTCCAGCAGTCCGTCCTTGAGCGCTAACGCACGCTCCAGGTAGAGAGCTTGGCCCGTAGCTTCATACAGCTCGGTCAGCCCCCAGAGCATAAAAGCATAATCATCCACATAGGCAGGGATTGCCGACTCCCCGTCACGGTAGCGGGCCAGCAGCCTGCCATCTTCACGCCGCAGCTTCTTCCAGATGAAATCCGCCGCCGCAGCCGCAGCTTTGGCATACTCCGGCTTCTGCAGCGCCTTCGCTCCCTTCGCCAGCGCCGTGATCATCAGCCCGTTCCAGGAGGTCAGCACCTTGTCATCCTTGGACGGATGAATACGCTGTTCCCGGTACGCGAACAGCTTCTCGCGCCATTCGTCCGTGCGGGTCCGCAGTCCAAGCGGATTCAACCCCATCCGCTCAGCCATTTCATCCGGCAAGCCCTGCAGCAGATTCGGAATATTAGCACCTTCGAAATTGCCCTCCGGTGAGATCCCGTACACATGGCAATAGGAATGCATATCCTCAAGCCCCAGCGCTTCCTCAATCTGCTCACGGGTGAAGACATAGAACTTCCCTTCAACACCTTCCGAATCCGCATCTTCCGCTGAGTAGAATGCCCCTTCAGGCGAGGTCATATCACGCAGCACATACGTGAAGATCTGCTCCGCAATCTCTGCATACAGCGGCTTCTTCGTGATCTGGTATGCCTCCAGATAGGTAATAGCCAGCAGCGCATTGTCGTAGAGCATTTTCTCGAAATGCGGCACCAACCATTCACGGTCTGTAGAATAACGGGAGAACCCGAAGCCCACATGATCGTACATTCCACCCCGGTACATGGCATCCAGCGTCTTCTCTACCATCCGTAGCGCTTCCGGCTGATCATAGTTCTGACTGTACGCCAGCAAGAAAGACAAATTATGCGGCGAAGGAAACTTCGGCGCATTGCCGAACCCGCCGTATTCCTCATCGAATTGGCGGCGGTACAATTCATAAGCTTCGTGCAGCAGTTCTTCGCCGGGAATTGCTCCTACGCTGCCTTCGCTGATACTTTGCGAGTTCTTCCGGTCCAGCGACTGAAGGTCCGCCAGCAGCTCATCTCCAAGCTTGTCCAGCGCTTCACCGTCCTGCTCCCATTTGCGTTGAATTTGCTCCAGCACATCCATCAGCCCAATACGCCCGAACATCTGCCGCTTCGGAAAATACGTCCCCGCATAAAACGGCTTCTTTTCCGGCGTCAGCAGCACCGTCAGCGGCCAACCCCCGCTCCCGGTCAGCGCCTGACACACCGACATATACAGCGCATCAATATCCGGCCGCTCCTCGCGGTCAACTTTGATGGCGACAAAATTATTGTTAAGAAGCTGGGCGACTTCTTCGTCTTCGAAGGATTCGCGTTCCATTACGTGGCACCAATGGCAACAAGCTTACTGCACCCACGTCAGGAGTACCCAATAGACAAGAATATTGGTTTGTCTTCTCTCTTAGCTTTTACAAATGCTTCCTCTCCCCAAGGGAACCAGTCTACTGGATTATAGGCGTGCTGAAGAAGATAAGGACTTTTCTCTGATATTAGTCTATTAGGTACTCTACCTATTGTAGTTTGCATGGGCATCACCTCCTTTTAATATTAAGATAGGATTATTATACCCAAGTAAAAACGAAGGATACCGTTTGCTCAACAGTATTTTCTTCTCTTTGTCCTCCAGGAATTTCCCAAGTATTTATATCCTTATGCCTTACATAGAGCCACTGTCCATTGAATTTTGTCATCATTACAGCAAATAATAATTTTTTATCTTCTACAGTATTTAAATCGTAAAATTTAACCTGAACCATATGCCCAACTTCACTTTCGCTTCATGTAAAAATTATGCATTAATTAGGCTACTGATTATGCTTATTAGCTGTGAATAGGTAATTGAAAATCCAATCTGTCAAACTTTCTTAATATATCCAAATTAGATGTGATACATTGTGCATCCCCATAATAATTTCCGATTGCTTGTTCAGCGCTACACCACCGTTTACCATCTGGATGTGGGTTATTCTTTTCAAATAGGTTTGCTTCCTCCTCAGGCATCATATGAAATTCATTCGTATTGCGCAGTGTGTCAATAATCGTATCCAGATTTATGTCCACAACGTTTTTAAGTGCCGAATAATGCTCGCTTTTATGCGAGCCGATAAAGTGCACCGGCAATGGTTGCCACAAGGCCCATGTTGCCGGGTCAAATGATGCCAAGTCAAATGATCTCGTGTCATAATCGGGGAAGCCATTAAGGAGGGTTTGTCCGCAAAGCTTATACTTACCTTTCAGAGCCGCCGCATTTTGGTAGATATCGCAGCTATTGTCTGCATATTTGAGTATAAAGTCTGAAAGGCGTTTGGTCACCCCTATGTCGGCTTCCGTGGCTTTCTTAGGGTCGTAATGAAACCATGGCAAATGGGCGAAATCATTGTTGGTGGGAATTCCTTGCATCCCCACCCAGCCGTTTTCCGACAAATATGCGCCGGAAGCAAGGTATTTGATGATACCCATTACCATCTTATTTTTTATATTGCTAACATAATCGCCTGCCGTGTCCAGGTAATCCAACGCAATACATACCGTATAGGGGGAAGAATTAGGGTTCCAGTTATTGCACTCGATGTTGTATCCAAAACCGCCATCCTCATTCTGGTAACTGGACAGAACCAAAAGGAAATCCTCACAGCTCCCGTTTTCAAAAAGATATTTCCACTTGGTAAAGTCAAGCGGTCTTGCGCTTCGATGAACCAGCTTTCTCAATTTCATAAAATTATCAAGCGATAGTTTTTTCAAGACATTTTCCTCCTTCGTATTAAATAAATTAGCAGTACTTCATAATTTCGTACAACAACATAACACAGCTTTGGGTCAATTTCTCCGTCAGGTGTTACACTTTGAGTCCACTTTGCTTCAAGACGTATTCTTAAATATGCAACCACATGTACCATTATCTAGCCAAAAAAAGCAATACTTCTTTGGACAGTTCATCAGCCTTGTACCTCTCTAAACAATGGATAATTTCTTTTAATTCGTTTTTCATCTACATTGTTCAAATCTCTTAAAAGCTCTGCTTCTCCAACAAAGAATTTATTCATATTCGTTAATAATTCTTCTGTAAAGAATGGACATGGTAAAGGTCATCATCCAACCTGCCAGTATGCCTGGCATGATCAGCGGAACCAGGATGCGCCACAAGATATAGAGGGACCCGCCCCGAATACCTGAGCCGCTTGAAACAGCGTCCCGTCGATTTGCGAAAAGCTTGATTTTACGTATTGTACGGTATATGGAAGAAACAGCACTATATAAGTGAGCACAACCATGCCGTAGGTGTTGTAGAGCTTGAAGGGCATCCAGGGCGCATTCCAGAACAGGATTAGGCCTACGACCATAACAATGCCCGGGACCGTATTCGGCAAAAGACTCAGCAGATCAATGATCCGCTGCATCCAGGTCGAGGACCTGCCAATGGCCAGAGCAAAACCTGCCCCCAGCACTACAGCCACCGATGCAGCGGCAAGCGACAGTCCAAGGCTGTTGCCTATCGCTCTCATGCTCACAGACCCCCACGACAATAGCTCCCCATAATGCTCCAGTGTCAGGTTTTCCAGCGACAGCCCAGCTCCACGCAGCTTCATGAGCGAGGCCGCAATAATCGAAAAATAAGGGATTCCTATGGACAAAATCAACAGTGCGCCAGATACAGGCCTGCGAGCCAGCCTGCACCGCCGCGCAGGGAATAAGTCTTGGACCGCTGCCCCTTGCCGCCCACCAGACGGTAGCTGAACCTGCGGCTGATGCTCGACTGCATATACCACATGACCAGACAGACCGACAGCAGCATGGACGCAAGAGAAGTAGCCTTGCCGAAGTCAATCGGCCAGTTTGAAATGTATTTATGAATCTCGGAGGTCATGACATAATAGCCGATCCGCCGGCCAAAGGTGGCAGGTGTCCCGAATTCCGCAATCGTCTTGACGAATATGAGCATCGCCCCCATGCCATAAGCAGACAGCAGCAGCGGTAAAATAATACGCCGGAAGCGATACCCTGCCCTTGCACCTTGCACCGTGCACCGCTCCTGCCTCCTCCAAATTGCCGCCGATGTGAATCAACGCATCACGCAGCAGCAAATAAAGAAAAGGAAACAGATGCATGCTCATGATGAAGACCATCCCCCAGAAGCTGAAGAATAACTCGCTTAACGCATCGGCACTTGGAAACCATTGCTGAAGATAACCGCTTTTTTGCATGAACAGAATCCAACCCATTGAGCCGATGTACGGCGGGGTCATGAACGGAATCAACAGAATGACATCTATCCAGCGGTGTTGCCCCATGCGAATGGAGTACAGATTATTTTTCAGCAATGAAAAAGTCATCATGAATGCAGACCCGCTTCTATTGGTTCGGGTATTTGACAACTTGATTAGCAACGCCATCAAGTATGGCAGTTCGGGGAAATACCTTGATATAGAGTTAAGTACAGCCAATAATGAAGCGCTCATACGAATTATTAACTATGGGGAGCCGATATCAGATGAGGATTTGCCCTTTGTATTTGAACGGTTTTATAAAGCCGATAAATCCCGCCTTGAACAGACCAATGGCTCAGGACTAGGGCTTGCTATTGTAAAGAGCATTATTGAGCTGCATGGCGGTACGGTTTCGGTAAGCAATCGAGATGATAGGACTGCTTTTGAGATTAGGTTTGGGGTGAGGTCGGGATTGTTGAATGTGTAGAAGCAGTATCTTTACTAGATATACCCAATAGAGTTACTGCTACTCCATAATGTCTCACAGCCACTCACCCTAATTAGAGCGTCTCAACCAATTTCTGAATCTTTGAGTGGGAAATTAAATATACATTGCCTATAATGTCGATTTTGCTGTTCTTTACACGTACAGCACTATCTTTGTCTGCCGCCATATAAATATCCATTTTTTCTGATAAAGGGAAACGTTCCTCAAGGGTATCCACCACATAAAAAAACGACAGAGGCATTTTGAATTAATCGCTGGGCATCTTCCTAAACCATGTCCTTTCAAAAACACTATCAATATTAACTTGCTCATCTTTAAAATCAGACGATTCAGCGCTAATCATAACAAGCGATTTTCTGTCTGTTATATCCTCATGCAACACAAACCATTTAGAGATACCCCATAATCAGGCCGTATTCGAATATTGTTCTTATACGTCAAACAAAAAAACTCCTGCATAAAGCAAGAGCTTCTATAGAAATTGATTCACTCGAACATCCCACCAATGATATTTAAATGTTGCTCACCATTTTATAACCTAGTAATAGCCAATGAACAAGAACACTGGCTTACCTTCATGTTTAGCCTAGTGATGCAATATCCTCTTATATAAATGATGATATTACGCTAAGCGAATTACTAAATCATTTTGTCAAGTGACAGCAGAAAAGCCGGTTTTCCCCTACTAGAAGGAAGACCGGCTTTCATGTCGTTTCTACTCTTTTCCTATATACTTATCCATAAAGCGATCTACTCTTTGGAAATATTCAGTGGGGTAATGATTGATGGCATCGATATGCTCCGTATTATGCGGGTACCATACTTCTGCATATGGGTCATCTTTTAATGACTCAAAAATTGCTTCTGTATTTTTATAACTAATTTGCTGATCTCCAGTTCCATGAATCAGCATAACTGGCTTGTCTTTCATCTTTTTTACCGCATCCATAGGAGATATGGAATCAAGATCAACTTTATAGACCCAATTTGCCATCCATGTCGATGTATAACTGAATGGAAACGCAGGTAAACCTGAAAAGAAGGGCAAACCCTCTCTCAGAAATAGACCAGCATTACGAAATGGACTATCCGCAATTACGGCTTTGATGTCATCACTTTCACTTGCGGCTAGCAAAGAAGTAGCAGCGCCCATTGAAAAACCGATAACGCCAATGTTATCACCCGCATGGTCTCTGGATTTTAAATAGCTTACAGCTCCTAGCAAATCGTATTTTTCATTGAGGCCCAGTGTAATCATATTACCATCAGATTCACCTTGTGAGCTGAGGTCAAATGCCAATACATTATAGCCTTTCGGAACGAAATGCTCTACTAACTTTTTGGTCCGCCCTTTGACTAAACGATTGCTTGTATATCCATGGACGACAATAATCGTCTTATCACTTGCCTTATTGGAAAGACCATTTGCATGAAAGAAGGAACCTCTAATCGTATCATCATTTTTCAAACTCTTGAACTCAACCTCTTCGTAGGGAGTTTTATCAATATTCAAGTCGTAGCTGACATTCGTGTCTCTAGGATGGTGCAGCAAGGTATCCATTACTTTATAGGAGATAAAAAATACTAAACCCACCACAAGCAACAGCACGATCCCTAGGATCAATAATATTTTCCTCCGTTTTTTCGAACGAACGTTTAATGTCAAATTTGGTTGTAATGATGTTTCACTCATTCAGATTCCCTCGCTTTTTTTAGGTTGTGTAGGTGCGAACAAATATAAGGCGTGCTCCTTCAAATTTCCCCACTCGGGGTGATGAATAATACTTTCTCCAAGAGTTAATCCTATCCCATTTAAGAAAGAGATATAGGCACGAGAGATCATAGCTGGTGAAAAGTTTTTGTTGAATTCTCCCATTAACTGTCCCTTGGCATAGACGCATTCGATAGTATCTGTCATTACTTTTGTACTTTCAAGGACCTTCTGTGTAAGTTCAGGAAATCTTATCCGCTGTCCTAAGACATATTGAACAAGCCGCAATTCATTTGTATAGCAATAGATATGATTGAATTGTTCTTCTACCATGTTCTTAATTAATATGCCCGGCGTCCCCTCTTGTTTTAGACAAGCAAGCGACTTCTCCTGAATGTCAGCAAGCGGCTCAATGACAGCGGCGTAGAATAAGGCTTCTTTGCTTGGGAAATATTGAAAAATGGTTCCAGCAGTCACTCCCACACTCTGCGCAATGAGAGCCGTTGTGGTATTTGAATATCCATTTTCTGCGAACAGGACAATGGCTTCTTTTAGGATACAACTACGCCGCTCCTGTCTTTTTTCTTCATTAATTGGTCTTGCCAAATTCATTCCCACTCTCTATAGATTTAATTGTTATTAATTAAATGATCATTCAATTAATTAATAGTGTATCTCTAATTACTAATTATTGCAATAGTGAATTCATCTTACTCATGAGTAGGATGAAACTTCACAAATAAAAACAAGCCAGAGCGCTGCCGCTCCGACTTGTTTTTTTATATTACTTTGTACGAGTACACGCTCCGACTTCTTTAAGTATTTCAGCAGATTTCCCAAAGGTATAAATGTATAAAGTATAAGACGATTTCTCGGCGATTAATCTATTGGGTATATGATTCGTTTTTTACAACCCGAAAAGGCGTTTCATTCTGGTAAAAAACATCAAAAAGTGAGTGGTTCCTGTAGTTTATAATTTTGTTGTTATTATTAACTCAACTTTCGCAGAGTCAAAATCGAGTTGACCCCAAGCCTGGGTAAAGGTGAAGCCTATTTAAGTACGGGTCTTGCAAACATAGAAAAACACCACTTCATTTGGTAATGTGAGATTGTCGAAGATCCACTAAACCACAGAAGAGGTGTCCCTTCCATGATAAAACAAAAGCCGTCTCTGGATCAACTCCCACCTGAAATGAGACCTGCTTTTCAGGAGCTCGGTGTACTGAAGCACCTGAGAAAAGCAGGATTCAAAAAGACTTTCAGCTATACCTGCTCCCATCTGTTCCTGCTCGTTTTCGTGCTACTTTTCCATCAAAAAAAACTGGTTTCATCCAACGGATAAGGATATTTAAGTTCTACCGTCCACTCTGTAGGTATGCTTTTAGGATCAAATAACGTGAATTTAGCTTTCTGCTTAACTTTACCCAATGTTGTGCTATCCAACTTGTGATAATTTGATGTTTGACTAGGACTTACCTCTGCATGAACTAATGAACTGGTTGAAGCCATTATCGCAACAAGCACTGCGTAAAAAATTCTTCGCATGTTATCCCACCTAAAGAATGATTAGGAGTATTGTTACCAAAAATCCAAACGTTAAACAACCTTAAAACTGGTACTTAATGAAACTGGACCTCTAGCAACCACGTCCATACATGCATGTCATAAAGTATACCCTATGAAAATCAATTTACGTGGTCAAATGACTTAAGGGGCGCTAGCCCCGGGTCCGACGGACTTAGCCAGTGCAGGGTTGTCTGCTGATTACGCTTCCTCAATTTCACTTACAAATAATTCAATAATTCATTTAGATTTCTTATACTTATTTGTTGGTTCCATTCATTATTTTGATCTTCTTTATCTATTAGAATTGATTTAATCCCTGTTAGATTTGCTCCCGTTACATCTTTTTCTTCATTACCAACAAACATCATTTGATCACTTGAGACCTTTAGTTGTTTACATAATGCTACAAATCCTTCAGGTCGCGGTTTTCTATATCCAACATCAACTGATGTCAGTAATACGTCTACATATTTTTTAATTGGCTCTATATCCCTTAAAACTAACGATTTACTCATACCGTATGGCACATCAGTAAGGATGCCAATTCTAATGTCTTTTCGTTTTAATTCCTTGAGTAGTGTTATTGCCTCTGGGTAAACCATCGAACGCTGCTGAAAAAAACCAAAAAATGTATTTATCACTTGATTGGTATATTCATCACTCAATCCCCACACTGTCAATATCTCATCAAAGATCTCAATATCATTCACTTCATGTTCTCTAGGGTTTATTCTGGTGTTGTATCGAGATAATACGATCTCTGCATTATGAATGATCTCATTACTAAATTGTAAGTTTAGATCTTGTGCTATCTTAATTAATGCACTTCTATAAAGGTTCCTCCAATTTAGAGGTACATTATCATAATAGATCAAAGTATCCCCAAGATCGAAACCTACAGCTTTCACTGAATTACCCCCAATCTCTATAATCACTTGCGGCTATTTCTGATAACGTTCTTGTTCACCACGCCCCACCACCTTAAGGCACCAAAGGTGCCGGCCGCGATGCGGTTAGGTGGTGCGGGTGTGTCCGGCTGAATAAACTTCTCTGCTACTGAAATTACCTCTCCGAATCCACTTCTAACCCCGGTCCGGACCGAGGGGCAAATGGCCCGATGCGTGAATATGGTGTTATCCGATGCCACCTCTTCTTCGAAAATCAGACTAGGATGTATAGAATCTATAATCTTGTATTTTTTCATCAAATTCAAAAGATCCTGTGGAAGGATAATCATTACCTACTATTGTGAAGAATTTAACTATTTCATTTAGGTCGATATAATACAATTTTTCATTTCGCATTCTATCGGAACAAAAGAAAAATCCATCAATTACTTCTGTAGTTTCTTCAGTTGAGATAAGAAATATATAGCTATGTATTATTTGATTATATAATTTATCTGCTCCCATTTTTTCCTCTAATGGACTTTCAAATTCAAATAATTCATCAATTTGATGCCAGTTTAATCTTGTTACATTTTTAATATTTTTTTGTGTCCTCACATCCAATTGATATCTTAAGGGGCGTTAGCCCCGGGTCCGACGGACTATGTTCTTATTATACTATGAAATGGAAAAATACGAATAATAAAACAAAAAACCTTCGCCAATTCCAATGGCGAAGGCATCTTAAAATTGATTCACACGAACATCTCAACAATGACAGGTACGTATGAATCAACAACTAGCTATACCCAATAGATAAGAAGACAGCTTGTTGTCACGCTTGGCGATTTCAAAAGCTTCTTCCGACCAAGGGAACCAGTTCACCGGGTTGTGTGCATGCTGCAGCAGATACGGCGACTTCTCCTTGGCTAATCTATTGGGTACTTTTTGAGTTGTCATGGGGCATCACCTTGTTTCGTGTTGGGTTTAGGTAAAGTATTGCTTAGGGTTAGTTTACCCAATAAGGTGGGGGGAGGGCGCAAGGGAAGAACAAAATCTCCCTGCTGAGTGACTATTTTTAAGACCAGCGATAATTTATCCGCTGACTTCTCTTCTTTCACCAAGTATCCGCCACAAGCTAAGTAGATAAACTCCGGGGATTCTCAAAATGTCACGATGAAGGCAAATCCCCGGCGCGTTCATCCCTCACACGGTATGCTAAGAGAGGATTTCCCCTCTCACATACCCACTTCACTTTTAGGGCATTTCCAACGTGAACCGGTTGCTGGAAGTGACGGAAAAGCTGAAAAAAAACCGGATGTGCGACTTGTTGAATTATCGGCCTGCAGGATGGTGACCTCTGGATTGGAGCAAGGGGATAATCACGAGAAATTCGATAAGATATGGGGACGGCTTTGCATTTGATGAACGGCCCGGGCATGCTGTGATGTTTCAGGTTACTGTCCCACATACATACGAACGCTTGAGCTACCGGCAGGTAGAGTATTTTTTCCCGGTTAAGATTCGGGAGGGGTAGCAGATCTCAGTCTGTACCGCTCCTCCGTCATGTAACAATAGTTTGAATACGCGCCTCAATTTTAATGCATAGTCTTATGTGATTCCGTATGCTGAAATTGCTTATAAAATAAATATAATTACCATCATCATATATGAATATCGGATATTCTTTTTTAACAATATGTATACAATGCCATATAGAATGGACATGAAGAAAGCATAAACACCTGTTAGACTTCCTTGGAGCAAAATGTGTATGAGTCCCCATGTGAGAGCAAGAAAAATCCCTCCATAAGGCAGACTGCCTCTTTTTATGAGCGTTTCACCGAATTTTTGTCCAAAAGCAATCGTTAGTAGAATCAAGGCAGCTTCAAACAAGTAATAGATATTTTGAAAAATGAATTTAACGATACCATTGTATTCTTGAACTGGCTTAAAACCACCCCATGTAATAGTGGTAACTGTAATTGCTATAACAGAAATCACAACCGCAAGTAACCATCCCTTGGAGTCTGGTGCTTCGTTTAACTTCATAATATCAAAGGAGTATTTTTTCTTTGAAAGTCTTATCAAAAATAGTGCCATACTCCCCCACAAAATGCATGTAAGCACCCAGTGTATACAATGATGGATGAGGGTATATTCAGAACCTCCAACACCGAATATAAAAGGCAATAGCATTGACAGTACAATTTCAAGACCGAATCCTGCAAAAGCATATAAACCTAATCCAAGATAATCGCTTGCTCCAATTTTGTTTTCTCCCATAACCTGAATCCTCCTGCTAACATAAATTTGCCACTCTTCGCAGAATACTCCAAGATAGTCAATAAAAGCTTTTTCTTCCGTTGTAGAATGTTCGACACCAGCTTTTTTCGATGCTGTTTTTATTATACAATGAAATGGAAGAATATTACAATTGCTAATTCTATACTTCCGAACAAAAAAGCTCCCACCAAAAGTACAGATACACCGTAGCAATCTTCATTTATAACAAACTGTCAACTCCACCTGATTCCCACTTATACACAATCTACGCCACCAACTTCTTCATTGCCCTATTCTTCACTTTACTCGTTACAGCGGCGTCCCATAATTCCCTAAACTGACCAAGCCGCTCATATATCTACTCCTCAGTCGGATAATTCTATCATCTATTACTACCTTACTCTAATATTTCAAGCACTTTCCTGAAATCCATTAAACTTGGTTTGGTCAAAAAAACCGAAGCGAAATTCATCTCACCCCGGTTCTCTTTAAAAATAGTATTCATCTCTAACTATCACTTTGATTCATTACCTCCACTATTTGCCGAATCCTCGTTATTGCTCCAATCAAGTTCGCACTTCTGCCTTACAACCTCCCGCTCCTCCTTCTTCAAATGCTTCAGTGAATTCTCAAAAGAATATGGAAACTTGGCCCTAAGTCCCAATAGCTTCTCAATCTCACCCATAGCGATAGCTTGCTTAATTGCGGGTACCCACTTCCCTTGATTATCACCCCAACTTCCTGCCATAAGCAGTTCATCAATCAACAAGTGCTGTTTGGACTTATAATTATTTGTTTTCCGTTCTCCGCTACCCGATTCCTGCTCTCTCATGACTCTCTCCTATCCAACTTTATTTTTCCAAGGTACCCTTCCTCCGTATGTATAAGTTCTCCTTTGTGTCCTAATACTTCTACTATCATCGCAGCTCCCATTCTAAATCCGAGAGTATACGCAGAAGCGGAAGAGACAGAGTTCAGCATATCATTAAGATCCATGGCTCCTTCAACCATAGTGAAGTCATCGGGAGTCAGCTTTTCTTTTAGGATTTGTAGAAGCTCTGATATTTGCTTGGAGTACAGTGCATATTTGGGATCATTAGAATGGCTTCGTTCACTTGGGCAGATTTTTCCGTAATACAAATCCTCCAACAGGCTCATCTGCCTTCCCCTCCCTAATGTTCTTTTTAACCATCTTAGCGAATTTATCGCTAAAAATCAATAGCGAATAATTCGCTAAGATATGCTTGTTTTGGAGGTGCTTAAAATGTATCAACGTATCCGAGATTTGCGTGAAGATAAAGATTTGACTCAAACCCAAATGGCCGAATATTTGCAATGCAGCCAGCGGATATATAGTAATTATGAACGCGGTGATGTTGATATTCCCACGGCAATTCTAATCAAACTGGCGGAATTCCATCAGACGAGCACTGACTATTTGCTGAACAGGACGAACCAAAAAGCTTCTTATCCAAAAAGTTGAACTAAAATAATCAGTAGGTCTCGCAGTTCTCAAAGGAAGCTATTCGCTAAACACACAGGTGATCACATTGTACAAAAGAATCCGCGACTTACGCGAAGACAAAGATCTGACACAGCAACAAATGGCTGAGCTATTACATATCACTCAAGCCACTTATTCCCGCTATGAGAATGGAAATTTGGATGTCCCGAGTGCCGTTTTAATTACTCTGGCCAATTTCCATAAAGTAAGCATCGACTATATTCTGGGTCAGACAGACAACCCTAAGCGTTATCCCGGCAAAAAAGAATAGTACGCAGCAAAAACAAGCTCCTGTGACAATCTACGGGAGCTTGTTTTTCAATTATCCAATAAGTATGTCAGCTTGATAGGACAATCCGAAAGTAGTAATTAAGTAGCCTATCCCACTGCTTCCTCCATCCTCCCCAGCATCCTCATGCCGAGAAAAACAAACCATGCAGCGAAAGCCAATTGAGAAACAAATACCATAGCAGTTCCAACTATCCAAGGATAGGCTCTGATAAGATCCAATATCCCTACCACAAATCCAAAATAAGCTGCAGGCTTGCCGAGCACACTTTTTCTTATCACGAGACATAATATGATGGTTGCCATGCTCAGTATGATCGCTATAGAGTGCATGCCTCCATAGTATATGCTGAGTACCAGCGCCCGAAAGGATCAATGTATTCCACCAAACTTAATATCGCCGTATTTAGGTTCCATCGTAATCCGCCTATTCTAATAAACTATCAACAGCATTACATGCTCAAGAGTTCGGTTTCATATTTTTCAAGCTTCTCCATTACACCGTCAACCCATTCCCGGTCATCCCACAATTTAGGATTATTAAGTTTTCTTACCGCTGGGTGACCTGTTGCCAACGTATCTACACCATCTTTGTTTCCAAAGTACAAATCTACTATTATTAATGACTTGTTAACAGATTGAATTAACAGCTTGCAGCTCATTCCAGACCCCTTGTTTGAAAAGGGGAAATCTAAATAGTAAAGATTGTTATCCAGCCTCTTGAGCTCTGCTTTCGTAAACTCATTGTCCAGGCCGAATATTATACCATTACCACCCTTCGAATCCTGCAGTTGTTCTAACTCCAACATTTTATTAGTGAACTGACGGAGATTTTTATTAGCGATGTAGTTTTCAAACGATACGGTTACCTGTTCTGCAACAGCTCCGGTATAAAGATTTATGAATGCTTTTCCGAAGGCCTCCATAAAAGTATAATCATCTTCACTAATCTGATCTGCTTGGATTGAAAACTCTTGATTAGCCAGATCACTTAATATCTCTGCTGCAGATTTCTCTGGCGATTCACCAGAAGCTTCTATATAGGATATAGATCCCTTTGTTGGATTATTTTCCCTCTGTGAACAACCCGCAAGGATCACAAATACCAATACAGCAATACCTAACGTAAATTTCTCCATAGCACCACCTTTTAATAAATCATTCAGTTACCTTGTCGTCCGCAAAGTTCAAGACCATTACATTCCAGGAGGACCGCGGCGGTTTGTCCGCCATCAAAACATTCCTTAGGTCAGTGGATTCTCTCCAAATCTTCCCCATAATAATGGGTACATTTCTTCCAGGTCTTCTTCTTCCCAATCATTTTCAATCTCTGTTACTTCAAAATTGTAGCCTCGAGCTTCCAGCTCATTATAAAATTCAGTGTTTATATCATCGTTGTACTCGAACATACCGGTTTTTTGATAAATGTACGCGTCTGAAGCAACTGATAGCATCTCTTCCAGTTGGGGTGCAAAAACATCCTCTTGCAAATTTTCTTCAGATAAATATTCTGCTAGAAATTCAGGATTCTTTATTACCTGATTGAAAACTTCTTCTCCGCGGGAGATTAACCAACCCCTAAAGCAATCAAATCCATCATCTGAACATCCTCCCATTACTACAAAAGCTGCTCCCCATAATGAAGATGTATAGGATTGTTCCATCTTATTCCTAAATTCTATTTCAAATTGAAGGATCTCTTCTTTACTAGACTTTGTTAATTCATTGGTTAACCATTCAATTTGTTGTTCACCATACTTTTTTGAGTTGTTTATCAATTCCCAGAAAAAAACAGTCGTCATTGCAGAGAACCTCCGTTATTATGTTTTTTATTAGGATTACTTAACTTCATATTCATTTAATTTGGATTCAATATATTCCCAAGCACTATTTAGATCTTTAAACACCCATCCAATTTCTTCAATTGTTTTATTGCTTTCTAAGCCAACAATTAGAGTTCTAATAGCCTCTTCTGATCTGCTCCCTACAATTAATGCTACTGGAAACGGTGTGTCTATATATATTTCTTCTCCAACAAAAAAGATGCTTTCAATTCGATCCCCCCACTCATATGATAGATCGCTTAAGTCAATTATTAGACCCCCAGGTTCCCAAGCTTCTAAAACGGCTTTACCAATTGCGCTCATATAAGTTGCATCCGAGTTCCCAGCTGATCCATATCCATAATCCCCGATAAATTTTAAAATCATGATTTCGAGATAATTTACTACTCTTGATGTGCCAGTATGTACTTCATATTGGATATTGCTCAGATCCTCTAGTTTCAACTGCTTTGTAAATATGTTCATATACTCCTCCAAATTGACTAAATGTGCATTTTGACTAACTTTATATTCACGTAACTCAAGACAAATCGTGTTTGTAACAGTCCTATCTAGGCATGTTTTAATTATACTATCAAATGGAAGAATATTACGATTTCAAAATACACTTAGTAATCGTTAATCTCAGCAAGGGAATAAAAAAGGCAACTTCAAATGAAGTTACCTTTAATAAACAATCGTTATGATGTCATTTCATCGTTTTTTTTGTTTATTGATCACAAATTTACTGGCTTTTTATCTCCCCTGCCTCCTCATGATGAATAAGACATGCTGCTAGCAACCCAACGCACAGAATACATGCCAATAGAAGAAACGTAATTAAATAACTTGCATTATTCATCAATTGAAGCGAGATAATCGGACCGAAGCTTGTGCCTGTAAACAATATAAAAGTATATACGGATACAGCTATCCCGCGCATCTTGCCGCCCACTTGCCCAACAAGCGAAACAAGTGAAGGAACGGCTAGTGCGATCCCTCCCACAAAAAGGATGCTCATCACAATAAGAAGTGGCAGATTAGAAATCATCCCCATAGACGCCAAACCAATGATCGCTAGCAACAATCCACCGCGAAGCGTTCTACCTACGCCGACATGCTTGGATATTCTTCCCGCGAATGGAGAAACGAGCATGCCTACTATGCCGATAATACGGACAGAAAGAATTTCTTGCTTGCTTAGTTCATATGGAGCTGTACTTAGATAGTTACCCAGCACTGTATACATACTTACAAAAGACATAAGCAGAACGAATGCTACTAGATAACATAATACCAATTGTTTTTGAACAAACACTTTGCCAATTTGCTTAATAGGCTCCCAGATATTAGCGTGTGCCTGCTGGATACCGCCTTTGGGAAGGAAGAAGAACACTAATATGGCGGTCACCGCATAAACAACGGCAAGAATATAAAAAACAGCGTTCCAGCCATAATGCTCACTGAGTATACTACTAACCACTTGACCAACAATACCTGCAATCAGAAATCCTGTACTGATAAAACCAATGGTAGTTACCCGTTTTTCCGCTGGATACATCTCAACCGCATAGGCAAGTGCTACTGGAGAGAAGGTTGCTGCTGCTGCTCCCTGTAGTCCTCTTAATCCTAAAACCCATGCAAAGCTGTGAACGGTTCCCAGAATTAATGATATCAATGTCAGGAAAAGGAGCCCTGCAAATATAACAGTCTTCCGTCCGTATTTATCGGACAGCGCGCCATAGATTAAGCAACCAATGGCAAAGCCTATCGAAAAGGTACTTCCCGCAGCGGCAGCATTCGTCGTGGAAATTTCAAAAAGCTGTGCAAACAATGTAATTAGCGGAATCGTTACGTATAGACTGGACATGACAACAAGGCCGGTCCAGCAAAGGATAATGGTCATAAGCGTATAATTTCTAGTTGCACCCGTAGCATTGATTGGATTGTTCATATTACACCTCAATTATAAAATTTGTTCGAAGTTAGATTTTGATGGAAATTGCATCTCGTATAGTTCCTTGTATCGCCCATTTCGGCGGAGTAGGTTTTCATGATTTCCCAGCTCCACAATCTCTCCATGCTCCAATACAACAATTTGATCGGCATTTTGAATCGTGGAAAGACGATGGGCGATAACCAGACAAGTTCGACCTGGAAGAAGCACAGATAACGCATGCTGAATACGTTGTTCAGATTCCGTATCCAGAGCAGCCGTAGCTTCGTCCAAAATAAGAATGCGAGGATTGGTCAAGAAAGCTCTGGCGATTGACAATCTTTGCTTTTGTCCTCCGGAAAGCTTGACCCCTCTTTCACCGATGGGCGTATCATAGCCCATTGGAAAGGCTGAAATAAATTCATGGGCATTTGCGGCATGGGCAGCCGCTTTAATCTCATCTTCTGTGGCCTGAGGTCTACCGTACGCAATATTTTCACGTATCGTGCCATTGAGGAGGATTACGTCCTGAGATACGATCCCCATCTGCTGTCGAAGTGACTTCACCGTCACTTCCGTTAACGGATAACTGTCAATATAAATGTCCCCTCGCTGAACGTCGTACAAACGGGCAATCAAATAAGCAATCGTTGACTTTCCTGATCCTGACGAACCAACCAAAGCCGTAGTTTGGTTACATGGAAGCCGCAATTGAAAGTTTTGTAGAATGGGATGTCCTTCTTCATATGCAAACTCAACATCATCAAACACAATTTGTCCTTTTACTGGCGGCAGAACAATCGCTCCTTCCTTATCGTAAACCTCTGGAACGGTTGCTAAGACTTCTTGAATGCGCTCGAATGCTGCTGCCGATTGCTGCACTTTGGTAATCATTCTTCTAAAGGAGCGGATGGGCGCTTGCAACAAACGTAAATAAGCTAAGTAAGCTACGATATCACCAACGGACATGTTCCCATGCATAACCTGCCACGCTCCGAACAGGAGCACCGACGTCATACCTACATAATTCAGCCAATCGATAATTGGCGAGAAAGTTTCCGACAACCTTGAAGCAAAAACTGTGGCTATCCGATGCTGTTCGCTCAATGCCTCGAACTGCTTAGCTTCCGCATCTTCACTTGCAAAAGACTTGATCATCCGTATGCCTGATAACGTATCTTGAAGTGAGTTGTTTAACTGAGCTGATATTTGACGTACCGCTCTATAGGCATTCTTAATGCGTAGGCTGAAATATCGTGATGTTACAAATAAGAAAGGCAAGGTAATAAGTGTAATTAATGCTAGTTGCCAGTCCGTATATAATAAGTACCCCACGATCGCAGCGAAGGTTATGACATCCGCTATGATGGACAGGCTATCGGCTGAAACCAGTTCCTGTAGTTGATTTACATCACTCGTTAACCTTGCCATAAGATCCCCGGTCCGATTACGATCAAAAAATTTCAGATCCAAACTTAATGTGTGTTTGTGCAATTTGTTTCGCAACTGGAGAATTGCCTTCTGACTAACAATTGTCATTACATAACTGCTACTAAAGTTAAATATCCCCAGCAGCAATGCAGCTAGCAGGATAAGACCTCCCGTTTCTAGTAGCGCGTAATACCTTTTTTCAGGGATGATCTGGTCTATGATCTCTTTAGTTAACTGAGGGATCATAAATTCAAGAATGGAAATGGCTATCACTGTGACGGCACCAAGCATAAGCAAGACCCATTGCGTCCTTGTGTGCAAGAACATCTCCTTAAACATGATGCGCAGCGATATAAAATGCTGTTCACGACTCTGCTGCTGGTCCCCGGAATGCCGAGTTTGTTTCATTTTGAATCACATACCTTCATGTTGTAATGTCCATCACGGTTACCAAATCAGATCATATCCCTCTCTGATCTCATGTAATTAGATTATCTAACTATATGACCAAAAAAATTATCTACCCGATCCAAGTCGTTTTTCTAAGCTTGCATTTAGTTTAACCAACACTTTTTGGAACACCGCTTGCTCCTCTTTATCTAATTCATCAACAAGGGATGCGCAAGTAGACCAGAATGTAGGCAATATTTGATTCACAAGCGTACTGCCTTCAGCGCTAATACGAACGTGAGTCATGCGGCCATCCTTGGCATACGGTTCACGAACAATCAAATTTTTTTTCTCCAGCCATATTAACAAGGCCGTTACAGACGATCGACGAATCCCCAATCGGTCTGCTATGGATGAAGGTGTTACCAACTCCTGATCGGCGTGAAGGGATAATAGGAGTAATAGATCCAGCTTGCTCTCCGTGATGTCAAAAGCAGCTAAATCAATATCCACCATGTCTAAAATGTTATCTCCCAGCCAGATCATAATTAGTCCCAGATGCGCTGAATTTAGATTGGTATCGGATGAAGCTGTAAGCTCCATCAACTTCAAATAAGGTGATGTTCCAAGTCTCGGTAATTGTTGCTCAGTTGTATATTCCTTGGCAGGCTTTCTTTTCAATTTGTATACCTCCTTACTCCTATAGTTAGATTATCTAATTACATTGAATATAACTGATTTCTTTTATTTTTGCAAACCTGATTAAGAAACAAGGGTAAGCCTAGAGGCAGAGTTACCTAACATCATGTATTCGAGAAATGTACAGAATTCCGAAAAACTAATTCTTGAATAATCTGGATCTGATACTTACCCTCTTCGATCTGTCAACTATGCGCAGGTAATGACAGGACAGTATGAAAGAAAAACAATATCATAATATGCAGAGGGGTGAGTATAAGCCACCCGCTTATTTGAAAAATAGTCTGAAAGAAGGCGCTCAACATGTCAAACCAGTTCGTTAGCTTTTCAAAATTCGTCTCAGAGGGCAGCCATTACGAGATTGGCACTAAGCTGGCTCATACAGTCAGAAACAACCCGGAGCTTATGAGTATCAATATACAAGGTGATTGTATGGATAGTTTTTTATTAAGAAAGAAACAAACCCTTTTAGATGAATTTTGTCCCGGAGTAAACGAGGAAATCCTTGGACTTTCAGACAGCTTAAAAATCCCACTGGGGAAATTGGCTGTATTTGCGGATGATGTAATAGAAGCTGGAGCATGCAGTCAATTCGCAGCTTTGCCAAGTATTACATCTGATGGGCACACTTTAATTGGCAGAAGTTATGAATTTTCGACTGAAGATGAGATGTGTTTGTGTGTAACAAGGGCAGACGGAAAACCTGCACATATAGGTTTTTCACTGCTATTGTTTGGGAGATTTGACGGAATAAATGAGCATGGCTTAACAGTAAGCATGTCATCTTGTGAATTTGGACAACGCCCTTTTGGTGAAGGACTTTGGTTCCCGTTTGTGCTGAGGTCTTTATTGGATAATTGCTCCTCTGTTGAGGATGCCATATATCTTTTGAAGAATATGCCTATACGAAGCAATGTAAACCTGCTGATTGCTGATACTTACGGAAATGCCACAATAGCTGAAACTGCCTGCTTCGGAGACGATAGAAAAATATCTTTTAGAAACAGTGAAGATCTTCTTATCGCGACGAATCATTATCAGAATAACGAAATGTTGCCTTATGATAATAATCGCAGAAGGCATTCTGTGATTCGATACAACACTATAAAAGATTTTTTTTCAAAAAAGAAAGGATCTATTTCTGTAGAATCAATAAAGACAATCCTAGAGGAAAAAGTGCCACAGGGCGTATGTTGCCCATTTTATGAAGATTGTTTAGGAACCTTGCATTCAATGGTTTTTGACACGACGGAGATTAGCGTACAGGTGTGTTTTGGGGCAGCATCCCCGCAAAAATGGGAAAAAATCTCTTTTAATAGTCCATGTGAAAATTCTAAAATACAAGTCCCTATAAATAACGAGTTCCCCCAGAACCCCACAACCTTTTGGGAGCACTTAAACCCTGGAAGTATGGAGCAGAATCGTCTTCATCGGTAACCGTAGCCGCATATCACTTTCATGCAACCTGACGCCCTTCTGGCCGTATGAACTACAGTAAACTTGGCACATACGATACTCTAAAGGAGTGAAGCAAATGAAGAAATATGGCTTAAGTCTGCTGCTACTCATCTTGCTGGTTGTACCGGGTTGCGGGATTGCGGAAAAGGTAGGAGACAGCGTCAATTTCACCGCCGATACCGCTTCTTATATGCAAACTTTGACGGAGTTCGGACAAGAGATGGGAACCTGGGCCACGGATGCTGCCACAGACCCGCAGGCCAGGGATGAATTAAAGGATAGGCTGCTTGCCCTCAAGGAACAGATCGTCCAATATGCCGGGCTTCAGGTTCCGGAATATGCGGCAGGCCTGCATCAATCTATTGTCGGATACAATGAAACACTGCAGCAAGGACTGGATCAGGCCATAACCAACCTGGAAGAAGGAAAAGCCGCCTTCGAATCGACAGGTATTCCCGAGACTATAAACCAAGTCAACGAGCTATTGAACCAGATCACCCAGCTCATCCCGCAGTAACAGTCTAAATAAGCGCTCAAAGTATGGGAAAACATACCTGGAGCGCTTTTTCTTTTGTCAGCCGCATCTAAGGGAGCACGTGAAAAAGAAGTGGCAGGTTTCTCCACTTCTCTCAAATTTTCATTTACGATGCTATTTCTGCTTTTTGTACACTAGTTACAATCTCTTGGCTGATAGGAATTACTGCCTTTTTATCTTCTTGCTCTTCAAAATTCCCATGTTTATCTAGCGTATAACAACTCTTGATCAGGTAGCCCTGTTGACAATTGGGACAATGACCAAACTTAAATCCATATTTAACATTAGTATCTGAAGCTCCACCCTCACAAAGTGTCTTTTGTTCAGTGATATATTTTGTTAATCCTTCACCGTTGTTATTTTGTATGTATTGATTGATTTCACTTAATACCGGCTCTATCATTTCATCATTTACATCTAAGAGCTTATGTTCCTGTAAATAGGCTTTGTTACACGAAGAACAATGTGTCTTACCACTTGTCACCAGCAATCCGGCACTTAGACCACCTATTAATAAACCAACACATTGTATGAGGAATTTGCTGATGTTTACCCACTTATTTGGTTCAATATCTATTGCATTGCCTACATGTCCTCTTGAAAATATGCTTAAACTGCTATTATTAAATTTATAATCATAATAGTTCAATAGTGTTATAGGTTTATCTGATTCTCCAAACACAAAATTGCTTATATGCTCCCCCTCAAACTTATAATTAATTTCATTCGATGATGAGACATATGCCATCTGATATTCTCCATACATAAACCCGCTAAATGAAAGTAATATGAAAATAACCGATATTAAATAGTTGTTTTTATTCGGCTTTAATCCCTGTCTTACAGTTTTAGAAAAATACCCGAAGGTGGCTATACCTCCGAGAATAATCCCCCCTACCGGAATAATGAATAACACAGAAAAGCTAAAAAAGTTAAAACCTAAGAGACTCAAGATAAGCAATTGCACAATTACTGATACTGCCGCCGTTATTACTCCCCAAACCCATTTCATAAATATTACTTCCTCCTCTTTCTGAATAAGATATATTTTAACATCTGATGCAAAATGCCCCAATAATAAAAATTACATCATTTTTCGACAGTTTAATCTTGTATTCCTGCCTGTTCACTGGCTTGGGCTTCCTGTTTATTCGCCCCTAGCAGTTTGACGAGCTTTTCCGATCCATGCTGGAGGGGCAGTACAGATGGCGGCTTATTTGGATGCCATTCATCAGGCGGATTTGCTGATGGGAGACCGGAAAGCGGCGGATGAATATGCGAGACCGCTCAAGGAAGGCAGCTTAAAATTATGCCATGATGCACCGCTTCAAAGTTGGTTGCCTTATCTTGAAAATGCGCTGGATCGAGGAGATTTCGAGGATGCGGCTGCCAGTGCTAATGCGCTTTATCGGCAGGGAAGCGGAATAGCTCTGACTATTTTGCACGGGATTTGGAAGCTGCCGAGCGGCTTATACTCCAGCACAGCCAGAAGTGATTCAGAGCAGAGCCTTAATGCAGAGAGAGTCGGCAGGTTCCCCACATTCTCTCTACAAAACGCAAATAGGGTTGTTACCGCGCTATGCGATAACAACCCATTTTCAAACCAAGGAAATCAATTCACGCAGTTACTTTTTAAACAAACACATACTCACCAGCACCAACTTGAATCGTCTTTCCTTTTAACCCGGTGGAATCCGTTTCAAAAATGACCTGTTTGAATTGGTTCTCATCCCCTTGCAGAAAAGCAAAAGACTTATCTCCAATTTCAAGGGTGAAGTTGTTAACTTCTGACTGTGCAATTGGCAGTCCAAATAACGCTCCCCAATGTTCAGCGGCGGCTGCAGGATCTGAGACACGGAATACTGCCCTCACGATTTCCGCATGTCCCGCAGGATGGGATTGAATGACTCCGGATGCCGTTAACCGTTCCAATCGCTCTTCATCCGTCCCGTTCCATTGAATGATAAACGGATAGACCAGTCCTTGAAAGTCTCCATCAATGGTCATCATCCGCCACTCTATTAATCTTCCTTTATTATCCAGACGTTTACCATCGATTATAGGAGATAACGATAAACCGGCTGCCTTCAAGGAAGCAGCGATTTCTTCAATATCATTCGTCCGGATCACAACTCTGCTTAAGACTTCCTGTTCTGGAAGAAGGTTAACCGCATCCCTCACTACAACATTGTGCTCGGTTGCCTTCGCTAATTCCAGATCCTCGATGCCAAGAAACTCAAGATAGGTTAGCCCAAAGTAACTTAAGGCATTATAGGTTCCCCAATCCTTATGAGAACCTCCCATAAAAGCAATCAAACCATGATCTCCGAAGATTTCAACCGGTTTA
Source organism: Paenibacillus paludis (assembly GCF_042610515.1). Lineage (NCBI taxonomy): Bacteria > Bacillati > Bacillota > Bacilli > Caryophanales > Paenibacillaceae > Paenibacillus > Paenibacillus paludis. The sequence goes on from NZ_JBGJZP010000008.1 coordinate 67,461, forward strand.
TCCAGATCATTGACATAGTGTACTAAATGATCCCATTTCAGGATTGCCATTATTCCTTCACTCCCAGCTCAGTAGTACGCTTTACGGCTGCCAGAACACTTCTTTGCAGTCCGGCCGCGAAATCACTGTTGTTCAGCTCGTACAAGCCGTGAATGCCAACACCGCCAGGCGAATTATTAATATCAAGCAGTTGTCTTGGATGCAGACCTGTCTGCTGCAGCATCACAACCGCTCCCATAACATTCTCCAGCGCTACCTTCCAAGCTTGCTCCCGTGGCAGTCCGGCGAGGACACCCGCATCCGCAAGAGATTCAATGAAATAATAGATATAGTTAGGTCCAGCTACACCGAACCCAGTGAAGATATCTATATATGACTCCTCCAGATATTGTACTTTGCCGAACCCGAGCAGGAACTTTTCAACTTGATCACGAGTGGCGTAGGCATTTAAAGCTATACCACTATAGCCGTAACCCGTATCGGTCAACGTATTGGGAATGACCCGAATGATTGGGCGTTCAGCTCCAAAATATTGTCCTAACTTCGCAATCGTTACCCCCGCCACAATCGATACGACTGCGGCAGTAGGTGAAGCGAATTGTTGCACAATTTGTCCGAGTGCAGTCAAATCATCCTGTGGACGAACTGCAACTACAATCAACTCTGCTGTTGAGAGGCCGTGCTCCTGCGAACTATCTGTATTTACGCTGTATTTTGTATTCAACAACTGAAGACGGGCTTCATTAATATCGGATACACTGATTTGTTCTGCAGACAGGGTATCATTGGCAATACTTGCGCGGATGATCGCTTCCGCCATCTGTCCTCCGCCAATAAAATGAATCTTTTGCTTGGTCACGTACGTTCACTCCTTACTTAATTATTTTTCCATGCTTCAGGCAAAATGAAACCATCATATTTCTCGATTCCAAGGATATATTCTTCAAACTCTTTGGATTCATAGGCAGCCTTCAAGTCCTTGGCCCACTGCGAATCTTCATCCTTTTTGTTAACCGATACGATGATTCTGTGCTGCATTGGCGTGTTTTCAATCTTGAGTGCATCCGTAATCTTTCTGTCGGGTGAATTCGCAATATAATTACCGTTCACAACACCATAATCCACATCTTGAAGGGAAACCAGAATTTGCGCCGGGTCCAAAATTTTAATATCAATATTATACTTATCCGGCTCCATGCTGTTAATGTTGAAGTCTGCTACACCTGCTCCTTCTTTAATTTTGATCCAGCCCAATTCCTCCAGAATACGCAGTGCACGCTCCTGGTTAACCGGATCGTTGGGAACCGCCACCGTTGTACCATCTTTAACATCGTCAAGAGTAGTATGATTTACGGAATAAAGACCTTGTGGAGCGCCTGGCACATAAGCAATTCCTGTCATGTCTGCATTAATTTCTTTATTAATGGCTTCCATGTAAGCTGTGCTTTGGAATATGCTCGCATCAATGGAGCCTTCCTTCATCGCCGGATTAACCTGCATGTTTTGCGAGAAGGTTTTAATATCAACGGTATAGCCTTGTTTCTCCAGGATCGGCAGAATCGATTGACGGAATTGTTCCTCATAGGTTCCGACACCGAATCCAACGGTAAGCTTCTTCTTATCTCCAGAACTTTCTGCTTCCTTATTGCCGCAGGCCGTTAACACCGCCAGAACACCTATCAACATTACTAACATTAACTTTTTCATTACCTTCATCTCCTATTCAAATACTGAGTTTTTTAGTTGTTCTAACGCCTCATCTGTAACATTTAGCGGGATCGCACAATTTGGCGAGAGAATAAAAGGCTGGTTTTTCATTAACGTCAAAGCTTCCTTCGCCTGCTTTTGAATTTGATCTAAATTGTTTTCTGCAAACAATCCATGATCAACGCCACCTACTTTAGTAGCTTTAAGATTCGCTTCTAAACCTGGATTGCCTTCGGCTATAGTATCCCAGCTGATCCCATCAATACGATAATCATTGAATTTCTCCGGCTTTGCATGGGCTCCACAGGTATGAAGGATGTTTTTTCCATAACTTGCGGCCTCCAACACAATAGAATCATAGGGTCTGGACAGCTCATCGAACATCGCTTCATCAAATAATCCCGGATGTGCTGTACCTGTCACCGCATAGAACAAACCATTTGAACCTGCATGCTGCAACTCTTGCACATAATCAGCTAAGGTTAATGAAATAGCATGTAACGCATGGTGTGCTGCCGCTCTATGCTCTTTAAACAACGATTCCAAAGTAACAGGCTGCTCAATGCCAAACACTGTTTTTGTTACATATGCAGAACGCCCTACGATAAACAGCAACACCGTTAATGGCGAAAATACGGTTTGGATTAGCGGAGTGTCCGGTAACCCTTGACGAATTTTTCTGACCGCCTCTAAATGCTCCTGCAGAGATGCAGTCTGGGTTGCCTTTTTCACTTCGAGATCCCATAGGTTATCGGCTGTAGGAATAGCAGTCGTCTTCTGTCTTGGAAAGACAGTCTGATAATCCGTAAAGTCATACTGATTACCCCAAGCTTCAGCTAAATAAGTTGCTCTAGGATTAATTTTGACCCAGTCCCAATCATATTTTTTCGTGAAGGAAATCGTTGTTGCTGCTAAATCTTCTGCATTTTGTTCCTTGTCAATAAAATGTCGCCATCCGCTGACAATGTGACGATCCGCCCGTTCTCCGGACAATATTGCTTTAAACCGATCTTGCTTACTCCATTCACTCATCTGCCAATCCCTCCATGTCTCAGTAATAACTAATAGCGGCGAATTTTTCTTGCCAGCTTGTTACCTAAAGATTGAATGCCTTGCACCAAAATGATGAGAATAAGAACGGTGGCTACCACGACTACGGTGTCAAATCGCTGGTATCCATAGACTATGGCCAAGTTGCCGACTCCGCCGCCGCCTACTGTTCCGGCCATTGCAGTTGCACCTATCAATCCGATCGTTGCTGTTGTCAATGACAGGATTAAGGATCCGACCGCTTCCGGCAACAAAAAGTACCAGATGACTTGAAAGGGAGTAGCCCCCATCGCCTCTGCGGCTTCCAGAATTCCCGGGTTCACTTCAAGCAGCGAGTTCTCTACCAAACGTCCTATATAAGGCGCGATATAGATAATCAGCGGTACGATCGCTGCGCTTGTCCCAATCGAAGTATGCACAATGGCCCGTGTAAACGGAACAATCGCAACCAGCAAAATAATAAAAGGTAGAGAGCGAATGATGTTGATCATCGGATTTATGATGGCGTAAAGGGCTTTGTTCTCCAAAACACCGCCTGGACGAGTGATTACTAGCAATATCCCGATTGGAATCCCGAGCAGAGAACCAAGAAACAAGGAGAACCCTACCATTTGAATCGTTTCTATTATGGCCTGCATAAATTGTTCACTTGTTACTGTGGTCGAAAACATAAGATTCTACCTCCTCTACACCGACTCCGCTTCTTTTCAGGAAAGCTAAAGCATTGTTAATCTCTGATTGCTCTCCATTTAATTGAATGATCACTGTTCCGAGTGTCGTTTCTTGAATCTCTGTCATATTCGCAAATAAAATATTGACCTTTATCTCGGAAGAACGAATCATCTCATACAGAACGGGCTCAGATGCACTTTCACCAACAAAATTAAGTTTATAGAGCAGACTTCCATGTTCTGCTTTTATTGATTTTTGAACACTGGACGTCATGCTGTTTTGAATAACGGTTTTCACAAAATTTTGCGTGGTCTCATGTTTGGGTTGACCGAATACATCCAGCACGCTTCCTTGCTCGATGATCCGTCCCTCTTCCATCACAGCCACCTTGTTGCAAATCTCTTGAATGACAGACATTTCATGCGTAATGATCATCACCGTAATGTTGTATTCCGCATTGATTTTTTTCAAAAGCTGTAAAATAGATCGTGTTGTCTGTGGATCTAAGGCAGAAGTCGCTTCGTCACACAGCAGGATAGACGGATTCGAGGCAAGCGCTCTGGCAATCCCGACCCGCTGCTTCTGTCCACCTGATAATTCACTCGGGTAACTTCCAGCTTTGTCACTTAATCCGACAAACTCAAGCAGCTCCTGTACCCGCTTGCGGATTTCATCTTTATTCTTTTTCAACAGAACGAGAGGAATCGCGACATTATCAAATACTTTTTTAGATTCTAACAGGTTAAAATGTTGAAAAATCATGCCGATATTTTTCTTGGCCGCCCGCAGCTCTTTATCGTTGTATGTTCCCAAATCACGCCCGGCTACTAGAACCTGTCCTTTTGTGGGTCTTTCCAAATAATTGACTAAACGGATTAATGTGCTTTTTCCCGCACCACTATAGCCGATAACCCCGAATATATCGCCTTTTTCAACCTTTAAATTGATCCCTTGCAGAGCATCAATCGTAATATCTTTGCGAGTGAATGTTTTGTACACATTCTTTAATTCAATCATGTTCATTCCCCTCAATCATATTGTAGATTTAAGATTGAACTGAAAAGTTTAGAGTAAAGGTTCAGTCGCAACTACGGGTAATGTTTGGACTTCCGGCCGCTGTTGTCTTCGGATTTCTTGATTATGACCGCTGTTCGCGGATGAAATCCGAAGACAAAGGCGGTCGCTATCGCTCCTACAGTTCCAAACCCCCCCTCCGCCGCTCCGCTCTCTTCCCTCAAGTTTCAAGTTCAATCTATAGGATTAAGCCCTCTCTAGCAGCTTCTGAAGTGCTTGCTCTGCCAATGAAGCAAAATATTTAGCGGCAGGCAGTATAGCTGCCTCATCAACATCGAATCGGGGGTGATGCAAAGCATAAGCCGGTCCTGTTCCGATATTTACAAATGCACCCGGTATCTGCTGTAAATAGTATGAGAAATCTTCTCCCCCCATTTGCGGCGGGATATCATGCACATCATATCCGGCTTCTAAGGCGACTTCTTTGGTGAAGTCAGCCCAATCCCCATGATTGATAGTTGCTGGCGGGCCTGGATACCAATGCAATTGCGCCTCAGCCCCGGCTCCTGCAGCAATCCCTTCGATAATTCGGGTCATTTGTATAGGAATCTGGCGGCGGATCTCTTCATTGTAAGTACGTACCGTACCTTCTAATTCAACTTTTTCCGGCAATACATTCCATGTGAAGCCTCCGTTAATTCTGGTAACACTTAACACAATCGGCTCTAAAGTATTATTTTGGCGGCTTACGACGGTTTGCAGCATTGTAACAATTTGCGCAGCGGTCACAATTGAATCCACACCTTTTTCCGGAGTAGCAGCATGAGCGCCAACGCCTTTTACAGTGATTTCAAACCGGTCAACACCTGCCGTTAAAGCTCCCGATCTCGTTCCAAAAGATCCTGTTGGCAAGTCTGGTGAGTTATGTAAACCGAATATAGCTGCTACATCCTTGAGGCCTCCTGATGCTAAGACACCTTCCGCCCCGTGTCCTGTTTCTTCTGCCGGCTGGAACAAGACTCTAACTCTTCCCGGCAATTCACTTTCACGCTCTTTCAGCAACAAAGCAGCGCCTAAGATGGTAGCAGTGTGAAAGTCATGTCCACATGCATGCATTTTCCCTGGAATCTCTGAGGAAAAAGGTAATTCTGTTTGTTCTTCTATCGGAAGTGCATCAATATCACAGCGAATGGCCACAACAGGCCCGTCACCTTGTCCAATCTCTGCGATAAGTCCAGTCTCTAAAGGGAGGTCTAAAATATGTATATTGGCAGATGTCAGCCATTCCCGCAGTTTCTTTGTTGTTCTGAACTCTTCATATGCCAGCTCTGGTTCTCGATGCAGGTTTCTTCGAACCTCTATCAATTGACTAGCTAAAGCTTGATCAATCTTATGCAGTGGCTTCATAGGTGAAGTAATCCCCTTTCGTTATGGACCGATATGGTCTATCTCGTTTTCTTCCAGCCCTTTGATTCGCTCAAGCGCAGTAGATAAGCTGCTTAGAATATGCTCCCGCATTGCTTTTTCTGCACCATCTTCATTTTTGTCAGCTATCATTTGCAGGATATAATTATGTTCTTCATCCGCCTGTGTGTTCCAATCTCCATGCATGGAGACATAGCGACAGTAGCGAAGCGAATGATCTCTTAATTGATTCAGAACTTTCTCAAAGGTCCTAAGTTCACTGATTTCAGATAAATAATCATGGAACTCAAAGCCATAGGATACAAAATCCTGTTTGTCACCTAACTGGAAGGAATGTTTGATTCGCTCCATCATCGTCGTTAAATGTAGAATATCTTTATCTGTAGCATGCTTAGCTGCACTTCTTGCAATATAGCCTTCAAGCATGCTGCGAATCAGAAAAACCTCTTCCACCTCTTTGATAGTTACGGAGGCTACCCGCAACCTGCCATTCGGCTGACGAACGAGAAAATCTTCATTCTCCAATCTCTGAATGGCCTCTCTTAAAGGAGTCCGGCTGACCCCGAGCAACGCCGCCAAATTTTCTTCATTTACCGCTTGATTCGGCTCTAACTCACTATCAATAATTTTTTGTTTTAATGCATAGTAGGTATTATCCTTTGACAACCTTCGTGATCGTATCACCATACCTATATTGCTCCTCATCGATAATTTAAGAGTGGCTTTAAATATATTTGTATAATTGTATACAATTATTAAATTAATAGATTAGATAGAAAATTATTTTAAAACACGTCTCTGTTTTTCAAGCTTTTTTCATACTATAAACCTATTATCCCCCCTAGTCAAGTGGGTATTATGGGTGAATAAACTCAGGTTTTCCAGAAGTATACTGTGCCCCATAAGTAAGACACTTAAAAAAAGTAAAACTGTTGAGAGCCTTGCAAATACGTATAGAGTTTCCTACTAGTTCAGAGTTGGTTTCGAGTCGTCATTGAAAATCCCAGGAACAGCAAAAGAAAGACAAAAAGTATCTCCAGTATTGAAATCACCCTTAGCTAGCAAAAGACACTAACGCAGGTTAGTGTCTTTGTGTATTCATAGCTTGCAATTTTATCATTACATCGAAATAGGACCCACTACCGGATGTGGAACATATGGCTCTTCCAGCGACGCAATTTCTTCAGCTGTTAACTTAATGGAAAGAGCGGCTACGGCATCTTCAAGGTGAGACATTTTCGTGGCACCGATAATCGGGGCTGTTATTGGTGCTTTCTGCAACACCCAGGCAAGTGCAATTTGAGCGCGGGGAACACCACGGTGCTCTGCGATTGCTGCAACTTTCTCTACAATTAACCGGTCCGTATTCGCAGTCGCATCATATTTAGATTTCTGGACTTGGTCGGTTTCGGAGCGATGTGTGATTTCCGACCAATCACGCGTCAATCTCCCTGATGCAAGTGGGCTATATGGAATCACAGCGATTTTTTCTTCCTTACAAAGCGGCAGCATCTCTCTCTCCTCTTCACGGTATACGAGGTTGAAATGATTCTGCATGGATACAAACTTAGTCCATCCATTGTTCTCAGCTACATGTAATGCCTTTAGAAACTGCCAAGCGAACATGGCAGAAGCACCAATATATCTTGCCTTCCCGGCCTTAACAACATCATGCAAGGCTTCCATCGTTTCTTCAATGGGAGTATTGAAATCCCAGCGGTGAATCTGGTACAGATCCACATAATCTGTTCCCAGTCTCTTGAGACTCTTGTCTATTTCACTCATGATCGCCTTTCGGGAGAGTCCGGCACCGTTTGGACCTTGATGCATTCGGAAATAAACTTTCGTCGCCAGGACAATTTCATCTCGATTAGCATAATCCTTTAAAGCCCGTCCAACGATTTCCTCGCTTGTTCCGTCTGAATATACATTCGCTGTATCAAAAAAATTGATCCCATTCTCCAGAGCTTGTTTAATAATGGGACGACTCCGCTCTTCATCAAGGACCCATGGATGGACCCATCGTTCTGCTTCACCAAAGCTCATACAACCCAGACATAGCCGAGAGACATCCAAACCAGTATTTCCGAGTTTCACATATTCCATTTGATTGTTCCCCCCATAGATATTGTTTCCTTCAAATGTAGTTTACTCCTTGGAGTTAACTCCAAAGCAAGCGATTTTATTACATGCTGCGGATGAATAGATGTCTTCATTGACCATAGCCGCTAAGCGCGGTAATCGTTACGCTTAATAGAGCAAAAACAATATAGAGAGGATGAACCTGATGTTGGAACACCATAGACAGACATTGGAGAATTTCGTGAACAAGCTGAAAGTTGACGCTTCTTGTCTGGCGGTCATCACCTCTGGGTCGGTTGCCCGGGACCGGGCGAAGGAAACTTCCGATGTGGATGTCCATCTGGTGGTAACTGATGAATCCTACGAAGCGCATGCAAGAAACAACAACCTGTCTTATGTGGACCGGGAGGCCAGCATATATGAAGGCGGGTACGTGGATGTGAAGGTGATTAATCTCCGCTTTCTGGAGCTGGCCGCTGAGCGCGGTAACGAGACGACGCGGTATGCGTTTACCGGTTCGCAAGTACTTTTCTCAAGAATGCCTGAACTGGAGCGTCTTGTAGCTCGAATCCCCATTTATCCCGAAGAGAACCGTGAGCGCAATTTGCGGGACTTCAGCGCGCAGATTCATCTGCATGCTTTTTATTTCGCCAAGGAAGCCGCCAAAAATAACGATACCTATCTAATGGCGCATACGGTAAGCAATCTGGTATTTTACAGCGGGCGGATGATCCTGGCCTATAACCGTATGCTCTTCCCCAGCCACAAGGCCTTACTCGATACGGTCGAGACCGCGCCGCACAAACCGGAGGTTTTCAAACAGCGGGCTACAGAGCTTCTGCTTAATCCGAATGTCAATAAAAGCACACGGTTTGCAGCGATGATGCTCTCTTTCCACAACCCCGGGCTTTCCTCTGACCAGGCACTGGGGATCTATGTAAAAAACAATGAGCGCAACTGGATAGACCAGCCGCCTCCCTTGTCCGACCGTTAATCCGCACACAAAAAACAGTCTGATCCCTGGACCAGCAGTTCTGGCCACCGGATGCAGACTGTTTTCTTATTTACCTATAGCTCCAGGCCTGTTCGGCCATAGCCATCATTCGCGATTGAAGAGTTACCCGTTCCAAGGAACGCACCAGTCCAGCCTCACGGGTCCCGTCCATTATTTCAGCGAAAGCTCGAAGCTGGTTCACGTAATAATTCATTGGTTCAAAATCTTGAACTGTGCTGCGGTCATCCGGCAGATCATGGCGTATTTTCATAGGATAGAATCCTTTGAGCGGCCGTAAGAAATCGGGTACCGTCAGCACCGTCTGATCAAAATAAAGGGTATGCGAGGCGCGGTAAGGCAGTTCAAAGGAGATCAGACATTCCGCATCCAGCCCGCTGTCATACTTAATCGATGCCTGAAAGGTCCAGTCGCAGCCGTCCGGACCGTCAAATTTCGACTGCCCGGAGATTTGCACATGTTGAAGCCCCACTATGTTCTCCACGAACTGTAGCCAGTAACAGCCCAGGTCAGCAAAGGCACCGCCGCCTTTTGACTTGATGCAGCGGTAATTCCCGGTATGTTGGTCCTTGGCAGGAATGGTTATACGGGTCTTCAGACTGCGCAGCTGGCCATATTGACCGGAATCAATGATGGATTTGAGCGCCTGCTGCCAAGGATGATGGGCCACCATCAGGCCTTCGACTAGCTTCGGAGCTGCAGGCTGTGCCGAAGCCGTCCTCAATTGTTCCGCCTCTGCGGTAGTCAAGGCAATTGGCTTCTCGACCAGCACATGCTTGCCAGCCGCCAGTGCCTTGAGGGCCCACTCTGCATGCAGGTCGTTGCTGAGAGCGATATATACCGCATCCAGCTCCTTCATTTCCAGCAACGCCTCAAGACTGCCTGCAACTTGGGGGATGTTGTATGCGTGAGCCAGTTCCGCCGCCTTCTCCGTGGTGCGGTTGGCAATAGCGGATACGGTAATACCATCAACATAACGAGCCGGTTCCAGCAGGGCAGGCCTGACGATATTCGAAGCACCGAGAATGCCGAGCCTGTAAGAGTGTGTCCCGCCTTCAGTCCTCATACATGTGTCAGTGCCGAATAGGTATTCAGGTACAGCACATTGCACTTGGAGCAGGCCGGGGACAACCCTTCATCCAGAATCCGCCGCAGCCGGTCATAACGCTCGGAGTTCCAAATATCTGTTAGCGTTTGTTCGTTTACATTGCCGATGGACAACTCAGAAAAGAACTTGCAGGCGCTCACATCGCCATTCGGGGCAATATCGACCCGGGTGCTAAGCGCCAGACATTTCGAGGTGCTGCGGGACGCCATCGGCTTGCCGGCCACGAAATCCTCAATCTCATCGAAGTCCAGTCCCGGCTGGTAACGGATGCGGGTATTTTTCCAGGTGTGGGCATTGATCCGTTTCAGGTCTTCCGTCAGCCTGACCACATTGTCAGGTTTGATATGATACTTGAAGGCATGCCAGCTGCTGCGGTGGTCCGGGCTCAGCTCGGCAAGCCATTGGAAGCGCTCGTCATAAAACCGGTCCATTTCCAGACTGGTCTCACTGGAAATATACCAGGGGAAGCAGAGCAGCACCAGATCGATACCCTTTTGCTCGAAGAATTCCACCATTTCGTACAGCTTGCCGATCATATTGTCATTGATCACATTATGCACCGATATTCTGCCTTTGAACTTCCCTTGCTCCCGCAAGGCAAGCAGCCGGTCCACAGCCTCGACCACTTTTTGAAAAGAGCCTTTCCCCCGCAACAGATCATGTTCTTCCTCGAAGCCCTCAATCGGGATCAGCAGTTCCAGATTGTCCGAGATCGCACACAGCTCCTCTTCATATTTAGAGAGAAGAAGGGCATTGGTGCAAACCGTCGTATCTCTGGGATGCGCCTTGAGCAGCTCCAGAATTTGCTGTGTATCACGGTGAAACAACGGCTCTCCACCCCACAAATACAGTCTGGACTGTGCTTCATCGGTTTCCTCCAGCAGTTCGCGGATCATGTCCAGCCTCATGTCGAGATTCTGTTCGGCCTTGTCCATATCATGGTGATAGCCCGATTCATTCCACTGATAGCAATGCTTGCAACGAAGATTACAACGGTTGGTCAGCTTGAGCGACATAATTTCCGGCATCACCGTCTTGAAGCCGGGATCAAGCTTCCGCTCTCTATGAGGAACGACTACATTTTTGATGGTGCGTTTCAGCGCTTCAAAGGACTTGGCGTCCAGCGCTACTTTGCTGCTTGGTTGCATTAGCTTCTCCCTTCTGCTGCATACAGACGTTCTGCATAGCTCTTGGCATAATCAGGATACCGTTCTCTGGACGTTAGGATGTTCTCCGATAACCTCCGCAGCAGTTCACGGTCAAAGCCAGCCTGCTTCCACTCCTCATAACGGATACCGAAGCCAAGCCCGACCCAGAGATCACTGTTGATTTGCTCGTGGGGACCGAATGGGTCCAGCAGCACGAGCGGAGTCCCGGAAGACAGTGAATCGACCAAGGCACCACCACCCGGCTTACTGATGACTGCAGAGGCCTGGCGGATAACACCATACATGCCTTCTGGATAATTTTGACAAGGCGGGAACCGGTTCTCCCCGCTGCCGCTCACCTTGGCAAAGGGAGGGAAGCTGTAGTGTCCGCTGCTGTCACGGAGCCATGTCCTCCACTGCGGGTCATTCATATAGTAATGTCTTCCGTGGATTTCTTCGCCGATCTCCTCATTGCTGTAAGCAGCTATATCAAGCAGGTAGCCCGCTGCCTCCAGCTCAGCAAATTTCTCGCGGAATGTTCCGATTCCCCAACCTCCGCCATGCACAACCAATCGGCCATTCCTTGCCGGCATGGGCAGCGGCTCGATACCCGTGTCAATTCTGCACAGCACCTTCCGATTCACAAGGTCATACATGTTCACTTCATGGTAGCCCTGCGCATACCCGGGGTTCAGTCTGCGGAGGTTCTTCCAGGAAGGAGAGAGGTCCGCATCGATGTAGAGCAAATCGGCCAAGACTTCATAAGCCGCCGTTTCCCGGTACATATCCAGTACATGAACCCAGTGTCCGGAGAGTGTAATGAAATGCTGCCTTCCTTCCCCGCGCCAACGTTCAAATAGAGCTTTAACCACAGTGGGGTCAAGGCTGTTGCGGATATCCCCCGGTATTTTTTGCGAAGTCAGCGCCACGGCAAAATTCTCCCTGTAAGCTTTGCGGCTGTTATCTGTCGTCTTCTTCTTATCCTCAAACATTAAGGTTTCGAAGACCTCCACCTCCGCCTTGATTCCCAAAACCTTCAGCGCCCGTTCAATCAGCAGGCCAGGGACATAAAAGCCCAGCCCAAAGCCAGAACATAGTATTGTCACTGTATCCTTCATTGGCTGCTTCCCTTCATTTCCGCAAAATAGTATATCCGCTGCTTTGCAGCGCCTCGTCCAGCTTGACCGACAGCTCCTTCTTATGCGCAGTATCGCGGTAAGCAAGTGCCGCATACAGCTTGCCTTTGGTGCCTGCGGAGTGCTCCTTGCCCGGCGGATGAAGCGTTCCTGAAGTTAAAGGAATCACGCCTTCCCCGTTTTCCGCGCCGAACAGAATATTCGCTTGCTCCAAATGCTGCAGCAGCACTTCATAAGAGGCTCGCCCCATAGAAACCAGCGGGACCTGAATCAGAACTGCATGGATGTCTTCCCGGTTCAGATACCGGTCTACACTGTGCTTGATCAGACTCATCGATTTCCGTGCGTTAATCTCGACCAGAGGCGCGATTGAGCCGTCGCGCAGCAGCATCGAATCCACACAGACATCGCCATAATAGCCATCCTTGTAGAGATTTCTCCCTATACTGTGCATGATTTCACAATAATTCTCCTGCTCCAGCCTATCCAGCAGCGCTTTGCCGGGAGACTGTGATTCTCCGAAGGCAAACCCGTTGTTCACCAGTTGCTGCACAGACACAATGGAGATTGCACCTGCTTGATCAATGTGAAATTGACAGGAGAAGTCCATTTCGCGGTCGAGCAGCCGCTCCATTACAAAACGGATTCGCTTCTCCTTATTCCTGCCGGATTCCAGATACCCGGCAATTCTGCGCAGGGTCCGCTCGGAATCTACCAGCTGGTTTCCTTTGCCGGAAACACCATACTCATCCTTAATCAGGAATGGGCCCTTCTCCAGCATTTGCAGCCCGGTATTCAGCAATTCCTGGACGCTGTCAACTGCTAATCCTACGTTCGGCAACGACAATCGGTCCCGCATAGCAATCGAGTAGGATTTGGTGTTCACGCTGCGAACCGTCTGCTCGTCCGGCAGTTCAGGCTGAAGGCGGTAGCGCCTTAGGGCATTCTGTGTTCCGGGAAGCACGGCAAAAGGGGAAAGCGACGCTCCCCCGGGTATCATCCTGGCTAATGGGCCTTCCGGGTCCAGTCTGTCCAGCAGCTCAAATATATTCAGACTCTCCTGCGCAGCACCTTCCTCTTGCAATGTCATCGGATACACATTGGTAGTGAATGCGTAGCCGAGGGAATGCAAATAATCGACCTGCGCTTTGTTCATGCCGTAACGGGTCAGCAGAACATCGCCGCTGCCGCAGAATACAAACAGCATTTCATCCATAGCCTGCACAATGGACATCCCGCTCAGGTCGGGAATGGAAGGCAGCGCGGCGAGGTCTTTCTCCCGCCAGTACCGTTCCGACTCAAAGCTGCCGCAATGCACCGTAGTCTTCATTGTCCGGTAAGCCCGGCAACATAACCCGTGAAACGGTCTACCGATTTCAAATGCTCCAGATCAAAGGTATCGAAATCAACTTCGATATTGAACTCGTCTTCGATCCTAAGAATAAAATTAATAATCTGGAGAGAATCCAGAGCAGCGTCAATCGTCAAATCGGAGCTGCCGTCAAGCGTTTGCAACAACGCTGGATCCTCCTTGATTTCCGCTATGATTTCAATAACTTTTTGCTGCATGTGTATACTCCTTTCTCTGTGCTTACTTGGATGGAATGAAAAGAATATACCAAATTTAAAACTGTTAATATATGGTTGAATGCGCCAAAATATTCAGTTATACTAGATGGATTCCAGACTACTAATCTTACTTATTCTTCTACTTCTAGCTGAAACGGAGGCTCGTCTATGGAGGTTTTTCCGGTAGTTGCTGGGGAATATCTATTTGACACAAATTCACCGGTTCAAGTGTTGCTGACCGAAGAATCGCTCACATCTGTTCTCCACCAGCATGATTTCATGGAGATCGCATATGTGCTTGAGGGAGAGGGCATTCAGCTTATCGCCGGGGACAAGATACAGGTTGCAAAAGGTGATCTGTTTGTCATCCCGCCTGATGTATCCCATGTGTTCCAGCCCCGGGATCTGAGCGGAACACAGCCGCTGCGGATCTTGAACTGTATGCTCAGTCCGGAGGTGTTCAAGCTTCCTGCCGCTTTGCCGGCGCTTTTCACGGGGCCGTTCGATGAAGAACAGCAACGCCGGTTGCGGTTGCTGAAAGAACAGAAATCCTGGTTCGGATGCCACGGGCAGGGAATGGAACTGGAGGTCTTGTTCCGCCGCATGCAGGAGTTACATAACAACAGCCCATCGGCAGATCCACTAAGGCTGTATCCCTTATTATTTGAACTTTTAAGGATTGTCGAGCCTTGTGCGGGTGTTCCTTTCTCAGACCGTTTACAGCAGGCAGATGATCCGCTGCATGATGTAATTTTATATATGGTCAGTAATTTCAAGCAGAGAATTTCATTGAAGGAGATCAGCCGCTATATTTCCATGAGCTCGCGCCAGTTTCAAAGACTGTTCAAGCTGAAGACCGGCAAATCCTATATCCAGGTGTTTCAGGAAATTCGTATGAAATACAGCTGTGCACTGCTGATGTTCACAGACTTCGGCATTCAGAAAATTGCGCTTGAGGTCGGGATCGGAGATATGAAATACTTCTACCGTTTGTTCCGCGAATACAGCGGGATGACACCGGGCAATTACCGTAATTGGGGGCACAGCCATTTCTTAATTGGCAAGGAGGTGATAAGTTTTGCTGAACATCCTGCCCGTTAAAAGCACCCCCTACCCTACGCTTCGCAGCTGTATCGATGACTGTATCCAATCAGTGGCTGAATGGCAGGGTAAAGACAGCAAGTACATGTACGGCAATGCCTGGCAGTTCTCCTTCAAGGAACAACAGTCTTCAGAACAGTCCGTCATCGACCGGGTATCAACTCCGCGAATCAGCAAGGAGTATCTGGCGGCTTATCATGGGATAAATTTCACATATGTCAACCGTGAAGAGCCGGCGATGGACAAGTCTTTTCTGCTTGAAATGCTGGAGAAGCGGCTCGCTGGCGGCATGCCTGTTCTGGTAGGATTCGATTCCTATAGCTGCCCCTGGTGTCTGGCCTACCGTAGGCTGCATACTTCACATGCCTGTCTGGCTGTAGGCGTCGATCGTTCAAGCCGGAAGATTTATTTAACGGATGGCTACTACGGCCGCCCCCTGGAAACGGTGGATTTGGATGAATGGGAGTCCGCCTGCCATTTCTTCGCAGAGTTCAGCCTGTGCGAAGCATCGCGCCCCCTTGGGCAATGGCGCCTCGCCCTTGAGCATACGCTGATGAATCAAGAGCATGAAGTCCAGCCGCTCCAGGTTGCGGAGCATCTAAGGGCCTATGCTGATGCCTACCTCGAGACAGGAATAATCGCCGAGAATCCCGAGGAATATAGTGCCTATTTCTTGCTGGCTGCCAACACCCTTCCGATCACACGGATAAGGTACAGCCTTTTCCTGAGTGCCATTTCCGCTGATCAAGAAGTGCCTGAGCTTACCCGGATTGCCGAGGGCTACCGGATTGCCGGGGAGATGTGGAATATGGTGAATCAATTTATGATAAAGGTGATGTGTTCGGGTAACAAACCGGCACAACGCGGCAAAATTCATAAGAAAATGCTTGAAATCATTCACTCGGAAGAAGAGCTGCTGCTTGAGCTGGTGCAATTAGTGAACCAACCCGCATTCAAGAGTTAGATTTCCCATAGACACCACTACAAATAGACCGCTCCTTATTAGGAACGGTCTTCTCTTATTACGTTTAGATCAAATAGATTTTAAGAAATCGTTAACGGCTTGAGTTTTTTTATCTCTGTTCAAGCAACTACTTTTCTAATTGTTCCATGACCAGTGCAATGAACGACTGAACATAACTTTCCTGCTCTGCCTTGGGTCTGCTGGCCATCCATATGGAATGCTTGGTCACAGCGTCTCCTGTTTCAACCTTGGCTAACGTCCCCTGATCAAGATAAGGCTGTGCCAATAAGGAAGAGACAAAGGTAATTCCATAACCGGCTATCACGGCCAGAATCGTCTCGTTCACTCCATTAAATTGCAGTTCGATCTTGGGTTGCCCTACTTTTCTGTCTTCGCACAGCCGAAGCAGTCTCTCTCTGACCGCACTGCCTTCCTCTCTCATAATAAAAGCCTCAGATACCATGTCTCCAAGGCAGACCTGCTGCTTGGCAAAAGGGTGCCCGGAAGAAACCACAAACACATACTCATCCTTGTACAATTCGCGGTATTCAAAGTTTCCCGTATTATGGGATGGGAACTCCATATCACTGTAAATAGCCACGTCCGCTTCAAAGTTTATTAATTTTTCCATAGTTTCGTAAGAATTGGCGGTCGAAATCTGAATTCCAAGGTCGCGAAACCGTTGTTTAAATAAGGAGGCCCATCTGGGAATGAGCAGGCTTGTGGCAAGGTAATTGCCTGCGATGCGGATATTCCCTATCGGAAATTTATGATAATCTTCAATCATTTGCTCTATTTGTTCACCCATGGCAAACAGTTTCTCAAGTGGCTGGATCAGCCTGTGTCCAAGTGGTGTGAGCGCCATCCTCTTTCCTCTCACTTCTAATAACGTAATGTTATTCTCCCGTTCAAACTTACGAATCTGTGCGGATATCGCGGGTTGGCTGATATGCAATCGCTCCGAGGCTTTGGTTACACTACCTGTTATCGCCACGTAATAAAACAATCTCAATACATGAAAGTTCATCTGAATACCTTCCTAACGATATGAATGGAACGCTGTATTTGTGCAAACAGGAATTTTCAACTATAAATATACATTATGAATATTAATTATTATATAATGTTTATTTATATTCTCTTATTTTATACTTACATCTATAAATAAGGGAGGCTTCGAACATGACAGAAACCGTATTATATTTAACCCGCCATGGGCAGACAGAATGGAATTTGCAGAAAAGAATGCAAGGGCATCAGAATTCAGCGCTTACTACCCTGGGAAAGCAGCAAGCTGAATGGTTGAAGGAACGTTTAGAGGGAGAGAACTTAGGCGCGATCTATTCAAGTAGCAGTCTAAGAGCATTCCATACCGCACAAATTTTGAGGGGAAATCGAACGCTGCCTATTCAACAGTTGGATGAGCTGATGGAAATCAATATGGGGATATGGGAAGGAATGAAAACCGAGCAAATAGAGCAAGATTATCCCTTGCAATATGCTCGATTTTTCACCAATCCTGATCTATATGTTCCTGTCAGCTTAGGCGAGACGTATGAACAGCTAGAACAAAGAGTGATTCCCGCTGTTGAGTGCATCCTTAAAGATAACCTGGGACAGAAGCTGCTCATTGTTACACACCGAATGACCTTGAAAGTTATAATGGCTCATTTTCTCAATAAAACACTGCGGGAAATCGGGGAAATGCCGGATATTTTCTCCACTGCTTTATGTAAAGTACAAGTAATAAATGGAATACCACACGTCGATTTGCTGGGTGATACTTCACATTATCGTGGAGCACAGAACCAGGGAAGCAGAACCGGTAAAGCTACTTGTTAGCAAATGGGAGACCGGTTCTGCTTGAGTTAGGACAAATTGCTTCTAAGGACTCCTAGCTTTTTCAAATTCAATATAATCGATAACATGCAGCTGAGTGAAACAAGCCCCATCCATAGGAATAGGGAATACGACATCCACACGCTAATCATGTAGTAATTATTGTTTAACAGATAAGGCCAGAATATAACCATTACCAGCAACATCGCTCTTAGGATAATAACAAGAATTACTATAATCCTCTTGTTCCTTGTCTTTTGAACATTTTTATTTTGCTTGCTTCCTCCAGCTAATTTAATCACCTTAAGACTTAAACTAATGGCTGTTAGTAAGGCCAGGAACGAAAAGATCAAATCAAGCAATATATAACTGTCATCGTATGTAAATTTGTTCATTGGATTACCATTCATATTCTCATGCAGGTTATGTGCAATCAGCGATGGTGCAGTTGAATTCAAATTAGTTAATACTAATACGGCCTCAAGTTTCCCTATATCCATAATAAAATGTGAGGAATAATTAGGATTACTTCCACTGTGACTAATCACCCGTTCTTCTGGATCATTACTCCAACCGTATGAATAGTATTGGTTCTTCTCTTCATATCCAGCGGTTTGGAGGTCCACCTCATGAGATTGCCGAATAGCTCTCCTCAGACCCTCCGGGATATCACCCATTCCTAATTGGGCATTCATCCAATGCTCCAAATCCTTTATATTCGTCACCAAATATCCTGCAGCAATATTCCCATAATATCTGGGGGCATCATATTGGAAGCTTTTGCCGAAAAACACCCGGTATCCTCTGGTAAGCTGATCCGGTTTCTGTTCCTGACCTGTTGAAAAATAACTGTCCGTCATTTTTAGCGGAACCAGTATATTCTGAGTTACATAATTCTGATAGCTTGTACCTGTAACTTTCTCAATAATCATCGCCAGAATATCATAATTTACAGTTGCATACTGATATTCTGCCCCCGGGTATGTATCCAATGAAATATCTGAAATCTTATTTATGGTTTCGTCAAGCAGATTCTCAGTAGTTCCTTCAGGAATTAACTTTATACTCCAAGACGGAATCCCACTTGTATGTGCTAACAGCTGATCAATTGTAATATTCACATTCTCTTCTTGAAAGGTTGGGACAAAACGGGGAAGATACTCTGAGACAGCATCCGAATAAGCCAATTTCCCCTCATCTTTCAACAGAATAATAGCCAGAGCTGTAAACGCCTTAGTCGTCGATCCTAATTCAAATAACGATTCTTCAGTGACCTTCTTGTCTAGGTCAACATCTGCGTATCCGTATACTTTATAATCTGTATTGCCCTGCTTGGATGAGACTATGGCTACTCCTGGAGTCGCTGTTTTGGCCATAAGGGTCTCTACCATATGCTCCTCAGTATCATATTTCCCTACCGTAAACAACGTTCCAAACGCGCCCCTGTCAACAGCGGCAGTAATGATTACGATAAGCAAGATTACACTTGCTAGTGCTAAGCCTTTTCTCCTAAATAAGTTCTTCATTGTCTCTCCTCTTCATGTTCGTAATATTTCTTACTCCGTACAGCATCGTTCTTCATTTAGTTAGACGTTCTATTCCTCAACTTCTCTGCAGCTATTTGACAGAAATCCTCTCCACTAACCGTTTACACAAATCTGAAGACAACCAAAAAAGCTCCCGCCAAAACATCAGCAGAAGCTTCTTTGAACTATTTTTAGACATTTCAGGTCAATTAGTATCTTCGTCACTTTTGTATTCTAAGATATCGCCAGGCTGACATTCTAAAGCCTTACAAATCGCCTCTAAAGTGGAGAAGCGAATTGCTTTTGCCTTTCCATTTTTTAATATAGACAGGTTAGCCATCGTGATTCCAACCCTCTCCGTAAGTTCGGTTACGCTCATTTTCCGCTTAGCCAACATCACATCAATATTGATTATAATCGCCATAGTTTTCACCTCAGACTGTCAAATCATTTTCAGATTTTAGTTCAATCGCCTCTGTTAAAAGCCTTTGGAGAACAGCAGCAAAAACGGTAATCACCATGGAGGCAAAGATAATAATCAATCCGATGACTATGATTCCAGGGGCATCATCCTTCTCCGCTATGAGATAGAAGAGTGGCATGCCTAACACATACACGCTGCTGATTGTAATCGCACAGTATTTTATATTTTTTAATACTCGTACTGATAATTCTGAGAAAGCTTTGTTCTTGTCAATATAGCCCAGAAGTTTAAAAGCTTGATACAGAGCAATGTAAAAAGGAATCGCCGATGCATATAAATCGAGATAAACGAGAAATTGGATGTACGTCATCTCCGGATACAATTCTGCTGCAAAATTTGCGATCTCAGGTACCAGAAATATGCACAAAGCCAGAACCGGGATTCCAATCAGAATAACTGCTGCCTTTAAAAAGAGTGTTGTTCCTCGTTTCATAAAAAGCCCCTCACTTATGTTTAAATTTAATATGACTTTAGCATATAATTTATCGTTTTTCAATAAATAATTAGTGAATTTAAATATATTATTGTTGTTAAAAGTAAAATCCAAAAAAAAGCTCCTGCAGCACTATGCTGCAGAAGCTTTAATCTTTTCGTCACTTAAGCGCAACGCCCTTTACGCTCACTCAAATCTGCGACAACAGACCAGCTCTGTTGCCGGCTGTTTAAAACACTTTTGTCGTCCACGATTCGCAGTTCCACGTTTCTGTCACAATATCGCGGTAAAACTCGGGCTCATGGGAGATCAGCAAAATGCTGCCCTTGTACGCCTTGAGCGCACGCTGTAGCTCGTCCTTCGCATCCACGTCGAGATGGTTGGTTGGTTCGTCCAGTACGAGCAGATTTGTCTCACGGTTGATCAGCTTGCATAAACGGACTTTGGCTTTCTCGCCGCCGCTTAAGACCGCGATCTTGCTCTCGATATGCTTGGTCGTCAGACCGCATTTAGCAAGAGCCGCCCGAATTTCAAACTGCGTATAGGACGGGAACTCGGTCCAAATTTCTTCAATACAGGTGTTGTAGTTCGCATCCTTCATTTCCTGCTCGAAATAGCCGATTTCCAGCAGGTCGCCGAGCTTGACCGAACCGGAGATCGCCTGAATCTGGCCGAGAATGCTGCGCAGCAGCGTCGTCTTCCCGATCCCGTTCGCACCGACGAGCGCTATTTTTTGTCCCCGCTCCATGCGCAGGTTCAGCGGTCTGGACAGCGGAGAATCGTAACCGATCACGAGTTCATTCGTTTCGAAAATCAGCTTGCCGGAAGTGCGCGCGTCCTTAAAGTTGAACTGCGGCTTCGGTTTTTCCCTCGCGAGCTCGATAACCTCCATCTTGTCCAGCTTCTTCTGCCGGGACATCGCCATATTCCGCGTAGCCACGCTGGCCTTATTCCGCGCAACAAAGTCCTTCAGATCTGCGATTTCCTGCTGCTGACGTTTGAACGCAGATTCAAGCTGCGATTTTTTCGCCTCGTACACCTGCTGGAAATAGTCATAATCCCCCACATAACGGGTCAGTGCCTGATTCTCCATATGGTAGATCAGGTTGATGACACTGTTCAGGAACGGAATGTCATGCGAGATCAGAATGAAGGCATTTTCGTATTCCTGCAAATACCGCTTCAGCCACACGATGTGCTGCTCGTCAAGATAGTTCGTAGGCTCGTCAAGCAGCAGAATGTCCGGCTTCTCCAGCAGCAGTTTAGCCAGCAGCACCTTAGTCCGCTGCCCCCCGCTAAGGTCATGGACGTCCTTATCCAAGCCGATGTCGGTAAGTCCAAGTCCGCGGGCGGTTTCGTCGATTTTGGCGTCGATCATATAGAAATCCTGGCTCGTCAATGTGTCCTGAATGGTTCCAACATCCTCGAGCAGCTGCTCCAGCTCCTCTGGGGACACCTCACCCATTTTGCCGTACATGTCGTTCATCTCTTGTTCCATATCGAACAGATACTGGAACGCTCCGCGCAATACATCGCGGATCGATTGTCCTTTGGTAAGCACCGCGTGCTGGTCCAGATATCCGGTCCGCACTCGTTTAGCCCATTCAACTTTACCTTCGTCCGGTTGAAGCTTGTCTGTGATGATGTTCATGAAGGTGGATTTACCTTCACCGTTGGCACCGATCAGACCGATATGTTCGCCCTTCAGCAGGCGGAAGGATACATCGGTAAAGATCGCGCGGTCGCCAAACCCGTGACTCAGCTTTTCTACGTTTAATATGCTCATGTATTTAACACCTTTTCCTTTATTCTTTATACTCGTCATATTATAAAGGCTAAAGCGCCACAACTCCATACGGTTTTAAAAAATCTTACATTTCCCTTAACCAAAAACAAGCCATCCCCTCACACGGTCTAAGGGGAAGGCTTGTTCAATTATGCTTCATTGCACTGTGGCTGGGCTGTCCCCGGAAGTATCAGAGCGCCGCAATCCGCTGCTGGATGCGCGGAAACAGCCCAAAGGCATTCTCGCAAAATACCTTCTCGTGATGCTGCTCAGGCACAAGCCGGCGGACGAATTCCGCATACAGGTCAATTGGGGCAAGCGGCCAATCGGTGCCGAACAACATTTTCTCGTAATGGTCGGAGTACACCAGTGCCCGGCGGAAATGGTCCATGAACAAGGGTTCGTTCATAAACCGTTCAAAATGGGGCCGGTCGCCGACGACAAGGCCGGACAAATCGGCATAGACGTTCGGATTCTTGGCCACCACTTCGGCAGCGTCCATCACCCAGGGATCGCCCAGATGGCAGATCATAAAGTTCACGCCCCGCTGCTGGTAGGCTAATTCATCCACGGTAAGAGGATGCGAATACTTAAGCAATCCATTCATCGAATACGTATCGCCGGTATGAATGACCACAGGCAAGCCGTATTTGGCAGCCAGCTCATAGACGGGTGTATAGATTTTGTCATAGACGTAATGATGGTAGTACCCGGCGTAGAGCTTAATTCCCGCTACCTCGGGAGCTTGCAGCCGTGCTTCGATTCGGTCAAGCTCCTCTTGGACCTGGCCCCCTGCAAGCATGTTCGGGTTGATGCCAACGCATTCCATTAAGAACGGCGGAACATTGGCTTCCAAATCAAGACCCATCGGATTGGGTGAAGTAGAGTCAGGAAAGGCACCCTTCGTCTGTTCCGTGACCCCCATACCAATGCCTAGAACGACACCGTTCTTGTCAAACTCTGCCTTGAGGCCAGCGGCTGTGTAATCGACCTTGGACAGATCCGCCGCTGTTTGATGAAAGCTGTCGATGTCAGACAGATGAATGTGTATATCAATGATCGGCATTTAAGCTCTCCTTTTCGTCAGTGGGACTGGCAAAGGCCAGCTTCAGAAGTCCCCGTACATCCTCTGAATTCAGAGGGATCTCCCCCATGATCAGGAAGGTTGGCTGTGTCCAAGCAGTTTCTCCGTTCAGAAGTGGAAGATGATGATCCACATCATGAGCGAACACCTTATTGTTCACATACGCTGAAGCCCTCTGGTTGGGGTAATTATTCACAACATGCAGCATATCCTTACGTGAAGCCGCACCGACTCGCAAGATCCCCTTGGAATCCAGATGAGCTTCCACTTTCCCAAGAATGAATTTGCCTTCCCCGGGGAATTCCATCCATCCTTCGGAAAAAACAGGTGAAGGCTTGAAGTAACTATCCTCCGATAGCGAATACTGTGGCAGAACCATTCCACTTCCGTTGGTCACCGAATGGAGCATACAGAGCACCGGAACGCCGGGCAGCATAAGGTAATGCTGGTTGATTGTGATCCCCCGGTTTGCCTCCTGCTTTTCGATAGAAGTGGTTAACCGCAGGCCTTTCCAGACATTGCCGTGAACATCCTTCCGCTTCACCCATGCTGCGGTTCTCGTCTCCTGCTGCCGGCTGAATCCACCCATTCCGGAAATTCCTACGCCGAGACCACCGTACCAAGGATTCCACCAGGAACGCGGAACGGCTTCCGGGTAGGAGCTGTCCAGCCATTCTTCCCCTTGGTGCTTAAGGGAATACACCACGCTTCCGAACTGAGGGGCAGCCGCTATCGAAAGTACTCCGTTACTCACCGTATAAACGGAACCCGCCGGACCTTCTTCGATCTCGCAAACAACAGTTGTTTCCGTCTGAGGGAACCAAAGACCCGACCGCTCCTGAATGCGATCCTCTCCGCGATAGACGACCCGGACCTTCTGGCCGGAGTTGCTGTGTCCCGGTGATCCCATTTCCTCAGGAGAGAGCTCAAAGCCCGCAGAGCGTAAATCCTGCTCCCTTTGCAACTCGATACCAGCCGCTCTCTGCTCCGCTCCGCCATCGTTTTGCACATACAGATCGAGGCTTCCTGCAAGCGGGGTCATCTTTCGTTCGAGTAGTTCTGCCTGAAGCGCACCCGCCGCAAACGGATTTCCGCCGCCGAGTGTGAGTTCCAGATGATCGTCCAGCACCGGGATGACCGAATTCTTCTGCTTTCTGGCGAAGGCGCGGAATTCCGGCCACTTAGGAAAGGTGTTTAGTGCAAACACAGTTGCCTTTGTCCGCACGACCTCTCCAGCGGAAATCTGCCCAAGGTTATGCTCAAGCCCAAGCGTGTATTCCGGGCGAAGCAGCTTCAGAGAAGGGTCCCAGCAAATTCCGCAGGTGACGTTCTCTTCCTTGCAGAACATCCAGTTCTCCGTGACATGGTCGCTGTCCCAAAGACCCGGATCACCGGCGTACGCATCGCCCATGTCCACGTAATGTCCCTGATACGGCAGGATGAGCCGCTTGCCAAAAAAGCCGAAATTCGTCAGTACATACATATTCTCATCCAGTGCTTTGCTGCTGGTGTTGCAGATCTCATGATGAAACTCAGCGATTCCGTTTGCGAATAGCTTAGCCACTGTTGTTATCTCCATACCCGGGAATTCATCCGACGCGTAGAGCGCTTCGAGAACCTGGCTCTCCCCTTCCGGGTAGATCTTCACGCTGACGGCCTGCTTCTTAGAGAATTCTTCTGCGAACGGCTTGCCTAGCTTCGGAAAGGTCCACCAGAAGTTATGGCTGGAGCCGGGATATTCAATCCACATTCCATTGTCGGACTTGTTCATATGGAGCGAGAAGGCGCCGTTCACAGCGACCCACTGATCACCCTCCTGCCCGCCGAAGCGGCCCTGCGTTCCCTTCATTAGAACGGATAGTGTACTTGTGAAGGAGACCGCCTTTTGCCCAATTGGAACGGCCGTCACTTCAATATCTTGTGAGTAAAGCCCGTAGGACAACAGGGTGAAGGGTACCGGGATAGAGGCTTTGCTCTTAGCCGGAACCGTGAAGCGTACTGCACGTTCACCCCACTGCAGAAAATCCTCCTCCGGCAAGTCAAAAGCGAACTCCGCTTCCGAGGCGAAGTTATTCTCCACGTTCAGATACAGCTCAGCCGGACGGCCCGGATACAACTCCCGGGTTGGCAATACAATCTTCATCTTGACCGGAAATTTCGGAGCTACGCCAAGGCGGAACTCAGCCCGCTTGCCACCGATGATCCATTGGCTCGTCACAACCGGATGGGTCTTCTTGTCATTCTGCTCCTCCCGAACCGGATCAAGCTCGAAATCACCCTCTACAATGACCGTTTCTCCCGCAGCGAGCGTAAGTGTAGCGGAAAGATCAAACCGGATGTTCTTGTCGTTCTGGCCCTTGATCTCAATCGCCAGCTCGGAAGCAGAACGATTCTTGATCACATAACGAATCTTGTAAGCGGAGCCAAACACAAGATCATGATCGTCGATTTCAGTGGAGATTTCATAGTCAGGTGTATCAAGAGCGGTCAGCCCGCGACCGGACTTCTCGAATTCTGCCCGCAAGGAGAGTTCTCCCTTTTGCCAAGTGTAATCAAAGAAATCAAAACCACGCTCCCGCCGGCCATCCGGCTGAATGGGAAGTTCTCGGGTGCTGTCTGCGTACCAATCCAGCTCCTCGAAATAGGGAGCAAGCGCCTCCGTCTGCAGAACGGTTGGAATGAAGTTCATCAGATGGACGTAATCTTCATTCTTTTCCCAGAAGAATCCGCATTTCTTATACATCGGCACAGCCTTGGTGTTGCCTGCCCAGGTAAACAGATCGAGACGAGGCCACCCCGCTTCGACTGTCTTACGGACGGCGTTCAAAATCAGATTACGGCCTACCTTGTAACCGTGATAATCAGGTCGCACATTTAATAACGGTACGTACAAAGCCCCTTCATCTTGGCGGTAATGTGCAAAACTGCAGAATCCGACCACCTCTTTGCCATCGACAGCGAGAAACACATGAAGATTGGCCGAAACCTCCATCTCCCTGCGCACACTGTCTTCTGTTCTGTGGTTGGTACCGCCCCCCCAGCTTTCGTTGCTGCGGTTCCACATCTCTGCGACCGCCCCAGCGTAAGAAGGATCGTATTCAATAATGCGGATTTGTTCCGTAGGGATAATTGCTGTCATGAGCTCATCTCCTTATGTTTCAAATATGGATATGTAATCTTCTTTAGCAGGGCAATAATAGCCCTATAAGTTCTCATTATACTATTAATTGGAAGACCATTACGAGGGCTAAAACTCTTATACTTAAAGAATACATAGCACAGTCTGACCCTATTATAGGAAATAGCGGCAGCCATGGACGACGAAATTATGTCCGGACTGCCGCTGTTTTATTGGAGTATCGTTCTCTCTTAACCCATAACACTCAGCTTCTTGTTAGGTTGCTAGAGCAAGCGCGTTACCGCGCTGACTAGTTCAACCCGCTCGTCTTGCGGCCATGACGTCCGCCTGGCAAACCGGCATCCTGTCCCCTTCCCGGCTCCGGCACTAGCATGAGAATGACAATACCTGCGATGAACAAGACGACAAGGCTGAAGACCCCCATGTTCGTGTGGCCGGTGAGCTGCGCGGTGACTCCGATTAGAAGAGGCCCCAGAATCGATGCGAACTTGTCGAAAATATTATAAAACCCGAAAAACCGGTTAGCGTTCTCCTTCGGCACCATCCGTGCGAAGTAAGCCCGGCTCAACGCCTGAATGCCGCCTTGCGAGGTGGCGACCAGCATCGCAAGCACCCAGAAGTCGAACACCGACTTCATGAAATACGCGTAGATACATACGATGATGTAGACGCAGATACCGACATATAGCATGGTTTTGCCCGAGAACCGATCCGCCAGACGCCCGTACAACATCGCAAATGGAGCAGCGACGACTTGCGTGACGAACAATATAATAAGCAAATCAGTCGATTTGATGCCCAGATCAGTTCCATAAGCGGTAGACATCGTAATGATCGTCCCGACGCCGTCGATATAGAAAAAATAAGCGAGCAAAAAAAGGAAAATCGCACGATGCTGCTTGATTTGCTTTAAGGTCTCGTAGAGACGCTTGAAGCTGTTCGCGATAATTCGCGGCTCGCGGTTCAAGTAATGCTTCTGGTGTACATTGCGGAGCATGGGTAAGGTGAAGATGCCCCACCAGAGGGCCGTAATGAAGAAAGCGATCTGGCTCGACGCCGTGACGGAGATCGGCAGAATTTCTTGCTCAGCAAGAAGAATGATCGCGATGCTGATGATAAAAGGAATCGTGCTGCCTATATACCCGATCGCAAATCCGCGGGCAGATACCTTATTCATCCGTTCGTTGTCGGTTACGTCTACTAGGAACGCGTCGTAGAACACATTGGAGCCCGCCGACCCGACCGCGATGAACATATAGCAGATGAGCAGCAGCTCCCAGCTATCGTTCGGAATAAACGTGAGCAGCGCGGTAGCGACTATGCCGAGCAAGCTGAAGCAGGCGAAAAACGTTTTTTTGAACCCTTGGTAATCAGCAATTGTGCCCAAGATCGGGCCTAGCAGGGCAAGGATAAACGTCGAAACTGCAACAGCATATCCCAGGTAGGCCGTAGAATCCGCGGCACTAATGCCAGCATCCTGAGCTGCTGCTTTGTAGAAGAGCGGGAAGACTGCCGTCGAAATGATGATGGAGTAGGCGGAATGACCCCAGTCGTACCACATCCAGCTTTTTTCTTCCTTCGAATATGTACTCATAAACTGGACCTCCTGAATGAACTGAATGCTTTTATGTATAGGATATGTGAGTTTGGACAGGGTGAGGTGACTCATAAAGGAAGTATAAGGCTTATAATCGCAAAAATAACACGATATTTGTAAAAATTGCTGGATATAGATTTAAAAAAGAGCGATGAAGATGATCAAGAAAAAAAACAATTTAGGCATTAGTCGTTACAGAGATAGGGACAGATACATAGTATGGGGTATAAGTTAAAGCAAAGGAGGAACAACAATGAGTGGTTGTGCAGGATTCGGAGGGTATACTTCTACTACTGTCATCTTGGTGCTTTACATTCTGTTGGTAATTGTTCTGAGAACGTTCTAAAATGATATTAAAAAAACAAGAGCCTACGCTATGGAGGCTCTTTTCCCATTTATGTTATGTGTACAATAAAGTAATGACAAGCAGCTCGTACAGGACAAGAGTTAGAATCATCTCATCACTACTGTAAGAAGGACTTCCGAAAAAAGCACGCTGCCCTCCTTGCTTTGGAACTGCGAAATACAGTAAGCCTCTGTCACAATGCACAATTCTCCCGACGTAAACTTGACCGTCCAGGGTTTCAATTCTGACAATTTGATTACCATGTTGTTTGCATATATGCTGTAGGTGACTTCTAATGTTTTTTAAGTTTTGAACAGATTGGCTGTCTGCTTGATACAAAACTTTTTGCTGATATCCTGCAGTTTGGAAACTCATGGTTAACACTCCCTTCTAATAAACTAATACATCATATGCCTAGTGCAATTACGTGGTTCGTTGCTTTAGAAAAAAGTTCTATGAACCTCCCCTCTTCCTTTTATTTGAAATGAACCCGTTTTATTTGGTATAACATAAGCAAACTGGTAAGGAGGTGAGCTCATATGAACCATAAACTGCTAAAAGCACTGAATAAGCTGTACAAGTATCCTAATTACGATTACGACAGAGAGAGGGAAGTAAGCGTCTACCTGGTGGATACCCTGTCATCTGCCGATCGTGAACTGCTGGAACAGCATCATTGGCAGGCTAATGATATCGGGCACATCACACATGATTCTGTGATTCTGTGTGCGGGTTCAGCCACAACGATGAAGGCTGGACAAACGCATCCTATATTAGATATGCCATTCACTTAGGGAATGTATATGGAAATAGTCCAATCGGCGCCTATGTGGACATAACCGAGTTTGCGCAAATCATAAAGAATGAGCCTTTAATCCCGAGTAGTGAGGATATTGCCGTTTTTAATCGGCTGCTCCGCAGTCTCGCTGAGGCGCCGGAAGATGAGACTCCAGGTAAATATGAGAAACGCCTAACCTCCATGAAGCTGGTTAAAGGAACGGCAGGTGTGCGCCGGGGTATCCTGCAATCACTGGCAACGGTCGGCATCCTGCCCAATCAGGTGTTGGAGCTTCAAGCTGATCGTTGGAGCAATAGGGAAGACATTGTAAACGGAGAACTGCAGTTGAACAATACAAGAGGCCGGTCCGACATGGAAATGCCGTGGGCGGGATGGTACGGAGACCTTGGGGTGGATTGGGACAAGGCGCAGCAGTTATTTGGCGAATGGATACAGCCCTAATATTAAAGCGGAGCTGCACAAGAAAGTCGGCAAGAAACTACGAGCAAGAACAATGGTGTTAGATGCATGTAAAAAAGCGAATTTCACGACTGTCCAACTTTTGAAAACTTCATAGCCGTTTCGATTATTGGAAGGGAGTACACCTATTTATGGATAATCTAAAAGCGATTTTGCAAGAAAAAGGGGTTCAATATGAGATTATTCATCATGAAAAACAGATTCGTACAGCCCAGGAAGGCGCAGATTATTTTGGAATTGAAATAGGTCAAACAGCACCCACTTTGGTTCTCAAGTCAGAAAAAGGATATTTTGCAATGATTGTTTCTGGAAATCGTGGGCGTGTAAATTTAGAAGAAGTGTCAGACATTTTAGAATGCAACCAATTGAAAATGGCAACCCCAAAAGAAGTCCAGCAAATAACTGGATACACTGTTGGTAGTGTCTCCTTAGTGCTTTCTTTGCCTTGTATCGTAGATAGAGGGCTTTTTTATTATCCATTTGTTTACGGAGGTACGGGAGAACCAGCATCGACATTGAAGATTGCCCCAAATGATTTAGAAAAACTAAATCAAGTTGTCGCTTTTTGGGATTGATTAAAAGAAAATCATCTTACGCCAACTTGATACTCTAATTATCTAATAAAACAACAATAATTACGAAAAGAGCCAAAAAGAAACATACTGTACCCGATAGATCATCGTTGGCTTCACTATAAATATTAATGCTATTTTCAGCATCATCATGGGCAGTAAGATTATATGAGTCATCAATCCAATCGCCATTGCTGCGCGCCAGCAAATCGCCTAATTCTTCATCTTTAGGCTCAGCAGTTATTTCCTCTTCCACCTTCTTGGGTGGATTGTTCTCAGCAGCGCTACCTCTATTGTCATTTAATTTTGATGTGCTGCAAGCAATCAGGGATGTTAGCAGTAGTGAAACCAAAACAACCATAAACATACGTGATAGAAATTTCAAAAATAGCCTAAGTTTGTTTTATTTTCCACAGTCTAGTTTCTAGTACCCTCTTCCCCACTAGTGAAAAGTCAGCAAAAAGCGGCACATTTAAGTGCCGCCTGCGAATTATGATCTATAAGAGTCATGTGTGGGACGAAACAAATCTTCCTCGGAATCTCTGACCATAGAAAAGTGTTCCACATTGTAGTGCCCATGTAACGTTTTATTGTGATGCCTGATGATCTGTTCTGCACTTAAAACATCAGTGTCCGTTGTAGAATGTCCATCCCCAACCAAGGTGACATCCATATTACTGACCGTAGCAGTCCGGACTGCAGTATCGATGCAGTGCTGAGTTTTACACCCCATAATGACCACATGCCCAATCTGCTGATCTTTCAGGTATTGAAGAAGTCCTGTCCCGTGAAAAGAATTGGTTGCCAGCTTATCAAAGACTTTGGCATCCGCAGACTTATTGATTTCATGGTGCACTTGAAAACCTGCACCTTTTCCCTCCGCTACATCGAGGTCCCTTACAAACACAACTTCGACACCTGCTTCTTGGGCTCGTTCAATCACTTTATTAATATTCCGGATAAGCTGTTCTTTGTTAAATACCGCACTTTCCTGCTCATTTCCATCGATTAACTCTTGCTGCGCATCAATAATTAATAATACCTGATTCAAATTGATTTTCCCCTTTCAGATGGCGGGGAACGTTAACGGACATGATTAGTTAGACGTTATCCCCATATTGTTTTTTTCACTGGCATTGTTTTTCATAATATCTACCTCCCGAGAAAAATAGTGTATCCACTTTAGTCTGAACCTTTAAGACTTTATTAGTCAGGTACCGCAGAAAGTCCGGTAGGGTCTGGCGGATTCCTCTGGCAGTGAATTGTAGTCATCCTGATCTGAAGAGTAGGCGTATGGGTTCGCAAGCACACCAAGAAGCCGCTCCAGCACACTGAAGTCCTCTTTTCTCACTGCTGCTTCGAGCGCTTCTTCTACCCGGTGGTTGCGTGGAATTACCGCTGGATTGCTGGCGCGCATTACCTGCTGCGAAGCGTCTTGCGATTCCTGCTGCCTGCCCAGTCTCGCCTGCCAAAGTTCATACCACCCCGTAAATTCAGATGTTCCATGCAAAACCGTTTCTTCCGGCTTATTTAAAGTTAAGGCACGGAAAGTATGGGTATAGTCGGCACGATACTGTTGCATCATTTCCAGCAAGCCTTCGATAAGGGATTCATCCTGCGGTTCTTCGTTAAAGATTCCAAGCTTCGCCCTCATTCCTGCGAGCCATTGGCTGAGGAAGATCTCTTGAAAATCTGCAATCGCATCCTCGGCAAGGCTGATCGCCTCGCCCTTGTCTTCATGCAGCAACGGCAGCAGCGTTTCCGCAAATCTTGCGAGATTCCACGCAGCAATCCCCGGCTGATTTCCATAGGCATACCGGCCTTGAAGATCTATCGAGCTGAATACTGTCGCAGGATCATAGACATCCATGAAGGCACAAGGACCGTAGTCAATGGTTTCTCCACTTAGCGCCATGTTGTCGGTATTCATCACTCCATGAATAAACCCGACCAGCTGCCACTTAGCAATCAGCTCGGCCTGACGTTTGATCACTTCCCGAAGCAGCACAAGATAACGGTTCGGATCAGAATCAGAGTCAGCTCCCGGATAATGTCTTTGCAGCGTGTAATCTGCCAGAGCCTGAAGATCCTTGTCAGTGCCCCATGCGGAGACATATTGAAAAGTACCGACACGCAGATGACTGGCAGCTACACGAGTCAATATAGCACCCGGCTGCTCGGTCTCGCGGAATATGGACTCCCCTGTAGTGACAACCGCCAAGCTGCGGGTGGTAGGAATACCAAGCGCATGCATGGCTTCACTGATAATATATTCGCGTAGCATTGGCCCGAGCGCTGCCCGTCCATCGCCTCCGCGGGAGTATGGCGTTCTACCTGCACCCTTAAGCTGAATATCAAATCTCTCGCCTTCTGGCGTAATCTGTTCACCAAGAAGCACAGCCCTGCCATCACCTAACCTGTTAAAGTGTCCGAATTGATGCCCTGCATAAGCTTGGGCAAGTGAATCAGCACCTTCAGGAATTTCGTTGCCTGCAAACACTGCAGCACCATCATCGCTACGCAGTGCCGGACCCTTCAACCCAAGAGATGCTGCCAAGGTTTCATTGAAAATCACCAGCTTCGGCAGTCGTACAGAATCCGGTTTGAGCCTTGTATACAGCGATTCGGGAAGAGAAACATAACTGTTGTCGAAATTCCATCCTGCATCTATTTTCTCCGTCATAATATCTCCTTTATCCGAAATTTATTCTTCACAAAGCATTTTCTCTGATTTCATTTAGTTCAGCTGTATTAAAAACACCTGCATGATACAGGTTGAAAAATTCCTCCGAAACACTTTGATCAAAAATAATCATGTCATCCGTATTTACGGTGACTCTAATCCCATTATCATATAATTTTCTAATAGGATGCACGTTATAACCTGCTGCCCTGCAAAGTACAACATTACTTGTCGGACATATATTAAGCTGAATTTTATGATCACATAACCAATTCATAATGCTTTGCGAGCTGGCAGCAGCTATGCCGTGCTGAACTTGATCGAGTTCAAGTTCTTCTACAGCCTCTTTGACTAATTCAGCTGATCCAAATTCGCCTACATGCGCTTTTAGCAGCAATCCTTTTTCTTTCGCTTTTCTGTATACTTTTTTGAAGGAAGGAACAGCAAATTCATCGCCAAACATATCCAACGATTGGAAATAATTCTGAGCGAAATATTGATCTAACTTTTCATTTATCTCATCAATAGGAGTATAGGATAAGAATGCAATTTCCGGTACAAAAGTAACATCTGGAGCAACGCTTTGATGGATCCTTTTTAATGCTTTAACCAAATCCTCAATGGATTGATCATAAAAAGCCTCTTCTCCTATTGAAACGCTCATATGAAGCAGCTGTACACCATCCAACTTTGCCTGCATAAATGCGGCTTCGAGACGTTTTTCATACCCTAATCTTCCCTGAAATAATGGTTTTATGTATTGCGCATTCCATTGATTCATTTCATCCAGATCTTTAAACTTCGGACAATCAGGTATTTTCACCCCGGCCCATTCTTCGATATACTTCTTATTACCGCCTCTTGGAAGATGGTTGTGCAAATCCCCTTTTGGTATTTTTCTCATCTCAGCCAAATCATTACTTTCCAACGCTTTACAAAATCTTTCCTTCATCCTGCACCTCCTGAATACCGCTCCTCCAGTTCCAAAATCCCCCTCCATTGCTCCTTTTCTTTATCTCAAGTATTTAAGTTCAATTTATATGTCGCTAAAATTCCTTGGATGTAACCGGTCAGCTCTTGTGCCGCTTGCTTATGGGCCAAAACCCCCGGATGGCTTCTTGCACCTATAGTTTCATTCGTCATATTCGGAAGTTGAAATACAGAAACCTTCTTGTCGCCTGTTCTCTTGGCATAACGGTCTACACCACGATGAATCGCCGGCATCATCGGGATGCCCAGCATTCCATAGGCCCAGATGATGTGCGTAGTTTTATTATTAGTTCTGAGCTTCAGAAGAAACTTCTCAACAGCCAACTCGAATGCCGCCAAATCCGCTTCATTATAAGTCCCGTCCTCATTTAGCCGTTGATTATGAATCTTCCCGCTATCTTCATCGTGCCATCCCGGAGAATGAAAAGCACCGTCATCATTGGTTCCGAGATTAACCACCACCACATCCGGCTGCCAAGAATCAAAATCATTTGCTGAAAAAGCTCCTAACGCTGCATTTTTCGCACCGGCAAGCAGCCCGCATACCTGCTCGTAGGTTTCAGGAAGATTGGCATGCGGATTATTATCCCAGCTAGTAAGCACTCCCCACCCGCTTTGCGAAATAACCCGATATTCTGCGTTAAAAGCGTCAGCCGTCATTGCCGTATAATTATGTATTGCGCTGAACCACATCGGAATCCAGTCTTCTTCACTTTTGCCTCCGACGACGCCTTCCCCGGAAGTAATGCTGTCGCCAATAAACTCAAATTTATAGGGCCTAGCTTCAACAGGCACAAATTCCCCATCCGTCTTCACGGCGTGGATTTGCATGTAGCAGCCCGGATCTCCGCTCATAGCCTGCACATCTTTTACAACCCGGACATTCTTCGCAGCATTCTCATTCATCCCTCTGAACACACAGACCCAGTACCTTCCGGCGGTTAACATTTGTCTGCTTACAGGTACAGAGTTGATGAGTATACTAATCCAAGGCTCGTACTGGTCATATCCGGACTCCACTTCAATCCAGAGCTCCGAAGCCTTTACGTTGAATTCAACCGCACTTCCTGTCCAGAACAAGGTTACCGGATCCAGGCAGCCTGTTGTTCTGCCATGAACCTTCAAATGTTCGATCCCGGAGCATGGATATGTCTGCAATGCTTCATTTTTGTGCATCAAATTCCCTCCAATTTACGGTTTTAACCCACAGGAGATCTGTAAACTTCTCTACATCCATTGATACATCATAACAATAGAGGAGATCAGGTTAGTCAGCCCATGCAGGACCCAACCTGGTATAATCGAGCCGGCAGATAACTTCTCGTCCAACAGTCCGATGCTCCAGCCCACAAAGCCTGCAAGAATCATTACAACTACAGAATGAAAAAATCCGGCACTACTGTATAACATAACAGCATGTACGGCGCCAAACAATAGAGCCTGGGCACTGTTCCCAATTGCAAATCCGAACTTCGAGCTTAGCCGTTTGCCAATGAATCCGCGGAACAGAATCTCTTCGGACAAACTCGTCTGCATCCATGAATAGATCAACGCCGGAATCAGCCCCTTAAGACCTGTACCGTAAAACTGCGAGCTGGCCAAAGTATCCTTATCCAGCATATAGATTGTAGTAAGCATTCCCAAGCTGGTGAATATAGTCGCTGTAAGGATGAAGCATAGGATGAACTGCCTTCTGGAAACCACTTGAGGTTTCTTCCAGCCAATCCACTTTACAAACGAAGATGTCCTTCTGCTTGTAAAGAACCAGTATACATAGGGAATAGAGGTGAACAAGATAAGCTGAAGGACTGCACTGATGAGC
Organism: Paenibacillus paludis; assembly: GCF_042610515.1. Classification (NCBI taxonomy): domain Bacteria; kingdom Bacillati; phylum Bacillota; class Bacilli; order Caryophanales; family Paenibacillaceae; genus Paenibacillus; species Paenibacillus paludis. Next base: position 103,008 of record NZ_JBGJZP010000008.1, read on the forward strand.
AATGACAATGTCAACGGAATAACCTCCTTTTAATAAAGAACAGCCTCACTTTATCATGGACTGCTTCTCTGAAACGGGAGGAGACCGTAACTTGCCCGGTTGATGGAGTAATTGGCATCTGATAGCTACCCGGGCACTGGCAATACCGCCAGCATCATGAACTGCTGATCCTCATATCTGAAACTGACACTTCCTTGAAGCTGCTGAACGGCATACTCAATACTTTCGATTCCGAACCCTTTGCTGCCTAAGTTCCGCTTGCTGGATAAAAAGGAGCCATGTCCGTCCTCCGTAAGCAGAGATGCGGGATTCTTCAGGGAAATCACCAATAATCCGTCACTATAAATCACTTCCAGTTCAATTGAATACGGCCCTGGCTGGGGTAATCTCTGAACTCCTTCAATCGCATTGTCGAGGGCATTGCCAAGGATTATCGCAATATTCACCTCTTTGCCTGCAAGCGACAAGTCCTGAGGAATGCGAAAATGAGATTGCATTGCAACCTTATTCAGTTCGGCTATAGCGAACTTCTCGTTATAGATCGCATCAATAGCTATGTTTCCAGAAGAGATAAATTTTTCTCCCGGCCTATGCTTCAAAGCAACCTCCGCAACATAAGCGCTGGCTTCTTGTACAGCTCCTGCTTCCAGCAGAGAATGAATGAGGAGCAAAACATGATTCAGATCATGGCGCAATCGCTTTGCTTCTTGATTCTCTTTCAGCTTACCTGTGTATTCCGTCACTTGCTGCTCCAGCACATGATTATGGAATTCTACCTGCATCCGTCTCATTAACTTATGGTACATAAACATTACAGCAATGTTAATGACAAGAATACCTAACAGAATGATCACAAATTCAAGCGGGATATTGGAAGGCTTGAACCCATTCCCTCTTATATTGACAATAATAATGAGCAAAGAGCCGGCCGAAACCAGATCCAGCACAGCCCAATCCTGATTCGACAGTAACGTTGTGTTGTCAACTTGGAATAACCGCAACAATAGCAGGCATGACATGATGCTTAGCAAAATAACAACGATGAAACTGAAAGACAGCCATAGGAAATTGGCGTTATCCACTCTCTCGGGATCGAGCGGGATATGCTGAACCCCGTACCACACCAGCATTTCAATAACAACTGTAAATACCGTATAGAAACTGCTGAAGAACAGCTTTTGCAGTACACTGCCGCGAAAATAAACGGTCGTAATCAGACTATACACTAGGAGGTGAAGGACAACCGAAACAACCGGCGGCAAGCTGGCTGCGGTAAGTGATTTAACCATATAAACGAGAATAAGGCAGCCTACGAATGACTTCTTGCTCCTGTTCAGGATTAGAAATTTCTTTAGAAAAATATAGAATGCAAACCCCTGCGGAGCATAAATAAGGATGAGCATAAACACACCGAGCAAAAAGTAAGGACTATTCTCCTGAATGAAAGACATCTATCTAAGAAGCCTCTTTTCTATAAAGGCATGGTACGACCGTAAAGAATCAGAGCTTCTACTGCGGCTGACAGGAAGTTCCACTCCGTTCTTCAATTGAATAAGCTCTTTACTTAAAGACCGGACATAGAGCCAATTTACAAGGTATCCCGTATGTACGCGACAAAAATCATGCGGCCAGAGCCGTCCCTCCAACTCCCCCAATTTGCCGTAATATGAATAAGTAGCGTTTTCAGTACACAGGACCAATTTTTTTCCCCGTTCTACCGTGATATACATAATGTCATCTACTTTTAAATTATAGTCCATATGATGAATTGAGAATGACAGCACATTGCTTCTTTGCATGCATTGCTGGACAGCCTTGACTGTCGCGGCCTGCAGTTCATGTTCATCAATGGGTTTCAGCAAATAACGGAACGGATGAACCTCAAAGCTTCTTCTCATATAGCTGGTGTGGCTGGTGACATAGATGATTAACACCCCGGCATCTTCTAGCCGGATCTTCTCTGCGACTTCTATGCCGTTATACCCGGGCATCTCCATATCCAGATAAACAATATCGTAAGCAGTAGAGCTCATGGCCGTAAGCAAGGATTCACCTGACTCAAAAATCTCAATGGTGCCAGTTATCCCCTGCAGGTTCATCAGCAGCTTCATTAGCAATTCTTCCAATCTTGAGGCCTCTGTCCTCTGATCGTCACAAATAGCAATGTGAAGATTCATAATATGTATCCCTCCAAGTGAACGTATTCTATCATATTATCAAATGGAAAAATATGAAGATCAAGTGTGATAAAAAGCGCAGATAACATTCCTATATAGGAATATCCTGTATAGGAGGAAGGTGGTCCACACGAAAACATCAGGTGGTTTCTTGATCTCTCAGATCAAACAGCTCCAAGGCAGAGTTTTTGAAAAAATGTTAAAAGAAAGCGGTGTGGACGCGTTTAACGGTGCACAAGGAAGGATTTTGTATGTGCTGTGGGAACACGAGAGGCTTACGATTTCCGAGATTGGCCGGCTTACCTCGCTTGCAAATACTTCATTGACCAGCATGCTTGACAGAATGGAAGAAGGGGGGCTTATTGTACGAATTCCAGACAACCATAACCGCAGGCAAACTTTCATAACGATTACCGAACAGGCCAAAGCATACCGTGAGGCTTACGATCTCGTATCTGAACAAATGAATACTTTGTTCTATCAGGGATTCACAGAATCGGAGGTTACTGCATTCGAGAAAATGCTGAGCAGAATTGTTGATAATTTGAAATGATGAATTGGAGGAACCCGAAATGGAGCAGCAAACCAAAGAAGCTATCATCAAATTAATTGAAAATAGCCGTGATGCCATTGCATGTTCAATTGACAGTGACGGATTTCCAAACGCCAAAAATATGTTCAAGATCAAACATGAAGGCCTAAAGACCTTCTGGTTCTCGACAAACACGTCAGCAATCCGCACCAGCCAATGGATGCACAACTCCAAATCTTGCATTTATTTTCTCGACGCCGAGGACTTTCACGGATTGATGCTTACAGGGCATATGAAGGTATTCCTTGATGATGAAACGAAGCAGAACTTCTGGAAAGAAGGCGACGAACAATATTATCCGCTTGGGCCAACCGATCCGGATTATTGCATGCTGTGTTTTACGGCAGAGAAAGGGAACTATTATCATGGGCTGCAGAAGCATTTGTTCAGCGTAGAGGAATTGCAGGATTATAATCGTCATGCCTTATAAGGCGTGCCCGGTACGAAAATTACGAAACCATTCCGTATCGGGCAACTCATGCCTAATTATTAGATCTCTTTTTAACGGTTACGTACGACGCATATATGCACGCACGGTGATGGGAGCGAAGATCGCTACGATTACAGCCGCTCCGACGAGGGAGAAGACAAGATCTGTGCCCATTGTCCCCGAGTTGACCAGCTCCCGGACGGCTGTTACCAGATGAGAAATCGGGTTAATATTCACGAACCACTGGAGCCAGTCCGGCATGGTATTGACCGGCACAAAAGCATTGGAAAGAAAGGTGAGCGGGAACAGCACAATCATGGATATCCCCTGCACACTGGAAGCCGTGCGTGCTATTACGCCGAAGAAGGCGAAAATCCAGCTGATCGCCCAGGAACATCCGATCACGAGGAGCGCAGCGATTGCTACATGCCCGATCCCGCCTTCGGGACGAAAGCCCAGAAGATATCCCATGACAAAAGTAAGTACAGTCGCTATGGTGTACCGGACGGTGTCGGCAAGCAATGCTCCTGCGAGCGGGGCAATCCGCGAGATCGGCAGTGACTTGAACCGGTCAAACACTCCCTTTTCCATATCCTCCCTGAGCTGAACGCCTGTAACTATGGAAGTCGTAATAACGGTCTGTACGAGAATGCCGGGGATGATGACCGGCAAATAATTATGCACATCTCCAGAGATCGCACCGCCAAAGATATAAGTGAACATCAGCGTGAAAATGATAGGCTGAAACGTGACATCAAACAACTGCTCGGGTGTACGCTTGATTTTCAGCAACCCCCGATAGGCCATTGTTAGTGAATTGCGCACCGATTGGCTAAAGCTCGAATGATTTTTCAGCTTTCGTTCGGCACCTGGTTTAATGATTGTACTCATACTGTTGTTCCTCCACTTTGTTCGATTTGCCGGACGCCTGAACCGCGTCCTCCTGTACACCATGGCCCGTGAGCGTCAGAAACACCTCATCCAGCGTTGGTTTCTGCACACTTAATTCGGCTAGCGGGATACCTGCTTCGCGCAGCGCGATCAACAGATCGGTAACCCGGTCGGCGTTGCCCATAGGTGCAGTGATTTTCGCCACTTCCGCCGAAAGACTGGACGGTACCTGAAGCACCTGTTGCACAAGCCGGCGGGCATTCGTGAGATCTTGCGGATGCTGAACCTTTAAGTGCAGCGACGAGCTTCCGACAGAGGACTTCAGTTCATCTACGGTGCCCTCGGCAACCACACGGCCATGATCGATAACCGCGATCCGGTCAGCCAGTTGATCAGCCTCTTCAAGGTATTGCGTAGTTAGCAACACGGTTGAACCCGACTTCACCAGCCGCCGGATCGTATCCCACATTTGGTTGCGCGTACGCGGGTCCAAACCGGTCGTGGGTTCATCCAGGAAAATGAGCGGTGGCTGCGCAATCAGACTTGCGGCCAAATCCAGCCTCCGGCGCATACCGCCGGAGAAATTTTTGAGCGGACGTTTCGCCGCTTCAGTGAGTCCGAATTCCTCCAGCAACTCTGCTGCCTTATGACGTGCCTCGGCACGTCCCAGTCCGAGCAAGCGGGAGAATATAACCAAATTCTCTGTCGCACTGAGCGACTCATCGACTGAAGCGTACTGGCCGGTCACCCCGATCAGCTGACGCACAATCTGCGGTTCCTTTACCACATCATGTCCGAAGATCCGCGCCGAACCTGCATCCGGTCTTAGTAAGGTCGCCAGCATTCGGATGGCTGTGGTCTTCCCCGCTCCATTCGGACCCAGCACACCGTAGATCGAACCGGTCCCCACTTTCAGATCCACACCGTCTACCGCCCGGTTGTCTCCAAAGACTTTGACAAGCCCCTGCGCTTCAATGGCCCAATCGCCGTGGTGTGGTGCTGTTTTCGTTAATTGATTCATTTGCAATTCCTCCTAAACAACTGAATATATAAGGATGGTAAGCCCCTTATTTAAACTGAATATAAACCTGCTATGTATTTCCTCGGTGCTGCTTTATTATAATCCCGCACCTGCTAGGATCTTAACGGTCTGTGAGATGATTTAAATCTCGGCCTCGGGATGGATAAACCAAAAAAGCCGATCCTCTCGGACCGGCCCATAATCACTTTTTTTCAAGGAAGTTTCAACCCTAGTCATTTTCATCCGAATCGCTGAACAGCTCACGCAGAACACTCTTTCTATTTTCGAGAAACCGTCTTGTGATCATGTAATGCATCGTCTCTTCATAACGAATTTCCCCAACCGGATCTTCATCGAAATTCAGAATCTGGGCATCCGGATAACCGAGAAGAATCGGCGAATGTGTAGCTATGATGAACTGGGCTTCATGTTCCAGATCCTTAATAATACGGAGTAAGGCCAATTGCCGTGCTGGCGAAAGAGCCGCCTCCGGTTCGTCGAGTAAATAGATCGCCTTTTTGCCGAAACGATGATTAAAGAGTGCCAGAAACGCCTCACCATGGGATTGCTCGTGCAACGAACGCCCACCATAATACTGCAAGCTCTGAGGCATAGTATCCAGATGAGAGGCAAAGTGATAAAAGGTCTCTGCCCTGAGAAAAAAGCCGTTTGTAACTTTGGGCAGCCATGATAAGCGAATATGATCTCCCAGAGCAGAGTGGGAAGCATCCACCTCGTAGAGGTTGTTCTTGCTGCCTCCTGCCGTATTAAACCCGCATTGATAGGCCATGGCCTCCAGAAGGGTTGATTTGCCCGAACCGTTCTCTCCCACAAAGAAGGAAACGTTTGTTTTGAATTCAAGAGAGCTCAGGTTCTTTAAAGCTGTAATGGAAAACGGATAACGGCTATGGTCCATTTCATGTTTCCTCAGAATTTCAAGACTGCGCAAGAACAAGGTACCCTCTCCCCACCATTTTTATAGAATTGTTCCATCGTTGTTCTTACCATACACCTGCGGAATGTTTGAACTTCCGGCCGCTGTAGTCGTAAGAATTTCTTGATTTCGTTCCGCTGTTCGCGGCTAAACGTCTATTCAGTCTCAGTGCGCTGCCGGGACGCCAGCCGCCGAAACTGAATGAAGATAAACAGAGCGGTCAGCATCACGACTATTCCTGAACCGAGGAACCATAGCTGCACGCCGTATTCATCCACCACGGGTCCTGCCAACAGAAGTCCAACCGGTGAAGACAACATCATAATACTGGTCACGAGTGAAATGACGCGGCCCAGCATCTCCGGCTCGAATGAACGCTGAATCATCGCCATGAAGGGGCCATTGAAGAAGGGTGCGGCACTTCCCATGAAGAACGAGAGAACCGCAAAGATCACAAAAGCATCCGAACCAATCAAGCCGCTGATTACACAGGTCAGGCCGATGACCAGCAGACCCAAACTCATATAGCTAATATCACTCCATTTGGATGAGAACACCGACAGAAGCAATCCTCCCAAAATCATCCCGATGCTGAACACCGCTTCCACCAAGCTGGCACTGTAGCCCCCACGGCCAAAATGAGACAACGTCATATAAGGAAATAGTGTCGCCAGCGGCATAAACGCGATACTGAACACTGCTGTAGCCCCCGTAATCAACACAATAGGTTTTGCTTGAATGAGTGCGCTCCAGCCCAGCCGGAATTCATGGATAAAGGAGGGTGAAACTGTTACCTGCGCTTTGGGCTGATGAATCTTCACCAGGAACAGCATTAGATTCGCAATCAGCGCCCCGGCCACATCCAGGAGCAATACCGCCCCAAGCGAAGTCGCCGAATATACTGCTATCCCAAGCGCTGGACCCATTACATTCGAGAAAGAGAAGACCATCTGCTGCCAACCCGCGACTCTTGTCAGCTCCTCTTCCGGTGCAATCAACGGAACGGCCGCCTGGAACGCTGGGGCATGAAAGGCCGAAGCCGCCGAACGCAAGCTCAGAATGATATAGACGAAGCCGAGTCCCGGCTCCCCCAAAATGAAATAGAACCCTAAGATCAGACTGAAGAGCGCAATTGCGCTATCCGCAATAATCATCGTTAATTTACGGTTCCAGCGGTCCAGCCAGACCCCTACGAAGGGACCCAGGACAGCTTGCGGCAAGAATGCAGCCAATCCGGCAATCATCAAAACTGCGGCTGAACCTGTCGATTCCGTCAAATGCCAGATCACTGCGAATTGAACCATCGAACTCGTGAGTATAGAGAATATCTGTCCGCTAAAAATAAGCGCGAATGTTTTTTTCCATTGTTTTTGCATAAGGCCATCTCCTTTGATTAAAAACTCAAATAAACTCATTCCATTAGCATCGGCACACTGAAACAGGCGCATAACAAATAAACTCATTCCCTTGTCTCAAAAAATGGGCGAGTTCACCAGTCTTGCACCTCCAATTACCGTAAACGTATGGAATGGGTCACAAGGAGCACCTCCTGAAAAATTATGTTTATTATAACATCGCCTATCCTCCATGAGCCAGTTTCAATAATCGGCTCGTCTCTTCCATATCTTCTAAGGTCCATTCCATTCAGCATTCCTCCTGAGGTACAATAGTATAATTAACCAAATAAATGCTATTACGGAGGTAATAAATATGAAAAAAAACATTTCAGTTGTATTGATTCTCGCAATTTTACTTATCTCTTTGTCAGCTTGTGCAAAAAATAGTCCCACTAAATATGTAGATGCAAATGGAAAAGAGTATACATATAGTCTTGAGTTAAGTGGCACAATGCCAAATGCTGAAAAGTCGAGTAAATGGGTCGTTTACACGAATGATGCTGATTTGACATTTGATGAGGCAGCAAAAAGTATATTGAGTTCTAATTCAAATGACTGGATTGATATGCATATTGTTTCAATGGAATAATATAGGGCTAAAAAAAGCCCGGTGATGCAGGAATTCCTGAATCACGCGGGCTTTTCGTGGGTTGAAGCAGAATATGCCTTGTCTTCTATTACTCTTTCACGATCAGCTTCAGCGGTGCGGGAATCATTGGCTTCACGGTCTGCCCGTCCAGTACATCCTTTGCAGCTTGAACGGCCAACTGGCCGATTAATTCGGGCTGCTGGGCGATGGTTCCGGTCAGTTTGCCTGCCTCGATGGAATCAAGAGCGTCTTTGTTGCCGTCGAACCCGATTACGGGGATGTTTTTACCCGAGCTCTGGATCGCTTCAATCGCCCCTAGAGCCATCTCGTCATTGTGTGCGAAGACTGCCTGCACGCCCGGATTTCCTTCGATCAGGTTCTCCATGACGGTCAATCCTTTGGTGCGGTCGAAATCGGCGGTTTGCTTTGCAATGACCTCAAGCTGGGTATCCGCGATTTCATGGAATCCCTTACCCCGTTCACGGGTGGCTGATGCGCCCGGTGATCCTTCCAGCTCGATGACCTTCGCACCCTTGCCCAGCTTCTGGACGATATATTCGGCCGCCATGGAACCGCCTTTGATGTTGTCCGAAGCGACCAGCGCTTTGACATCTCCTTTATCCGCCGAGCGGTCTAATGTAATGACGGGGATATCCAGGCTGTTCGCCGACTGGACCGCCGTCGAGATTGCCGATGAATCCACAGGGTTGATCAACAACGCGTCTACCCCTTTTTGTATCAGATCCTCCACATCATTGTTCTGCTTGGCAGAGTCATTCTGCGCGTCGATAACCAGGATCTCCACCCCTTGCTTATTCGCCTCGGCCGTCACGCCGTCTTTGAGGGCCACGAAGAAGGGATTGTTCAGAGTTGAGAGAGATAAGCCGATTTTCAAATTTTGCCCGTTGCCTTCATTATTGGGCTTGGCCCATTCCGGGGGCTCCAGGGAGCAGCCAGTCATTAGCAGCAGCAGTATGGACGTCAGGACTAAAGTGATTTTTTTCATAATAGAATCCCCCTTTTATGCGGCTTTCTTGCGGTCAATCAGTACGGCTATCGCAATGACAATCCCTTTGACCACCATTTGGTAGAAAGAAGAAACGCCCAGCAGATTCAACCCGTTGTTCAGAATTCCGATAATGAGCGCACCGATCAAGGTACCCACAATACGTCCGCGGCCCCCGGTCAAGCTGGTGCCTCCCAGTACAACGGCCGCGATAGCATCCAGCTCATAGGAGGTTCCTGCCGTTGGCTGGGCCGAATTCAACCGGGAAGTCAGAATGGCCCCGGCCAATGCCGACAGCATACCTACCAGTGAATAAATCATTATTTTGATGCGGTCTACCTTAATCCCGGAAATTATTGAAGCTTTCTCATTACCGCCGATGGCGTAGGTCTTGCGGCCGAATGGAGTTTTGTGCAGTACGACCCACAACAGAGCGAACACGATAATCATCGTCACAGCGGGAACAGGAATGCCCAAGAAGTACCCGCGGCCAAACAATTGGAACGTCATGCTATCTCCAAGGCCCGTAATCGGGTTGCCATCCGTATAGACTAGAGTTAATCCCCGGAAGATCGTCATGGTCGCCAAGGTAGCGATGAACGGCGCCATTTTACCCTTGGTGATCATTAGGCCATTGACCATCCCGATCACTCCACCCAATACACAGCCGCCGATAATCGCCAGTATGGGATTCCAGCCTGCCAACAGCAAGTTGGCCATGAAGGCACTGGAGAGCGCGAGAACGGAACCCACCGATAAGTCAATTCCGCCTGTCAGAATGACAAAGGTCATGCCAAAGGCGATCAGCGCGTTGATCGCAACCTGCCGGAGCAAATTCAGAATATTAAGCGGCTCCAGAAAGCTAGGGTTCAGCATGGACACGATGAGAACAAGAATAAATAACCCCAACAGCGGGCCCAACTTTTGTGTAATCTGCCCAACCCGCAAACTCTTCTTTTCTTTGCCATCCGTAATTGTTGTCATCTCTATTGCCCCCCTGTGGCTAATATCATAATGCTTTCCTGCGTCGCTTCCTGCCGAGAGAGTTCTCCGCCGATCTCCCCTTCATGGACCACTATTATGCGGTCACTCATCCCCAGAATCTCTGGCAGTTCAGAAGAGACCATAAGGATCGCAACGCCGCGTTCGGTTAACTCGTTCATGAGCTGATAGATTTCGCGCTTCGCTCCCACGTCGACGCCGCGTGTGGGTTCATCCAGAATCAGCACGCTGAGGCCGATACCAATCCATTTGGCGATGACCACTTTCTGCTGATTACCTCCTGAGAGCTGACGCGCCAGCGTAGATGAAGACTCCGTCTTGATTTGAAGACGCTGAATGAGCAGGTCCGCGAAATCTTTTTCCTTCTTGTCAATGATTACACCCTTGGGGGCGAAGCTGGATAAATTCGTCATTGCCATATTGTCCCGAATGGAAAAATCAAGAATCAAGCCCTCATCCTTCCGGTCCTCCGTAACGAAGCCGATACCTGCTTGCATCGCATCATGGGGATTGCGGATTGCCACTTGCTTTCCCCGAATCTTCACCTCACCGCTGTCCAGTGTATCCAGTCCGAACAACGCTCTCATGATTTCCGTCCGGCCCGATCCCATCAATCCGGAGAATCCAATAATTTCACCGGCCCGCACCGAGAAGTTAACGTCTTTAAATTTCCCCGTTTTGCAAGCATTCTTCACTTCAAGCACCACTTCTCCGGGCTGGAAGACGCGCTGAGGGAAACGGTCCGTTAATTGGCGCCCGACCATTTTCCGAACCACATCGTCAAAATCCGTGTCTGGAATGGCTTGGGTATCTATGGTTTTCCCATCCCGCATGACGGTAATCCGGTCGCATATCGTAAAGATCTCCTCCATCCGGTGCGAAATATAGACGATGGAGACACCTTCTTTTTTGAGGGAGGCAATGACTTCGAATAATTTCTGAATTTCCCGTTCGGTCAGTGCAGCCGTGGGTTCGTCCATCACGATAACCTTGGCATGGGTCATGAGCGCCTTGGCAATCTCGATCATCTGTTTCTCCCCGACAGAACATTCCCCAGCCTCCTGGTTCAGTGGAATCGTCACGGAGAGCTTGCGGAACTGCTCGTTTGCTAACGCTTTCATTTCTTTCATATTCAATAGCCCAAGTGAAGAGATTTTTTCCTTCCCGATAAACAGGTTCTCCAGAACCGTCATATCCGGCCATACATTCAGCTCCTGGTGGATAAAGGCGATCCCGCTTCGCTCTGCTTCTCTGGGGTTGGCAAAATAGGTTTCCCGCCCATCAATGTGAATCGTTCCCTGATCCCGCTGATGAAGACCAATCAGAATGTTCATCAGCGTGGATTTGCCGGCGCCATTCTCCCCCATCAGGGCATGAATCTCCCCATCCAGCAGTTCAAAATCTACCCCCGCAAGAACCGGGTTGGTGCCAAAGGACTTATAAATGTCTTTCATTGCAATGCGCATATCCCTCGAACCTCCTCCATATCAAAAATAGACGCCGGCTTGCAGGATGCAGTTCGCGTAAGGCTTCGCTTCTCCCGTGCGAACAATCACCTTGGCCTTCTGGGTCAACTGCTTGAATTGCTCATGGGTAAGCGCCTCTATCGGCGTTCCCCTGAATTTGTCATTCACATATTGCGAGGTTGCTTGATTATTCACGGCCAGTTCCTCGGCCACAATCACCTTTTCGATCACCATATCCTCCGCAATGACATCGACGACCTCTTGAAAGCCGGGTACGCCCAGTTTAAGCGCCAGGTCAATCTTGGGAACGCCCGCCGGAACCGGCAGTCCGATATCTGCAATGACAATCATGTCGGTATGGCCCAGGTCAGCCAGTATTTTGGAAATATGACTGTTCAATATTCCATGTTTCTTCATAATTAAAGACTCTCCTCGACTTCAGCTCTCATGGGCATGCCGCCTTGAGCGCCGAATTTTGTTACGGATAAAGACGCAGCACGATTCGCGAACTTCACACTGTCCGGGATGGAGCTGCCTTCGGCCAGAGCCACGGCAAATGCGGCGTTGAACGTATCTCCTGCTCCAGTTGTATCTATGGCCTCCACTTGATAAGTGGGCACCAGCACCTCGCGCTCTCCATCGTAATACCGCACGCCGCTGCTGCCCTCCGTTATGAATAGCTTGCCCGGAAACTTCCGTAAAGCTTCTGCTTTATCCACCCCGCTGAACAAAATGGAGCATTCGTGTTCATTCGGCGTAAGATAGGCAGCCTTTTCGATCACCGCTTCACTAAGCGGGCGGGCAGGCGCTGGATTGAGCAGCAAGGGCACATTGATTCTCTGGCAGAGGCTGCTAACATACGATACCGTTTCCTCCGGAATTTCCTGCTGCACCAGGACCATATCGGCGCTTCGGATGGCGTCCAGTGCCCGTTCGACTAGAGCAGGTGTGACGTGATCATTTGCACCTTTGACCACGATAATGCTGTTGTCCCCCTCAGCTAAAACGATGTGGGCTGTTCCGCTCTCTACATGTGTAACCGGTTCCACATTGGCGGTAATAACGCCATTTCTTTTAAAATTGTCCATGATCGCTTTGCCGTAAAAATCGTCCCCGATACAGCCGATCATCGTTACCTCAGCACCCAGCCGTGCGGCGGCAACCGCTTGGTTCGCACCCTTGCCTCCCGGAACGGTGGTGAAGCGGTCTCCTAGAACCGTTTCACCAACTTGAGGCCGTTTGGAAGCGGTTACCACCAAATCCATGGAACAGCTTCCAATTACACAAATCTTAGCCATATCTTTCACCCTTTCTTACTGGTTTCCATTCTGCTCCGGGTAGTTTCCCGCTCGATGAAGCTGACCGGCAACTGAATGATCTTATCTTCCACCTGATCCTGCTCAATGAGCTGAATCAATAATCGGGCGGCCTCACTGCCCATGTCACGTGCAGGCTGGCGGATAGTTGATAAAGATGGCGACATCAGACTGCTGAGCGGAATATCGTCAAAGCCGATAATCTGAACGTCCTCCGGCACGGTTTTGCCCAGCCGGTGAGCTTCATGAAGAACCGCTGTGGCCACAATATCATTACTGGCGATCACGCCGTCTGTATCCAAAAACCGTTCAAACAGCTCGGTCGCCCATTGCTCTGCTTCGGTATAGGAAAAGGATGATGTCCGGATCACATTGTAGCTGATCCCCATTTCTTCAAGCGCTTCGGCCGCGCCCTGAAACCGGTCCTGCGCCGGCTTGACATGGGCCGGTCCTTGGATAATGGTAATCCGGCTGCTGCCTCTTGCAACCATTTCCTGAGCGGCGAGACGTCCGCCCTTCCGGCCATCCGCGTAAACGGAAGGACTGTCATTGGAAGTACGGTCCAGGAAGACGACCGGAATATTCATTTCCAGATAAGCCCCGCTGTCGGGAAAATTCGTTGAAGATATCACACCTACAACATTATTCTGTACAAAAGTGCGGATATAATCCAGCTCTTTCTCCTCATTCTCGTCACTATTGCCAAAAATAATCCGGTACCCATTCTCTTGCATGTAATCTTCGATGCCGCGTGCCAACTGTGGAAAAAAAGGGTTGGTAATATCCGGCAGCAGTAAACCGATTAACTTGGATTTGCGTTTGTATAAAGACCGGGCCACTTCATTGGGGGAATAATTGCTTTGCCGGATCGCCGCCTCTACCTTTTTGCGGGTATCGATGTTGACATAACCTGATTCATTGATCACCCGTGAAACCGTGGCCACCGAAACGCCGGCAATTTTCGCGACATCCTTAATTGTAATCATGGACTGCTCTCACTCCCTCACGTGTGTAACCGGTTACATGTTTTACATTTACAGATTAGCATATCCCGATTTGATTTACAAGTACCAAATAAAGGCACTTGCACGAAGCAAGCACCTCATACTTAGCGCCCTGTGGAATATGGTCCGGGCGATAGGTCTGGGTTCAAATCCACAACATCACCCAGCCATGTTCGTAACGGCATACCGCAGCAGCTGCTCACGCGTATCTAGCGGAATGTCCTGAGGCTCATCCACCAGAGCATGCGGGTTCACCTCTATCTCTTCTCCAGCTTCTGCCTTTAAACGGGCAATCTCTTTAATGGTATCTACAGGACTGGAGTGGCTTCCCAGCAATTGAGAGGTTAACCGCTCCGTCAACTCTTGCGGATTCTCCATCTTAAAGCACAGCTTCCCTTCTGCCAGCCGGATCTGCGACTCATACTGATCTCTTTGATCGGTCACGGTCCATCCCGGCCAAGCTGTGCGAATCTGCTGCAACAGAGTCCCCGCATCCGGGGCATACCAGATATCTATCGTTCGTGCCAGCAAATCCAGGTGGAAGCCTTGATCCGGTGTCTCTTTCGGCCATTCGTTTAAGTCCAATTCTGTGCTGCCTTCCGATTTATTAAGCAATTCTACCAGCGAAGGCCCCTGCAATAGATAATCTTCCAGCTCCGATTGTACCGGGTATAGCCGCATTTCCCCATCCAGATAAACCACGCTTGCCACCGTTCGGACCCAGCCGTCCCTGGGTTCAGGCACCAGCGATAATGGAGTAATGGTCCTACTCACTTCACTGATGAGTTCTTCCACCGGATAGCCCACATAAGCTGCCATGTCCAATATCCCGGAAGAAGCCCATTCAATAGTCCATCCCGGCCATAAGGGCTGCATCATCTTCAATAGATGCCGGCGCAGCGGAATCTCATAATGCTCGTCCTCTCCACCGTACCACAATAAATGCCGGTGATCCAAATCCACACATGCACAGCCTTCCGCCCATGCATTGTCCAGCCAACCCTCTGCAGGCTCTTGCTGTTCAATAAAAGCCACGGCCGCTTCCGGCCCCCAGAACAAATCACTTGGAAGAGTAATTGCGCACCAATGGCTGTAGTACAAAGAGTAATTACCTTCCCGAATAATCATGAGATTGGCCCGATGTCCCATACTCTACCTCCTAGTGAATTAATGCAGTTTCTCCAATCTCAACTGCCTCAGCGGTGTTAATTCTTTGTGCACTTTTTCGCTTGATATATTATTCGGCTTAACTACCTCTTTCCCCTCTGAGGTTAATGGAATGGTCCTGAATTGGACGGGAATTCGCGCGCAAAGTTGCTCGGAAAACGCAGCTATAACAGCAGCAGCAAACCGCCCTCCAGCTTAATGATCCTTGGCATAATTCAAACCTAAGCGGTAAGCTTGGTTCAGCAGCATTTCGAAATGACCGGGATTTGAAGCCATGGTCTCATATAAGAATTCAACCTTGGAATTGGAAACACCGCAATAATCTGCAATTCCTACATTCAGCAGATGAGTAATCGTTTCATCATAGTTACGCTTTTTCATCTGTTCTTTCGAAACGCCAGCCAAACCTAGCCACAAGACATGCTGATGATGAAGGTGGTTCGAACCGTACGCAAACCCATTGTTCCATACACGGTCAATATACCCCTTTAGCATAGCCGGCAAATGCCACCACCAAAGAGGAAAAATAAATGCCAAAGCATCATGCTCCTTCATCCGTCTTATTTCCATTTCAACTTCAGGGGAAAAGGACTGTTCCGCAACTAACCAATCGGGTTCATCTGCTCCTTTTAAAACAGGGTCAAAACCAATCCCGTGCAAATCCAATATCTCGTAGTCGTGGCCAGCCTCGGCAAGACCTTGTACGAAACGACCAGCCACCTGAAAGGTCAAGGAATCTTTTCTCGGGTGTGAAACAACGATTAATACTTTCATGCTTGTATCTTCACTACCTTTCTTGAGCAGCTGACTTCTAGCCATGGTTAATGGCTGATGCTATTATAAACAGTAGGAAAATAATCTGGAAGTACGCACTTTTAAGTTCTATAGGAAGATACAGGTGCCATAGGAACATGGAAGTACCCTAGGCAGATTCCCCAGAAACCGACCTGAGTAACGGATTGAAGTGATTGGTTGTTCTCAGCAAACCTAGCCTTTTTAACGGAGGATTAAGAGATGACTGAACAGATGAAAAATAGCGTTCAAAAGAAGTATCAAGTTGGAGTGGAAGCGGCTTTAGAAGTAATGGGAGGAAAATGGAAGCCTTTAATTATCTACCATTTGATGACAGGACGGAAACGAACGTCTGAGCTTCGTCGGTTAATACCCGGCATTACTCAAAAAATGCTGACCACTCAGCTCAGAGGCCTGGAAAAGGATAAGATTGTTACACGAAAGGTTTATAAGGAGATCCCCCCTAAAGTGGAGTATGAATTAACGCACTACGGCTGGGGATTAAAACCCGCGCTAGACCATTTATGCTATTGGGGTGAGGATCACCTGGAAAAGATTCATGGAGACAAATCCAAGGTTTTGGAAGAATTCCAAGAGTGACGTGGCCACTGCGAAGAGGGGGGGCCTCCGATCAATCTTTAATGTCGAACAGTAACGTTTTTCCAGCCTCCCTCTCCCTCCGTTTCTGTTACGTTTGCCAGCCAACCTAAGTAGTAATGTTCATCCAGCTTATCGAGACATGCTTCATTCTGATCCGCTCTATTCAGCAATTTGCGTAAAAAAGACCCTTCCCGGGAAGAGTCTCTGTCAGGTTGATTCATTAATCCCAATTATTAAAAACTATCTCTTTAAGTACTTGTGGTTTCCAATATTTAATCTGCTTCAGTTCATCTTGGTTCAGGTTTTGAATCATCTCTTCATTAACTCTCATTTCAAGATCCTCAAGCCCTAATATGCGATAAATATCGCAGCGATCATTACTTTCAAATTGCTCTCTGCATCGAGAAAAGGTATTAATATAATATGTATTATCAATAAATTCAATATTTCCATTTCTATATTCGCTTGCAAATGCTACGAAAGGATATTGTTTGTTCATGATTATATACACCTTACCAGATGCTTTAGCCAGTTCTCCAATGTAGTAATTTGAAGTGTAAAAAATCTCTACAACATTAACTATATCCAACCCTAATTCTTCTGAAAATTGGTGACAGAAGAATTTAAATTCTTTATCCGTAATTTTTGTTGTGGCTAAACTCTTGCCAAATCCCGTAATACCTTCCGGAAGGATCATACTTGATTCTCCAATTTGTCCTTTACTCGTTCAATAAAATTAAGCAACTGTGACTGCTCTCTTCGTTCTGCTATCATCGAATCCATTACTTCTACTGTCACATCACGGCCTCCACTTAAATTCGTAAATAGCGAACCAATGGTATAAATCGGCCCCCACGGTATGCCCCACCATCCGAACAATACACTAATAAACGTGAATTTGAGCCCTGTACCAACTGAACCCATTCTTGGTTCTATGTAATAGATTGACGAACTCTTCCGGAAGGTCATGAAGATGATGGATATACAATATGTATACACGACAAATTTCCCGCCTTGTTCAACCTCCTGCTCTAATGTATCCCAAGGGAGTCCCCCCAGGCCAATAATATCCATCTTACAATTCCCTCCATATGTATGTATAGTTGCAATATTCTTTTGCAGAGTGATTGTAACATAGATTCCACAATTTGTAATCGAACAATAGTCACCTTCCTACACAAGAAAACCACGCCATTTCGGCATGATTTTCTAATCAAGCTATGCAGATAGGACTGTCACGTCATTTACGGTTGCAGAGGGATGGTCACTTCCAAATCCTTCAGATATGTGCGCTTTCCCAGATTTTCAGTCCCTGGAAGAATATTGCCTTTGCTGTCTTTCTTTTGCCCAACAATACTAAAGTCATCATTCTTCATGGTCAATGTAAATGGTTTGATTGTTACCGTCTTAGGTGTAGCGGCAAATGGAGCATACAGTTCATTAACGTGATACGAAGTTTCCGGTTTGCTGTTGAAGAACCCGAATCTGTATGGGTCAAAGGCATTTCCCTGATCATCAACAATCTCATAGTACACTTTACTTGCACTGTAGTCGCCTGACTGCTCCTTAGACTGTGGAACCTCACCTTGGCTGTCCAAGATCAGACGGGTGGAGACTGGAGAAACAAACAATTCCTTGACGGTATAACTAAAGGATCCATCCGATTTGGAAATGTCCGGCTTGACCACAAGCGCATTGTCGTCCAACTGTACAGGTACCTTGAATTCATAAGTTTCATTCACCTTAGCGATTTTAGCCTGAATCGTCAGATCGAATTGGTCAGGCAGATTCAAACCATGTGTCAATTCGACCAGATAAGCGTTCTCTTGAAATGGCACATCACCAAAACTACCTGAGCTGAACTTGATCTCCTGCCCGTCAGCAAGCAGAACCGGAAGTTCAAGCTTTGGTATCGGATCATTCACATCTGCACCTTCGTGTTCCAGCACGAAAGATAGACGTGTGCCATCATACAGCAGATTGCCCAGCTTCAGAGTGATTCCGTCATGAGTCACACTTTGTCCAGGTTCGGATAGAATTCCTTGCGCAATAGCGGTCTCTACCGCTTGATGGCTCGTTCCTTCATAAATGATGCCAAGGCCCGGAATCTGCTTTAGAGTTTCTGCCATGACCGGTGATACAAATCCTGCGCCGATCGTACCTGCACCAAGCACCCCTGCAATTGATGCCGCAATTGCGGTTTTTTTGAAGACACTGGATTTTGAATTCGATGTTCTTGTTCTTCTGCTCATATCATGCTCCCCAATCTTGTTCATAATGTAACTGCTCAGTTCTCGCTTTGGCAAAGTGGATTCACGAATTATTTGTTCAATGGCATCCAGCTCAGTATGTTCTGTTTGCTTCGGCAATTGTCCCATGTACTCTCTCTCCTTTGTGGCCTATGCGTTCCATTAGCTTTTTGCGCAGCCGTTCATATTTTTTTCTGACCGTAGCGGTCTTGAGTCCCATAATTCCACTTATCTCCTCAAAGGTGTACTGTTCTACCGCTTTTAGAAGCAGGATATGACGTTCTTCCGTTGTGAGATAGGCCATAAGTTCGTAGATCACCGAGTCTTGTCGGGAGATGTGCATCTGTGACTGCTCGTCTTTGCAATGTTCAACCAGCCTAAGCCAACGACCTTGTTTCTTCTTCATGTTGATCAAATGATGGTATGCCAGCTTGTAAAGCCAAGCCGAAA
This sequence comes from Paenibacillus paludis, assembly GCF_042610515.1. NCBI lineage: Bacteria > Bacillati > Bacillota > Bacilli > Caryophanales > Paenibacillaceae > Paenibacillus > Paenibacillus paludis. The sequence continues at coordinate 122,091 of NZ_JBGJZP010000008.1, forward strand.
AAGAAATACTGCTACTGTAGTGATGAAGGTTCTGATAGGCGCGGATAAAGATTTCCTGCACGGCATCTTCTGTTTCTGTATGATTTTTTAGAATATAGAAACAATAGGTATACATTTGCCGCTCAAACTGATGAATGATAATTTCGTAGGAATGCTTGTCTCCTGCTCTGACTGCTTCCACAGCCTTCTCGATCATTTTCTTCCTATCATCCTCTTCCCCGGGGATGGTTGGCTGCACAATCTCACCTCCTTCCGTATGTTTACCTATATAACAATCCCAAAGCATGATTTTGTGACACGATCAGGTGATTTCTTCTATTTCTTTCAAGCTTACGAAAAAGACCCTTCCCTTGAAGAGTCTAATTAGAATCGTATGTTCACAGCAAATTGCCCTTAATACTCAATTTCCGCCATTTGCCACATTCGCTCTACGATCAAGCCTATTTCATGAAGCACAGAATCACTCCGTTTATCTTTCGGATACCCAAAATACAGATCAATCTCAAGATCAATGCCGTTCCAGATCTGCAGCTTATTGTCCTCGGCAAAACGCATTGCGATCGGCTCCGCCAGCAGCGAGCAGCCGGTCTCCCGCCCGACCAAATCCCCGATCAGCGATTCGTCATCGACATACATGATTTTGAGCGGAAGCAGTTTCTGCTGCAGGAAATAATCAATGGATTGTTTATAGAAGGGACAACCCTGTGTCGTCCAGATCCATGGCTTCTGAGTAAAATACTCCAACGTTAACTCCCCTTCAGGCATAGCCCAGCTGTTAGGGTAGACAACAACCATCCTGAAGGAATGCAGTTTGATCGAATGTACGGACGGATGTCCGGCAGTTCCATAGTAAAAACCCGCGCTTATCCGGGAGCTGGTCACATCCTTAAAGAAATCTTCACTTTTGATGTCCATAAAATGCAGCTCTACTTGCGGCAAACTCTCCGAGATGAACTCAATCAATGGTTTGATTTGAAGAACCTGCCCGTCTGTATTCAATCCAATCCGAATGGGTTCCGTTGAATTTGTCAGCAAATCACTTGCTTTATTGTGAAAATCGTCAATGGATACGAGTATTTTCTGCGCTTCTGGCAGTAGCTGTGAACCTTTTTCCGTAAGGACCATCCCTCTGGAGGTTCGGTAAAAAAGTGCAAAACCCAGCTCATTCTCCAGAGCTTTCAGCTGCGCGCTTGTTGCCGGTTGGCTCGTGTTGAGCTGTGCTGCCGCTTCGGTTAAATTGCCTGTCCGGGCGATCTCGACAAAGGTCTTTAATTGGTACAGTTCCACGGCACTCCCCCCTTTAATTGCGGTTAAATAAACCATCCGTTTTTCCGATCGACTTCATCCGAACATACAATTGGACGGCGTGATTCGGATCAACTATAGTAACTCTAGAATGACTGACAAGGAGTGTGCAATTATGTCTCTATTCATTGCCATGTGCTTTTTTTCATTAACCATGTCGATTTCTCCAGGTCCGGTGAACATGACAATTCTGTCTACAGGAGTCAATTACGGATTCAAGCGTTCTATCCCGTTGGTGTCCGGCGCAACTGTCGGCTTTACGCTCTTGCTAATCGCCGTTGGACTTGGAATATCCAATCTCGTAGCCCAAGCTCCGGTATTCTATCAGTTGCTAAGATACGCGGGCGCAGGGTACATGAGTTATATTGGATACAAAATAATGGTATCCCGTCCAGAGATCGAATTCAAGGAGGAGCGGCTCCCACATTACCGTCATGGCTTGCTCATGCAGTGGCTTAATCCCAAGGCTTGGATCGCTTGCCTTTCCGGTGTTTCGGCCTTTGGGTTAAATGAATCCTATTCTTCCCTGCTTGTCTTTGTATGTATCTATTTCCTGATTTGCTATCTTTCGCTTTCCGCCTGGGCCCTTCTGGGCTCAAAACTGCAATTTCTCACCAAAGTGAAGAACGGGATCAAAGTGTTTAACCTGGTAATGGGAGGATCATTGATTATAGTAGCAGTTTATCTGATGTTCACGAAATAGCATGGCTTCAACTTTTAACACTTCAGCCCTCATATAGACCTCCTTAGCTTGTTAGGAGAATTATACTGTGAGTAGTCAAATCCAGTAATTGACATGAATTTTACATAATAAGGTTGCATTTCTCTTAAATCCTTCTTCCAATCTAGTTGATTTTGAGCGCTTCCATGTAATAGAATGGACTAATTAAAAAGAAAAGGATGCGCATAACCGATGCGGTTGAAGAAACCACGTACACTCAGTAAAAGATCCATATTATTTTTCTCACTGATCATGCTTGCCAAAAGCTATTTTGCTTGGTATTACTTGTTCGAAGACGGGCCAACCTGGACTACATGGTTCAAAGAAATTCCTTTTGTGCTATTGATCTTCTGCTTGATCGAATGGTTCGCTACGAAACGTAAAATAGCCATCTACATGTTTGTGAATTTGCTCATTACCGTTTTGTTCTTCTCTCTGATTGTATATCATAATCATTTTGGTATTATTGCTACTTCTCAGGTCATCGGCCAGGCGAAACAGGTGGGAGCCGTGAAGAAAAGTATTTTTTCGGTCATGCACCCTCAATATATGCTTATTTTTCTGGATATCATTATCATTAGTTTTGTTATGTTTAGCCGAAAGAAAGCAGTCGCCTGGAAAAAAGCCATGTCACGCCGAAGTAACCGCAAAGTGGTGGCTGCCTTGTTCTGTGTTTCTTTCGCGATCTGTGTAATGAATATTTTTCCGAACCAGGCCAGTATGAATGAAACCATCCAGGCTGAGCAAATGGGAATTCTCAACTATGAAGCCTACGCCCTGCTTGCGGAGCGTGAAGAAGAGCTTATTGAGCTCTCCAAAATTAATCAATCCGTCATTGATCAAACTAAAGGCATTGAGGCTCAATCTAATCCGCTCTTGTTCGGAGCCGCCAAAGGAAAGAACCTGATTATTATTCAAATGGAGTCTTTTCAGAACTTCCTGATTAACTTGTCGATTGACGGGCAGGAAATCACTCCGAATCTGAACAAGCTTGCCGCCGGGAATTTCTATTTCCCCCGTTTCTACCAGCAGGTTGGACAAGGCAACACTTCCGATGCTGAATTTATCGTGAACACTTCTTTTTATGTACCACCGAATGGTCCAGCTACTGATATATATGCTCCCAAAGAGCTTCCAAGCTTACCTAAGCTACTCCAGGCGCAGGGTTATGATACAGCAACCTTCCATACGAATGAAGTTGACTTTTGGAACCGCGGGGAGCTTTATGAGGCATTAGGATTCGACCGCTTTTATGACAAATCTTACTTCGGTGAAGATGACACCGTCTTCTACGGGGCGTCCGATGAAGTTCTTTACAAGAAGACATCGCAAGAGCTGGCCCGAATGGACCAAAGTGCTCAACCTTTCTATTCACATGTAATCTCCATGTCCTCTCATAATCCGTTCTCGATTCCGGAAAGCAAATACAAAATGACATTGCCGGAGCGATTCGAAGGAACGCTCGTTGGCGATTATATTCGTGCTCAGAATTACGCGGATTACGCGCTTGGACAGTTTATCGACGAACTAAAGCAGAACGGCGTATGGGATAACAGCTTAATCGCATTATATGGTGATCATCGGGGACTTCCTATTTTCTCACTTAAGGATGAGGATAAAGTCTTACTTGAGGAAATTCTGAACCATGAATATACGGAACGCGATTTGATTAATATTCCGTTAATCATAGCTTCTAAGGGGATTACGACTCCAACCGTAAAGGATCAATTAGGCGGACAGGTTGACATTTTACCTACGATATCCAATTTATTAGGGGTAACGCTAGATAACCATATTCATTTTGGACAGGATCTGTTAAATGAATCCGCCTATAACCTGCTGCCTCAACGCTATTATTTACCTACCGGATCTTTCGTGAATAACGAAGAGCTTTTCTTATCCGGCAGCGGGTTTGAAGACGGCCAACATTATACTTTATCCGGAGATGGCGCTAAACCGCTTCAATCCACTGAAGATGAGTTCAATCGTGCCCTGGAGCTCCTCCGGCTGTCAGACAGTTATGTGACGCAATTACCTGATAGAGAAGTTGCCGAAGTAGAATAGTAGGCACAGCCCTCACGGCAAGGACAGCCCTACATAGCTCATTCAACCCCACCGTTATTAAACGGTGGTTTTTTTTGTAGGCACTTAACCCAATCAGCTGAATAATATGTCTTGAAAAGACAAATTAACGGATGAATGAGGGAAGCCTAATGGAACATTGGATTAGAGTAGAACCGCAGGTGAATGTATATGTAAATGATATCAACCCGCTAGGCAGGAAAACGATTTTGTTCATCCATGGCTGGCCTGCGAACCACAAGATGTTCGAATATCAGTACAATCGTCTGGTGCCCATGGGATATCGCTGTATCGGAATGGATATGCGGGGATTCGGGAATTCGGATAAACCTCTGAGCGGATACGACTACAATCGGTTAGCGGATGATATCCGGTGTGTTATCGGGGCTTTAGGGATTCGGGACATTACACTCGCGGGACACTCCACCGGAGGAGCTGTAACTATACGTTATATGGCCCGCCACAACGGGTATGGGGTGTCCAAACTTGCGCTTTTCGCCTCGGCTGCTCCCAGCCTGATTCAGCGGCCCGGTTTTCCTTATGGCACCACAAAAGAAGCTATAGATCAGATCATTCAAGCGACCTATCAGGATCGGCCCAAGATGCTGCGTGACTTCGGAGAACAATTCTTCTATCAAAAAGTATCGCAGCCGTTCTCGGACTGGTTCTTCCAATTAGGACTGCAGGCAGCGAGCTGGTCCACTATAGCCGTCTCCAACGCCTGGCTCGCCGAAGTATTATTTCAGGATCTCCCAAAAATACAGGTCCCTACTTTGATTCTTCATGGCATCCATGATCAAGTTTGTTACTACCCTTTGGCTGTGGTGCAGCATCAAGGGATAAAGAATTCTGTGCTTGTGCCATTCGAGAATAGCGGCCACGGATTGTTCTATGACGAACGCGAAAAATTCAACCGGGAGCTGTCCAGGTTTGTCGGGTAGCCTAAATAAGAAAGAAGGGCGGGATGCAGATGGGCAGCAATAAGGGTTATGAGCAATGGGCGATTTTTCTGGCTGCTGTCTGCGGACAGACCTATGCGCAATTTTCGAATACGGATGGTTCGTTCGCCGTGCCGGCGAATTATTCGGTCAATCATGTAATCAAGGCGAAATCCTTGGGCCATGTATGGGAAAACTTCGGATTTATTATGGAATCTCCACAGGAGATAATTATTGCTTTTCGGGGGACCAGCTCGACAACCAATTGGATCTCGGACATCATCGCCTCACAGAGAAAATTCAAATATATTAAGGAAGATTGCCTTACCCATCGCGGGTTCACAGACATCTATTCTTCGGCCCGTGAAGGAATTCTCTCAGCACTGTCCAAGATCGAACCCGGCAAGACATTATACATTACAGGCCACAGCCTCGGTGCAGCACTTGCGACAATGTGTGCAGTCGATCTGAGTGCCAATACGGATTACCGCTCACCATATCTATTCACTTATGGGTCCCCTCGTGTAGGCGATCCAGCCTTTGCAAAAGTATGTACAAGGTATGTTCCGAACAGCTACCGCATTGCCAATCCTTTTGACGTCGTGACCTACACTCCACCCTCTATCTACAAGCTGCCTAAGCGGGAAAAAAGGTACTATTACAGTCATGTTCAGACCCTCAACCCGCAGTCTTTCCAGAATGGTGCTGTTGGTCTCAATCACATTATTGGAAGTTATTTCACAGCGCTCTCCAAGCTTCAGCCGGAGTTTACCGAACAATTATGTCAGGCGAATCCCGGTTTTTGCCCGCTCATTGAAGTGAAAGTGCCAAACTAATTCAGGCCGCTATCCATGAATTGGCGCCTTATTGTATCCATTCCATCAAGTACAACCGTTGCTTATCCACGTTAAGGATGATGATGCAGTAACTGCCGTCCTCTTTCTTTTTGTAATAATAATAATCACCTGCGTTATACTCCGTCGGGTAGTTCTGATAAAGTTTACCGTATTCAGCAATCTCTTTCTGTGACACCGGTATAATAGATTGTGTGAACCGCAATACTTCTTCTTCCAGGGAATGCCTTGATTCTTCAGTTATTGGCTGCCAGAGTGCCTGGTCTTGAACCTTTGCCAGTTGTTCTTCGTTATAATTCAGAACATAGTATCCTTCTCCATCCCCATGAAAACTCGGTTCACTTTCAAATACAACTACTAGCTCAGCTGGTTTAGGGATCGTTATTCCCCACCTGCTGCTCCACATATCATAGTTTGCGGTATCATTGTCATACATTTTATAACCCGCACCTATACCGATAACGATTAAAAAAATGACGCCACTCCATATGGCTACTGTCTTCCTTCGCATTGTTGCTTCCTCCAGCCTTGGGTACTCCCCGAAATAATTGCTACACTTTCAAAAGTAAATATTTGTTATTATACCTTGAATGGTTATTGTTTGCACTCTACTATCCCAATTGCGGTCATCATGATTGTGAGCTAGAATGTTCTTTAATTAGCCATAGAGGTGGTGATTTTTACTTGCTTAATCAGAATAAGAACATAGTTAATAAACCGTATATTCCATTAGATAATTTATCCTGTAAACTTCGGGAGATTATTCATATCAAGTGCAGTCCGAACGAATGGGAAATAAAGCTTCAGTTCATCGAATCGCACCAGCTTCTTATCGCGGCAAGCGGTCAAGGGTGGCTGAACGTTGACGGACAGTTCATCGAAATGCGGGAGGGCAACATGTATGTGTGCACACCCGGTCAATTGATTCAAGCCGTGGCACACTCGTTTGATGAACGCGGATTCTATTATTTGCGGTTCGATGTCATTGAGGATGATAAATCAACAGTTGATCCTATGCAGATGGTTAAGCGGGACAGTGTGTTCCCGGTAAAAGGCGAGGTTGCCGCCTCTTCTCCAGTTTCTGTTAACGCATTGTGCGAAAGCATTTGTAACTTCTTTCAAAGCGAAGATCAATTGGAACGGTTTCGTAGCCACATTCTCTTTCAAGAGCTTCTGTATCATATCTTGCAGGATGCTCATGTTGTACAGGCAAAGGATTCGGATGCAGCACTTGAATATGTGAAAACCTACATAGAGCAGCATTATCAAGAGGAGTTGTCGATTGAGCAATTGGCCAAGGTGGCGGGAGTCAGCTCCCGCCACTTCATGAGGTTATTCAAGAAAAGATACGGCTGCAGTGCGATCGACTATTTGGCAGCCTTCCGGATCACGCAGGCGCAGCAGCTTATGAGGACAGGAGGAGAATACAGGCTCAAGGATATTGCCCGGCATGTGGGATACCCTGATGATCTTTATTTCCGGCGCAAATTCAAACAGATATCAGGACTCCCGCCAGCCGCATTTATGAGAAACAGCAAGCAAAAAATTGCCGCTTATCACGGGTCTAGCATCGGTCAATTGCTCCCGATTCAAGTCACCCCTAGGGCTGCACCATCCGATCATCCCTGGACAAACTATTATCAGCGAAAATACCAAACGGATCTTGTTCTGCCGCTGAGTACGGATCATTCATTGAAAAGGGATGAGCTTAAGCTCGCTGAGCCTGATTTTATTATCGGAATCGACAGCTTCGTATCTGCCGAGGAGCAGACAAGGATCAGGCAAATTGCACCCGCATTTTTCGTACCCTGGATTGACAACGACTGGCGTGGACATTTGCGCTTGATTGCACAATTTCTGGACAAAACAGCAATAGCAGAAACCTGGCTTGGTAACTATGAGCGCAAAGCCCATTTTGTAAGAGAACAGATTAAGAACACGATCGGGGAAGAAAATCTTCTCATCCTTAGAATCACTGGAGACCGCTACCATGTTTTGGGCTGTAGGAGCCTGGACGCTGTGTTCTACGACGATCTGCATCTTGTCCCCGCACGCGGTGTCGATCGTATGAATCCGAATCAGCAGCTGACCCCAGATGAGTTAACGGATTTCTGCCCAGATCGGATATTGCTTATCCTGAACGAAGACCCGCTGTCCCAATCAAGTTGGCGTGATCTTATGCGCTCAGCATCTTGGCGGGAGCTAAAAGCAGTCAGGAACGGGCATGTCGACTTCCTTCCCACATATCCTTGGGTAGAGTATACGGCTTTCACACATGATCTCATCCTCGACGAAGCCCTCAAGCTGTGGCGTAATCGTGCATAAAAAAATGTCGTTATCGTCAATATGCCGAAGCTACAAAATCATTTATACTCCATCTATGTGATAATGATAATCAATCTTATTGCGAGGTTGTCATTGGCAAATTAGTTTATAAGAGGAGTATCGGCGAATGAAAAGAAATAAAATAATGATCACGGGACTAGTTATCCTATTGTTAATAATGCTGAGCACGGCATGTGCGGGCAAAAACACAGCATCAGATAATTCCGGCACGGCATCCGGAGACTCTGCTGAAACAAGCGCAAGTGCATCCGATAATAAGCAGCGTGTTGTAAAAAGTACAAACGGAGACATCCGAATTCCTACAGAACCTAAAAGGGTTATTGGTCTTTCAGTCGTGTATCCCGAGTTCTTATATGCTCTAGGTGTGACACCGGTTGCCGTTCAGAATTACCATCAGGATTTCCCTTCTTATTTAGAAGAAGGATTAAAAGATGCATTGAAAACCGGGATTGCCGAAACCCCTAACTTTGAAGCCATATTGTCTGCTAAACCGGACCTCATTATTGCACCCGTGTGGTGGTCCGAAAAGGATTATGAGCAGCTTTCCAAAATTGCACCAACCGTGCTTTTGCCACAACGGGATCATTGGCGTGAGGAATTACTCGATATTGCTGAGGTTCTAGACAAGAAGGAACAAGCTGAGCAGGTCATTGAAGATTTGCACCAGCAAGAAGCCGACGCCAAGGCTAAACTAGATACTCTTGTTGGCAACGAAACTGTAATGTATATGATGATTATGGCAGATCAACTGATTATTTATGGAGAAAATATCGATCGGGGCAGCTTCATCCATAAAGTGTTAGGCTTGTCACCCGTTAAGGAATTCCCGCAAAATGAAAAGAGCATTTCGATTTCATTAGAGAAAATCCCCGATTATAATCCTGATCATATCATTCTGCAGCTTGATGACGAGTCCAACGAAAAAGTTCAGAACAGGTATAAAGAAATGCTGGACAGCTCGCTCTGGAAAAATATGACGGCCGTGAAGAAAAACCAGATATACATGATGAATGGCAAAGAATGGTTCAATCTGGGGATGTCTCCTTTGGCAGACAGTAGTGCAATTAACGATGTACTTGATGCGTTTGAGAAGAAAGGGAATGAGTAAGGTGACGGTGACAGGTGGTGGAGCGGATGGACTTTAAGCAATTGGAAGACAAGTATTTCCTGACCCTGCATGAGCCTTGCAATACCATACTTGCTATGTCAGCATATGATTTACTCCAAGCAGGACATACGTTACTCCTGCTCGATACTTACGGTCCTTATATCAAGTCAAGAGAACGCTCGACCACTGCCGTTTTTTTCTGTACCTGGCTTGGTGAGCTGTGTGCTGCTATGCAGCACATGTTGTTTTGCGGCGAAGAAACCATATTGGAATTGTCATTACGGAATATATCTGTACAATTGTATGATGCAGACACCCAGTACCCTTTGTTTTCATTTAAGATAAACGAAATAAGGCGTATTGAAATTCCGACTGTAGACCGGGAAGTGTGGAGTACGAAGGTACTCCATTCCTTTTACAACGATCTTGTTAGACCGCTAATCGAAATTTTGTCTGCAGTGGCTCAAATAAACGTCATGCAGTTATGGGGGCAAATCACCAATACGTTGTACTCTCGAATGGAAGAGGAACTTGCCGGAGCTTCGTCCGTGGAAAGCAGGCTTCAAATCAGTAATCATTATAATATCCTGAAGCAGGGTATCGATCCCAAAGCCTTCGGGCTTCGCAGTAATCCGTTTGATGTGAAGCTGCGGTACATTGAAGACCCGGCTCAAAGCAATCAGAGACTCTTGCTTAAGACAGCCTGCTGCCTTGCTTATCGCTTGGATACCGGGTTCGGATATTGCGATACTTGTCCGCGATTGAATGCAAAGGATCGGGCAGCAAGGTTCCCATCCTGATGTTGCCCTTCACCCTTCCACTAACCCATAAAATCTCAAATCTCCGTCTTTAGTTTCCGCGATGAATATATCGCTCCGTTCCTTGACGCTGTAGATCTTTGTCCCAATGGATAATTGATTGGCCGTGCCATTCTTAAATTCCTTGCCATCTCCGGACTGTTCAATAATTTCCGTTACATACTGATCTTTATGAAGTTCTAATTCATCCACCCATGGAATCCCAGAGTTATAAATGATATCCGAGAACATAAAGATATTCGCATTGGAATTGTCAGACAGAACATCTTCCGCAGTTGGATTGGATGTACTCCATTCCCGGCTGACTGAACTTTTGTTGGAATTACAACCAGCTATAACAAACATGAAAATGATAGTGACCCATAGAATTGCAATCCGTTTGTTCATTTTGTCCTCCCCTGAGCTGCTAAAGTATTGGGTGCGGCTCCCTTTCTGTCATTCTCCAAACGTAAGAACCAATTGAAACTCCCCATCCGCAAGTGCGGCGCCAAGGCTCCCCCCCTGCTTCTCTACCAGTTGTTTCACGATGGATAAGCCGAGGCCCAATTGGCCGCTTGCTCTGGAGTGATCACTGGTATAGGTTCGCTCGAACAGCTTGGGAAGATCCTGTTCGTGGATATGATCGGTGTCATTCGCGAAAATAATCATTACTTTGTGATCCTTTGTAAATAAAGAAATCGCAAGCCGGTTTTTGGCATACCTAAGCACGTTCTGCAGCACATTGGAGAAAATTCGAATCATGGCTTTCTCATCCAGCCAGATCGTCCGCACCGCTTCATCCAAGTTCAGCTGAACTTCAATGTTCTTCTGCACAAGGTCCGTATGGAACGCGAGAATTACTTCGCTCAACAAGCTGTACAGATAGAGGGGCTGCATATCCATAGGATAGTCCCCGGACTCCAGACTGGATAATTCATAGAACGACTCCACAATGTTGTTCATCACCGTCATTTTATGCAGAATAATGTCCAGGTACTCCTGCCGCTCCGCTATTGGGATTGCCGGGTCCTTCAGCAGATTGGCGTAGCCTTGCATTGAAGTAAGAGGTGTCCGCAAATCGTGAGAAATGTTGGCGATTTCCTGCTTGATTGCAAGCTCTCTCGATTGATGGGTCACTTGTTCTTTCCTGCGCTGATCGAGCTGCCGGTTAATGGCAACCACCAGCTGCTCCATCTCACGTCCCGGCAAAGGCAGCTTTACGTTCAGGTGCTGCGTGGGAGGATGGTCTACTTCTGCCAGTTGTTTTCGTACTTGCATAATGCTCCGCCGCTGCAGTATATAGGGAATAAGAAACAAAGCAGCCGTTAAGGCAGCAGTTATGACGAGAGCTAGATGCATGTTCCTTATCCCCTCCTGGACCTATAGTCAGAACTCTTCTTTCTTGAACAGATATAGCCCTAGCGTATAAAATACCAGCGTATAGACCGCCCCCACTGCCCACGGTTCCCAGGCTGCATAGCCCATCTCTTCATAGGCATTGAGCAAATAATAAGCGGGTCCATGACTATGCAACCACCCTGCCCATGTAAATCTGCCTTGGAGGTAACCCAGAATATAATGTGGCAGGAAATAGATGAGCAGGTAGGCGATGAGCAGCTGTGCATTTTTCTTCATGATGGCAGCAAGACAGTAGTAGGTTGTGATTCCTGCAATCATGAGGGGCAGCATGTTAAGCAGCATCCTCGTATATTCCGTGAGTGCGTGATCAACATTGCGAACCAACAGGGTAGTTCCCAGAAGCAGGGACACTCCCACCAGTACAAGAGCGAACAAGAAGAACCCGGCCATTGTAATCAGCAGTTTGGCTGTATAGATGGTTTGCCTGCTGTAGCCATAAGCTACCGTATTCTTAAGCACATTCTTATTGTCGCCCATAACGATCAGCGGAAAGATGAAGAGCAATACGAACACAACCGGCATCATGCTTAGGACATTGCGGTAGAAGAATCGTTCATTTCCGTAGGGGAAATTAGGCTCTGACTGCTGAAAGGCATACAGGGTGACAGCCGCGCCAACCATTAGCAGGATATAAAGCAAACCAGATAAATAATAGTTTCGGGTCCGGACGAAACGATACTGCTCGCTTTTCATCAGATTAAGCATCACGTTCACCTCCCAGCAGACTCAGGTAGTATTCTTCCAGGTCTCCTCCCGTGACATTTATCGAAAATACACCGATACCCTGACTATAGAGTACCCGGTTAATTTGATCGGTCTTGTCCATACCGCCGAACAGCTGAATATGATGATCCGGCAGGATTCGATAAGGGATGTCCGGGAAGTGCTTTTCCAGAATCGTGGCGGCTTTGCCGCTGTCATTCACAACCAGCTCGACGGTTTTTCTGGTTTTGTTCAGCAGTTCCTCTGCCGTCAGCTGCTCAACAATCCGTCCCTGATCCATGAAAACATACCGGGTAGCTACGCTCTGTAATTCAGATAACACATGACTTGAGATTAAGATCGTCACCTTTTTTTCCTCATTCAAGGTCTGAATAAGCTGACGGATCTCCACCTTCCCTTCCAGATCCAAACCGTTAGTCGGTTCATCCAGAAGCAGGAATGTCGGATGAGTCATCAGGGCAAGCGCCAGTCCCAGCCGCTGCTTCATTCCGAGGGAAAACGCCTTAAATTTCTTCTTCCCGGTAGTAAGAAGCCTCACTTCCTTAAGGGCTTGATCGATAGAGGTTTTGCCTGCGATGCCCCGCTGCTGGCGGTAATATTCCAGGTTCTGCCTGGCCGTAAAGTCCGGGAAAAATGCAGGCTCTTCAATGAGCGCACCCATCTTCCTGCGTTCCTGCCTAACCTCGGCAGCTTCGCTTTTTCCATACAAAGTGATTTTGCCAGCCGTCGGAAAGACCTGTTCGGTAATACATTTGAATAAGGTAGTTTTACCAGCGCCATTTTTACCAATTACTGCGCAAATATCACCTGCAGCAATGTTCAGGTGGATATTCTGGAGTGCGTGTGATTCCCTGTAGGTTTTACTTAGCCCCTCAATCTCCAGTATACAATGCATCATCGTAATGACTCCCTTGCAATTTGATAATTCAATTGTATCCAGGTCACCCTTAATAAGCTTTAAGCAAAACCTTAAGAAACCTTAAAGAAGTTAAGGCTACACTATTTTGAACCCGATACCCCAAACCGTGCGGATATATTCCTCTTCGGTAACCGCGGCGATTTTGGCCCGCAGGTTGCTGATATGTACATTAATGGTGTTGTCGTCTCCAAGATACGTCCCTTGCCAAATATTCCGGTAGATCTCACTTTTCGAGAAAATCTTATCAGGCTTGGACAGAAGCAGTGCCAGAATTTCGAATTCGTATTTAGTTAAAGTCAGTAATTCGCTGTTCAAGGTCACTTCACGCCGCTGCTTGTCCATAATCAGTTCACGTACACGGATAATTTCTTCGCCAGGATTCACCGCATGCACGTATTGTAGACGTCGAAGCTGTGCCTCCACTCTAGCCATAACTTCTTCCTGATCAAAGGGCTTGGTAATATAATCATCCGCACCTAAACGAAGCAGCCCCACCTTGTCCTCCAGTGTGCTTTTTGCAGAAATGACAATGATCGGAACCGTGGATTGTTCCCGGATTTGCGGAATCAACGTTTCTCCAGGCATTCCCGGCAGCATCAAGTCCATCAGCACCAGCTGGTAGGCTTCAAGCGACAGCCGAAGCGACGCTTCACTTCCCGAAAATGCAGAGACGGCAGTAAGTCCTTCGCCCGTAAGCATGCGGCACAGCAGGCGATTGATATCGGCATCATCTTCTATTACGAGTACTTTGATGTTTGAGTCATCCACTTAGGTTACCTCCAGCTACAATTATGGCCAATTCCAGTTCCTTCTCTGGAAACGTAATTTGCATTGGCTCTACTACTCTATTAATCTTAACGTATTGTGACATCATCCGGTAGACCGGACAAGGGGGAATCGTTCATGGAATGGGACAACGTATTCGGAATCAGTTATCAGAAGCAGCCTGGCCTAACGGAAGCAGAGCTGGAGCAATTTATGCAGAGCTGGCACAAACCGCTGACGGAGCCGGAAATCGACGAAATCATCAGCCGGCAGCGCAATCCCTTCCCGGTTGCCCATCCGCTGCATGCGCAGTACGCTCCGTTTGACCCCGGCTTATGGTCCATCCCGCACAAAGCGCTGCCTGCAAGTTATCTGGACTTTCTGTGTTATTCCAATGGCGGGGAGTTTGTGAACGGGGAACGCTACTTTCAGTTTTTTAGCGCGGCTGAATTAAGACCCATGCTTCTGGCCTATGAGTTTCCGCAGTATATGCCGGGAGCGGTGCCCTTTGCCATGGACGGGAACGGCAATCATTACATTTGGGATATGCGCATGGAAAGGGATGCTCTGGAATATCCGATTCTTGTATCCCATTCCGGCAACCTCGGCTACGAGGATTCCATTGTTATTGCGGGATCGTTCCCGGAGTTATGCCACGGAACTACTTCAGTGGACGATGAGCTGCACGGGTAGGGTGCTGGCGGAAGAAATAAAAAGCCTGAAATCGTCCCAGCGCTATGCTAAGACGACTTCAGGCTATACTTACAGCTTCTGTCTGCAACTATTTATCAAATAAAATCCATCTTGATCAGCTGCTCAATATGGGAGGGATGATACATCGCCATGCCCGTCTTCATTCTTCGAAACCCTTGTTCCTCGTACCAGGAAACCGTATTGGGATGGGTATACAGCACGACGTTGCAGCCTGCTGTTTCTTCCAGAATCGCAGCAATGATTTGCTTGCCCAAGCCCCTATGATGATAGGCTTCATCCACTGCAATGTTATACACTGCCGCTTGCGAAATGCCGTCAGACAACGCTCTGCCACAGCCGATAACCTTGCCGCCAGCCAATACAAATACATTGACAGCACTGTTCTCAAAGGCAGTTTGTGTCTGCGCGGGTGTGAAATCCGTTAAGCCAAAACCATTCAATAACCCGGTTACCTGGGTCCAATCGATATTTCCTCTATCTTTTTGAAAAGTATAGGTCATCTTAAATCCCTCTTCTTAAATCGCAAATTCCGGTTCCTGGTCACGGTAGTAATTGGCAAGAAATTGCTTGGTTCTGTCGGATTTCGGATGTGAAAATACTTCCTCCGGCGTTCCGTCCTCCACGATGATACCTTGATCCAGAAATAGCACTCTTGTAGCTACTTTGCGTACAAAGTTCATCTCATGTGACACCAGCAGCATCGTGTTGCCTTCTTCCGCCGCCTTTTTGATCGTGTCCAGCACTTCGCCGACCAGCTCCGGATCGAGTGCAGAAGTTGGCTCGTCAAACAGCAGGATTTTGGGCATCATCGCGAGCGCCCGGGCAATCGCTACCCGCTGCTGCTGCCCGCCGGATAATTGCTTGGGATAATGATGCACCCGGTCAGAGAGTCCAACTTTGGCAAGATGTTGTTCGGCGATTTTCCGTGCTTCCTCTTTGGGAACCTTCTTCACAACTGTTAATCCCTCCATGACATTTTCAAGCGCAGTCTTTTGGCGGAAAAGATTAAACTGCTGGAATACCATTGCCGTGCTTTTTCTAAGCTCAATCACATCTTTTTTGGATTTCTTAGCCATATCCACCTTGAGATCATCGATCTTAATCGTACCTTCATCCGGTACCTCCAGAAGATTAATGGATCTTAACAACGTAGATTTCCCTGCGCCTGAAGAACCAATTACTGCGACGACATCTCCTTTGGCAATCGTTAAGTTAATGTGATCGAGGACGATACTTTTATGAAATGATTTGGTGAGTCCGTTAATCTCAATCAAGGATCACATCTCCTTTTCTGCTCCGCAGGCTCTTGTAGTCGATGTCCAGACGTTTCTCGAGCAGCGCAATCGCCTGTTCAATCAGGATCGTCATTGCCCAATAAATTAAAGCCAGCGAGCAATAGGATTCAAAAAACCGGAGATTGTTCCCGGCCAGTATCCGTGATTGGGCTGTGATCTCAACGACCGAGCAGACGAACGCCAGAGAAGTGCCTTTCATCAGTCCAATCAGGGCATTGCCTAACGTGGGAAGGGCAACGATAAAAGCCTCCGGAATAATGATCCGTCTCAGCACCTGGCCATACGTCATGCCTAGCGATTGCGCGGCTTCAGTCTGTCCTTTATCCACAGACAATAAGGCCGCCCGGATAATCTCAGAGTTGTACGCAGCTTCATTTAACGATAAGGCAAGCAGTACATAAAATATAGAAGAAATCGAATTCACATTGTAGCTTGTATCATGATAGTAATTGTAATATTTCAGAATCAGCGGAATTCCTGCGTACGATAAATATAACTGAATGAGGATCGGTGTCCCGCGGATGAACGAGATGAACACCACACTAATTTGATACAGTACGGGTATTCTTTTAATCTTGATAATGGCCAGCAGGAGCCCCAGAAGAAGCCCTACCAGCATGGATATAAGCGTCAGTTCAATCGTCACAGGCAAATATTTAAGCAGCTTCGGAATCAGCGTAAATACGAGCTCAATATCAAATATATTCGGCATGGGTACGTCCTTTATTGAAGTTCTGGTGCAAAATCGCCATTTAAGTATTTTTCGCTGATTTTGGAGATGGTGCCGTCCTTGACCAAAGCTTGGATGCGGCTGTTTACATCCTTCGTCAATTGTTCGCTGTTCTTGCCTTTACTGAGAATCAGGTAGCTGTAAGGAACACCAATCCGGTCCGTATCTTCCTGGGACAGCGGGATGGCTTTCAGCTTCAGGCCAAATTCCTTAATATACAGCTGCAGCATCGCTGCATCAATTAAGTTGAAATCATCTGCGCCGCTCTCCACATTTTGCAGGGTTACGGCAAGCTCAGTGTCTGTGTAGTTCAGAACGACCGGCGTTTTCGCGTGTTCCTTGTTGTATTTCTCCAGAGCGACGGTATAATTCACACTTGGGCTTACGGAGGTCTTCTTGCCTTCCAGATCCGCAAAGGATTTAATATCGTCCCGGTCTTCTGCTACGGCGATCACAAACTGATTTTTAAAGATCGGGTCCGAATAAATGTATTTTTCTTTTCGCTCCGCATTGCTGGCAAAATTGTTGGCGCCAATCTGATAGCGGTCCGAGTCCAGTCCGGCAAAGATCGAAGGGAACTCGGTTTTCTCAATATTAATCTCGTATTGGGGCAATCCTTCAAAGATAGCTTTCACGATCTGAATATCGTAACCGTCAATCTCATTATCATCATTTACATATGAGAAAGGTTTCGGCGCACCGCCTGTAGCTATATTGATTGTCGTTTTTTCCTTGTTAGCAGCATTTGTGCCTGCAGCATTCGCCGAAGAGTTATCTTTTCCGTTGCCGCAGCCGGCCACTCCGGCTAATAATACGATTGACGCCAAACCGAGTCCTAATTTTCTCCATGTTGTCATCTTCATTTCCCCCTATATTTCAACCTTATTAATGTGCTTTATTTTTGTGCTCTGAATTTATTCTGCGGATCAGCACTTTTGTCTTGTCTGTTCTGCGGTTCTGACCACAGCCCGTCAAAATCAATCTCATTCCAAAATCGTGTATTATAATCAATAAAGATGGTTTCCTTGTTGCCATTCGATTTAGCCAAGTCCCGCAAATACGTATTGTTCTTAAAGGCCGGAATTTGATATAAATCACGGGCATATCCCCATATATTCTTGAAATCGACAATCCGGTTCCGGATCGGGCCCAGGTTCTTGAAATAGTAGGTATCAAAACGGGCCAAGGTTACAAATAAGCGGACATCTGAATCTGTAACATAGTCCCCGAATAAAAATCGTCTGGACTCCAGTCTCTCCTCGATAGCATCAAACGCCGCATACAGATGATTGAAAGCATCGTTATAGGCTTCCAGTGATTGCGCGAACATGGCCTTATACACGCCGTTATTGACATTATCGAACAAGTAATCGTTGTACTTATCAATTTCTGTTCTTAATTCTGCAGGATACAAATCCGGCGCACCTTCTTTGTGGAAGGGGGCAAATTCATTCTCCAAGTAATTCGTCAGCCAGACGTAATCGTTATTCACAACTTTTTGGGTTGTAATGTCAATTACCGCGGGAACCGTAGGTCTTCCTTTATATTCGGGATCACCGTTTGCGTATAATGTACTTAGGAACTGCTCACCTAATACGGGGTCGGTATTATTGTCATCGTAGACAAATTCCCACCCGAGATTCACTTCATGTTTTCCGTGTCCCACCAGATTAATACTGATCACGTCTTCTAAACCGAGTAATTCTCTTACGATTGAGGCACGGTTGGACCAATGGCAGCCTTTCGCCCAGATCAGACGGTAACGCCCGGCTTCAACAGGAAGCTTGCCTTCTCCCTCTCCAAAAGGGATAGTGAAGTGGTTTTTCTGACGGACAAAAAATCCTTTATCGTCGATTTCATGCTCCGTTTCCTTCGGTCTTACGCGTACATTCGTTTTTTGGGTCATCTACTTTCCCTCGCTATCTATTTATTTATTGTTATGCTGCTCAAACATTTGGGCTCTCCCGTGCTCCGTATGCCAGCCGGCCAAATCTGGTCCTTTGGGCAGGATTTTGGAGAATGCGCGGTTAGGGTCATTGGTGATGGATAAATGATAATGCTTTTTGATGGCTTCAAAATCAGTGGTGTCGCCAAAGCCGGGAGTTTGGTATAAATCCCGGGCATATCCCCATAAGTTCGGAAACTCAACCAGACGATTGCGGTTTACTCTGAAAGCTGTGTTGTAAGCAATATCAAACCGGGCCAGCGTTACATACAAGCGGACATCTGCATCGGTTAATTGATTGCCGAATAAATATCGCTGCGCCGCCAGCCGCACCTCCAGCTCATCCAGCAACTGAAATACACCGTCAAATGCCTGCTCGTAGGCTTCCTGAGAACGGGCAAACCCCGCTTTATATACCCCATTATTGATGCCGTGGAAAATACGTTCGTTCAGCTCACGAATCTCCGGCTGCAGCACTTCCGGGAATAACTCCGGTGCACCCTCTTTATGAAGTGGTTTCCAGGCGGTCTCCAAGTAGTAAGTCAATTCATGGTAGTCGTTATTTACCACCTTCTTGGAGGCAATATCGACTACAGCCGGAACCGTAGGTCTGCCTGTGTATTCAGGATCACTATTGAAATACACTTCACTGATATAGTGAATTCCCAAGACCGGGTCCACATTCTCTTCATCCAGTGTAAATGCCCAGTCCACCCGATCTATGATTGGCCGCAGCGGGTCCGCAGTGCCAACACTTATGGCATTTTCGAGTCCAAGCAGCTTCCTCACAATAATGGAACGGTGCGCCCAAGGGCAGACTGGAGCCCACAATATCCGGTAACGGCCCGCTTCTACAGGGAGTTCCCCTTCACCGCTGCCAAACGGAGCCGTGAATTGGTTGCCCTGCCGTTTAAAGGCGCCTGTTTGTTCAATTTCCGCAAGCTTGCTTGTCATCCACGTTTCCCTCCTCTTTCGCTTATTGAAATCTGTTTCGGTCATGGGATTCATTCCAAATCGACACATCAGGACCTTTGCCCAGAATTTGATATGGATTTTCCGCATGATTTCCGAGCTGATAACCTCTTTTTATAGCTTCAAAATCTGTGGTGTCCCCGAAGCCCGGTGTCTGATACAAATCCTTGGCATAATTCCAAAGGTTCGGGAAGTCAACGATCCGGTTGCGGTTCGTCCGGAACACAGAGTAATAAGCCACATCAAACCGCGCCAGCGTCACATAGAGCCGGACATCTGCGTCGGTAATTTGATCTCCCAACAAGTACCGCCGGGTTGAAAGTCTTTCTTCCAATTGATCCAGTCTGGCGAACAGGACATCATACGCTTGTTCATAAGCCTGCTGGGATTTGGCAAAGCCGGCTTTGTACACCCCGTTGTTCATTTCATGAAAAAGAATGTCATTCAGTGCATCAATGTCGCTTCTTAATGCTTCCGGATATAGATCAGGCGCCCCCGCTTTATGAAATGGCTTAAAGGCGGTTTCGAAGTAATTGGTTAATCTGAAGTAATCATTATTGACTACCTTTCTCGTAGTTACATCCACTACAGCAGGCACCGTTGCTCTGCCGCTGTATTCCGGATCGGTCTCCGCATAAATTTCTGGCAAGTAACGGATGCCCAGCAGTGGATCAACGCCGCCTTCATCCAATGAGAATTCCCAGCCGTTCTCCGTTCTTACAGGACTCGCAGTCCCCAGGCTAATGACCTCCTGCAAGCCCAGCAATTCACGTACAATTACAGCGCGATGCGCCCAGGGGCAAATTCTTGCCCACAGCAAGCGATAACGTCCTGCCTCAGCGGGCAGTTCGCCCGGCCCCTCGCCAAAAGGAGTAGTAAAGCGGTTTTTCTGGCGGTTAAAGGCCCCATCCTTGGTAATTTCATTGGCATCCTCGTGGTTCACTATATGTGTATCGAGGATTGTATTTTCTTGGGCCATAATCTCCTTCCTCTCTTCAACTGATTTCTTTTTCTGTATACACAATGGGAATCGCGGACTTTATGATGATTTCTGGCTTTGCGATATAGCCTAAGCTCTCATAGAAACCTACCGCTTGTTGTTGACTTGTAATCACAATCTTGTGAATGCCAAGTTCTCTGATCCAGTTCTCCGCAGCATCTATGAGAATCCGGCCATACCCCTTGTTCTGAAATTCCGGAATAACCCCTACCCTTTCAATCTTGGCATACTCTTCATGGGTTAAATTAATGCGCGCTGTGGCAACTGCAGTTTGGTTCTCCTCCAGCAAGAGATAACAATAACTCTCCCCATACACTTCATCGAACTCTAATTCTTTGGGAATTCCCTGGCCGTTCACAAAGGTTCGAGTTCTTACTTCATAGACGCCTGCTAGCTGCCAGACAGAATCCACCCTGTAAATTTCCGTCATCTCTCTCCCCCTTGAAATACACTTACATATCCATGTAAGTTAATTGAAATAATACTACTATAATTCCTATCTACTAACTGTGATTAATGTCATTATTAAAAATCAGCATACAAAAAAGGCACTAACGCGGGTTAGTGCCTTTGTAAGCTCTTATGTACCTTGTAGTCAAGCTTATAGCCATCTCTTAAAGCTTTTATGGAATACTTCAATCTGATGCTGTTCTGCCCATGCCTTCAGCGCTTTCATCCCCTGGTCTTCTTTTTCCGCAAAGGAGAAACAGGACTTATACGGTACAAAAACATTTCCATTCGGTTTAATTCCGAGTACGGGCTTGAAATACCCTTTAATATACACAGCTTTGGTTTTCTCGGCTTCAATGGTCAAATCTTTTAACATGATTGCACCAGGTTTCAGCTCAATATTCATAATCTGCCTGGCTGTGAAAACACGTTGCAGCAAAACCCCTATGATGGTAAGACAGAAGATACTCCAAACATACGCGAAATAAAGTGAAAAACTCCCTTCTTCCGATAAATAGAGCATTGAAAAGATCGCAATTCCCATCGACACACATAGCGATATAGTCATCATAAGCTCCGCAGGACGTCTGCCTTTATATACCTCTACCGGGTCCATACCTTCACCTCATTCTTTTAATATCCTTGTTAAACCAATGAATATAACCACAACGGTGACAAGTTAAGGTGTTCGCGGAACGGTTGGCAAAATCAAGGTTCAAAAAACTTAAGAGAGCTGTATTCAGCTGCGCGTATCCATGCTCGAATTTATCATATTGGCAATGAACACATGTGACATAAATTCCATTGGCCTGATAATAACCGGGACCTGTTGATTCCTTAATATTCTTGGCAAACAGCTTAAAGAACCTTTTCGCCTCATTTGGCATAGCAGTTATCCTCCATTTAAATATAGCTTTATATATACATACGCTTCCGTTATTTGGGAAGTTTCGATTACTTGCCTCATACGAAAAAAACAGCCTGCCGGAAAGGCAGACTGCTGTAATTTCTATAACGATTCACGGATCACTCTCTTGTAAAAGAGCACCGACAGGAAGCCGAAGACCGAATACAGTATTGTATAGAACAGCATGACCAGGATCATCGGTGTAAGCATTTCAGTACCAAAGAAGAACCAGCCGGATTTGACAGCAAAGTAGCTATGGCTCAGGCCGATGACCAGCGGAATGCCGAAATTGAACAGCTGCTTGAATTGGATGCCGTGCAGAAGGTCGCTCTGGGTAAAGCCCAGTTTGCGCAGGATGGTATAACCGCCTTTTTCCTCCTCGCCTTCATCCATCTGCTTGAAGTAAAGAATACAGCCTGAGGTAATGAGGAAGGTCAGGCCCAGAAACCCGACGATGAACATAATCATCCCCATATTACTCCGCTGGTTCATTTCGTACTCATGCTGGGAAAAGCTTGGCTCCTGCGGAGCCTGGTTCTCGTAAATTTGATTCGCGGTGTCCAATTTCGACCGGTCGGTAATTTCAATCCCATAATAATTCGCTACTTCTTTCTTTTTTTGCAGTTTGGGGTCGAGCACTTTAACCAGTTCCTGATAAACGGACTCATCCACCACGAATACTCCGGAGCCGGAGGCATAATAGACAGGCAGGGTAGGCTGATTGGATACACCGTTCAGCTGCAGTTTAATCGTCCCGCTTGAAGTCAGGAACCCAACCTCTCCGTTCTCTTTCAGTTTTATTAATTTTTCCAGAGCACTGCTGTAGCCCATGAGACGGGTCTCACCGGGTTCCAATTCTACACCTTCGATGCTGATGTCACTGACAACAGAGGTGGATAGGATGCGGTCCTGGGAGTCTGTGAACGGTGACGCGTCCATAATTTGAGTGGCATCTACATCCACCCCAACCGGATAGATATCAATTTCCTTGTACTTGATCTGCTCCTTATTGAGCGCTTGAATAAACTTCTCCTTCGCCTCGGTCCGGGCAAAGCCAAAATCATGCGGGGAACTTTCTTTGGCTGTCGCTTCCGCCGAATAATAGGAGATATAGCTTAAAGACAACAACCCGATGGCCAGTGCAGAAACCGTCGTGATGATCGTCAAGAGCAGCGCGTTCGATTTCATCCGGAACATGATCGATGAGAGCGACAGTACCTCGTTGATAGACAGGTAACCCTTTTTGCTCTTGCGGATCGCGTTGAATACAAAGCTGACCGAACCTTTATAGAAGAGGTAGGTGCCGACAATGACTAAGCCGAGAACCAAGATCATGATGATCATTAATTCGTTCATGGCATTGAACTTTCCGCCGAAAAGCTGGGTCGACAGATAATACCCCCCTGCAACAAATCCAATGCCTAGCAACCCCATGATAATCTCCCACAGCGACATTTTTTTAATCCGCTCCTGAGTCGTGGAAGTGACCCTGAACAGGGAAAGGATGCTCTGCCCTTTAATGAACACGTAGTTCATGATCATAATCAGCAGGTATATCGCGGCAAAAACGATCACGGTCTGCAGCAGCGCCTGCGTGGAGAAACGCAGCTTGGCCAATTCATCCACTTCAAGGATTTTGAACAAAATCATCAATATCAGCCGTGACATCACAAATCCCGCACCAATTCCGATGATCATGGAACCGAAATACAGAATCAGGTTCTCCGCACTGAGCAGTTTGAAGATTTTACCCTTGGTGAGTCCTATCAGCTGGAACAAGCCGATCTCCCGGCTGCGCCGTTTAATGAAAATCGTATTGGCATAGAGCAGGAAAATCGCAACAATGACCACTAGCAGCACAGAAGAGGCGCCGATAGCTGCCCCACCCTTTACCGAACCTTTGACTTCGTCCATGGCCGGATCATATTTAAGGGTCACAAAGGAAAAATACAACGCAACACCGAAGATCAAGGCAAAAACGTAAAGATAATAATTTTTAATATTTTTTTTCAGATTGCGCAGAACGATATAATTCAGGCTCATTGCTGGACACCGCCCAATACGCCCTGAGTCTTGATAATGTCGTTGAAGAAGGACTGCCGGGACTCATCACCTTTGTTCAGCTGCGTATAAATTTGCCCGTCACGGATAAACACCACCCGGCTGCAATAGCTGGCTGCCACAGGATCATGCGTAACCATGACGATGGTCGCCTGGCGTTTGCTGTTCATGTCAGAAAGCTTGTTCAGCAGGTCAGAGGCCGACTTGGAATCCAGCGCCCCCGTAGGCTCATCTGCAAAAATGATGCTCGGGTCATGCACAAACGCCCTCGCCGCCGATGTCCGCTGCTTCTGCCCGCCGGATATTTCCGAGGGGTACTTATCCTTCAACTCGTAGATCCCCAGTTCGCCCGCTACCTGTTCGAACTTCTGATGGGCATCCTTCTTGGAAATACCTGTGATGGACAGCGGCAGCAGCACGTTTTCTTTGACCGTCAGTGTATCCAGCAGGTTATATTCCTGAAAAATAAATCCGAGGTGATGCTTGCGGAATTCAGCCAGCTGTTTTTCCTTCATGCCCGTAAATTCCTTGCCTTCGATTTCGATCGTCCCCTGGCTTACGCGGTCAATGGAGGACAGCACGTTCAGCAGTGTCGTCTTCCCTGAACCGGACGCCCCCATAATGCCGACAAACTCGCCTTTATTTACTTGAAGGTCAATGCCTTTCAAGACCTCTTGTTTATTGAATTTTTTTCCGTAGGTTTTGTAAATTTTATTAGCCTGCATAATGATCATGTTCCACCCACTCCTTTTCTATAGTTCTATCATAAGCGGGATGTTTTTCTTTTTCCTGCGATTCGCCGAACAAAGTGAAGAGGCATGTGACATTGTTGTCACATGCCCGATATCTCCTGAAAAGGCCCCGCCATTCTCAGAATGTATAGGCTGGACTTGCCGTATCCGCCCAAGCCAGCGTTCCATCCGGCATCCATCCGAGCAGCGTGCCCGCAGCCACAAATTCAAATGTCCGGTCAATTCGATTGTATACCCAAATAGTTCCGGTATTGGAGGCGTATGCCGCGAACTTGCCATCTGGCGACCAGCGGATCTTCGAGATAGCATAATAGTCCTGCTGGCCTTCATGTGCAAAAACATCCTTCATCACCTGATCCGTTAGCCGCTCATCCTGGACGATCGAGGACTTGCTGCTCCGGATGTCCAAAGCTATCCTGCCGAGCGGATTACTCTCTTCACTGTCTGCTGGGAGAATAAGCACGGAATTGTCCTCCCAAGTCAGTGGATAAACGAACAAGAAGCCATCGCTATGTGACATTGAGGCCGCATTTTCCTTCGAAAAGACCTTATTCCCCTTCTTATCCAGAACCAGCAGATCCGCCCCGGTACCCACATAGTCATCGTGAGCAAATAATACGGCAATTTTGCTGCCATCCGGTGAGGAAGACATTCCGTATACCGGCTTCTCAAAGCTATGCAGCGGCTCGCGCGAGAAATCGTTCAAATCAATTTTGTATAATATCTTGTTTCCCAGAACCATGTAAGTATATTCAGGATAGAAACGGTCGGAATACATTTCATGGTATCCATAGTCATTGCCGTACGAACCCTCCTTAGCCGGAAGTGAAGGGATATTCATAATCTTGTCCCCTAAGGCATCGTATAAATGATGTTCCTCTTTCCCGTAAAACAGGAAGGACGGACCGTTCTTACCGTTGTCGTTGATATTTTTGATCCAGCTTGTATCCCAAGCCGGAAGTACCTTGTTCGTATCCGATTGAAAGTTCTTCAGCGTGATACTGCCCTGATTGGCTGAATATTGCACCACGACCTTATTGCGGTACGGCTGATCCTGATTTTTATACGTTCTTCCGTCTGCCGTTTGGGCTTCATCCAGATTAAACAGGCAGGAAAAAGGACTCTCCTCAAGCATGCGAAGACGAATTTGCACAAACCGGGGCGATTCCCATTCCAGTGTATAGCTGAACTCCGTATGTGGATCGCTTGTATTTAGGCTGTTCTTCAGCGCCTGCTCCAGTGAAAGCTTGTCTATGTCGCTATTGGATTTCACTTGCACCAGTTGTTGATCGTTGCTGATACTTTCCAGTTGTTCTATATAGAGAAAGGGTTCTTCTGTACTTACGGGTACTGTGGAGGACGGCTGCGGTGCCAAGGGCGAGCTCTGAGCTTCTGCACTTTTATTGGTATTCACTACGGAAGCATTAACGTTATCCACCGTCGCTTCCGCGTTCTGGCATCCTGCGAGCAATATGGCGGCAACCGCAAACATCGCAAAATAGCGCATATAAACAACTCCTACCTTCAATTTTTATCCAGTATATTTATATTGACGCTTTTTTCGCTCAGATGTTTCAGCACGGACCGCCGGTATGTCCATCTGCAGTCCCTTTAATCCATTGCGCGACGACTTCCACCAGCTTCTCTTGCTTGCCCTCCACATCCTCCATATCCGTAATTGTCACAATCGCCCGGTCAGCAGCAACCCATTCGAGCAGTCCGGTAGGGTCCTCGAAGAGGTTCCCTTTGACTGCATGCTCTTGTACCTTGGCCCCAGTATGAAAAACAATCCGAAAAAAACCCTTGCCGTGCAGGTTAAAGGTTATACGGTCCTCCCCATTGAAGCAAAAACTCGGTGCTTTCCATTTGATATGTTCAGAAATTGAGCGACTTGTTCAGGCCCGGATAATTTGACCGGTTTCTTGCCTGGAATTCCGGGCCCATTCTTAGAGTTTGTCATCTTCGCTCATCCTTCCATTATGTTCACATACCTTCAATCTTTACGAACTCATTCTCCCGCGGAAAAATCAATGTAAATACTGTTCCTTGCCCAAGTATAGAATTCACCTGAATATTGATCCCCAGCGGCTCCGCCACTTGCCTAGTCAAATACAGTCCCATCCCGGTAGCGGCCCCTTCCTGACGCCCGCTCGTCGAGGTGAAGCCTTTATCAAATATCCGCGGCAGATCCTTTGGGTCAATTCCCCGTCCAAAATCCTCAACGGTAAGCACAACATGACCGTCTTTTTCCGTGCTCAGGATGAGGATATCGGAAGCTTCACTGTATTTCACGGCATTCGTGAGCAGCTGCCTGAGCATAAAGCCTAGCCACTTGCCATCGGTCAGCACTTCTTCGGCCGTAAGGAATACGTCGAAACCGATGCCTTTGGGAATACACCAGGATTTCAGCGCCCGGATCTCCTTGTTCAGAACCGCCTCCAGCTTGACCCTTTCGATAAACAGGTCATTGCGCATAAAGGGAATCCGTTTCTGGTGAAGCTGCTGGTCGAGCAGATGATGGATCCGCAGCCATTCGTACATTAACTGCTTCTGCAGCGTCTCGTCCGGAAGACGTTCAATCATCAGCTGCATGGCCGTTAGCGGAGTTTTGACCTCATGAATCCACGACAGCAGATCATCCTTCTCTGATTCCAGCAGCTGAAAATTCACCGAGGTTTCCTGCCGGTAACGTTCCGTTTGGGTGATCACGGCTTCCTGCACTACCTTTTCGAACGGGCTCTCGGCTTCCCCCAGAACACCAAGATCATAAGTTTGATCCCAGGCTTCCATGTTTCTGTAGAACCGGGTTTCCTTGGGATATCGGAGAAATACAAATGCGGTACAGACCAGCAGATTCAGCAGTATTATGTACAGCATCGGCATTAACGGAATAGACGCATCGAGATAGACTACTAACAGAAGGAGCAGCTGCAGCACGACCAGCAGGAGCAGCCAGCTCCGTTTCTCCTTAAGGTATTTCCAGATCATAACGCCGCCTCTTCAGTTGCCATATACCCTTGTCCCACCCGGGTTTCAATGTAAGTGTCCAACCCCAGCGGTTCCAGCTTTTTGCGCAGCCGGTTCACATTCACGGTCAGCGTGTTGTCGCTCACAAAATGCTCATTGTCCCACAGATCCTTGATCAGGTCTTCGCGGTTTACAATCTGATCTTTGCGCTCTACCAGGATCTTCAGGATAAACGTCTCATTCTTAGTAAGCAGAGCAGCGCCAAGACTGTTGGTTACAGTGTTCTTCACATATTCAATCGTAGCTCCGCGCCATGTCTTCAGCTCCGTCCGCTCAGTGCTATAGTTGTACACCCGGCGCAATGTGGCTTGGATTTTGGCGATCAGCACCTCGAAATGAAACGGCTTCTGAATAAAATCATCGGCTCCCAGCTGCATAGACATCACCATATCGCTCGGATGATCGCGTGAGGACAGAAAGATAATCGGCACATTGGAATGTGCACGCAGCAGCCGGCACCAGTGGAACCCGTCAAACTGCGGCAGCTGAATATCGATCACGACCAGCTCCGGTTTGACCACCGTGAATTCCTGCAGCACCTTGCCGAAATCCGAAATGCCATAGACTTCATAGGACCACTGTGACAACCGGTCCTTGATCTCATTGAATAACGTAACATCGTCTTCGATAAGCATAATTTTAAACAAATAAAGCCACCCCGCTTTGAATCTTTGGACAGATTCATCTTTTTGTAGTGTCCATCTACATTATCATTAACTATTTCGTTATGCCAGGTCAATATTACTTAAACCCCTTTACAGGAAAAACCCTCAGCGCACACAACGCAGAGGGTTCAATATGAGTATTATGCCATTTCATCCAATCGTACGAATCTAAGGTGTCTTGTCTTCAATTGCGGCAGCACCTCGTCTAAAGCCTCCAGCATAAAATGAGGTGCCTGTGAGTCTGCACCCACTGTCTCGCCGCTGTCATGCAGCAACACAACGGAGCCGCCAGTAATTTGGTCAAGCAGCTTTGACTGGAGGCGGGTCTGACAGACCCGGCTGCTCCAGTCACCTGCCGTAATTGACCATAACGCAATCCGGTACTCCTTGTAACGGAAGTAATCAAACATATTCATTAAGCCCCAGGGCGGACGATAGTGGTCGGGTCTGGTGCCAACAATACCTTCTATAATATCTGCGGAACGATCCAGATGTTCACTGCGAATCGTTTTAGGCAGCATTAGCCAGTTGGAAGTATGACAATAATTATGTATGCCAATCTGATGGCCCTCACGGTCGATTCTTCGAACAAGCTCTGGATACCGTTCCGCTTGCGATCCCAGTACGAAAAAGGTTGCCTTAACCTGATGCCGTTCCAATAAATCGAGTAATTTCGGTGTATATTCCGGATGTGGCCCATCATCAAAAGTGAAGGCCACCTCTCCCTTTCCTTTACCTTTGCGGAAGACCCCCCATCCGGTCATCCGCGAGATTAAGCTTGGAATGAACATATAAAGAGTGGCAATACAGAGTATTCCTCCTATTAAATAGTTAAACATGCTTCCCCTCCCCCTTTATTGGCAGCTTATCCGGACAGACGCTGTTCGGGTGAGAAACGCTTCTTCAGCGATCCCCGCGAGTGAACCAGAAGCATGGGTACAAGCTGATCAGTGCGCCGGTCAATTCTTTTTCTTCCTTCCGGATGCATAGCTGACAGCAGCAGGCGGAGGTAGACTGTTGTAATTCTCGTAAAAAATCCCGATTTCATCTGCTGCTGCTCAAAGCCCAGACCATGTGTCAAACCGCGATGGAGCAGCGTGATACCCATTAACGCTTTCACCTGCTGATACTCCGACTGCGATTCAAAGGCTTCATTAATTTGCTTCATTGATTTACGCAGCATCCGGGCCGTTTGCAGTGCCGCACGATCCGAGCCTTCGGACTTAATAAGCTTCAGAATTTTTTCATTGTCCAGGTGAAGCTCCCCTACCCACTCTCCCTTGTGGATAACTGTTGAATCCTGGCATACAATGGCCTCGCCCCGATGTTTTTTTAGCATCACCGAGCATATGCCAAAACGCGATGTACTCGCTCCCCGAAAATATGTAAGCACCGAAAAGGCTTTTTCCCACATCATCCAGAGGTTTTGAACCGTAGTTTTCCGTATTTTGATTCCCAAATGATACACCTTCCTTACTTAGCTGTTCTTTTCCCTAATTACTATAGTAGTGATCAGAAATTTCTTTTTTCTTATGTAATTCTTACGTTATTCTTAAGTTGTTATTGCCCCTAATACTCTACTCCTTTCAATGCAATCCGCTGTGTTATCACACTTCCTTTATTTGACGCTATAGATAGGAATTCCCCTGCAACCGGACCAGCGATCACAGAGAAATGAGAAGGGAATGCCTACATCCTTCATTCTTCCAGACTCATAATCATTGAATGTAGACGGATGCCTTCCGGCAAATTTTCCTTGGCGACACTGATAAGAGATCTGGTAAACAATTTTCCTGGCATTTCTTTGTCCGATGGATTCTGATCACTCACAGGCACTGCCTCAATTTTTAAAATCGGTTTTTCTGCAGCGGCATGTTCAGCGGGAAGTGTTAGCGATTTTACCTCAAATCCCTTTGTTACCGACTCTGTTTCCCCGATGCTTACGCATATGAAATACTCTGTGGGGGTTTCCTTCACTAGATATCCGCCGGGTGCTGAATTTTCGTACTCTTTATACCGGCCCGTTACTTCCTTCGGTAAATTTTCGGTATTACTCCACTCCCAGGTGAAATCAGGCGAATGCTTGGAGTAGAGATGTTGTGTAAACGGAATACTTGCACTCTGTTTATTACTATCTATTTCTACGGTTTCAGTTTCAGTCTTAGTTTCCGCTACTCTATGATTCCTATTTCCTTCTATGTCTGCGCTGCACCCCAGCTGCAAGCCTAACATCAGCGTGATGATACAAGCCCCATATCTTGTTCTGGACAATGCTTAATCCCCCTTATTGGCAAACTTCCTTTTTCGCTTCTTCCCGGAAATCATACCACAATTAGATTTTTCTGTAAGGCCGTTCAGTACCTCTGCTCCAGCAACATCATTCAAGAAATGTTCTGTTGTTCATATTATAATGGTTACATAGAACCAGAAAAGAAGGTGCAGACAGTGACTCGTGAAGTACGTACGGTAGTCTATGATACGGACTTAAAGCTTGAAGCGTATCGGTTTGAAGGAATAATGCAGAAGTTCCCCAACCATTTCCATGACTACTATGTCATTGGATTCATTGAACAGGGCAAGCGGTATCTGGTATGCAATCATGAAGAATATATTCTTAATAGCGGAGATGTGATTATCTTTAATCCGCAGGATCCCCACGCCTGTGAACAGCTGGACGGCAGAACGCTTGACTATCGCTGTATCAATATAGAGCCGGAGATAATGCGCCAGTATGTGCTGGAAATTACGGGGGCGGGCGATCTGCCCAGATTCACACCAACTGTTCTTTACCAGAGTGAGTTGGCCTTGTCCCTGCATGAGCTGCACCGGATGCTGCTGGAGGAACAGTCCGATTTCCAAAAAGAAGAACTATTCCTGTTTCTGCTGGAGCAGCTCCTGAGAGAATACTCCGACGCAGAACTCCCCAGCCCCAGCCGGGAGCTTACCATGGAAATCAAAAGCATTTGCCAGTACATTGAGTCACATTATATGGAGAGCATTACGCTGAATCAGTTAACAGCCTTGACCGGCTTGAGCAAATATCACCTGCTGCGTCTATTTACGAAACAAAAAGGGATATCGCCCTATTGCTACCTGGAAACGATTCGGATTAACCATGCCAAACGCCTGTTGGAACAAGGGATGCTGCCCATTGAAGTGGCGCTCCTGACCGGATTTAGTGATCAGAGCCATTTCACCAATTTCTTCAAGAAGCTGATCGGTCTAACGCCTAAGCAATATATGCGCATATTTACAACCCGGCAGACAGAATCAAAGCCATCTCCGGAGAATACGCCATGATGGAGGAGCGCAAGGCCACTACCGGACATCTGCTCGCGTTGCTTACCATTCTGATCTGGGGTACAACTTTTATCTCTACTAAAATACTGTTAGTTGACTTTACGCCCATTGAAATTCTGTTCTTCCGCTTTATCATCGGTTACGTCGCATTGTGTCTTATTTATTCGCGTCCCCTTCGGACGAAATCATTCAAAGAAGAGCTGCTGTTTATCGCGGCTGGGCTCTGTGGGGTAACGTTATATTTTCTAGTGGAAAATATCGCCCTTGTCTATACGCTCGCATCCAATGTTGGCGTGATTGTTTCGATTGCGCCCTTCTTCACGGCGCTTGCCGCTCACTTCTTCCTGGAGGAAGAGAAGCTGAATGCACAGTTTATGACCGGGTTTCTGATTGCGCTGGCCGGGATTGTGTTAATCGGGCTGAACGGGAGTTTCAACCTGCAGCTGAATCCCATTGGAGATTTGCTGGCCTTCCTGGCCCCTGCCTTATGGGCAATCTATTCCGTACTGATGCGGAAAATAAGCGCATTGCAGCATCATACGATCGGGGCTACCCGCAGAGTGTTTTTTTATGGGCTGCTGTTTATGCTGCCTGCGCTTTTACTGTTTGATTTCCGTCTTGGCCTGGACAGATTACTCAGCCTTTCCAATGTATCCAACCTTCTTTTCTTGGGACTGGGAGCCTCGGCACTCTGTTTTGTCACCTGGAACCGGGTGGTCGGAATCCTTGGAGCGGTAAAAACAAGCGTGTACATCTATATTGTGCCTGTAGTTACAGTTGCCGCTTCCGCCCTGTTCCTGCATGAGAATATCACTTGGGTCACAGTGGCGGGAACCTTGCTCACCCTCGCCGGCTCCTATATTTCAGAGCGCAAAGCAAAAACGATCCCCCGGAAGCGGATCGCTGTAAAAAGTGCGGATTGAGTCTGTCCGTATGCTCATTTGAACGTAAATCCGCTGTGGATGGTGCCACCTGCTTGTTTCACCTGTTCGGCGATTTCTGCAATAATATACTATATGCATGCTAAGATCACCTGTATTATTCATGGGAATAGACTTTAGGAGGTCCTCATGAATATTACAGCTTTTATCATCTATTGCGTTGTTATCACCATCACACCCGGGCCCACCAATATTGTGATCTTATCTTCTGTGCAGCATTTCGGGGCAAGAAAGACCATGAAATATGTATACGGAGCCACGATTGCCTTTGGCCTGCTGCTTGCCGCTTCTGCTGTGCTGAACCATGTGCTTGCCGGAGTGATCCCGAATATTGTGGGTATTATGCAGATCATCGGCAGTGTCTATATGCTCTATCTTGCCTATCAAATCTACAAGATGAATACAGGGGAGGCCGCACCGTCCCACAATACCAATTTTTTGTCAGGCCTAGTGATGCAGTTTGTGAATCCAAAGGTGATCATATTTACTTTAACGGTGATTCCCAGCTATGTGATGCCTTACTATTCCTCCTCGTTAGCCTCATTTCAGTTTGTAGCTATCATTACGGTTATCGGGTTTCTGGCGTTTATGACCTGGGTCATCTGTGGTACAGTCTTCAAAAAATTTCTCCAGCAGCATCAAAAAATAGTCAATGTTCTAATGGCGCTGTTTCTGGTATACTCTGCAATTATGGCGTCGGGAATCATATAGAGAGTGTTGGGGGTGAGAGTATGGAGCAATTTACGTATAAAAAATCTGCAGATGTCCTTGCTCTGGCGGCAAGTTTCGCCGATTTCACCTATAAAAAACATTGCCACGAGGAGTATGCTGTCGGCGTAACCCTGCGCGGCATTCAGCAATATAATTTGAGCGACAGCTTCCAGTCCTCCCACAGGAATGGCGTCATGCTGTTTAACCGCGAGCAGTATCATGACGGCAGGTCCTACGATAAGGAAGGCATTGATTATGTCATGCTCTATATCAAGCCTGAGCTGGTAGCCGAGATCCTGGGGAAGAAAGAGCTGCGTTTCCAGTCCCCTATCGTCTACGACGTCAGCCTGGCACGAAGCATCTGCGCCCTCAGCCAGGCCATTCTGGACGGTAACGACGAAACGCTGTGTACGGAGCAGTTGATCCATTTAATCGGCATGTTATCCAAAACAGCGATAGATGTAGAGCAGCGGAAGAATAACCGGCTAGTGAAACAAGCGAAGGAAATGATGTACGGCAGCATCGGCAATGTGCTCAAACTGGATGATCTTTGTACAGAGTTTGGGATGTCCAAATACCAGTTGATCCGCGAGTTTAAGGCCCATACAGGGATCTCGCCCTATCAGTTTTTTCTGAATTGCAAGGTGGAACATGCCAAACGGTCCATTGAGGCCAGCAAGGATATCTACACGGCCGTAGCAGAATACGGATTTGTGGATCTGACACATCTGAACAGGCATTTCAAAAGTATGTTCGGGATTACTGCATATGAGTACATGACACAATTACAATAATACAATTACGGATCACCCAGATGCCTATGGCATCTTTTTTTTGCCGTTTTATGGCTTGGATTTCCATCATAAATTTACTCTTTACAAAATATTGACTATGGGTTATTTTAACATTAAGTAATTATTAAATATTAACCAACTATCTATAATATTTAAATTATTCAAACTTGAAATTGGAGGACAGTATGGAAATTGTGATGAAGGATATGTTACTGAACAATATCAATTTTGCTTACAATGAGGCCATCGAATTGATAGTGTCCATGGGAATGATCGCTTGTGAGGGAGAGCTGACTTCCATGGCAGAGGATTTAAAGATTGAGATGGACCCACTCGTAGCAGCCTACTATGAGGACGCACGGGTCCGTTTGTCACCTCATTCCTACCGGGAGCTTCAGTTTTTTTTCAACTATAACTTTTTCCACAAGGCACTCGATTTTGCTTTCTACGAATCCATCTGCACTTATCCTGATCCACAGACTGCAGAAGCATGGATTGAACGGCTGGAGCAGAGACCGGCAGAACAAGTGGTAGCCGAAATGGTGTATGGCGTGTATTCCGATAAATTGGAAGATCTGCTGGAAGGCAATGACTGGGAGGAAGTCAAGAAGGATGTTCATTTGATGTCTGAGCTTGTGGCAAGAACGAAACCCCAGCCTGAGGTTGCCGGGGCGCAAGGACCGCTGCTTGAATGTCTTGCTTTCCCGGAAGAAACGAAACTGCGGTATATGCAGCTGCTCCGTCAATTCTACAAGGATGTCTTTACCTATTGGAAAGAGCGGTTACAAATGGAGTCTGAACAAGCCACTCTACATTACGAAGCGCTTTTCCTGGCCGATCCCGTCCGCTTCATTAGGGATATTAACAAAAATGAGCCTGCGCTGTATGATGTACCGACGACTTTTCATATCAGCTTCTTTTCGCAGGTGGGCAATCATTTCCTTAATTTCTGGACGGAGGCTGGAAGGGTCGGATGGGTGATATTTGGTGTACTCAACGACCGTGTATACGGACCTGCTGCTGACCGGGAGAAGACAGAACTTTTCTTAAAAGCATTCTCGGATAAAAGACGCCTCGACTTCCTGCTGCTGTTAAAAAAACGCCCGCATTACGGGCAGGAAATCGCCGCGGCCCTTGGCATTACACCGGCAGCTGTGAATTACCATTCCAACTTCTTATTCTTTCTGGACCTTCTGGAAATTAAAAGAGAGGATCACCGCTTATATTACCATCTGCGCATAGATAGATTACGGGAATTGCTGGCCTTAACCGCAAAAGTCATGCTGGATGAAGATTAGACTGGCTTAACAGGAGTACAGGAAAATTTGAGAATAAGGGGAGTGTCCCTCGTGAGTGAATCAAGCCATGCAGCAGCCGGCAACAAGGAATCCGCTGCTGTTTCCAGCACAACTTTCCGTTTATTTAAACTTGGCAGGCCTTATTTAGGCTGGTACATTCTATTATGCGCCCTGGCAGCTGTCATCTCTCTTACAACGGTTGGTGTAGCCGAAGCTTTACGGCGAATTATTAATTCGGCTACAAATCACAATATGCCGGGCCTGACTTCCGCTACCCTGTTTGCCGTTGCCATTATGTTCGTCGATGCCGCAGCCAACTTTCTAAAAAGCTATTTGTCAGGTGTACTTGAGGTCAAGTCGACCTCCCGGCTTCAGGTATCACTTCTGGGCAGACTGCTGAATGTGCAAATGAAAGAGCTGGATCGTTATCATTCTGCAGATCTGATCAGCCGGATTAATGATTCCGCCTCTGCGGCCCAGCATGGAATCAACCAGAAAACCATTGACCTGTTCAGCAATCTGCTGCAGATTGCTTTCCTTCTCACATATCTGTTATCTCTTCAATTTGCGTTAACCTTGGGAACAATCATCATTTGCTCCCTGGTTCCACTCGTCATGCTTCCCTTCACTTCCCGGCTGCGCTCCATGCATGAGCAAAGACAGAAGATCGAAACCGCGCAGCAAATGTTTATTCAGGATACAGTCCAGGGTGCCGAAGTCGTGCGTGCCTTCTCTCTTGCCCCCAGGCTGCACCAACAATTTGCCGCCCGGGTAAAACAATATTTTACTATTCATATACCGCTCACCCGTTTAGAAGCTGTTGGCTATAATATGCCACTGGTCGTTATCCTTGGCGGACTGCTCTACGTCCTCTCTTTTGGCGGATATCTGGTCATCGGGGGGCGTCTGGATGTGGGAGCCGTGGCGGCCTTTCTGATCTGTTTTGAGCAGATTTCAAATCCGGTCTCGAAGCTGGCCAACCTGTGGACGGAATTGCAGATGTCTTTAGCGCAAGGCAAACGGATGTTTGAAGTGCTGGATTTACCGGAGGAAGAGGCAAATTACGAAGCTGCAGCTTTAAATTCCCGGATTGAGATAACTGAAGAGCCCGATCCGGAAATGATCAGCCGATCCGATATTTCTTTTAACAACGTAAGTTTCCACTATGATGCCGCTCCAGTATTAAACAATGTGCAGCTTACCATACGCCCCGGCAAGGTGACTGCATTAGCAGGCCCCAGTGGCAGCGGAAAAAGCACCCTGCTCCATTTGCTGCTCGCAGCCTATGAACCGGACGAAGGGGTTATCTGCTGTGGCGTTCACTCCTTAACCAGAATCCCGCTCCGGCTCTGGCGTGAGCGGATTGCCTACGTGTCCCAGGAGCCTTATCTGTTCTCCGGCACTTTCCATGAGAATATAGCCTGGGGAAGATCCGGTGCCACAACGGAAGAGGTCATCCAAGCAGCCCAAAGAGCCGGCATCCATGAAGTCATTATGAGAACGCCCTTACAATATGAGACTACTATTGGGGAACGGGGGTTAACATTATCGGGCGGTGAACGGCAGCGTCTCTCCATTGCCCGGGCGTTTGTCCGCGAGCCCAAACTTCTGCTGCTCGATGAACCTACGGCCGCACTGGACAGCCACAATGAGGAGCTGATCCAGCAAGCCCTCAGGGAACTCATGCATGACCGGACAACAGTCGTTATTGCCCATAGATTGTCCACTATCCGAGACGCCGATCAGATTTATTTCATGGAAGCAGGATCTGTAGCAGAAACAGGCACACATCAGGAGTTAATGGCACTAGAAGGCAAGTACTTCAAAATGGTTGAGACTTCGATGAAGCAGAATCACGATTTGCTTGAGGTCAGGGAGGGTCTGGAATGAATGCAAAAGCGTCCGCAAAACTCAAGCTTGGATATGTACTGCGCAGGTTGATGACCTTCTCAACCCCCTACCGTATCGGGTTAATGGCGGCTGTATTACTGCTCTCGGCAAGGCTGGTCTTGGACATCGGCTTTGCAGCCATCCAGCAGGTGTTTATTGATACCATCAACAGCTCTAATATGCATTCCCTTACACGCATTACCGTTATTTGCGCCATCGTCTGTTTTATCATTATTATCTGCCTCATGCTGCAGCATTACTTCCGCTTTATTACAGAGAGCCAAATGGCTTGGGCGATTCGCGCCAAGCTGTTCGACAAGACCCACCGGCTTCCCTTCCGTGAAGTCCAGTCCATGCATTCCGGAGATTTGGTCTCGCGCAATAACCGGGATGCAGGTGCGGCCATTGGCATGATTAACGGCATCGTCTATGATTTGGGCTATAATCTGCTTTTATGTCTCGTTTCTTTTCTGTACCTGGCGAAAATGGATGTCTGGATCGCGCTGCTTGCGCTCGGTTCGGGACCAGTTGTGTTTCTTTCCGGACGCTTCTTTGACCGCAGACTCCGCAAACTGTACACGGAGATCCATCAGAAGGAAGCTGAGCTGCGGGGTATTCTGCAGGAAACGCTGCAAGGAATGAAAGTGGTCCGGGCCTTTTCCCTGGAGGACAATCTCTTGAACCGGTATGCAGCCGGACGTGAGCAGTTGAACCGGCTGCAGCGCCAAAGAGCACTGCTGAACACGCTGCTCTGGCAGTCCTCTGCCTTTATCAACAATATCGTAATGGTGGCCTGCGCTGCGCTGATCGCAGTCTCTGCCGTAAGAGGCGGAACAACAGCCGGTGAAGTACTCGCCTTCATCATTCTGATGGGACGGGTACAGTGGCCTTTTGTCCACATGTCCCAGACCTGGGGTGGTGTTCAAGAAGCGTTAGGAGCAGCTGACCGCGTATTCGCTGTACTGGATGCAGATGAGGAAGGAGCACCACATTCTTCTCCGGCTTCATCCCCTCCTCCCTCTGCTTCCGAGAAGTCGGCTGCATTAAGCCTGCAAGAGGTCAGCTATAGCTATTCCGGCCGAATAGAAACGGAGCCGCCGCTGTTTGAAGGCTTCAGCCTGCAAATTCAGCATGGAGAAACGGTCGCAGTTGTAGGCCCAAGCGGTTCCGGCAAAACAACGCTTGCCCGCTTATGCTGTGGATTGTATGAACCCGATGCCGGCAGCATCTCGGTTTATGGAAGACCGGTTCAGGAGCAGCTGGAAGAAGCCAGGGCACAGGTTACTTATGTACCGCAATCCCCTTATTTGTTCTCTGGTACGATTAGAGACAATATAGCCTTCAGCTCTAATTCAGCCAGTGAACAAGAAATTCACGAAGCCGCCCGGCTTGCGGGCGCAGCCGAGTTTATCACGAAGCTTCCGGGCGGATACGATACGGTCATCGGTGAACACGGCTCGAGTCTTTCCGGCGGACAACGGCAGCGAATCGCTATAGCCCGGGCCTTTCTTCGTGATGCACCGCTACTTCTGCTGGACGAAGCCACCTCTGCTCTGGATAACGAATCTGAGCGGTTGGTTCAGGAAGCGTTAGATCACTTGATGAACAACAGGACAACACTGGTAATTGCGCACAGGCTTTCAACCGTACGGAACGCATCCAGAATTGTTGTACTGGATCAGGGGGTTATTGCCGAGGAAGGCACACATGATGTTTTGCTCGCCCAAAACGGGCTTTATGCACAGTTATATAACCTCCAGTTTAAAGCAGCAGAGGCAGAAGCCTCCCTATTTGAAGAATCACATGCAGCTATACAGCCTGCTTAGCAATATATTCTAAATTTTAATATTTTCAAAACATCCCAATCGGGGTTGAAAAGCTCCCTTTCTGGATAGAACGGATCAGCTCCGCCTGATAGACTGTACATAATGCCCACGGCTAAATATCCCAGTGGGCATTTGTGTTCATGAACATCAGGCGGGGGCTGATTAACTCAGCATATTTATTGGTGTTTCTCCCAGTGAAGGGATGAGGAATTTATGATCGATCGGAGATGACATCACGATTAGAATCGTGTAGGTCCCGTATCTATCACATTGATTTCCGAACTCTTCAAGCGCTCGCGTAGAATCGCTAATCACTTTCAATAAATAGTTGTGCTCCCCGCTTATCCGGTAACATTCGACGACATCGGGAGCCGCCCGGCAGAAATCAAGGAATGCGTTACAATCTCTAGAATGAAACAATATATAGGCGGCAGCCTGTTTGCCAATCTTTTCAGGGGATATGATGGTGCGATATTCACTGATGATCCCCTTCTCCTCCATGCGTTTAACCCTCTCTGTAACTGCAGGCTGTGATAAGCCGACGTTTTTCCCCAGTTCTGTCATAGAAATTCTCGCTTGGCTCTGCAGGTGGAACAGGATTTGCTTATCTACATGATCCATTATAGTCAGCTCCTTTAAAATTCAGGTCAATTGGATAAAACAAATATAATTTAATCGTTTTACAGCCGAGTTACCTTTGTTACGTTATGTAACCAAGGTAACTTATTTTATATAATAAGCCTACAATAGTAAAGTGTCCAAGACTTTAACTATTCCGAGAGGATGGAGCCCATGTGTACATTATATTCAAACCCAAGTGATCCGCAATGTTTGTCGGGCCGCATCGATGAAGTGATGGATCGGACGCTTGCCGACAAGAGGCTGGTCGGTGCCGTCATTAAAGTAGCAATAGACGGAACAATGGTTTACAGCCGCGCTGCAGGTTATGCTGACCGCGGTCTGAACCGGCTTATGAGAGAAGATGCTTTATTCCGGCTCGCCTCGGTCACCAAACCTATTGTTTCCACGGCTGCCTTAGTACTGGTTGCACAAGGGCGCCTGCAGTTGGACGACCGTGTTGACAGTTGGCTTCCGGAGTTCCGCCCACGCTTGCAGAACGGCGAACTTGCGCAATTGACGGTCCGCCATCTAATGACGCATACAGCCGGTCTGTCTTACCGGTTCTTCCAGGAAGAGAATAGTTCCTATCAGCGGGCAGGGATTTCGGACGGCATGGATCAGTCCGGAATCACACTGGAAGAGAATATGCGCCGCCTCGCCTCTGTGCCGCTTCTCTACACGCCAGGCACAGAGTGGAGATATTCCATAGCAACGGATGTGCTGGGTGCAGTCATAGCCAAGGTCACAGAAACAACGCTCGGCGAAGCCATAGATTCACTGGT
Organism: Paenibacillus paludis; assembly: GCF_042610515.1. Lineage (NCBI taxonomy): Bacteria > Bacillati > Bacillota > Bacilli > Caryophanales > Paenibacillaceae > Paenibacillus > Paenibacillus paludis. The sequence goes on from NZ_JBGJZP010000008.1 coordinate 162,749, forward strand.
AACCAAACCGCTCGGCATGAGTGACACCGGGTTCATTGCAGCTGATCCAGAACGGCTGGCCACCCCCTATGCCAACGACTACCCGGAGCCGCGGCCATTACTTGATCCTGACAAGATTGCCTTTGTGGACGGTACAGCAGGCTTCCTGCTTGCTCCAGGCCGGGCACTTGATGCCGCCGCCTATCCCTCCGGTGGAGCCGGCATGGTTGGCAGTGCCGGGGACTTTTTGCACCTGCTGGAAACATTGCGCCAGGGCGGGGGCCCTTTGCTGCCGGAATCTCTGGTTCACGAAATGACTACCAATCAGATCGGTGACCTGCCTATGCCCTTTTGGCCAGGACGGGGATTCGGTCTTGGCATTACAGTGCTGAAAGACCCTGCCGCCGCAAACACTCCTGAATCACCGGGAACATGGCGGATGGGCGGCACTTATGGCCATTCATGGTTCGTCGATCCTAAGCAGCGGCTAAGCGTTGTGGCATTTACAAATACCTTACTGGAAGGCATGTCCGGCCAGTTTACGGTTGACCTTTGTGAAGCGATTTATGCCAGCATCAGATCATAAAGAATGAGTACAGGGGAGCCTTGGCCGGTACGTACCGGTCAAGGCTCTCTGTGACTGAAGGAGTCGTGACTTGTATCGGCCTTCAGAGCAGGCTGGCCGTAAAATCTAAACATAAAATAATAAATGCAAAGAGGTGCTACTCAAATGAGCCAAAATACAACTTCTTCCGCACAGAATGACTCCGGCACTTCTGAGCGGCTCCCATGGGCTGGCTTGCTCGCCCTCGCGATGACAGGGTTTATCTGTATTCTCACCGAAACGGTTCCCGCCGGCTTGCTGCTGCAAATTGGTGATGGGCTTGGTGTCTCTGAAGCTCTAGCCGGTCAGCTTGTCACTTTGTACGCCCTCGGTTCATTGTTGGCCGCCATTCCCTTAACCGCCGCAACACGCGGATGGCGGCGGAGACCCCTGCTGCTGCTATGCATTATTGGGTTTCTCGTATTCAACACCATCACTGCCTTTTCTTCTAATTATATATTGACGCTGGCTGCCCGTTTTTTTGCCGGCATATCTGCCGGTGTCCTGTGGGGAATGATCGCAGGGTATGCCCGCCGCAGGGTGCCGGAATCGCTTAAGGGGCGGGCCATGGCGGTGGCGATGGTCGGCACGCCTCTGGCCATGGCCATCGGTGTCCCTGCCGGAACATTTCTTGGCACCTTTGTCGGCTGGCGTGCTGTGTTTGGAATCATGTCACTGCTCGCGCTGCTGCTGGTCTTCTGGGTGCTTTGGAAGCTGCCGGACTACCCGGGCACAAGTGCCGATAAGCAGCTGCCGCTTTATAAGGTCTTTGTTATTCCCGGAGTACGGCCGGTCCTGGCCGTTGTTCTAGCTTGGGTATTGGCCCATAACATCCTTTATACCTATATTGCGCCATTTCTTGCGCAGGCCGGGCTTACCCGGCGTATTGACCTGGTGCTGCTTATTTTCGGTATTACTTCACTGGCAGGCATCGCAATTACCGGAATTCTGATCGACCGTAAATTGCGTCCATTGGTTCTGATCAGCCTCGCAGCATTTACTTTGGCCGCCGTTGCACTTGGCATAAGCAACCATCCCGTCGTAATCTATCCTGTGGTTGCTGCATGGGGATTGACGTTCGGAGGTGCTGCAACAATGCTGCAGACAGCAATTGCCGAAGCTGCTGGGGAGAGTGCCGATGTAGCCCAGTCCATGCTGGTAACGGCATGGAATCTGGCTATCGGCAGCGGTGGTGTGCTGGGCGGGATTCTAATCGAAACGCTGGGTGTCGCCTCATTCCCCTGGGCATTGTTTATTCTATTGCTGCTTGCGCTGTTCACCGCTTGGCGAGCGAAGGAATACGGATTTCCTGTGAAGCGGCCTTGAGGGGATTGTACATGTGAGAGAAGCGGTCACCTGTGTTGCCGGTTGAGCCAGACCAAACAAATACACCGTCAGCAATCTGACGGTGTATTTGTTTTCTCCTAATTTTTCTTGAACAAGTTTGCTCCCCTAAGCTGTACCCTTTCTACACCCTTTTCGCAACCGGAATCCAAATTTCGCTTTTGTAAGTCGGGGACGTTACATCTTTGCTCTCATTCCATAAGATTTCCGGCCCTTCGGTCTGCTCATAGTTGGAAGAAGGGAACCACTCGGAATAGATCCGTCCCCAAATATTTTGCAGGGTAGCCGGAAAAGGTCCGATGGACTCGAATACTGCCCAAGACATTGCCGGAACCTCCAGCAGCGTGAAGGTCTCGGGACATCCCAGCGTGGTAGCCACTCCGATATAATGATCCAGTTCCCCCTTTTCTTCCATCCGCCCCTCGGAAAAGTTTGTGGATGCGCTTATCAATCCCAGGGGTGCGACATTCGAAAGCTCTTTGAGCTTGGAGAGGGTTGGCAGATCCAGGCTTTGCCACATTGCGGAAATCTCCGGATTCACCCCCTCAAAAATAATAGGGACTCTCTTCTTAATCCCGACGATATGGAATGCTTCCTTCTCCTCAATCCGGTAATTCATTTCATTTCCTCCTCTGATAATGAGCTGAAAAGTCATTCGAGGAAAGGACTTCAGTGAAGGTCCTGCAGTTCTTGCTTCTGAGGGCAAAACACCGTGAAACTGCTGGAATGCCTTGGTGAAGGCGTCCGGTGAACTGTATCCATAATTCAGCGCAATGTCGATAATTTTGAGCTGGCTGCTCTGCAGATCGAAGGCCGCGAGTGTCAGCCGTCTACGCCGTACATATTCCGAAAGCGGGAGGCCGGCGAGAAAAGAGAACATCCGCTTGAAATGATATTCCGAGCACAATGCGCGTTTTGCCGCTTCCCGGTAATCAATCTCCCCAGTCAGATGTTCTTCGATATAAGCCAATGCATGATTCATGTTCTCCAGCAGGTTCATCTTCGCTCCTCCTCTCCTCACATCCAGAATAGCAATAATGGAGCACAGTCACCCGACAGTTCGTGCACTGTTAATGACGGGTCCTTAGAGATTTAGATCATTGGCTCTTCCACACCACGCACGTACTGCTCTATGTAAGTAACTGCATCAGCAAAATCTCCGGCAATATAATCCGGCACGGTATCCAGCCATTTATTTCTATACTCATTTAATGCCGCGTTTCCTGCACCAGTCATGACTAACACTTTCATACATCCGGCACGGTCTGCCGCCACCATATCCATCCAACGGTCTCCAATCACTGCACATTTGCTTAGATCCAGATTGTTTTCTTGCGCTGCTCTAATCAGCATTCCAGGATTAGGCTTACGGCAATGACAGCCTTCATTATGCTGATGCGGACAAATGTATACACCGTCAAATCCAAACTCCAGCATTTCTATTCTAAAAGCTTCCTCAGTTGCCTCCCCTCTCGAGATTCCGGGTTGATTCGTAAAACCATAAAGTTTAAGCCCCATGAATTTCAGCGTGTTTAAAGCTCCGGGGGTAAACGGGAACAATTCAAAAAAACCCGGATACTGCACTTCGTCACTTCCGCCTAGGGTTCCATCCCGGTCAATAAATACAGCCTGCAATTTAGGTTCTCTCATGTTTGTTCGTTCCGCCTTCATACTATAATCTTTTCTCTAAAACAGCTTCATCATGCTTAACATAACCACAGCTTGCGTACGTGGCAATCGCCGGATCATTCGTTCTTCCTGTCAAAATCTTCACAGTGCCCACACCGCGCAAGCGGAGCTGAGCTTCCAGAAAGGCAAGCAGTGCTGCCGCCACGCCTTTCCTCCGGGCTGATTCCTGAACATACATTTCCGTAATTTCACCATGACTTGCTGCGTAGCAGAAGGATTGCGAGCTCTGCGCGCAGGCAAAGCCGACGACTTCGTCCCTTAATTCGGCAACGGCAACTAACTCGTTCCCTGTGTTCAAACTCCCGATAATTTCCGCCTCCGGACGTTTGTCCCCGCCATTAAACTCATAATTCAGCCTGGATAATACATCTGCATCTTCTATTGTAGCCAGCCTGACTATTGGAATCACGTATGTTCACACCCTCAGCAAAAATATTTTGAAGCTTACATTCCCGCAGCCGCCTTAATTTGCTGCCTCTGCGTCATGATTAACTCCTTCAGCCGGTCTGTTCCAAACGCGCCTGCCGTGAAGGCATTCCCCTTGGGATAATAAACCATCCGGAAGGAGGTGCCATCTTGCAGATGCACCCGCAGGAACACTCCGTAATCATGTTTTGTTTGCTTATAAACTGCATCGAAACCAACATTTTTCAGAGGCAGCAATTCACGAATGAATTCTTCGGAGGCCTCTTTTGTGAAATCACCAAGCGGACTGCTATCCATACCGCTTTCCAGACTGACTTTGTCCACTTTCCCTGCAATATCCAGCAGGTCTCCGATAGTGGCTGCCTTTGGATTCTCTTCTACTTCATAAATTTTGTTATCCGCTACCACCCGAAAATCGGATCTGTAGCCTTCCAGCGCATAAATCACTGTACCCACAGGAAGGAATGCGGCATCCCCGTTTTTGGTGACATGATCCGTACAGGCATTATCACTCACTTTAAAAGACACTTCCCCTACCTTATCTCCGAGTTGATCCGCAGGTACCGGCTTGGTTGCATCATAATTATGAGAATACCTGATATCATTGATCATCAAGAAATCCACCCATTCAATCTCGGCATAGCAGGGTTCTGACGTCTGCTCCGGCACTGTTTCAGGTGCAGCAGTCCCGGCTATTGGCTCCACATTTGCCTTATTCGTTGTCCCACAACCGGCTGCGAGCAACATCAATATAAGCAGCATTGAAATCGGCCCGCCAATTTTCATCCATTTCATCATCGTTATTCACCTCTGTTACTATTGACGGGCTAGTGCACCTTGATGTTACAGCATTTACCAAAACTTTTTCATATCCCGATTTATTATTCGTTTTGAATAACTTTTTATATAAAAGTTCTCTATTTGTGCTAATATATAGAAAAATAAAGGAGGTATGCTGATGAATAACCATAAAGTTAAAACTAATGGTCATTATGTTGAATTAGATTCGCTCAGAGGCATCGCTTCTGTTCTGGTGCTTATTACACACCTGATGATTGTTTTCCCCATGATTTACTCGCCCAGTTCGCCGCAGGATAACCTGACTCTCTTCGTGCTCAAATATTTGCCGTTTACAAGGGCTCTGTTTATCGGCGGTCCGGAAGCGGTCAAACTATTCTTCGTACTGAGCGGATTTGTTCTGGCTTTACCCTTTCTTAAAGGCGGTACAATCCGGTACTTGCCCTACTTGCTCAAGAGATTCCTCAGAATCTGCATCCCTTTCTATGTTGCCATATGTTTAGCGGTGCTTCTCAGCATAGTGATCCAAAGGAGCTCCATTCCTGAACTGAGTGAGTGGTATAATTCCATGAGCTGGACTACGCCGATCTCAGCCAGACTACTCTTGGGACATTTTTTCCTGATCGGCAATTTCAATGTGAATGCATTTAACAATGTAATTTGGTCGCTGGTTCATGAAATGCGCATATCCATTCTGTTCCCCTTGATGATGTATGGAGTGATCAGGTATTCATGGCAAAAAAACGTCGCAGCTTACCTATTGGCCGGTATCATCGGGTTTTATTTAGGCGGATATGGAGATACGGTTGGCTATATGCTGCTGTTTGTGGTCGGCGCATTGCTGGCGAAACACAGAGCTTTTTTCATCAAACAATATAAAAGAACCGGCTCACTCCCGAAAATCATTCTTTTCACCTTTGCCTATGCGTTGTATTCGCTGCATGCACCAGGGAGCAACCCCTTAATCACAGGTTTGGTTTCCTATATCAACATGCTCGGATGCGGCTCATTAATAATCATTGCCTTATCCAGCGGGAGATTCTCAACAATCCTGAGAAATAAAGCCGTCAGCTATCTGGGGCGGATCTCGTACAGCCTGTATTTATATCATTTCATCATCCTGGTAGCTTCCATTAAATTATTGTACGGAGTCATCCCTATTGGCTTCATCCTCTTGCTAACAGCCGCGGCCAGTATTTCCATCGCTGCATTGTCATATCATTTTATTGAAATCCCGTCTATTAAATGGGGTAAAACACTTACACGCAGCAGGGATACCGCCATTCAGCAGCAATACGCACTTCCCCCATCACAATAAGGTTAGCCTATTCTAAAAGGTGCAAAGTGATTGATTCACTATGCCCTTTTTTTTGCTACTATATAGATTCAACTATAGTTTTAGAGTACAGGATCAGTCGCACTTTTGCACCTAGAGCAACGGTTTAAACCCTTGAGCGCGTAAGAAGAATTCATAATAATTTTCACTTGAATTGACAAAAAAAACACCTTGCTTGTTTGGTATCATGGAAGCGCGAACACCCATGCCAATAAGAAAGTGTCTGAACATTGATTAGTTGAATTTATTTAAGGAATCAATTAAGCGTCTTAAGTCGTCCAATAAACGCTGCTTTTCGTCTACGGTCCAGTCCGTCAAGGCTTCTTGTAAGATGCCATTTCGAGTGGAGTTAATTTGAGAAAAAATCTCCTTTCCGTGATTTGTTAATTCAGAAACACGAATTCTAGAATCATTCCTTGCCGGATAAGTATGGACCAATCCGGCTATTTCCAATTTATCAATTTGACGGCTAACACTGGAGTAATTTTTGCCCATCATGGCAGCCAAATCGCCGACACTAGTTGACTGAAGACGCCCAATGCCGATGAAAACACGAAAAGCTGCTGCTTCCATATTAACGCCAGCATGGGCAATCATTTTCTTATGGCGGTCTGACTGATTAAGCATTGTAGTCAATTCAATCAGTGTACTAAAAAGTTTATCTTCCATGTTCCTTATTTTATCATTATAACGGGACGAGGTGTCAATGGTGCATTCCAAGCTATTTCGATATCTTCTAAAGAAAATGTTGTTGTAGCGATATGGATCTTTCCTTTTGAAGCAAGATCCAAAACACTTTGTGCAGATGACAGCATATTTAATTGTGAAACACTTCTGCCGCCACTGCCGACCAGTTCGATCGTAGATGCACGAAGTAATGAAGAGGGCATGTTGATGTATTCTTGCCCGGACGCAGTTACTATACTAACAAATCGCGTTGGGCGGCTCCCACCAGCTTTTGCAGCAGCAGAGAGAATGGCGAAGGCACTGTCACCCCAGAGATAATCTAGTACTACATCTACACCATCCGCAAAAGCTGGCTCCAGGGCTTTCTCAAAAGCTTGTTTACCGTTGTCAGTATTCATGTCAAATGCAACGAATTCATCTGCTCCTAAGGACTGTAACTTTGAGTGGTTTCGTCCGGTTGCAATAATTTTTTTTGCGCCTAAATATTTAGCAATTTGAATGGCCAAACTACCGGATTCACTAGTCGCACCGTTAATCAGAACCGTTTGACCAGATTGGAATTGCGCCCGATATACCAAAGCAGCCCACGAAGACATAGCCGGGTTTGTGATTGCAGCGGCGGTTACTTCATCAATCTCTTTGGGTAAATGTATAATCATATTTTTTTCTACAATGGTTTGTTCAGCTAAACTCCCATAGGGTGCGGCAGGGAGCGCAAAGTAAACACGAGATCCATCTGCCAATGTGCCGACACCATCTGCACCAGCTACAATTGGAAAGTTTGTTTCTGATGAATAATGCATGCCTAACGAACGGAACTTGCTAAGTTTACTTAAAGCAGCGGTCGAAACGTTAACAATAACTTTATCAGCGGATTCAACTGGTGCAGGAAATTGACCTAATACGGGAGGGATTCCCGCTTGCTTAACAATTGCGGCTTTAATCATTTGCATTCTTCCCTTCAATTAATATATGTGCGTTTTGCACATAAATACCATAACATAAATAAGTGCAAAATGCACATATTATCGAAGCCGAGTTTATGTATTGTATTTTGCTGCTGATATTCACTCAAAAACCCGAACATTTTCTCGCACATGATGCGATAATTGCCCGGGTTTTTCTGTATACCCTCTATTCCTGCCATGATTGGCCGTGTGTGGGAGTCTGTACCCTGATATCTATAGTGCGGAAGTTGAGTAACTAATAAATCAGTGCCCTTAACTCATTATGAATTCTCTCTGGGATCTCATACCCCTGTCCACTGTCTTCAGTATCTACCAGCAGACCCGTTATCCCCTCTTGTTCGCTATTCGAAATGTTTAGTACATACTTTTTTTGCGTGCCGTCAAGGTAAGAAATATGCATTAGAAAATATGTAACATAATTCAGTTCACCATTCATTTTCACTGCCTTGTTCAAGGCATTTGCAAAGACTTCAAGTTCATCTTCATCGGTGTAATTTTTTTCAGTAAATGGTCCAGACTTGTCCGTCCCTTCTTTGCATAAATCAGCACATTCCAGCCTGATGCTCTTGATCCTGGTGTCCTTTATTCGGAGGCCTGTCAATATCCCGATAAATTCCTGTTTGGTTTCCGCAGCTTTATCATTGTTGGAAAAATTCAATATATATATAATTTCTTCTTTATGCGGGATCACCGCATAATAGGTATCATGAGTCCCTGTAAGCCCGGACGCTGCAGAGCCGTTGTCGGCATCCAAAGTAAATAATCTGCTTGTTCCCATTGGAATATCAAGCTCCTCCTCAGAAGTCAGCGAGCTGTGATTGGGCATTACCATTTTCTTAAAATCAAAGTTCTCCACAAATTCACTGGCCGATACTTCGCCCCTGGCCTCACCTTGCTCATCTTTAATTACATAAACCTTCGGATCGGACGTATCCAATCCCCAGTTTGCCGGCAAGTCCATATGGAGTGTGGACAAATCATAGGACTGTTGAACCGCAGGCGCGGCTGTGGAGGAACCCTGCTCTTCTAACGCTGTAGAGGATGAGCTGGAGCATCCGCCAAGTGTGAATACTGACAAGATCAATACGATCATTATTTTTTTGGACACAAGCACTACCTATTCAACCTCCCCATTCACGTAAATTAATGTCCCCGAATATCAAACGAGGCATCATATCCTCCATCGTACAAAATGATAAAGTAATAACCGGAGTAATCTGCGATGTCTTTTAATGTACCAAAGGTCAAAGAGCCGTGTTCCAAATGTACCGAATCCACAGCAGCTCCTGTAACAGGCAGTACTTCAGTGATGACCGGGTATTCTCCGCTCCGCTTGGCATTTTTAAAGGTTTCCTTGGTGTAATAGCTTGTCAGCTCGTCCACAGATAATGAAGAATCCACTAGAATTGCAGCCAAAAAGTCCAACCCGTTGCCGTTTCCATTCAGTTTGCCAAGTATAGACTCCCTTTCTACAATCGTGGTTTCAGGCGGGAGCTGATGTTTGCTGAATTGTTTCTCGAACTTGGATAAGTTCACATTGTTAACCAATGGAATAATCAGGAACAGGGAAACGAATAACACTATAATAACCAAAGGAGTGACCAGAAGGGTTAATCCTATCTTCTTCAACATAACGGGTCTACTCCTTCACGTCTTGATAGCAGGTTTCATATTGGTCTTTAAGCAGGAGGCTTCGGCAAGCAGATCCTGACTCCTCATAGATCTCGGTATTCACCTTCAGTTCAATATTCCGATATTCTTTATATTCTGGACTTTCATTTGTGATCGAGAGGATATCCGAAGCTTGCCAGTCCATTGAAAATTTGTCTTTGTGCTCGCTGGAATATATGATTTTCTTCACGCCTGTCTTGGTTTGCTCGACTTCGACAAGATACATTACACCGCCTGCAGCGCCACCATATGGGATATAATACGCGCGTGCATTATACTCACCTTCGGGTGACTCAATGGGACCACTAAATAGGGTGGCTTTCCCAAGATCCATAAATTGATAGAAATATCTTCTATAGCCCACTAAACCTAAAATGATTATTAGTAGCAGGATTAATCCAATCGTTCTTTTTTTCACACTAAACCTCCTATGTATAAGGATCGCAGTCCATCCATATTGTACCATATAGGATTTATCAGAATTGACTGGATTGTCACAAGTGGAAACGGCTTCGCCGTTCTCAAAAGGACGGTATCCGTTTCAGCGAGAAATAGAAGGATAATTTATAGTGTGAAGCATATAAATTCTATATTTTAAAAAAACCTGCAGACGTAGTGCCATCGTGGCACTGTCTGCAGGTTTTTCGAAAAAGTATGATTGCAGTAAATGAATTTACTTAACTTCGGTTGCTCCAGTTACTTTACCATCCACTGCTGCGGATGCTTTCACATCTTCGCTGGCAAAGTAGAGGTTACCATCAATTGTAGAGGATTCGTGCAGGTTAAAACCTTTTGCTTCTACATATACATCACCTTTGATGGTTCCGCCTTGCACTCTGAAGTTTTCACTTTGTACGGTAACCTTAGGTGCGGTAAGTGTGTAATTTGCAGTAACTTTGTGATCCGCATCCTGTGCATAAAGAGCAAGCTTGCGGTAAATTGCATTCTCAGCAACACCTTTATCATGGAACTCACCGGCTACAACAACGTCTTGATCAACAGTCACATCATTTAGAATAGCAACGATCCAGGTTCCTTCTGCACTTACAGCCTTAGTAAATGCAGCCGCTTCATTAACGATGGAAGCTGCCGATGTAGCATCTGTCTGAGCTGCTGCTGGAGAAGCAGTTGCTGCCTCATTTGCCGCCTTTTCATTATTCGCACCACAACCCGACAACAATGCAACCGATACTCCTGCTACTAGCAAACTTTTAAATAGTTTCATCTCAAATCCCCCTAAATTCTTTTTATAAATTTATTATATATTAAAATTTTATAATAGTCACGTGAATCTTTTCACAATTCTGTGTCTTTTTCATATTTCGACAAGACATGACAGTCGTCCCCGATTTGCCGTAGGAACGCATAAATCCCCGCTTACCTTCAGCCTAAGGTAAACGGGGATTTATGTGTTCAATCCGTTCTTCAATTCAATCATTTCCTCCAGCAACAATCCATATCCCTGACATGGTGATTGTTATTCATATTTCGGTAGTCCCCGTGCGCTCCCTTTCGGAGTGTTGCTCCATGTCCTGCATATGGGATGAGTTCCCGCGTACTCGATGTCACGAAAAACGTTTTCACGGACGTTTTCCCTACTGTGAGCCATCGTGTTTAGTACGCATCGCTAACCTTTTTCAATGGAATCACGCTCCTTCTTCCGCAAGATGAATCCTGCTTGAATAGCTGTTCCTTGTTCATGGTTACCTCTGGATTCCCGCATACCCACGGTCTGCGAAAAGATGTCGTCACTTACACCTTCTCCAGCAGCAGCCGATTCCGGCATGCATCGCTAACGGTAGTACATCGGGGCCTCTCCTTTCCTACATTCATTTCTAAATTTAGGAATGAGTCCATCACCTGTAACCGCTTGCTGCTGTTCTTTGTGGTTACCATTTGGTGATGTCTATATCTTAACGTATTACGCCTAAAAATTAAACCTTCATAATATTATGTATTCTGTCGCAATACCTGGAAAATCCTGATCTCTTGCAATGAACCGCCCAGACCTAAGAATTCCTTTGAATTTTGGACTATTGTGCGTAAATACGCAAAAACCGCCTTGAGATTCCAAGACGGCTGGTGATCTGAAGCCGAAAATATTAATCCCTGATCAGAAATATGTATTCAAACAGCAAAATAAAAAAGGCGGTGAACATTCCTACCGAGTTAATGACCGTAAGTTCTGCCACATAATTTTCGCTTTGAAAATGAGAAAAGAAGGCGACAGTCCAAAGCACCGCAAAAAAAAGCGGGATCATTCCGGAAACAGCTCCAACGGCTGCCCGTCTGCCCCGGTAGATAAACAATGTAATCTCCGAAACGGTGTAAACGATAAAAATAATGATCTCAGACAACTTAACCGAATCCGGAATGTGGAGCTTGAAAAGATGCATGAGAGCATACTGCAGAGCCAAAACAGTAAATAACCAGTTGTTAAACGAAATCCTCTTAAAGATCAGCATTAAATCGACTCCCTTAAACAGAGTAATCGGACTGCTGTCATATGGCACGGATGATCCTGGAAATGCAGGCCGATTCCATAATGATATCGCTTACATTATACTGGAAAATTTTATTAAATTCTGTGGATATCCTATGACATTTGATCTAAGTAAATAGTATCACCCTTTCGCCGGAGTTGCACAATGAATCCCGGCTGAGAGGGTGATGCAAACTTCATTCCTTAGTCTATCGCTCAGAACTCCAGGGTCCGCAGCCATGAGGACAACTTCTCTTCCCTCTGCTTAAGATCACCTTTTTCTTTATGATATTTGCCCAGCCAATGCTCCGAAGCCATTCGGCCATCCAGCATGTAGAGCACCCGCTCTGCACCAGCAGCGACCTTGGCATCATGGGTAACCAGAAGAATTGTTGTTCCCGAACGGTTAATCTCCCCCAGGATTTCCATGATCTCACCGGCAGCCTTGGAGTTCAGTGCTCCTGTAGGCTCATCGCCAAACAGAATATCCGGCTGATTGATCAGCGCCCTGCAGATCGCCACTCTCTGTGATTGTCCGCCGGACACCTCTGTTATTCCCCGGTCAGCCAATGCGGAAATGCCTGTCCTTTTCATAAGATCGGCAGCTCTTGCATTGATGGCTCTACGGCTGGTCTTTTTCGCCCGGTAAGCGGACAGGATGATATTGTCGCGGATATTCAGATTTTTTAACAGATGCATCTGCTGAAAAATGAATCCCATACTATACAGGCGCAGCGCCGCCAGTTCGGTTTCGGAAAGGGAGCTGATCTCCTGCCCCTTAAAAAGGACACTGCCCGCAGTCATTGTATCCATACCGCTTAATGTATACAACAATGTTGATTTGCCGGAGCCTGAAGGTCCCATCACTGCTGTGAACTCCCCCTGTGGAATCTGCAGGTTGATCTCTTTTAATACAGGCTGCTGCGTTCCTTGCCCGTTTGAATAAGTTTTGCTTAATCCCTTAGTTTCTAATATATGCATCCAGTTGTCGCCCCCTCAGTCGGCTATTTTATTCGTGAACCCGGACTTGTGTATGGATCCTGTACTTCCTATAGTAGTAACCGCCACGGCCAGCATGAGGCTAACCGGAAGAATCAGATAGGCCAGCACCGGATCAACCTCAAGCTGAATTCGGGAAGCACCCAGGAATGATCCGAGAACATGCACCAGACTTTGACCGATCGTCCCGGCCGTCAAGATCCCAAGCAGGCTGCCAAGACCGGCGATCAGCAGCGTTCTGGCCAGATATTGCCGGCGGATATCAGCGACCGTGAACCCGATGCTTCGCAAGATTGTAATTTGTGTGGAATCCTTCGCCAGCAGCATTTTTAGAAACAAGGACGTAATCAGTACCGCTATCGAGATGGAAATGGTGATCGCGAGTATAGTAACCATCCGCAGCTGCTTAACCGTATTCCCCAGGGTCTGAGCTAAATAGCTGTCCAGATAAGTGATTTTAGCCGGATAGAATGCCCCGGCCAACTCTTCTATTTTCCCGGCGACCGGAATTTCAGGCTGTACATCCACCGCTACCACATACCACATTACAGTCTTTGGATCATAAGGCAGCTGCGCTTTGGCCGTCCGCCCTCCATTGGTGATATCCTGATAGATTCCGCTTACTGTCAGCTGCCGTTCTTTCCCTCCAGCCTTGATAAGAAGCGTATCCCCGACCCGTTTATTCAGCTCCTTAGCGTTCAGATCAGACAGGGCGATTGCACTTCCGCCTTCCGGGGCGCCCCCTTCTATGTATGACAAAGGAAAGATGGAGAAATCTCCTGTTTCCACATTGATATTCTCCCAGACGTCATCACTTCCCAGTACCTTAAACCGGGAGGTAATCAGCGGCGATAGTTTCTTGATGTCTGGATCCTTCTTAAGTGTTGTGAGCATTTGTTCAAACCGCCGGGCGGTATCGCCTGACTGCTGAAGATCAATCCGGATGGTGCTCTGTCCTACGCCCATATAGGATATAAAGTGCGGGGAGCGCAGCGTATTCAACAAATTCACCGGCATGATGATCATAAACAGACAGATGACCACAACCAGCAGCAACACTCCGAACATGCTGAAGCGGCTGTACACGTCTTTTAACCCTAAAAAACCATTCACAGGCAGCCATTTACGGTTGCTGAGTGTAAACGATGACGTATGTGTTCTCCCCACCCCGGCAGTACCTGACCGCAAGGCTTCAATGGCTGTGATCCGGTTGAACCTTCTAAGGATCAGCCTGCAAAAGAGCACAACAATCCCGAAGCTCAGACTGACAGCGAGTAAAGGAACAATATACTGAAGCAGACCCTTCGGAGCCGCGCCCAGGTACAGGCTAATGTTGGCTGTAAACAACCGTGCAGTAAAAAGGGACAATCCATAGCCGCAGCATGAAGCCAAAGCGGCCAGTATGATGTATTTGGCCATATAGATTCTTCTGATATCCTGCCGCGGCAGTCCGATTGCTTTCATGACTCCGATCTCCCTGTAATCCTCCTCCATGGAGGCGATCATCGTAAATCTGAGACACAGGATAGCAATCACCATAAGCAGGAGGCTCACCAGTATAATGACAAGGGCTATAATTCCGTCGGTTAGAGCATTTAGCGTCTTAAATAAAGGGTAATCAATGGTCGGTCCTTTATCTGGCAGGCCGGCAGATTGATAGCTATTACGGAACTCAGTAAGCTTGCTGCTATCCTTGAGCTGAAATTCAATCAGATATTCCACTTCACCAACGTTCCCCCGCAGCGCTGTGTAATCCGCCTCATTTACGACAAAACGTTTGGAGCTGACAATCGCCGGATTCATTTGAACATCCCGGACAAAATCAACGATCACGAACTCTCTGGTAAAGGACCCGGAGGTAACATTGACCTTATCCCCGATGTGCAGCTGCTTCTGTCCCTTATAGTAGATAGGAACGGCAATTTCGCCGCGTGAAACCGTGATCACCTGATTATCCAGATTCAGCAGCAGATCGAAATTCTGATTCTGCTTCACAAAACCGATATCCATGACGCTGGCGGCTTCCGACTTTTCCGGATTGCCCAAGTACACATTTGAGCCGTCGACCGTAAGCATCTCCACCGTCTGCTGATCCTGTACAAGCGGATTTTCCGAAACAAAACGTTTAAGGGCGGAATCATCTAGGGTCCCGGAATGCATTTGCACAAAATGGGGAGCCTTGGATGTTGCCAGGAGCTGATTCAGCGAGCCGGTCAGTTCCATAATGATGTGCGAGGCAGAAGCAACCAGCAGCGAAGACAGCATAATAAAAACGAACAATCCGCCGGTGATGATTTTATTGCGTAGAACATCTCTTTTTACGATTTGCAGCAGCATCTGGCTGTCTTGCCTCCTTCTCCGATATAGAAACTCATTAATGTTGTTGTTCAAGAGCCCGAATAGATTTGATTCTTGGAACAATCACCGCCACAATTACTATCAGCAAACCGCAGACGATGAACAGGAGTCCGATACCCCGGCCTTCTCCTGTACCCAGCACCTTGCCCACTGAGGAAGCAAGACTTCCCCCGCTGCGCAGCAGTGGATTAAAGACATGATCTGCCAGCACCCCGGCTACAGCATAAGCGGCCACATACCCGAGCTGTGAAAGAATGCCAATGATCCCCCAAGCACGGCCTTGTGCTTCGGCGGCGATATTTTTTCGGATCAGCACGTCAGCACAGGTGTTAATGAAGGGTAGTGCCGCGAAGAACAACAATCCGGCTGCAGCGATAAAATATAGATTTGTAGTCAGACCAACCAGTGCAAAGAAACCTCCGGCGAATCCCAGACTTATAGCCAGCACCTTGGCATATTGGCCCTTAATGCTGAACATCCCGATGAACAGACTGCCGATCAGCATGCCAATCGCACTTACCGATTCCACTGTGCCCAGGGTTTGCGTATCTGTAAACGGCAGTAAGAGCGGTGTAAACAAGGTCTGGAGAAAACCCATATAGAATGTAACCAGCGATAAAATGACCGTAAGCTGTAGAACACCTTTCACGGAAACGAGCGTATCCCAACCCTCCTTCAGCTCTCTTGCAAAGGACTGCCGTGTTTTCGCTGGAAACTCAGCCTGCAGGTTCTTTTTCACAGCCAGCACCGCAAGCACGGTCACCACAAAAGTAGAGATATCTATAATCAGCACAGCCTTTATATCCATGTAGCCAAGCAACACCCCGGCAATCAGCGGAGAGAGAAGATATTTGGAGGAGGCTGCAAGCTGCACCAGCCCGCTGGCCTTGGCAAACTGCTCCTCGGTCAATAAATCGGTAATGGTCGCCTTGTAAGCCGGTTCGAGCAAGGATACGAATATGGAGCTGAAGGCCACTCCGAGACAGATTTGCCAAACGGGCGGATCGCCCAGCAGCATGATAAACAGTAGGAAGACAAGTCCAAATGCGGAGCATAGATCACCCGTGATCATCATCAGCCGCCGGTCAAAGCGGTCAGCCAGCACGCCGCCGATTGGACTGAGCAGAATGGAAGGCAGAAAAGCGCAGAGCGTTACCAGCGCTACACTGGCTGCAGTCCCTGTCATCTGGTAGACATAAACACCCAGCGCAAAAGCGGTCAGCCCACTGCCCATACTGGATATCCATTCTCCTGTCCATAACACCAGAAACTTGCTGAAGGATTTATTGTTCTGTTTCCCCATCCTTTATCCCCGCCCTCTCATCCTTTCCATCAGCTACGGGAGGCTGCCCGAACATTTGTGTGACATAGGCGAAGCTGCCCTGCTTGGCACCCAGAGAGGTCTCCATAATATGAATGAAAGCCTCGATCTTGCGGATAATTTCCTCCGGCTGCCACTGGAAAATGCCTTCATCCAGCAGAAACTGCGAAGCCACCAGCAGAAACTCAACCGTTTCCCTAGGAAAAGCGGTATGGAATAACTGCTCCTCGATGCCCTGCTCAATGACTTCTGTCAATACAGGTGTCAGCCGGAGAATGGTTTCCGTCAAGCTCTTTTGATGAAGCTGGGCATTTTCCGCCTGATGGAACTGCTCAATCAGTTGCTCCTTCCCTTCCGAGTCCGGCTTCTGTGCCATAATGATCCTCAGCAGCTTCTCGTGAACAGAAAACCTGTGATCGGAAGCGATCTCTTTCGCAGCTGCAACCCCGGCATCAATGAACCGCATGACCACCGCATCCATGACCTCCTCCTTCGATTTGAAGTAATAATAGAAGGTTCCCTTGGCGATTCCGATTCTCTGCAAAATATCGTTAATTGTAGTTCTGCTATACCCCTGGGTGAAAAAAAGCAGCTCTGCCGTATCTAAAATTTCGTTTCTGCGTTCTTCAGGTTCCTTGGAAATCCGCATAATTGCAATCCTCCATTTCATCGACCGACCGTCGGTCTATAATGATTATAGTGAGTCCCCCCCTCTATTGTCAATCACTGGATTAAGAAAACAATCGCACGCAAAGAAACTCCCGCATACTTAGCTGCAGGAGTTTTTGTGTTCATGTGATATTTAGATCCTTTGATTAGACACTCAACGTTTCCATTGCAATCTCCCATTTTCCGGCATCATATTGGATGTGATGGAGACTGGTATATGTACTAGGGTAAGCTTTGCCTTTATTCGACCACTCTACCCCATTTAAAATATGATAAATAATATTAATAACTCCGCCATGGGTTACAATTAAAATGTTCTCCTCCCCCTTGTTGAGGAGTTGCTCCTCGCATAACTTTTTAAAGGTTGCCTGTATACGGGTGAAAAAATCAATCGGACTCTCCCCGCCCGGGAATTCCTCATCCATCCGCAAAGTCGAGAAATAGAGACCCGGATACTGCTCCTCTACAAGTTCATGAGCCATCCCGGCGATGAGGCCATTGTTCATTTCTCTCCAGTTGTTGCTGGTTTCGAGTGGTAAGCGGAGCTCACTGGCAATCTCGGTTGCGGTTTCAACCGCACGGCTTAAATCACTGCTAACCACCCGCTGAATGTTGTAAAGATTGTTGTGCGCTTTAAGATACTGCCCCAGCTTTTGCGACTGTTCAATTCCTTCTGCAATAAGCCCACGCTGGCTCCATCCACCGCGGAATCCCTCATCATCTTTACCGTGTCTGACCAAATAGATTGACATTGTTCTCCCCCGCAACCATTCTGTTATATTGTGAGCTGTTCCTGATTTCACTTGAATACTGGATGGGACAGCCATTCCTCCCTCAGCAGCCCCATTTGAATTGAATCATAAAATTCTCCATTTGTATGTTAATATTATTGGTTGAAAGGCAAACTATCGCGCAAATGCCGGGTTTCACCCATGAACTCTCCTGATATGATAATGAAAGGATAAACCCAATGAATCTATCTTCAATTTCCGCAGCGCTAACAATGCTCGATTTGCGAAGCTGTCTGATCAGCCGGGACAACAGGCTTGTACTTGAACACTATAGAACGCCTAATACAGCCACTGAACTGGCCAAAATCAATTCCTGCACCAAAAGTGTGCTCTCCGCACTGATCTGCATCGCCATGGACAAGGGGCTGCTGCCGCAGCCGGATGCGCCGCTGACGTTATTTTATCCGCAGCTTAGCCTTGACCCGGATCATCGTAAAACAGAAATCACACTGGAGCATCTGCTCACGATGTCTGCCGGTTTCAACTGGATTGAATTTGGCGGGCAGAACTCATTCCCCCGGATGACCCGTTCTCCGGATTGGGTCCGGTTTGTGCTGGAACAGCCGATGTCGGACACACCCGGAGCACGAATGGTATACAACTCCGGCGTTTCCCAGCTGTTGTCTGCCATCCTGAGGCAAGCGGCTGGCATGTCCACGGCCAAGTTTGCCGAGCATTATTTGTTTGGCCCTTTGGACATTAAAGCTTATGAGTGGGAGGTTGATCCTCAAGGCGTTCATACGGGCGGGTTCGGGCTGAAGCTGCGGCCTTCCGACCTGCTGAAGCTGGGACAGCTCTATTTGCAGGAGGGCATGTGGGAGCACACAAAGCTCATTTTCCCTGAACGGGTCAACCGCTCTACGGAAACCGCACTTCATGTAGAAGCCCCCTACCGCGGCGGATATGGCTGGCATTGGTGGACTGATGTCTACACCTCGGCTGCTCAGGAGTCATCTGCAGCTTCCCAGGCATACTTCTATGCCCGCGGGTATGGAGGACAGTTTGTTTATATTATGCCGGAGCTTTCGACGGTTGTGGTTCTGACCGAAGATCAGCGGCGGAAAAAGAAACCTCCTGTTGATGTGTTCCGTGAGATCATCGTACCTGCACTGCTTGCCCCGTGATCAAGCTTTAACTTTCAGACTCCGGAATTTGGTTATAAGACAATTCATTCTGAACGTTCTTCCCTTACAAAAACGCAGCAAAAAAATACTTAAGCGCCTCCTGGGAATAACCATCCTCACCCCGCCAATTGGCTACCGAAATAAAATCGCCGTTGCCGCCCCGTCCCGGGCGCGGCTCGTTCGATGGAGGCAGGATCCCGGCGTATCCCCAAACCTCCATCACGACATCGCGTTCCTGTTTACTTGAAGGGACAACATCCTTCCAGCGTTTCTCCAGCTGCCGGGCGGCATCCTTCGCGCCGCAGTCCATAACTGCCTCCGTCATTGCGGTGAGGATGTCCAGATCCTCCCGGCTGACATGCAGGTTCTCCTCCAGGGCAAGCATCTCCAGATCAAGCCAACAATAGAGAAGCCAGTTCAGGCGGACTCCTCCCCATTTGATCCGTTCAAAATTCAGCACATTCCAGTCCTGATTCACATAGGCCTTGTCTGAGATCAGCTGTGCGTTATTGCAGTGACCGCAAGAACTGAACATGGGCGGTTGTGCAAGAAGCTCCCCATAGGTGTGCACAGCCAGCTCCGAGGTTAACGCCCAGCTCGACAACGCGCTCCGCAGATGGACCTTTCGGGTTGACAAGCTGTGCAAGAATGCTGTGGCCGCCCACTCTTTGCTGATGATCTTCTGATGCAGCTCACATAACCTCTTCGTCACCGCATCATGTGTGATGTTCACCGGATCGAACATAAGGCCCTTCTCTTTGGCATATTCAAAATCCGCTCCACTGTAAGGAGACGGACTGCTCTTCCAGCCGCCGGAGGTCCAGAAGGTACTTAACAATATTTTTTTGGCTTCTTTATCCATGAAGTCTCCCCCAGTCCTTTAAAGGTTAATAGAGTGCTTCTGCTTCGAACATGTTCAGTTCTGGAAGCATCGCCTTCTGTTGTTTATGTAACTGTATGTATTACCCAAATAAAGACAAAAAGACTCCGGCGTTTGCCAGAGTCTTCCTGAAACTATTATGTCTGCCTGTTTAGTTCTGCCGGACGCTATGATTCACGACCACATCATCCGAATGTCTGCCCCCGGCGAATTCAAGTCCGGCCAGCACGGATTTGCCTGGCAGAAGCTCCCGGGAAACAATATTCCCGGTGTGGTCCAGATAGGAGTCCACGTCTACAGAGTTGTGATACAGGTAAATCTCATCACTCCAATTATCCCCGGATATCCGCAGCGCCGTAGCTTCCAGCGCAGACAACTCCCGGCCCTCCAGCGTGACCGGCATTCTGCTGATCCGGATCTGCGGCTGGACCGTCCAATAGGGAACAAGGAGCGTTTCATAAACCGCTCTTCCCGCAGTGGACATGGACCGCTTCGCTACCGGATTCACGTAATATTGACCCTGCCTGAAATCAAGACCGCTCTCCAGTGTAAGCTGATCCTCAGCCTGCTCCTGTTCCGGGAATAGAAGCAGCACATTGCTGTCATTATGGTTCGTATGCACCTGCCCACGGTCCCACTGGACTACCGCATCGCCTATTGGCAGGTGGAAATATTGCTCGTAGGTATGCTGCTCTTGCGCCTCAAACAGATCCACTATCAGCCAGTAACGGTTCTTCACAAAAACTACCTTACGGGAATGGATAACGGGATCGTCATAGCGGGTATAGCCATAATGGCTCGCGAAGCAATAATCATAATCCTTGCCATGACGCGCATCCCATATTTTACAGGCTACGGTTTGCGGTGTATTCCAATGCAGGCCGCGCACATGCTGATCCTGCCCGTCAACGACGACCGTGTTATGCGCTCTTGTCGATACAGCATATTTGCGTTCCTTATTCCATTCGAACAGTCCCATGCCGGAATCGGCCAGCAGTTCCCGTCCTCCGGCATAAAGAATCAGGCTAAGCGCATCGGAATGGGCATGTCCCCCAATGCCCACCCCTGCCCGCATCGCCATATACATAGCCTCCTTCTCCCAGCTCTGCCGGGAGAAGGGCCGCCTCGATCAATTACAGCGTCCCTTATTTCAGCAGTATGTTCAAGAAAACCGTAGGCGAGAGTTTTATCCAGTATTTGACCCGATTGCGGATAGAAAGGGCCAAGCTGCTGCTGTTGACCTCCGATCAGAAAACCTTTGAAATCGCCGAAGCAATCGGGTTCGAGAACTACCGTTCCTTCAACCGTATCTTCAAAAAAGAGACCGGGTTCTCTCCCTCGGATTTCCGCAGGATCGGTGCGTCTGCCGAAGCCAGCGTCTAGAATCCGCTGGCTCTTAACGTCAAAAGGCGCCTCCAGCATTAAGCTGAAGGCGCCTTTGATAAGTGGTGAAGCTATTCATTAATCGCAGCACTCAAGCCACTTTTTGCAGAATCAGGGGTTTCTTCCTCTATGCAGCCTGACCTACCTGTGGTTCCCGACCGTTTTGCCGACTGGATGGTTGACCTTGTTTCTGCGCACCAGGTTGTAAGCCAGATAGATTCCATAGATCAGATACAAGATATTCAAGAAGGAAACCAGCAGAACTTCCTGGTCCAGATTCTCATTGCTGATCATCGCAAGCGCATCATAGGCAAAATGAAACACGATCAATGGAATAATGTGATTTGTAGTTTCAATAAGCAGTGCAAATATGAAACCGAGCAGCAGCGCATTAATGACCTGCAAAAGGATATGTATTATATTACTTCCGTTTAGTGCATTAGCCATATGTAGGACACCAAAAAAGACGGAGGAGAACACGATGTAAAACACCGGCCCCTTGAATTTCAGTTTATCCCTGATGATTCCCCGGAAAACGGATTCTTCCGTAAAGCCCACCAGCATGGTGAAAATTACAATAACCAGAATGTCGACCGCAGAAAGCTCAAAGTTGATGCCGCTCATAATAGGTTGTACAAGTGCGATAATAAGCAGCGGTACATAATAGAGAGCTTCTTTTGCCTTGGACACGCCAGTGCTTCTGAAGCCGAATTGGGCTAATGTGTGCTCTCCTTTTGTCATATACAGCATTACAATAACAGCCATGACCAAAAATGCTACAGCTTGGGCAATCTTCAGCCCCGTATCGTCCAGTTCCATGATGGTTCCGGCTGCGGATGCGACTGAGATCAATACTATCAGCAGAACCCCCAGCATGAGTGAAAATAAAATCGGATGCCCTTTTGCAGTGTTTTTTACCATTACTCGTCTCCTCTGTTATACAATCTAGTGTTCATCGCCATGCAAAGGGCAATAATGGATTTATTGTAATCCATTTCTGTGACTGACGCCATATTTATCTACATAATTCCGCTATGATTCCTTTTTTTAAGCTTCAACTGTTCTCCCCAGTGGTCCATCATCCCAGACCTGCACTTCAATATATCTCTCCGGCCCATATGAGCCATCTCTGTTCCAATCCTGAGGCAAGCCATATTTCTGAATGAGCTCTAAAATTTCTTGGTAGGTGTAAATCTGCCTGCGATATTCCTTGCCGTCATTCACCCGCGGGCTAAAGGTGGGAAACAAATCGCCATAGGAGAATGAGAGGGTGTCCAGTTTAAACTGTGAAATAGGTATTTGTACAAAAGCACTTTCCTTATACCAGTCACTAAGCCAGTCGCATGGGCCAACTACCATATAATGCGGGGCTTTTCTTACAGGCTTCCCGCCTTTTGAGATGAACAGTTCTCTGGCTAATCCCTCTAACTCCCGTCTGCGCACTAAATACCCCTGATCTCGGCGGGAAGCCATCACATCGTTTTGTTTGCGGATTGATTCCAGAACTTCGTCTGCCTGCGCTTCGCTCAAATCGGATAAATTGGCAAATGGGCCTCTGGACTTCTCATAATAATGATATAAATAGTCAGCGGAGCTCTCCATACTTACACCTTGCCTTTCTATAATGAATCGGATCAGACATGCTTTGAGGTAGTGCAACCGTTCGCAAAGAGCAGTGAAGACAGTAAAATGACCGCAAAAAAGCCTTTGTTCAAATCTGCCACTCCTTAATATTCATTCATTCGATAGTTGTATATTTGATCTTCTCTGCCCAGCTTAAACTGCAAAGTATTGCCTTCACGTTTGATAAACTTCAATTCGTCTCCGTAATAAGGCACGTCGTTCGTTTCCGCATATTGCTGCTGTTCCTCATTCAACAGCTCCTTGTACAACAACGTCTTTCCGCCTGTCTTGCGGTCAATAAACATTAGAAGCCCCTTCTGATTCGGACGGATCAACAGGAAATCATCATCAATTCCTTCGACCAGATAATTATCGTCTTCACCCCCGAGCTTCGCCAGATCCAGGGTCTCCTTCACCTTCCCTGTTCCGTCCTCAATTACCCGGAGGATCTTGCCATCCGTAAGCACCAGATTATTGCCATACATGGCTACGTTATTTCCGAACCGTTTATAATAGCCGACACTCGCCTGCCGGATCACCACTCCGTTCTTTATCACCAGGGTGTACCATGTATTGTTGATATGAGGTTCACCATAAATATCCGAGAGTGTCAAGTGGATTAAGCCTCCAGGTGTCTTCTGGAACTTGAATTCGACCATCTCGTACAGCTTGGAGCCGAGCTTAGCAATCAGCTGCGGTTTTCCCGGTCCCTTTGCGGCATACAGCGTGCCGGACTCTTTAACGACGGAATAAGTGACGCCTTCAAAGGTGGCGTTGACACTCGCAAAGGTCCCAAGCCCTTTGGCGGTGTAGACAGCATGAGCCGCATCCCAGCTTACTGTCTGCCCTTCCAGCGCCTGCACCACAAAGCGGGCAGGAAGATATAATTGCTCTTTATACCGGAACGGCGCTCCTCCTAATTGAACTGTTTTCCCATCAAGCACAGCAGTCTTGCTTCCAACCGTGACAACCACTGTTTTTTCCCATCCAACGTATTTGGCCCGTAGATCTGCCTTATCCCAGGCAACCCGCAGACCCGCCTCTTCCAGCAGACTTGCCGGGACAAACGCAGTTCCGCTCTTAACCAGTGCCGGAACAGTACCCTTGCCGCCATTCGCCACGTAATAAATGAACGAAGCATGGGTAGCCGCTGACGATATTGCCGGGAACAGAAACAGCAAAAGTAATATTGGAGTAAACATCCATATTTTTCTCATTACCTATCCATATCCTTTCTTCACTTTACTTTATTTTCTAATTCACAGATAATTATAAGACTCTTGGTTTTCCAAAAAGTTGCAGCTGCGGATGAGGAGGCGGGATATTTATGTTGGAGGGATGCGGACGTTTGCTGCTTAACTTCTATTTGGTTTGCTATAAATTCATCCTTAACATACTGAGCCTCGACCGGACACCACTGTTTACCGTTCTCTTCGACAACCACTTATTCTGCAGTTTCATCTCTCTAAAAACAATATTGCACTTTGAAATGATCCTGCTGCTCTCCAATCATCTCGTACAGGGTTATGATCTGGTATGTATAGCAAGTAAACGAATTCTTATCCGGTTCCATACCTTCAAGGAGCCTAGCCACATCCTGCTTTCTAATAGATAACGCCCGCCGTTATTACTATTAAAGGAGGATTATTTGCTATGGGCAACAATCTGTATAGCCGCATAGAGGCGAAATTCCAGGAGCGTAAGCTCAAACCTTATTATGAAAAAATCAAACGCATCCGCCAGCTTCCAATGGAGAACTGGAGCGACATCCAAATCAGGCGTTGCGCCGGGGAAATGAAGCTGAAAGCCCAAAGTGGTGTACCGCTTGAGGATTTAATGATCCAAGTGGCAGCACTTGTAGCTGAAGCTGTGTGGCGATTCATGCAAATCCGTCTCTTTGACGTACAGCTCGCAGCCGGATTAGCCCTGTGTGATGGTTATCTGGTGGAAATGCAGACCGGGGAAGGGAAAACGCTGGCTGCCGTCCTCCCCGCTTACTTACAGGCGCTTCAGGGGAAAGGCGCTCATATCTTTACCTTTAACGATTATCTGGCTCGGCGGGATGCCGAATGGATGGGCCCTGTCTACAGGGGGCTGGGTCTCTCCGTCGGTTATGTTGCAGAGGGGCAGGAGGTCGGGGAAAGAAAAGCAGCATATGCTGCCGATATCACTTATTTGTCGGCGAAGCAGGCTTGCTTTGATTACTTAAAGGATTCACTGGTGTATACTCCGGCCCACAAAGTCCAGCGCCCCCTTCACTGCGTACTGGTCGACGAGGCGGATTCCATACTCATTGATGAAGCCCGGATTCCGCTTGTCATCGCGGGAGAAACGGACAAGAAACGTGCAGGTAACCGTGAAATACCGTTGATCGTGAAGCAGCTCATTCAGGGGCCGGATTATGATACGGACGAGCATAGGCGGAATGTACACCTGACGGAAGCCGGAGCGCTTAAGGCTGAGGTCATGCTGAAATGCGGAAATTTATATGAGTCCCGCAACTCGGATACGCTCGCAGAGCTTCACTGTGCGCTGCATGCAGAAGCTTTATTAAAGAAAGATGTCGATTATATTGTAAGAGACGGCGCCGTGCTGCTTATTGATGAATTCACCGGGCGAATTGCCGAGAACCGGCATTGGCCAGACGGTCTGCAGACAGCAGTGGAAGCCAAAGAAGGGCTGAGCATTCAGTCCGGCGGCAAAATTCTTGGAACCATGACGCTGCAGCATTTTTTAAGCCTCTATGCCCGGCTCTGCGGGATGACAGCAACGGCGTTATCCTCGGCGGATGAGTTTAGAGCCTATTATGCCCTGGATGTGATGGTGATTCCACCGCATCAGCCCTGCAGAAGAATTGATTATCCTCATGTAATATTCACGCACCGTGAAGCCCAGTGGCAGGCCATTCTTAGTGAAATTGCTGCTGTTCATAAGACGAAGCAGCCTATCCTAATTGGTACAGCTAGTGTGCAGGCATCCTGTCAAATGGCAGCCGACTTGCAGAATGCAGGCATTCCATGCAACCTCCTGAACGCACAAAATGATCAAAGGGAAGCGGAGCTGATCGCCGGAGCAGGCCGGCTGAATGCGGTGACCGTTTCAACCCATATGGCAGGCCGGGGTGTCGATATTATTCTCGGCGGAGGCGATGCGGAAGAATACTTGGCAGTAAAAAAGCTCGGAGGGTTGTATGTCATCGGTACAAATCTGCATGAAAGTGTACGTGTAGACCAACAATTGCGTGGCCGTGCAGGCAGGCAGGGAGATCCCGGCTCCTCCCGCTATATGATTAGCCTGGAGGATGATTTGCTCGCAAGGTTCGGCTTAAGAGAGGCGCTTCCGAAGGAATATCAGGATCTGCAGCAGGATTCTCCGCTTAAAGGTTCCAGAATCTGCAACCTGATCAACCATATTCAGCTAGTCATGGATGGCCAGCATATTGAAATCAGAAAAACCTTAAATAAATATGCCGATTTGATCGAACAGCAGCGGCGTATTCTTTTCACGAAACGGGAGGCCCTGCTTGGTGAGTTATTGAGGCCAACCATCTTAATGACAAGAGTACCTGCAATTTACGAACAATTATGCCGCAGGTTCGGGGAAAAAAGGGTTGAGGAAGCCGAAAGATTCATCACACTGGTTCAAATTGATAACGGCTGGGCTGATTATCTGGCTTACGTTTCTTCTGTGAAGGAAGGCATTCATCTGGAAAGCCTGAGCCACAAAAATCCGCTGCATGAGTATCACCGGCTGATCATAAATGCCTTTGCAACACTGGAAGAGAGGATCGAAACCGCTGTTGTGGAACTTTTTCTGACAACGGACTTTTGCTCACTGAAGATAAATTTCCACTTGGAGGCTTTGAGAGTCCCCTCAGCGACATGGACGTATATGATCAATGACAGCTTTTTTCAGAACAGAATCAATCTTTTATAAAAGGAAAACTGCTTGTTGCCCTGTCTTAGCCAACTTTCAATGCAATCAGCCATTGTGCGGCTTCCAGCAAGTCTGCTGCAATAAAGTCCGGCTCCGCCGCCTCATACCAATCCTTGCGGTAAGCCATAAGCGAATTTTCGCCCCAGCCCGTACGGACAAGCACTTTGATTGCGCCCACTGCGGCTGCTGCCAGCATATCCGTTGTTCCAACCCTGGTTTGGGTTTCTGGCATTCACAGTCACTACCGGAGGAATGAGGACAAATGTAGGAGGCGTCCATCCCGAAGGACACAAACTGGCTGCTAAATTCCGCCTCACTGGCTTGGCCAACGCGAACGGGAACAGTTCAAAATCGCGGGGATGAATAAAATGTCCGGTTCCCCCCATCGTCCCGTCACGGTCTATGAAAACGGCTTGAAGATTATCCATAAGCATAAAGCCCTCCTTATTGACTGATGATTAATTTCATTTGTTCAACAACTTCGTCCACACCGTGGCTGCTTGTATCTATTTTAGTAGTCCCCATGTTCCGGTATAAGCTTAAACGTTCGATACTGCTGAGAATTTGCTCCTCCGGTCTATGGTCTTGCTCCATCCGCTGCCTTAGTGCAGTCTCCGAAGAGATCAAGGTAATCGTTTGTGTATCAAATTCCAGATCATCTAGCCGTTTCAGAAGACCTTGCAAGATCTCTTCGCGATGAAGAACCCAACTGAAAATGACATGTTCAAATGTAGAGTTCGTCAAGAAGCTTCTTAGCTGATATGTAATGTTATTCTCCACCATGGCTCTGTTTTCATCGTTTACGATCCAGGGATTCATCATCCAGCACCAATCGCCATCCAGCCATACGGAATGATTTAGCACCCCGTTCAGGCTTTTGCATACGGCGGATTTCCCGACACCCATTGTGCCGTTGACAACAATTAACTTTTTCATGACATCCTCCTCTAAAAGGTATTTACACATAGTTCCATCGAACTATTCTTTTAATAAATTTCAGTAGGAAATGATTCCTTTGCATGATATAATCTCTTAGTCCATCATCGAGAATTTATCCCCATTGAAAGTATGGGTTTGCAGGAGGATCACTATCATCATGAACAATCAGATTAAAATAGTCAAAGTATCCGCAGAGATTGAGAAGGATGAATTTGATATTAAGGTGAGCCCTTGGCGATTGCTGCTTGAGACCAACCGTTATTACGAGATCAAACCCGAGCTTGGACCTGTAAAGAGGATCTATAAAGAGAAGCTTAATACCGTTACCGATGAAACAAAGTCTTATGCCGACGGTATTCTCTCCTGCTCCGCATTTTGCATTGAAGACCGGGTTAATGAGATGCAGTTGGAGATCCTGCGCAAACTGCAGTTGAAAATCAATGCCTTCAGAGATGAACTGCAGTTAAACCAAAAAGCAATCGAACAACAAAAATTCTTACCAAAAATAGAGGGTTCAACGGAATAAATGAGAAGTGGATTTCCTCACAAAGGTAAAGAGCCGCAGGTGCGCAGGTGTCGCATCTTCGGCTCTTTGTCGTATTGTTCTATACCAGCTCTGCGTTTTTCAGGGCATGCTCCCAGCTTGGAAAATAATACAATGCGCTCCGCATCAGCTCCGGATCCTGCTGTTTTACCTGCTTTTTGTTGATTGTTCCGTTGGATTGAAGCTGCTTGATCCGGTTGATAACTTCATCAGATCCCAGTGTAATATCCACATCACCACTCCTTTCCCTTAAGTCTTCTTCCATATTTTTCTCCATCCTGTAAAGTTCTATACAGTGCTCTATTGAAAAAGAGTGCTCCATCAGCCATTCTCCGGCTGATAAAGCACTCTCTCATCATAATTTAATGGCTTACGAGATAGGAAGCATCCAAGATGATAGCCACCCGTCCGTTCCCTAGAATGGTCGCCCCGGATAGATGGTTCAAGGTCCCGAGCATGGTTCCGAGCGTTTTGATGACCACTTCCTGATTGCCTAAGATTTCATCCACCGCAAAGGCAGAAATTTTGTCGACTGATCTGACAATGACAATCGAGATCGTTTTGGAACTGCGCTCAACACGCGGATAATGCAGCTTGTCCCGCAGCCAGGAGAACGGCACAATCCGTCCATGGTTGATAATCGCCTGCTCCCCTTGGATCGTCTGAATCTCTTCCGGGTGAATACGAACAATTTCAGCAATGTTGTACATGGGGAGAATCAATACCCGGCCTGACACCTTGACCAGCAATCCCTTGATGATCGCCAAGGTGAGCGGAAGCCTGATCGTGAATGTCGTCCCTTTACCCGGCTCTGTATCAATATCAATGATTCCGTTCAATCTTCCGATTTGGCTGCGGACAATATCCATTCCCACACCACGTCCGGATACATCACTCACCTCGGAAGCCGTCGAGAAGCCAGGCTCGAAAATGAGATGAAGCGCTTGAAGCGGCGTCAAATGTGCAGCCTGATCCTCTGTAATGATGCCTTTGCGAAGCGCGGAAGCCTTGATATTCCCGGCATCAATGCCCTGACCGTCATCTGCCAGGGAAATCACTACATTATTCTCTTCATGGAAGGAGGACAGGGTAATGCGCCCCTTCGCCGGTTTGCCTTTTGACGCACGCACTTCGTGGCTTTCGATTCCGTGGTCTGCACTGTTGCGGATTAAGTGGATCAAGGGATCGCTCAATTCCTCGATAATCATCCGGTCCAGCTCAGTCTCGCCGCCCTGTACCACCAGCTCTATATCCTTGCCGAGCTTTTGCGCCAGGTCTCTGACCATACGCGGGAACCGGCTGAAGAGCTGGTCTATAGGCAGCATGCGTGTCTTCATCACGCCTTCCTGCAATTCCTTGATGACACTGCCCATATGATCGGATACGCCACTGATGCTCTGCAGCGCTTTAGCAGGGTCATTGCGGATGCCGGTCGTTTTCAGATCCGCTAGTGAGGTCTGGTCTATCAGCAATTCACCGACCAGATTCATCAGATGATCGAGCCGTTCCACACTGACCCGGACCGTCGGTTGATTACCTTTGACCCGTTCTTCAGCCGGAGGCCCGGACTGTGGCATATTTGCCGGTACTTCTATAGTAGCTATCTCTCCGCCGGCAGCTTCTCCCGATTCGAAGGGAGTAATCGCCAGAGTTTGCACATCTGAATCCCCCTCCAGCTGTGACTGGATCAGCTGCGGCTCTTTCGAGGTTGCAACCACTACAGCGAATCTGCCGTAACGGCTGTCTTCATCTTTATCTACAGCTTCACCGGGTGAAAGTGAAGCAGCAATAACCGATCCGCAGACATCTTCGATCCGCTGCAACAGGATGAAATGGCGTGCTGCCTTCATCTGGCAATCCTCTTTCAGCGAAACGCCGATCATCAGTATCTGTTCCCCGGCGGCAGTGGCTTCCTCTACTTTAAGACTCTCAGCGGCACTTAACACAGGCGGGCGGACCGGTTCTTGCTTTGCAGGTTTGTTAATCAGCGCTTTAATCTCCGAAACCACAGAACTGCAGTCATCATAAGCTTCCCCGCTGATATATTGGCTGCGCAGCTTCTTCATGGCATCCAGTGCGCTAAAGAGTGTATCAATCAGAATTGCGGTGATTTCCGGTTTTTTCTCACGTACCCATTCCAGCGCATACTCCACTTCATGGGTCAAATCACTCATTTCCAGGAAGGCCATCGTTGAAGAAGAGCCCTTGATCGTATGTGCGGCCCGGAACAGAACTTGGATCAGCTCGGACGAAGGAGATTGCTCAAGGGTCAACAGGGACTGGTCCATCCGCTCCAACTGGTCGTTCAGCTCTTCTATGAAAATATCTCGGTAGGCAGACAGCTCCATCATTATTTATATTCTCCTTTCTATCCGCCCAATATTTCCTCGAGCTTCAAGATCCCAATAAGCTGGTCTCCCTGTTGTCCAATGCCATGAAAAACACCTTCTCTACTTCGGCTATGCGCTCCAGTAGGCGGATGAATTTCTCCGTAGGTAGTCACTTTGTTCACTTTATCTACGATCAAACCTACGAATTCATCCCGGCAACGGACTACGATAATCCGGGTTTCTCTTGTATAGGGCTCATCCGACATACCAAGCAGATTGCGCAGGCTCATGACACAGACTACTTTGCCCCGGAGGTTCACCACGCCCTTAACTTCATTCCTGGTGAACGGTATATCCGTAATGCTCAGCATCTTAATGATTTCATGAATCTCTTCGATACGGATCGCACAGGTCTCGGCACCCACGGCGAGTTCAATATATTGTTCCTTCTGCAGCGTGGACATGTTGTCACCTTCAGTCTGTAAAATTAGTGGGTTTTGAATGCGGCAGCGGAAATCGCCAATTCTTCAGAGAGCTGAGCCAAAGACTGGCAGGTAGCTGCAGTCTCTTCAGAAGCAGCGGCGGACTCCTCACTCGAAGCCGAGATTGCTTCTACCGAACTCATAACCTCTGCAGCCTGTGCAGACTCTTCTTCGCAAGCCGCAGCAATTTCATTCACTTTAAGCGCGGAGTTATTCACCATCGCGATAATTTGCTCAAAAGCCTGGCTGGTCATCGAAGATTGCTCCACACTTTCGGACACGGCCCGGACACTTTGCTTCGTATTTTCCTGCATCGCTTTAATAATCTTCGTAATTTCCTTGGTCGCCTCGCTGCTTCGTTCCGCCAGCTTGCGGACTTCATCGGCTACAACGGCAAAGCCTCGGCCCTGTTCTCCGGCACGAGCTGCTTCAATGGCTGCGTTCAGCGCAAGCAGGTTCGTTTGCTCGGCGATATCGTCAATGACCTCAATAATATCGCCAATCTTGCTGGAGTCATCCTCCAGCTGAGTCATCTTGTGATTCACAGCCTGCATTCCCTGAAGGGATGTTTCAACCACATGTCCGCCTTCACGGGCAGTTCTGACCGTATCATTAGAGAGCTCTGCTGCTTCTTCTGCACTTACAGCCACAGAGTTAATGGCAAGCGACAGTTCTCTGAAGAGTTCAGTGATGTTGGCTGCCGCAGCCGACTGGCTGGTGCTGGTGCTGGAAATTTCCTGTGTGCTTGCTGAAATCTCCTCGGAGGAAGCGGCAACACTTTGCGAATTCATCACAATACTATTGATCAATTCCTTTAAGTTAGTCACCATCCGGTTGAGTGCAGATGCCAATTGACCCACTTCATCCTTGGAGGAAACCTCTGCTTGTTGCGTCAAATCTCCATCAGCCACCGCGGAAGCGAGACTAAGCATCTGCCGTAGAGGTCTAGAGATCGAGCGTGCAATGAAAGTTCCAATAAGGATGCTGATAATGACCGCAGCGACTACCACGGCTATAGTAACAACCAGTGAGGTGTTATAGGTTTGTTCCGAACGATGGTTGGTGGCTTCTGCCAAGCTTGCATTGAAAGCAACCAGCTCCGTCAATGTTACTGCAACCTTTTCTGATTGCAGGCTCAGAATTGTTTTATTAAATTCGTTAAATGCCGTAATATCCTTATTCTCTGCGATGGACATGCCCTGCTCATAAAGCGTTAAATAGGATGGGTATTCGATATCGAACGTCCGCAGCAGTTCCTGCTCCTTCGTGGTAGTGGCTACCGTACGGAAAGTATCGATCTTTTGTTCGATACTCTCGCGGGCTGCAGCAATCTCGGTCTTGATCTTAGCCTTTGCTTCAGCTCCGCTCTCTGTGCTCATATTCCGCAAATATAAACGCATATTCATAAAACTGATCTGTGCTGCGGATAAATCTCTTACGGAAATTAAATTGTTGTTGTACATTTCATTTGTGTTTTTGTTCATCCCCCGCAGCGTCGATATCGAATAGATACCGAATCCCGCCAAAATCACAGCGACTAGCAGAAAAGCTGAGATGATTTTCTTTGCTGTTTTCATGTTACTGAACCACTTCATGAGTACTCCCCCTGGATACGATCTTTGTGTGTGTCCGGTGTTTAGCTGTGCAATTACGCAATCTCCCCAGCATGCATCCCGGACAGCATAGATATATTTCGACAAATTTCGTCGATTTCTGAATAGTTTATTTTTGCATTGCCAAAAAAAAATTTAAAAATGGCTTTGCTTCTATTACGAAATATCCGGAATCGTTATTTGCGCAAACATTATTACAATATACATATCCAACCAGTTATGCACTACAATCATCTTTAACTTCAGCGGAAATGAGGGAGGTCTCATGGAAACGAAAGTACCCGTCAAAGAAAAGATTTTTTTCTCCGGGGGATTGCTGGGCCAGAATATTCTATACAGCTTTATGTCGATGTACATTTTGTTCTTTTACACCGATTTATTGGGCATACCTGCTACCACGGCCAGTCTAATTCTGGTGGTAGCCAGCATAGTCGATGCCTGTCTTGATCCGGTGATGGGGATGATTACAGACAAGACCCGCACAAAATGGGGGAAATTCAGACCCTATCTGCTGTTCGCCCCGTTCCTTATCGCAGCTGCTACGGTCCTGTGTTTCTGGGATTTCGGAGGTTCCCCTAAGCTGACGTTAGTAATCGCCTCTGTCTCCTATCTGTTATGGGGTATGTTGTATACCGTATGTGATACGCCGCTCTGGGCATTATCCTCTGTAATCTCCAAAGACCCCGATGAACGGACGCTGGTAGTTACCTTAGGGAAAATTGGCGGTACCCTCGGAGCCGTAGCCGTTACCATTGGTGGCATCCAGCTGCTGCTCGCCTTCGGCGGCGAAAGAAACACGGATGCTTACCTCTATTCCGCAATCCTCGTAGCCGCTATTGCGGCGGT
Source organism: Paenibacillus paludis (assembly GCF_042610515.1). Classification (NCBI taxonomy): domain Bacteria; kingdom Bacillati; phylum Bacillota; class Bacilli; order Caryophanales; family Paenibacillaceae; genus Paenibacillus; species Paenibacillus paludis. The sequence goes on from NZ_JBGJZP010000008.1 coordinate 196,571, forward strand.
CTCTATTTTCCTCACTGGATTAACCTCCAAAGAAAGAGTAACCCCTTCGCCCGGTAAGATTTCCTTTAAGACAAATCTTCAGACGATTTACAAAAATAAGCCTTTGCTGGCCCTGCTCGCCTCACTGCTGATTATCAATTTGATTAACGGCATCAGGCAGAGCATTCAATTGTATTATGTGATTTATGTCTGGGGGGATGCGGTGTATGTCACTCAGGTGGGGATCAGTCTTGTTGTGGGGATGCTGCTGGGAATGGTAGCCACTCCGAAATTGCTGAGGTTGTTTTCCAAGAAAAAGGTGTTTATCGCCTCTTGCCTTCTGGGCAGCTTATCCTGTGTTATTCCCTATCTGTTTGGGGACGAGAATAGGATGTTTGCACTTGTCTTCTTTGGGATCAGCTTCTTTTTTTCAGGGATGACCATCATTGTGAGCACATCCATGCTTCTGGATACGATTGACTATTCCGAATGGAAGCTGGGCTTCCGGGGGGAGGGTATTGTTTTTTCAACGAATACATTCATCACTAAATTCAGCGGAGCTGTCTCCAGAATCATCATCGGTACAAGCCTTGGATTCTTGAACTATGTTGAGAACCAGCCGGTAACCTCGGGTCTCCAGCATGGGCTCAGCTTTGTGATGTTCATCCTGCCGGCGCTTTGTTTTGTCGCTGCCATTATCCCTATCCTGTTCTATAATATTAGCGACAAGCAAAGAGATCGTATATTATCCGATTTGGAAATTTCCCGAGCCTTATAATCGTCTGAATCTCGTACATTATGAATAAGGAGTGAATGGATATGGATTCATCTGCACTGCATACTCTTATGGCCCCTCCCGAACTCACGGGATGCCGCAAAATATTATGTGTACAACCCCATCCGGACGACAATGAAGTCGGAATGGGCGGCATTATTGCCAGCTTCGCGGAAAAAGGCTGCGAAATCCACTACCTGACCGTAACGAATGGTGACCTGGGGGCAGAAGATGAGCAGCTGTCGCATGAAGAGATTGCCAAGATCCGACGAGTTGAGCTGGAGGCAGCAGGGAGAATGCTGGGCGCTACGGAGTTTCATCAGCTGCAGCATGGTGATGGCACACTGGATCATGTGCCTTCATTGGCCGGGGAAATCGCCGAAATCATTCGAACCGTACAACCCGAAGCCCTCTTCTGCCCCGATCCGTGGCTGGACTATGAAGCGCATCACGATCATATCGTTGTTGGCAAGGCAACGGCACAGGCTTTTCTCCTGGCAGGACTTGCCCGTTATCCCAAAGGCACCTCAACCAAACCGTGGCAGCCGCAGGCCATCGGGTTTTATTTCTCGTCAGAGCCGAACACGGTCATTGATATCACCGGAACTTTCGAGCAGAAATTTGCTGCAATGGCCCAACACCGCAGCCAGTTCAGTGATGAATTACTGGCCCTATACCGGCTCTACTTTGCAGAGAAAGGCCGGCAGTTGGCCCGAGATAAAGATTTCGAAATGGGGGAAGGGTTGAAGGTGTTGTCTCCGCTGCACATGCATTGCTTCGTGGATGCGAAACGGATCTGAGGTCAGGAGGATTCAGCACGGTAAATGTAAAAAGACACCAACGAAACGCTGGTGTCTTTTTACATTCCGGCTCAGGACTATCACATTCCCCTTCGTCTCCAGCCAAACACTTGCACATGTACTATGGCTTTGGTTACCCAATGCGTCAGTACATACAATACGATAAACAGCAGCACGAACGGCCTGAATAAAATCCATATAATGAACCAGGCCATAATGATCTGCCACCGCTTCATTCTGCGCACCAGCCGGGTAGGCCATAAAAAAATCCGTAGCAGCTTGTGCTGCTGCTGGAGCGCCTCCAGAAATTCGCTCTGAATCTGCTTATCGTCAGGGCTTAGGCGTACCGCATTTTTCATGTATGTTTCTTTAAGCTTGTAATCCCCGCGGTCGCCCGCCGCCCATCCCAAATATAACATCACATATGGCATTTCGGCTCCATATTGAACCGCTTGACGGTCAAGTTCGGCTGACTCTTTTATGTTGCCCAGCAGTGCCTCAGTATAGCTTAATGTAGCCAAATACAGCGGACTCTCCGGTCTTAGTTCCAATGCAAGCCGCAAAAGCTCTCTCGACTCTTTGTATTTCTGCTTCTTGTTTAGAAGATTAGCCTTCAGAAAAAAGTAATGAGCTTCATAAGGATCAATCCGCATCGCTTCCTGCAGATTCTCATTAAGCGCTTTCTCGTTGTCCGTTTCGTAGTAGACACTGACGCGTACATACCAGGCCAACGTCTGCTCCGGTTCCCGGATCAGTGCCTCGTTCGCCCAATACAGCGCCTTTTCATAATTATCCATGAGATTATAAATATGGGCAATCAGTGCAAAAACATCCGGATCCTCCGGCTCTTCCCGCAGCGCCTGCTCTGCTTCTGTCAGAGCTTCCTTGTAACGTTTCCACTCGATGAGCTGATGTACCGCTTGAAGGGTATTTTGCTTAAATTGATTCTCCACTGTCAGCGCCTCCGTCACTCATCCCGCTATTTAATTCCGTGTTTCTTGGCATAGTCCAATACGATCTGGTAGTCCCGGTTGACATCGCTGAAGGTCGCATAATTCTTCGCGGTTGAGAACCATTCCAGTGTCGTGGCCTTCCGGGACTTCGCTGCTTTCTTCAGATCATCATTTGTAATCGGCTGGATCTCTCCGGTCTCAAAGGTGCGCTCCATCGCAGACTCTATGGCATCGCTCACCACCTGCTCCAGATCGGCACCCGAGAAGAATTTTGTATCTGCTGCAATCTTGGGCAGATTCAAGGCTTGAGCAGGTTTTCCGGCCATCTTCAGGCCCAGAATAGCCTCACGTTCGGACTCCTCCGGCGGCGGGACAAACACCAGGTGGTTGAAGCGGCCCGGACGCCGCAGTGCGGAATCGAGATACCAGGGTGTATTGGTGGCACCGATGACAAACACATTCTCATTCTCGGCTTGCAGACCATCCAGCTCCAGCAGCAGCTGATTCACCAGCATCCGGTCATGATGCTGGCGCATCTGATGGCGGCTGCCGCCCATCGCGTCCAATTCGTCGATAAAGATGACGCACGGTTTGTTCTCTCTGGCTTTCTCAAAAATATTATGCAGGTTGTTCTCACTTTGGCCCACATACATCGCCAGGATGGCCTGCAGCTCGATATGCATAAAATTCGCTTCAATCTCACCGGCTACCGCCCGTGCCAGAAAGGTTTTGCCGCAGCCCGGGGGCCCGAACAGCAGCAGACTGCCGCCCGCTTCTTTGCCGTAAGCTTTGAACAGCTCCGGCTGCTTCAGCGGCAGAATAAAGTTCATCCGGATCTTCTTCTTCACTTCTTCCAGACCGCCTACATCCGCGAAGGTTTCCTTAGGTTTCTCTGACTCGATAAGCGTTTGATCCTCTTTACTGAATTGAATGAGTTTCAGCCGCTTGCGCCTCTGTTCCATAAGCTCATCATGATCATCGGACATTCATCTCTCACCCCTATGGTTAATGAGATTAGTTTACCATATTTTAATAGGATTTGTTGTTACACCAGATGTGTTCTCCAGTGCTCCCAAGCGGTCAAATAGTCCTTCAAGTCATGCGGATGGACTCTGGCACAGATGCCAATCCGGCAATACAGCTGGAAGACTACCTCTTCTATCAATCTGGAATGTCCTATTGTGTCCTGCTTGAGCTGGTCAAACGCCTTAAACAAGGTGACCCTGTTCAAGTCATCCGGTGAGGAACAGAACGCATAAGTGAAGTCATAGATGAGTGGTCCAACCATCGGCGAAGGGTCAATGACGCCCACCAGGCTGTGATCCTGAAATACAAAATTATGAACACCTGTATCGCCATGCAGAAGATACTTGTCCTCCGCGCCGGAGATTCTGCCGGACAAGGCTTGTACTTTATCATAATCCTCCGCAGGCAATATGTCTCCCACACTGGAGCGTGCCTCTTCTAAACTGATTCTATTGAACTCAGCCCATGAATCCCGCGGCATTTCCAGGCGGCCCCATTGTGGCGCAGATGAGGTTTCATAATGGTTCAGAAGACCGGTTACAATGCCTGTCAGCCAATCTATCTTGGCACCGCGTTTATAATGAGTTGTACCCGCAGTATAGGTATACAGAATGTAGTTACCGTGCGGATCGGTATACAGCAGTTTTGGCAGCAGTGAACTCCCGGGATACGTTGCCAGCAGCAGTTCGGCGCAGGAAATGCTCTGCGGCCTGTCCACCTTCAGCACATATTTCTTTTCCTTATTGACGGTCAGAATGTATACGAGACCTTCGGTCGTTCCTTTCATTTCCTCGCTGACTTGACTGTTCTGTTCAATCACTCCCAGGTCCTGAAGTGTATCAACTATCGCCTGGATATCAGGTCGCAACGTCATTCTAATCCGCCTCCAAATTTATACGTATTCTCTATTATAGGGACGGGTGATCCACAAGAGATAGGTATAGTTTGGATCTATTCAGACTTTGCACTTATTGGGCCTCTTCTTGTGATTCCAGAGCGAATCTCAGCAGACGGCTGAGCGCTGCGGGCAGGACCGTAACATGGCCCTCTTGCGGGAATTTGGCCAGGCTGACCTGCAAGCCTTCCGCAGCAAGTGGGGCGAGCAGAACCGGCAGCTTCTCGGCATCCTCGACCATGTGATCCAGCTCTTCTGCGCCAATGGTGATCAGCAGTTTCCGCTGTAGTTTCAGCCCAGGATAGATGGCGGAGAACCGCTCCTGCTCAACTAGCAGGGAATAACCACCCCACCAGACCGAAGGGCTGCCGGCAGCGTAATGCGTGAACAGTTGCGGCCGTGTGAACAGGGCATGGAGGACGAGCAGACCGCCCAGCGAATGTCCGAACAGTGACTGGCGCTGGCTATCCACAGGAAACAGCCCGGAGATCAACGGCATGATCTCGTTCTGCAGCAAATCGAGGAAGCTATCCGCGCCTCCATGTTCAGGCCAATCACTGCCGTCTGGCCGCTTCGGCAGTGATTCTAACTCCGCAGGCATCGTGAAATCATAGCAACGGCGGGTCATGTCAAAGGGTTCGCTGGAGGGATAGCCGATGGCTACAATCACAACAGGATCATAGCCATGCGGCTTGCGTGTCTGCAAGCGCGCGGACTCTGCCAGCGTATGAAATACGGCATTCCCGTCGAGTGCGTAGATGACCGGGTAGCCCTCCGGCGGCGCTTCCCCGGAAGGATGGGAGACAAGGATCCGGTACTCCAGATTCCGCTCACCTGCGTAGAGGACATGCTCCTCACAACCACGGTGCGGATAACTCCGTTCAAGTTCTTTACTCATTACAATCATTACACTTCCCCCTAATGATAACCATTCTCATTATTGGAGATTATAAAGGATACACGCCCGGGTATCCATGGACTCTATCCTGCTCCGGGCTTGGACAATGTGCTGAAAGCATCAATAACCGCTCTTCCAGCATCCGGTTAATCGCTACGGCCGATTATTCAAAATGCGTTCAACAAAAAGAGACACTACAATGTGTCCCCTTAGAAATTGGTTGCCGCTTATACGCCTGCCCTTATAGGATTACACAGCCAGCCGGTAATATGGCAGAGTAACCGCCGGCCTTAAACCAAGCTTTTGCGCCAAATAATATGAACCTTGATTTTCCAAACGACAAGCCCATACCGGCTCCAGATTATGCTCCAGACAATAATCGATCAGTGCTGAGCATACAGCAAGTGCGCAGCCTTTTCCGCGATGATTCTCCGCCGTTTCGATTCCGATCTCCAGCTTCCCCGCAGTGCGGCAAGACGCAAAAGAGGTAGCGGCAGCTTCACCGTCTGAAACTAAAGTATAGCCTATCCCTTCGGCAGCAAAATGCTCCTCATCCCGCCAAAAAAACCGGGGAACGACCGCTCCGCTCTGAGCCAGGAACTGTTCTTTGGTCGTACGCATGATAATGCCGTCAGGTCGCGGAAGCTGCGCCTTGGCATCCATGTAGGCTTCTCGGTTGAAGCAGAAGTTCACTCTTGTATTCCGCTCAATGGCCCGGGAATGATTCTCCAGGGATGAAATTCCGCTGTTTATCAGAGAGCTGTTATGAATAGATAAAATAGAATCAAGGATAGGGGTCCACTCTGCTGCCGGATCACTTTGCAGCCACTCCGCACTCTGTCTCATTCCTGCTTGATTAGTCATATAATCATGAAGTCCCCTTGTAAACGCCTCGTTGCCGGCCTCTCCAAACAATAAAGACATGCCATAGGAATGCACTACATAGAAGGCACGGGGATTGTGCACAGCATCTACATAAACGCTGCCGGGAACAAGGTGCTCAAGCACTGCCCGTGCAAACATTGTGTTAATATTCACATGATCGAGCAGCGGCAAGCCTTTGAAATAATCCTTGCTTTCAAGTTCTAACATGTTATCCTCTCTCTTCTTTGAGTAGTAAATTAAAAAGCCAGCGGAAATTCCATTCATATACATGGGACATCATCCAATGATCATACGGTGCCGGTATCCCCTTCTCCAGCCAGCGATCGGCGGATTCTCCACTCTGGGCAGCGTTTTCCGCGTAAGCCTGGATATCAGTAAGGTAACTTATCATTTCTGTAATGCTTTCCCTGCCGGTGACCCCGCCATGCCCGGGAATAACCAGATTGACATCAATCTCGCGCTCAATCCGTTCCAGAATCTCAATCCAGGCAACCGTAAAGCCGCTCAACATCGCCGGGTGGGAGTGGCTTAAGATAAGATCACCGGCAATCAACACCTTGGCGTCTTCGATATACACCATCGCATCGCTTTCCGTATGCCCGCCGCCATAGGTGAGCAGAGTAATCGAACGGGCCGAGCCGTGAATGATCAGTTGCCGCGAGAAAGTAACGGATGCTGTCACTCTATGGATCATAGGCGTTGCCGCCAGCAGCGCAGCCTTGTCGGCAATTTCATAACCGAGTGCTTCGCGGAGCCGGGGATCTGCCGCAGCCTTTTCCCCTTGTTCCAGCATTTCGATTTGATTTCGCAGGCCGCTCTGCCAAGTATTCAGATCTGGAGCCCCGCCTTGAACCAGCACCTCCCGGGTAAGCGCTGTGGAGATAATGATGCTGCCGGCAAATACCTGATTGCCATAATGATGATCTCCATGATAATGGGTATTGACTATGTATTTCACTGGCTTACCCGTAAGCAGCTCTGCCTCAGAACGCAGGAACTCGGCTGCCTGCGGAAGACTGAAGGTGTCTACAACTACTGTTACATCGCCCAGATCTATGATCGACGCGTTCCCCAAAGCTCCACTTCCGGGAATAACGATAGCGGCCCAGACACCTTCCGACACCTGCTGCAATGTAAAATAAGGATTCGTATGCTTTACCTCCTCTATATCTACCTTATAATGGTGCGAATCTCTCATGCCTTTCTTCAGTGAGCGATCACAGATTTATCAGACATTATACTATATTATGGGAAGCTTGGAGTAATCATTTATTAGTAAAAAAAGCGGCGGAGTGCCTCTTAGCACTCCGCCGCTTTTTTTACCAGTGAGTTCTGTCTTGAACTATGCTCTTTGCTTGCGTGTCATTACATCAAAGATTACAGCTGCGGCCAGCACGCCGCCACGGATCATGTACTGATAGGAAATACCAACGCCTAGCAGGTTCATGCCGCTGGAAAGTGAAGCCATAACGACCGCACCGATAATGGAACCGGTAACTTTACCTACCCNGCTCTTTGCTTGCGTGTCATTACATCAAAGATTACAGCTGCGGCCAGCACGCCGCCACGGATCATGTACTGATAGGAAATACCAACGCCTAGCAGGTTCATGCCGCTGGAAAGTGAAGCCATAACGACCGCACCGATAATGGAACCGGTAACTTTACCTACCCCGCCGGCAGCGGATACGCCGCCAACATAAGCAGCTGCAATGGCATCCAGTTCAAACAGCGTTCCTGCTGTGGTAGTCGCCGACTGCAGGCGGGAAGTGAACAGTATCCCCGACAATGCAGACAAGAGTCCCATGGAGCAAAATACAATATACGTAATTTTCTTAACGCTGATCCCGCTTAGATTCGCGGCTTCCGGGTTGCTTCCGACTGCGTAGATATGACGCCCGATTACAGTGGAGGTCGTCAGAATGTGATAGATGACAACGACGATCATCACGATGACTACTGTCCACGAGAAGCCGTTGTAACCTGCGAGAATCCAAGTGATGTAAGCAATGATGGCGGACACGAAGACCAGCTTGACGGTAAACATGCCGTTTGACAATACTTCGAAGTTGTATTTGAGCTTATTGTTCCGTTTGGAGAATTCAAAATAAATGAACAGGACGATAATGAGTGCGCCGATAATCAGCGACAGCAGATTCAAATTGCCAACCTTGGCGATGGCCGGGATAAAGCCATTGCCGATCGCGTTGAAATGCTCATCCTTCACGATGATGGTTCCTGTCTTCTCCGTGACCCGGAGCAGCGCACCTCTGAAAATCAGCATCGCTGCCAGAGAAGCCACAAAAGAAGGAATACCCATCTGTGCAACCAGGAAACCGTTAAAGAGTCCAACAATAATCCCCATGATCAAAATAAGCGGAATGGTGAAATAGACCGGAACTCCTGCCTGCGTTAAGAAGATGGCGGCAATTGCCCCCAGGAACCCGGCTGCAAAACCGACGGATAAATCGATATGCCGGATCACAATGACCAGTGTCATTCCGACAGCCAGAACAGCAATGTAACCAGTGGCATCAATCAAGTTGCTTATATTCCGCGAAGACATAAACAGTCCATCCGTCATGATCGAAAAAGTCAGCATAATGACGAATAAAGCAATGTACATCCCATAATCCCGGATATTAACCTTGATCAATGATTTCGCTTCGTTAAATAATTTCACGGGTCTTCCTCCTATTGCGTAGCAAGTTTCATTATTTTTTCTTGATCTGCGTCCTTTGCGGACAGCTCGCCTTTGATTTTGCCCTCGGCCATGACATACACGCGGTCACTCATTCCAAGCACTTCAGGCAGCTCCGAGGAAATCATGATGATGCTCATACCCTCGCTGATCAGCTTGTTCATAATCGTATAAATTTCGAATTTCGCTCCGACGTCAATGCCGCGTGTAGGTTCGTCCAGAATGAGCAGGGTCGGTCCTACAAACAGCCATTTGCCAAGGGAAACTTTCTGCTGGTTGCCGCCGCTTAAATTACCGACCAGCTGTTCAACAGACGGGGCTTTGATATTCATGGATTTTTTGTATTCGTTCGAAATCTTCACTTCTTCATTGGTGTTGATCATTCCCTGCGAAGAAATGGCCTCAAGATTAGAGACTGAAATATTTTGCTTGATATCCTGAATCAAAAATAAGCCGTCGCCTTTCCGGTCCTCCGTCACATAGGCGATTCCCGCATTGATTGCGTCTTTGGTGTTCTTAAATACTTTTTTGGCGCCGTTCATATATAAGTCGCCATGTATTTTATAGGATTTCGGATTGCCGAAGATGCTTTGTGCCAATTCCGTCCGGCCTGAGCCCATCAGACCGGCGATGCCGACGATCTCGCCCTTTTTCACGTGGATGTTCACATCCTTGACCACATCCCGGCCCAGCTTGGGGTCAAATGCCGTCCAGTTCTTGACCTCCAGCACATCATTTCCGAAATGCTCAGTATTCCGTTTAGGGTAGATATCATCGATGTCACGGCCGACCATGTTCTTGATAATTACACTTTCCGATATTTCATTCTTGGCAGCATCAAGCGTGCATATCGTCCGTCCATCGCGAAGCACGGTGACATGATCCGCTATGGCAATGACTTCCTTCAATTTGTGGGAGATCATGATGCTGGTAATTCCTTGTTTCTTCAGTTCTCTCAGCAGTTCCAGCAAGTTCTCACTATCATCTTCATTAAGCGCGGCTGTTGGTTCATCGAGAATAAGCAGCTTCACATCCTTGCTGAGCGCCTTGGCGATTTCGACCAGCTGCTGCTTGCCGACACCCAAATCCTTAATCAGCACTTCAGGATTGACGTTAAGATTCACTTTCTTCAGCATTTCCTTCGCTTTGACAATCGTCTGATTCCAATCAACTATTGCGCCTTTCTTCACTTCGTTCCCGGCAAAAATATTCTCATATACGGTCAGATCCGGAAACAGGGCTAACTCCTGATAAATAATTGCGATCCCGGTTCTGACGCTGTCGCTAATTCTGCCAAAGCTCTGCACGTTGCCTTCGTAGACAATATCCCCTGAATATGTTCCATGCGGATACACCCCGCTAAGCACCTTCATGAGTGTGGACTTGCCGGCGCCGTTCTCGCCGACCAGACAGTGAATCTCGCCTTTGCTAACTTTGAAATTGACATTCGAGAGTGCCTTTACGCCGGTGAATTCCTTGGAAATATTGTTCATTTCTAAAATATATGGATTCATAATTAGCTTGTGCTCCTTCACAAAACAAGTCTTAGAATAGAGGAATAGTGATAGATGTATCTATCACTACTCCGTCTAAACTATGTTCAGGTGCGTTTACAGTCCCGTGAACTCGCTGGCTTCGTAATATTTGGAATCAATGAGTGATGCTTTGACATTGTCCTTGTCAACGACTTGAACATCGGTTTGCTTCGCTTGTACTTCAATCTTGCCGTTATCGTAGGAGCCGGTTGTTTCAGGCGTTTTGCCGTCGAGAATGGAAACCCCCATGTTGATTGCATCTTTAACGAGGTTGCGGACATCCTTGAACACGGTCATTGATTGTTTGCCGTCAATGACGTATTGGATGGAAGCCTTCTCAGCATCCTGGCCGGAAATGATGAAGCTGGTCACTGCGGAATCCGAAGCGAATACGTCAGCAATGGAACGGGCTGTGCCGTCATTTGGAGCAAGGATGGCCACATCGCCCTTTTGATCAGCGCTTGCAGCGGTCAAGTGAGTTTGTGCTTTGTTCTTGGCTTCGTTGGCATCCCAGTTTGTGGTCACCTGGCTGATGATTTTACTGCGTTCCTCACGGGTCAGCTCTGCTTTATCCTTCAGAGCAACAGCTTCACTGGAGTTGGCGATGGTGAATGTGCCGTCAGCAATCTTCGGCTGAAGCACAGACCAAGCGCCCTCAAAGAACAGAAATGCGTTGTTATCCGAAGCTGCACCCGCGTACAAATACAATGGCTGGCCTTTGCCTTTGGCATGATCCACCAGGTATTGGGCTTGTGCTTTACCTACTGCGATGCTGTCAAAAGTTACATAGTAGTTAACGGCATCCGTGTTGTTAATCAGGCGGTCATAGGCGATAACCTTGATGCCTGCTTTTTGAGCGGCCTCAGCAGCTGCAGCGGCGGCATCACCGTCTTGCGGACAAATGATCAGGACTTTAATGTCTTTGGCAATCAAGGCCTCTACGTTTTCTTTTTCTTTAGCAGAAGAACCTTGGCTGAACAGTATCTCCGAGGTATATTTGGTGTCTTTCAGCGCATCCTTGAATCTTTGCTCATCCTGCACCCATCTCGGCTCATCTTTAGTCGGCAGCACGATGCCTACATCCACCTTACCGCCTGCACCGTTACCGCAAGCGGATACCAGCACGGCAAGCATCATGGCTACAAGCAATAATGGTATCGCTCTCAAAGACTTTTTCATTCTAAAAAACCCCTCCCTATATTTGGCTGCTGCTGTTCTTTCATCCTGATGTTATCATTTGAGCTATCCACCCGGAATAGAAAATTCTCCTTTGTTTCTTGAATATCCTCACATCACGGTCCAGCACTTTTTTTCATCATAAAATACTGCACATGGCTATTTATTATAGGAAAGGTTTGATACAATTCTATTGACTTGTTAATGGCATAACATTAGCTTTCTCACATAATAGATTGACCTGAAAGGAAACGAAGAGATGATTATTCCAATCCCTGAAGTGAATTTTGACGCTTCCCCTTACTATAATCCCGTGCTTAAAAATGTGGTCATTCTGGCTACCGGCGGCACCATTGCCGGAAGTGGAGAAGCCCACAAAACATTGAATTACGAACCCGGCGCCCTGCCGATACAAGACCTGCTGGACAGTGTTCCCCATCTGGAGCGGATCGCAAATTGCGCCGGAGTACAGGTCAGCAACCTTTGCAGTGCCGACATTACCAGCGACCACTGGCTGACGTTGGCTACATTGATCAACACCCTTGCCCTCCGTGAGGATATTCACGGATTCGTCATTACGCACGGAACCGACACCCTTGATGAAACCTCTTATTTCCTGAACCTGGTTATCAAAACCGACAAGCCGGTGATTATTACCGGATCAATGCGGCCTGCAACTGCGATCAGCGCAGATGGCCCACTGAACCTGTTCCAATCGGTAGCGTTGGCAGCGAATCCGGACGCTTCCGGTCAAGGAGTTATGGTTGTTTTTGCAGAGGGGATCTACAGCGGCAGAGATGTGCAGAAGGTGAATACCTTTAAAGCCAACGCCTTTGACGAGCGGGATTTCGGCTGCCTGGGCTACATGCGCGACAGTCAGGCTTTCTTCTATACAAGATCCCTTAAAAGGCATACCACTGCAGCACAGTTCGACGTATCGGCTCTGAGTGGATTGCCTGAAGTGTCTGTCGCTTATTTCCACGTCGATGCCGATCCGGGCATTCTAGATTACCTGGCTACGATCTCCAAAGGAATTGTAATTGCAGGAGCGGGCGGAGGAATATACAGCAAACCATGGATTGATAAAGTTGGGAAACTTAAGAACAACAACATTCCGGTCGTCCGCTGCTCGCGGATCTCCAGTGGAATTACGCTGAAGGATTCTTACATTGACCTTTCTGCCAATTCGATTCCCTGCAACAGCCTGGTGCCGCAGAAAGCGAGAATTCTGCTGTCGCTGGCACTGACGCAAACTGTAAAGTACGATGAAATTGCCACAATGTTCAATGAGTACTAAGAGTTAAACAACAAACCGCCCGTGGATTGTCCACGGGCGGTTTGTTGTAGTTATAAAAGACAAACTACGCAAATCACTTATTCTTCTTCATATCCGAGCGCCTTTACGCTCATCTTCTCTATGTATGCCGCTATTTCTTCCCCGGACGGATCGTCCGCACATTCCTTGTTAGGCTTTATTCTTCAATTTCAACGATGATGTTAACGATAGATGCATCATGGTTTTTAATACGAAGCGGAGCTGTAAAGGCAGAAATTAACTTTTTGCCAACCAACGGCGCTGGATTAATGTCTTCATAAATGAGTATTGTCTTCTCTTTATACTTTTCATGATCTAAGAAGGCATGGTGGACAAAATAACCGTTTCTTTTGGCTTCACTCATATTCTCAATGCTCAAGGTATCAATAGCCACCGCTTTGCAGTTTGGCAACTTCGTCCGGATGTATTCAGCGGCTTCAGGAGAGACAGCGGGGAAATTATTGGCGTATATCCCGAAATCAGTATCCCGGTGTTTCCAATGACTCGTGTTGAAAATCAGAAGATCCGCTTCATTCAGTTCTTCATATTCCTCGAGTTTCTCAACGGTGATAAAGCCGTTCGGGCCAAGCGGGCAATCAATTAACAGCGGCTTTCGGTAAATGAAGTCTTCAATCGGAATAGCATCTATTCCCTTACCGTTATTCATGTGATGCCACGGGGCATCGACATGGGTACCGGCATGAAGATAAATACTTAACACACTTCCGTTCCAGTCATCCCCTTTGTCCAAGCGCTCTTTAGGCTCTAATTTCACTTCTGGCAATCCTGGAAAAACAGGCATTCCTTCATAAATTGGATAACCAATTTCGACGTATTTTGACATATTAAGCTGCTCCTGTAGTTGAGTTATAGTTTTGTGCCACGCATCCCCAAGCAGATTCAGCAGTGTCACTACCACAATAATACCTGGACCTGAGCGCTAACGGAAGCATGGGGAAGCAGCCTCACCGCAGAATAGATAGAGATGTTAGGCTAGTTTTTTTGCGGGTTCAGAGCAGACAGCAAAACCTCCGCAACCTTACGGCTCTGGAGGTTCTGAAAGAGAATTGGCTATTCAAACAGCGTCACACAGTTTCTGCCCGCTGCTTTGGATTGATACAGCGCATCGTCGCCGAGCTTGTAAATATCCTCTTCGCGAAGGTTATCGACGCGAACTGCGGCAACACCTATGGATACCGTTATGATTCCGTGCTCTGGACTCAGCGAATGTTCGATCCGCAGATCGGCGATGCTTCTTCTGATGTTTTCAGCATACTCGCGGGATTGCCACGGAGTGAATCCGGGCACCACGATGCCAAATTCCTCACCGCCTAACCGGAACGCGAAGCCGTCGGCACGTTCAGCCAATTGCTGCAGCAGACTTCCTACCTGCCGGAGTACGCTGTCTCCTTCATAATGACCATACGTATCATTGAATTTTTTGAAATAATCAATATCCAGCATCAGATAAGTCAGATTATTTTTATCCTTTGCCGCTTTCTCCACTTCATCGAGGAATAATTTGTTGAAATACCTCCGGTTATATAGACCTGTCAACTCGTCGGTTATCGATATCTCTTCGATCAGCTGGATATATTTATTCAGTTCCTCGTTGTTCAGCTCCAGCTCCTTAGTCCGCTCCACAACCAGTTCCTCCAAATGATCCTTATGCCGTCTCAGCTCCTCCTCCGCCTTTTTGCGCTCGGTAATATCCTTTACGGTGCCTTGAACAGCCGGTTTGTTCATATAGGTAATAAGAGTCGCCTTATGAATGACAATAATTTCACGACTTTTGTCCTTATGCATCAATTTGGTCTCATACTCAAATGGCGCCTGCTTGCCCTCAACCCGTCTGGAGTAATAATGCAGAACCTTTTCCCGTTCAGCTGGACTCACGAAGTTCTCAAAATGCTGCTCCAGCATCTCCTCCGTGTGGTAGCCAAGCATTTGTGCCAGCGCTTCATTTGCGTATTTGCATTTTTTGTCCTGCGTAATAAAGATTCCGTCCTGCAGATTGCCCACCAGCTCACGGTATTTCTCTTCGGAGCGCTCCAGTTCGGAGTAAAGGCTGGCATTCTCCAGCGAGAAGACCATTTCTCTGGACAGAAGATTGATAATCTTCATCCGTTCTTTCGTAAATAGGCCTGTCACCAGGTTATTCTCCAGGTAAATAATCGCGATGGTCTTGTTCTGGTTGATCAGCGGCATGCAGACGAGCGATTTGGGACGGTGCTTGACGATATAAGGATCATTAACGAACGGGGTCTCGGAATAGGCATCATTGTAAATGACTGTTTCCCTGCTCTCCTCCACCAGCCTTACTATCGAATCCGGCAGATTGTCATACCTCTTATGATCCTGCACGGCTACCGTGATTTTATCTTCCTCCGGCTGATACTCCCCTTCCACCAGCAGACCGGTCTTGGAGGTCATCAGGATAAAACCCCGCTGGGCCCCGGCATTTTTGATGACAATCTGCATGAGCGCTTCCAGCAGATTATTCAGCTCAATTTCCTTAGAAATAGCCTGAGAGGCCAAGATCATCGAATTCAGATCAATGCTTTCGGTATAATCCGAGACCGTGCGCCCGTGCATAAATTCCTTGGTGTTGATTTTCTTGACGATATCCGGGTAGCGTCCGTTAATAAACCTGATCTTCTCCTTCGCCCCCCAGACGGAATAATAATATACCGATTGTCTGAGCAGATAGGCTGCGAACTCTTTGAAACCCTTGTTGTAGTAAAAACGGGCCGCCAGCTCATTGGTCAGCGCCTTATATCTCACGAAGCTGCCCTGTTCACTGGTCTCAATCGCCAGGTCGTAGTAATGCCCCGCTTTCTCGTCCTGCCGGGAGATCCGTGCCCATTCGGCCTTCATCAGATATTCATGCTGGCGGAAGGTATGCGGTGCATGCCTGGCCCACTTGCGGACCCGGCGGAACTCCTTGCGCATTCTGCTCCGGGCCTTCTTTTTATCCAGAAAATTCAGATCCTTGTAACTGTAAGCCAGGTTAAGGAACGTGTAGAGGGCGAACTCCTCCATAAAAGCCGAGCCGGCAAGTGTGCCGATAATCGGGTAGGCTTTATCTATATACTCCATGGCCTCCCGGTAGCTCTCGTAGGTGAACAATAGCTTCATTTTATAAATATAATAGATGGCGATTCCGGAAAAATAATTGGCCTCCGTAAGCTCCCGCAAATAGACTTTTTCACTGAACTCATCCCCGTCAAAAGAATGGTTGTCCGCAAGCTCACCGGCCAGATTCAGTAGATACTGCCGGGCCAGCTGCGCTGTCGCAAGGGACTCCTTATACTTCGTATTCTCGATCATCGCAAGGGTCCGGCTGCTTTCCTGCAGGTTCGCGGCAATATCCATTGACGGATTCCAGAGATTTACGTAGAAGGAGGAGTGGGCCAGATACAATAAATCCCCTGTCCGCAGGCTTGCTTCTATGGATGTGGTGAACCAGTCCTGCAGCGTGTCCCAAGGCTCCGTCCAGGCGTGAGAGAACAGGGTGTATAGTACATATGTCGCGCCCTTCCACTGCTGGTCATTGAACTTGTCATTCATTCGTATGCCCAGTCTTCCATAGTCAAAAGCTCCCTTGCTGTCCCCAAATCCGGATAACAGCATGGCATAGCCGACAAAAGCAAGTGCCGATTCCGGAGCATTGCCGTAAGTCAGCGTGAGCCCAACCTTCTTCAGTACAACTAAGCCAAAAAGTGAGGTCTCCCCGGAAATAAAGGCTGGTGGAATGAAGTTAATCAGCAGTCTCATGATCAGCTTCATTTCCGGCTCCTTCATCTCAGCCGCCGCAAAAATATCCTCGGCCGGTCTCCCGCGAAGTGCAGTCTTGATCTTCACAAGCTCCTTAAGCACGGAGCCCATACCAACCTTCTCCGGGATGTTCATTCCCAGTACAGCCAGGCCTTGTCTGCCCGATTGAATTGATTCCTTCATCAAGCCCAGATACATATAGTGATTAGCCTGCATCTCGTAAATTTGCGCAAGGGCCATTCTGTCTTCCGTATGCTGGATTAGAATTGAACAGGCTCTGTCTGCCGCTTCAGTATGATGGGTGAGGTAGCCGCATTCCGCATAGAGCTCATAGATTTCCGCCGTCTGAAGCCGATCTTCGGTCCAGGCATCCTCCGGCAGCAGCTTTTTTGCCGTCTCCAGCAGCACATAAGCCGATTCATAGCCAAACCCGGCTTTTGCTTTGCGGGCTGCCTTCAGATTAAGCAGTATTAACCTGCTGATTTCCTGCTTAGCGCCAATCAGCTCCAGCCCTTTGTTCAGATGTGCGGCGATATCGACGATTTTATCCTCCGCTTCCTCAGGCGTCAGCTTATCCAGCATTAGCCGCCCGATCTTCAGATGCAGCGCTTTGCTCTTGTCCTCGTTCAGCATCTGGTAGAACGCCTGCTGAATCCGGTCATGGGAGAATCTGAACGGGATGTCGGCCAATTGCAGCAGATCTTCCTCCGCATCGGCGAGCAGACCTGAGAATAGGCCATAACGGTAGTCGGCAGGGTGAATGAACTCTCCTTCCACCGCCGCAGCGATACAGCCGGCAAGGACTTCCCGCGGCTCTTCCGCAATCAATGTCAGCATGCCATAATCAAACACATTGCCAATGGCAGCACCAAGCATCAAAATTCTGCGCAGATCTTCCGGCAAGGTGATCAGCTTCATCATTAGAAATTCGACGATATTGTCATTGATCGGGAGGTTTACAATTTGCTGAAGCTGCCAGCTCCACTCACCTTGCCGCTCATCAAAATGCAGGTACCCGGTTTTATTAAGATCCTTCAGAATTTCGCTGATAAAAAAAGAGTTGCCCTTGGTACGCTTATAAATAACCTCTGCAAGCTGTCTGACGTTGTCTGTACCCGTATAGAGTGTATCGGCAATCAGACTTTGCACATGACTCAAGGACAAAGCTCCCAGCTTAATTTCATCAACTTCCCTGCTTTTCTCCATTTTCATCTTAGAGGTAAACAGCGGATGACCAGCAGGTATTTCGTCGTGCCTGTAAGAACAGACAACAAAAACTTTCCGCAGCTGGTTATCCAGCACCAACCTCTCCACAAGCTGAAGGCTCGAGAAGTCCGCCCATTGCAGGTCATCCAGGAACAGGACCAGCGGTCTCTCGTTCCTTGTTATTCCTTCGATGAACTTAGCAAATGTGAGGAAGAACCGGTTCGTCTCCTCTGCGGGATTAAGCGGCGGGGGCTCTATCTCCGGCTGATCGCCGATGAACAGGCTGAGCTCCGGGATCAAACCGGCAATCAGGCTGCCATTTCCGTCCAGCGCCTTGGTCAGAGCGCCTCCGATATATTGTTTGTAATCCTCATCCGGGCTGTCCAGCAGCTGGCTGATCAACTTTCGGAACGCCTGAATCAAAGCACTGTAAGGGATATGCCTGTTGTACTGGTCGAACTTGCCTTCGGCGAAAAGGCCCTTCTCCTGGCTAATGTATTGATGCAGTTCGTGAACCAGCGCAGTTTTGCCCACTCCGGCGTCTCCCGTTACGAACATAATCTGCGGATTGCCCCGGACACAACGCCGGAATGCATCGGAAAGACAGGCTACTTCCGCTTCCCTGCCGTACAGCTTTTGCGGGATGCGGAATAGATTCAGCCGATCCTCGCTGCCGATCACAAACTCCTCGTTTCCTGCGAGACATTTTTTCAGATCCGCTTTAATTCCGTAAGCACTGCGGTATCTATCTTCAGCGGATTTCTCCATGAGTTTCATGATGATAGCGGACAGGACAGGTGAGACCTTGCCGCCGGTTGCTTTATAGGGGGGAACGGCTTCCTTGGCGATAATGGAATAAATCTGCTCCAGCATTTCCTCCGAGTCATGCGGCTTTATGCCGGTCATCATCTCGTAGAGCACAACACCAAACGAATAATAATCACTCCGGTAATCAATATTCCGGCTCATTCTTCCCGTCTGTTCCGGGGAAATATAGTGCAGGCTCCCTTCGAGTACACCGCTGTTCTGAAACTCCGGCCTCTCCTTGGACAGCTTCACGGCAAGATCGAAATCAATGATCTGCACGAGATTCCGTTCCCTGTTCCAAATGATATTCGAGGGTTTGATGTCCTTATGGATTACATTCTGTTCATGTATCGCTCCCAGAATATCAATAACCTGAATCGCCAGCTGCAAAAGCGTGTGCTGATCCGGTGAATCTTCAGCCATAATCCTCTTAAGCGACCGTCCACCGGCATCCTCCAGCACCATGATGTAGCACCCGTTCTGCTCTACCAGATTGTAAGGCCGAATAACCCCCGAAGCCGTTTCACTCAGCTCTTGAAGCAGCCTGAATTCCTGTTTGAACCGCATCACAGCTTCCGGACCGGCAAACTCCGACTTCAGCACTTTCAGAATGACCGTAATACCTGATGCAGCATCTGCGCACCTGTAGACCGATTTGATAACGTTGTCGGAAATAGTTTCCAGAAGCTGATAGTTTTCAAATGCAATCATGCCCACTCCACCTTTAGCTCTTGTCTCCCGTTACTTCAAAATCGGCATCAAATTTAAACACATAGGCGGCGATCAGCCACATAATCCAACAGTTCAGGCCAAAAAATAGATACCCGTAGTAGCCCAAAATCGGCATTTCGGAAAAAATATGGAACTTATCCAGATAAGGCACAGAATATTTCCAATAATTCGGATTTACGGGCATTGAATCGTGGAACCACTCGCTGCCAAAGTTCCAGAACTCCCAGAAGAATCCGTTGCACAAAGTGGCCAGTGCTATCAGAATAACCTTGGACCAATCTCCGTTCTTGATGGATGTAAACGGGGTCCAGAAGCCGGCAAGCGCCATAGCGGCAGACAACATCGGGACAAGAGCCACCCAAAGTACCCAGAACAGCAAATAGGGGTAATACCCCATACCAAAGGCCAAAATCAGTCCAAGGACATAATAAATAATCAGAAAAGTTCTGGAGACCGTAAATTTCGGCCCATTTTTGTAGCGCTCCCTAAGCGCCCTGAAAGTCTTGAGCAGCATGTACCATTCAACAATTGCCGGAAGAACGGTAGTATAGGACAAAGAAAACCAGAACACATTGCCAAAGTTCGAGAAGACCTCTTTATTGGGATAATACCAGTTTTCGATCACAAAAAAATTAAGATATTCAAAAGCGAACCAGCTGAAGCAGGACACCACAGCCAGCAGCTGCATCAGTTGAGGCTTGCGGGAAATAATCGAAACTCCGTTAGTTCTTTTATAAACCAATCCGTCCAAAATCAAAATAAATGACCACCACAATGGAACAAACGTGTAGGATTCCAACGAAAACGGCAGCTTGAGCCGTGCCCACATCAGAAACCAGCTGAGTGCAAGCACCGGCAGACTCCACCAGAACCAGACGGGAAATCCGGCTGCTGGAGCCTGCGGCTCAGGTATCCGCTGAGTCTTCTTGAACCCAAACCAGCGGGGAAATAACAGCACCAGGGTAATGAGTAAAGCCACAATACAGGCCAGGGAGAAATAGATCAGGCTGAACCCCGGATCGTTCTCCACCTTTTGTGCGGGAAACTCACCATAACCTGCGGGCAACCCCTTCCACTGAGCCAAACTGCCCAGTAAAGGCAGAAGAAAAATCAACCCAAACGTAACAACCAAAAAAAATGTTTTCCGCCCTGTTTTCATTGTCTCTAACCCCTCTTATGCACGGATTTCAAAAGTCGAATTTTGCTGACACACACTCGCTATCTATTCGATAGTCCTCCAATTTATTCCTGCTAGCGTGATCGGTTCTTTCAACTTCTAGTCATACTTTTCAGCTTTTTTCACAAGTGGAAACGGCTTCGCCGTCCTCAAAAGGACGGTATCCGTTTCAGCGAGAAATAGAAGGATAATTTATAGCGTGAAGCATACTAATTCTTATATTTTAAAAAAGGTCCCGCCGGCCAATCTTGGCCAGAGGAACCCTTAGGAAACATCCGCCTTCGGCGGCATACTCCATGGGATCAACGAACGCATTATCCTGAATCGTTGTTTTCCATGAGTTATAGAGCACATTCATATAATAAGAGCAGTGTCCAAAATGATTTACAACGTTGGCCTTACGGGCAATCCAGCGGTTTTCGGCTTATATTTCTTTCATATCAAGCTTGGTGAGCGGGAGTCCCAGAAAAGCAGCATAACGTCCGGCAGCCTGTTCCAACTGTTCTTTGAGGACGCCGTCCAAGGATCTAAAGGGGAATAACATCAGCTCGGCACCTTTTTTCTTGAGGGTGCGTTTCCATATCCCGATGACCTGTCCATCCCATACAATCGTCGGCATAAATACACCGTTGTTGCCGGGAACAATTAGCGGAGCGGTCTCCGGCTCAAGGACCGCACTGCGGTCCTTGTAGCCCAGAATATACTCATCGAAACCCGGAAGCAGATAGACAGCGGAAGATTTACCGGTCTCTGTTCCGTCACCAGGTGTATTCGGCATCCAGTACTCACCGGATTCTATAACTTCGCTTATAAGCTCGTTGCTCACCGCGTCCAGTCCTGCTCTGGCATCCGTAACCGTCATGCCTGTCCACCAGGCGAAATCATGTACGGTTGCAGGCCCATGGGTCGTAAAATACCGCAGGGCAAGCTCAGCAAGTGATTCATCGAAGGACAGCTCCCTGGACCCGGTTACCCATTCATCCAGCAGGACGAAGGTTTGCTGCTTGCCGTGCAGAGGCCCAAAACAAATTAATGCGTTATACGCGCAGTGCCACAGGATATGGTAGCCCCGTTGGCTGGCAGTGCTGATCCCCTCTTCCTCCAGCAGCCGAAGCAGATCAGGGCGCGTAACACACCGCCCTCCTTTTAAGGCATGATAGAGGATCCTTCTGCAGCGCTCCAAAGTCTTGTCGTCCAGCTCCAATTGTTCCAGCCTGCGTTTTGTCGCCCGCAGCAGCCGTGGAGCGCATAGCTGAAGCATCCACTTCACATCTTCAGGCGGTACACAATGAATGGTCCCGCGAAGTGACCAGGTCAGAAGAATTTTCCGTTCCGTGATGGCCCGCTCCACATCGGCCAAT
Organism: Paenibacillus paludis; assembly: GCF_042610515.1. NCBI lineage: Bacteria > Bacillati > Bacillota > Bacilli > Caryophanales > Paenibacillaceae > Paenibacillus > Paenibacillus paludis. The sequence continues at coordinate 218,568 of NZ_JBGJZP010000008.1, forward strand.
CCTGCCGATGCTGTGCGCAAGCCGATAGCCCAGACCGCCTGCATATAGTCCTGTGCCTGCAGCGCACCTAGTGCCCTTACGACCTGTTCCGGCTGCTCGAACGCGGGACTGCTGATGTGCTGGTTCAAGAGCCGAAGGCCGGCAATCCGCTTGTTAGTCACTTCTATTCTCCTTTGCTAAAACCTTTTGAAACCATTTCATTCCCCTAGTATATTGAACGGGCCGGTTAATTGTCTATCCGAAATACTACGGCCCAGGCAGGAAATTGGAAGTTGTCCAGCGAAGCTAATACCAAAAAATGACTTTAAAGCGAGGCGGTTAGACTGCAGCAGTATATGATTGGACAATATGGAGGGTTTGATTACGAGAAATTCCATAAAGACTTTAGAAACGGATTCTATGGAATAGAGGCTTGTTCATTCACCACCGCAGAAGATATGCAGCATTTAATCGAAGAATCGCGCACCAAAGGATTTCAGGTTGGCGTACATTTTCCGTTCCGGGCTGACGCCACCAGGCTACGCGATCCCCTCTTCCTCTCCACAGACGGGCAGGTGCGTGAGGATGCCTATCAGCATGTACGGGAAGAACTGGATCTTCTGACAGCCCTTCATCCGGAATATATTCTTTTTCATTATCCGAAACCTGTGATTCTAGACGAACGTGTGAATTGGACAGGATGGCGGTTTGGAGATTCCCGGGAGTTTATCTATGAATCTGAAATCACGCTGGAAGAGCTGATAATGCGCAGCGAGCAACTCTTTGAATGGCTGAATGCACAGAGCCTTCAGTATCAATTTGTCCCCGTATTGGAATTTGATGCATTAAACAGATATGTTTACGACCACGATTTTTTCGAGCAATTATTAATCCGGTACCCCCGTATTAAGCTCTGCCTGGATACTGCGAGGTTATTTTTGCAGGACAAGCTCGACCCGTCTTTTGACGCCAGAGCCATCCTGAGAAAGTTTACCCGCTATGCAGGTCTGATCCACCTCTCCAATGTTCAGGTGAATGACAGCGTGCACAACAGCCACTATCCGGTTCTTCCGGAATTAAGCCCGCAAGACGGCTGGGCACCAATTGAGGATTATTTGCGGATTATCCGTGAGGAGAACAGTGACGTAAAAATCATGTTCGAGCACCGCTCCGACCTTATTTCAGAGGAACAATTGCAACGCTGTTATTTATGGGTTGACGGAATCCTGAACGGAGCAGCGCAGCCGGACAGCGGGAACATTTCATTCTGATGGTCAACTCTTCATGCGCAATATTACCTGAATTGACATAAATTTTGGGGTATTCATTGTATTTGTTCATTGCAGCTTGTAATATAGACCCGAAAGAATATTTTCCTATGGACAAGGCCATGATACATTATGGAAATATGCGCTTGGCTTAATTTAACATTAGAGGAGTGAAGCATGTGTCTGTTGATGTATATTTGAATTTCAATGGGAACTGCCGTGAAGCTGTAGAGTATTATGCTGCGGTATTTGGTACAGAGGCTCCACAGATCATGACCTTTGGAGATTCGCCGCCAAACCCCGAGTATCCGCTTCCTGAAGAAGCCAAATCCTTAGTCATGCACTCCAGATTGAACATTGACGGCAGCAATGTAATGTTCTCTGATGTGTTTCCGGGCATGCCTTTTACGGTGGGGAACAATATCAGCCTCGCTCTCGTATCCCGCGATGAAGAGCAGCTCAAATCCTGGTTCCATCAGTTGAAAGAAGGCGGAACAGTAGTCATGGAGCTGCAGGAGACCTTCTGGAGCAAATGTTACGGCAGCCTGAAAGATAAATTCGGCATCGAATGGCAGATCAGCCACGAGAATGGCGAAGCAGGCAAGTAAGAACAATGCATGTTGATATCTAAAACAGAGAATATAGAATCCCGCTCGTTTTTCGCAGGGTCTATATTCTTTTTTTGTGGGCAAGAAATCACATTTCTTGAAATAAAAAAACAAGCTGAGACGGTTGTTACAGGTTCGAGGGAAGTTAAAAATCTTTTTTATTAATGCGCTTACATACTAAACTATGGTTTAATTAAACTACCGCTACGCATTTATTCCACTGTAAAGGAGTCGAACCTATGGAAATATCCTCTTTTTTGCTGCCCAAAGATCAGGTCGCATTTATTGCTTCCTCCATATCCATGCTGGAAGCTATGGAGCAGCTGGAACAGCATTATTATTCTGCGATACCCATCATTGACGATGAAGGCAAATATGTTGGTACCTTATCAGAGGGCGACTTGCTATGGAAGCTGAAGAACACAGCGGACCTCGGCTTTGAGAATATGCGTGAGGTTACCGTAAGCGAGATCCAGAGACATGTGCATAATGAAAGCGTGGAAATTCACGCCCAGATGGAGGATATGCTTACACTCGCCGCAGACCAGAACTTTGTGCCTGTCGTCGATGGCGCCGGAGTCTTCCTCGGTATTATCCGCCGCAAGGATATCATTGAATATTACACCCGGAATATAACTGATTAATTCGTGAATACAACCAAGGCCTCCCCCGCAGAAAGCGGTGGGAGGCCTTGGTTGTATTTTTGCTTATAATATCTCAAACACATTGGTCAGCCTTGTTAGTTCAAAGATCTTCAACACATTTGAATTCAAGGATTGCAGTCTGATCGTGCCGCCATTCTCCACGCATTTCTTATAAGAGCTGACAATCACCCCAAGCCCGGTGCTGTCGATAAACCGGCAGCCGCCGAAATCAAGCAGAAAACTTGAATATCCCGTGCTGATATAACTGCGGATATCTTCTCTAAACTTGCTTGCTTCTTCTACGGAAAACATCTCCGGCATTTCAATAATAATCTCGCTCATGTCATTTCCCCCTAATTATAAATTTCTCAACGAGGAATTCCAGCTCATTGGCCATGGCACTGACCTCCTGGGCAGAAGAGACGAAATTGTTGACTGTCGCCGCTTGTTCCTCGGTTGCGCTGGATACACTTTCGCTGTTCATTGCCGCCAATTCCGAGATCGTGCCCATAGAGTCAATGAGCTTGATGATCTGATCCGAGGTGGCAACCTCGTCTTTGGTAATCTCCAGGATTTCCCGCACACTATCGTTAATCATCTCCACCGATTCAATGATATGGATAAATGCATGATCGGTTTCATTAACGATCCTCACTCCGCCCTCCACGGCTTCCGAGGCGCCCCGCATCGAGTTCACAGCTTGCGCAATCCGGGAGACCATATCATGTACCAGTGATGAGATTTCGTTTGCCTGCCTGTGCGTTTCATCCGACAGCTTCCGCACCTCTCCGGCCACCACGTTGAAGCCGCGCCCGTGTTCTCCCGCTTTTGCAGCTTCGATGGCGGCATTCAGCGCCAATAAATTGGTCTGCTTGGCGATGGCATTAATGGTTCCGATAATAGTGGAAACTTTGCCGGACAACTCGCTCACAGTCTGCAGCTGCTCTTCTGTCTCCTTGGTGCTGCTGTTGATCGTATCCATCGCTTCAACCGTATTAATGACCTTGATTCTGCCATCCTGTGCTGCCCGGTTGGTGCTGTCCGCATTCAGGGAGGTCGCTGCCGCCTTGCTCTGAGCCAGCTGCACCAGACTGGAAAGCTGCACCAGAACCTGCGAGGCATTCACTACCGAATGGTTGTTATTCTCCGCACCGGCGGCAATTTCCTGAGTGCTGGAGCTGATTTCTTCAATCGACGCACTGATCTCCTCTGAAGAAGCCGCCATTTCTTCCGACATGGAGGTTAGAACCTCCGAGCCCGCCCTTACTTTCTCAATAATGGCTTCCTGCTTGTCAATCATTGCATTAAAGGAATCGCTTAGCGACTGCAGCTCATCCCCTGATGTGATGGCCGTATGTACTGTCAAATCGCCATCACCGGCCTGAGCCATGGCTTTCTCCAGCTTCTTGATTGGACTGATGATACTCCGGGTGGTGAAGAAATACCCTGCAAGAAGAGCTACCAGAATGAAGGCAATAACAACGATCAGTGTCGTATTTCGGATCTCTGTTGCAGACGCCATGTATTCCCCGTAATTCGCAGTGGTCGCCACAACCCAGCTTCCTACAGGCTGAAAGGACACATATTTATAGACGCCTTCATAGGTATAAAAGCCATGGGAAGCTTTGCCGCTTTTCATAATCTGTACAAGCGCATTTAATTCCTTATTGCTGTTGCCGTCCAGATTTTCTGTGAGAATCTTGCCTTTATCAGGATGATAAACCACAAGGCCTGTACGGTCGATCATATACCCGTATCCGCTCTCGCCAATTTTCACTTCGGCTACGGGCGCGGAAATGCTGTCAAAGACGATTGTCCCGATCAATACACCCTTAATAACATTATTCTGACGCAGCGGATGGGCAATCGCGACGATATGCTGATTGGTTTCCCTGGAGGTGAGGACATCGCTTATCGCCTCTTTCCCCTGAAGCGCCTGCTGAAAATACTCCCGGTCCTGCACATCCAGCTCTGGAGCTTCAGAACTGCTGGAAAGCAGCGCCTTTCCGTTCACATCAGCAACGATCAGCGATTCAAGCAGCTTGGCGTTGTCTTGCTGGATCCCGGAAAGATAACTGAAAGACGTCTTTCTTTCTCCCTCCGAGGCTGGACTTGCGGCGAAATCGGCCAGTGTGCTGTTTTTGCTGGCGATTTCAAGATAATTGCCTACCGCTTCAAGCTCGCTCTCAACAGACTTGGCGGCTGAACTTGTTGTTGTTCTTAATTCCTCTTCAATTGTCGTTTGCAGTGCATTTGCCGCTAGTTTGTAAGAGATGATACCGGAAACAAATAACGGCACGCTAATGATGAGGAACAAAAGAATGCTGATTCTAACCTTTAAACTTAACTTCACCGAATTCTCCCCTTTTCCATTCACAGAAAACAGTCCTCAGAAGAGAACCTGTCAACTAGGACATACATTCTTGCTGATGTACATCGTATTTCGGATCATCTCCACACTATCCGAGAAGCAGCTGATCAAGTACAGACCTCTTCCTCCGTCATCCAGCAGCTCGTCACTACTGATATCCTGCGGAATAACGAGATCCCGGCCGCCTTCTCCAGAGTCTTCGACCTGAAGCTTAAGCAGCTCATCTCTAAGCAAATACCGGATATAGATCGGCTTCGTGCAATCGCTGAGATTTCCGTGATAATACGCATTCGTAATAGCCTCAACCAGAATCAGACGGATATCAAAAGCATAGGCTTCCAAATCAAGCTCTTCGATAATTCCGTCAATAATTCCCTGTGTGTGCTCCAGTCCGTGAAGCAGCACTTCCTTATGTACAGCGTTCATAATTCACCCCTTGTCTCACTGGATATTCAGGCTCAGCCAGGTGCAGTCGTCCTGCAGACAAACGCCTGCAACCTTATCGTGCAAATATTCGTATTCACGGCCTAACTCCGATTCTTCAAACAAAAGCTCCATACCGTCGCTATAGAAGCAGAAACGGTCACCCGATCCAAATGCAACAGCCTGCTGCTCAAATTCACTGTCGCTGAACATGCCCAGCGGAGCTCCTTTGACTGTTATTTGCTGGCCGGCCTGCGCTTTCGGCACATAGATGAATTCGTTGATCCCGGCCCCTGCTGCCTTAAGCACACTGGCGCCGAAATCGAGATGAAAGCAGCAGCCGGCAATATAATCCTCTCCCAGATACTGTCCCGCTTTCAGATTCAAATCCTTCAGAACCTGAACCGGCTCTATTGAAGTGAGCAGACTGTCCAGGAACAGCACACGCAGCGCGGAGATGCTTAATGCGGCCGAAATGCCTTTGCCGGTGACGTCACCGATGATTCCGATGACCTGTTCATCATCAATTTTGTGAAAGATGAAGAAGTCGCCGCTGAGTGTTGTAGCAGGAATGTAGATCTTGTCCAGCACTGCCCTGTTCTCCAGAGGAAAAGCAACGGCATGACGGTGTTCTTGAAGCTTGACCGCCCGTTCAAGTTCCTTTTTGTTCTCCGTAATATCCCTTAATACCAATTGCAGAGCTACTTCTTCTTCATATACAATCGGTACGCCCGAGATCTCCAGATCAAAAATATGTTTGTCATGCCGGATAAAACGCTGCTCGATCCGAAACCGGTCCTTCATGGAACCTTTGGTTTTTAGTTTTTTATACTCTGTGCTGCTAAGCGGTTCCTCGTAAAAAAAATCATCAATGCCCTTTCCAATCAGTTCCTTCTTCTTCCTGCCGAACATCTTCTCAGTTTGCTGATTTGCAAACAGAATCGTTCCCCCGCTGTAAACCAGAATGGCTTCAGGACAGAGATCAACCAGATCCCTGTAACGTTCTTCGCTTTCCCGGAGTCTTTGTTCGGAGCGGACCCGCTCGCTGACGTCATGAATAACGGTGTAGACACATGTCTTTCCTAACATCGTCATGATCCCCGTATGAATCTCCACCACTATGATCTGGCCTCCGGCCAACTGATGCCTGTCCATAAACACCTGGTTTCCCAGATATTCTCCGCCGGGCATGGCATTATCCACGAAGTCCCGATCCCCAGCCTCACCCTCTGCATTCAAATCCGAGATATGAAGTTTTCTGAAATCACGGAGGCGGTAGCCATAGAAATCGCAGGCTGCCCTGTTCGCATCAACGATACTTCCGTCAGATGGGTCAACCATCAAGGTAATTAAATGGTTATTCTCATAAATACAGCCATAGTGCTCCATACACTGCTGAGGGCTGGGTGCGCCATGCTGATTCTTGCAATGTTTGTCTGTTGCCATTTCTGATCCTCTATTCCCCTTCAGCCTTGAGTTACCATTATATTCATTCCCTCCCCATAAAACCGTGAATTCCGACACATTAAGACAAATAACCAAAAAAAATAAACCCGGTCAGCGCCATGACATGCATGAGCGGCTGACCGGGCTTACCGGCAGTACTTCCAACCAAATTACGATCCAAACACTTAAGATTACAGCTCCGTCAAAATAATCGTTCCCTGCGGAGTTATCGCCAGGGTGTGCTCGTATTGCGCCGACAAGCCGCCGTCAATCGTCCGGGCTGTCCACCCGTCCGCATCTACCTTTGTCCGGTAGCTTCCGGTATTGAGCATCGGCTCAATGGTGAAGACCATGCCTTCCTTGAGACGCGGTCCTTTGCCTGCAGGTCCGTAGTGAGGCACCTCAGGGGCTTCATGCATTTCGGAGCCGATGCCGTGCCCGATAAAATCACGGACGACTGAAAACCCGTTCGACTCGGCATACACCTGAATGGCATGGGCGACATCGCCGATCCGGTTGCCTGCAACTGCCTGCTCTATGCCCTTGAACAGTGACTCCTTGGTCGTTTCCAGCAGCTTCGCTGCCTGATCGCTGATGTTGCCTATCCCGTAGGACCACGCAGAGTCGGCCAGCCAGCCATTCAGGTTCACGACCATATCAATCGTTACAATGTCACCGTCTTTAAGCGGCTCATGTTTGGGAAACCCATGGCAGATTACATCGTTCACGGATGCGCAGGTTGCGTAAGGATATCCATGATACCCTTTTTGCTCAGGTGTTGCCCCTTGGGAAAGAATGAACTTCTCAGCAAACTGGTCAATTTCCCAGGTCGTAATTCCGGGTTTCAGCATTCCGGCGATTTGCCGGTGGCATTCAGCAAGAATCTTGCCGGCTGCACGCATTTTTTCGATCTCTTCCATCGATTTCATGATGATCATCACATTCGCCTCTTCTGTACAGAACGCATTACTCACTATAATGGCTCTTAGATATGTTATGGGTACTCTTTATATTATGTAAGAAAACCGCCGAAAATCCAAATTCATTCTTCGATTATGTAAATTGAACTTATAATTCTTCTGTTTGGGGATTGCCCGTAAAAAGGAACCCATCCTCCGTGTTGCATTGGAGAACAGGTTCCTTTGTTAGTCAGTCATGGAAATTAAGCCCCGAGGTGACGGCCTTTACATAGCCGCTGCGGATAACAAAATCTCCGAAATGTTCGCCCGCCGCGCGTTCTTTGGCAAAGCGTTGAAGAATAGGCCCCAGCGTTTCAAGAATTTCATTCTCGTCGATATTTTCCTTGTACAGCTTGTTCAGCCTGTCTCCGGTAAAGCCCGCACCCAGATACATATTATATCTGCCCGGAGCTTTGCCGATAAAGGCGATTTCCCCCAGTGCCGGTCTGGCACAGCCATTCGGGCAGCCGGTCATGCGGATGATAATCTCTTCGTTGCGCAGGCCCGCTTCATCAATGATCAGCTCCAGCTTATCGAGCAGGAGGGGAAGATAACGTTCCGCTTCGGCCATGGCAAGACCACAGGTTGGCAAAGCTACACAGGACATAGCGCTGCGCCGCAGAGCGGTGTGCTGCGCTCCGTCGGTCAAACCGTATTGCCGGGCAAGTTCGTCCACCTTACGTTTCTTCGCACTGCTCACATTGCCGATAATCAGATTCTGATTCGGCGTCAGACGGAAATCCCCGGTGTGTATCTTAGCGATCTCCCGCAGTCCGGTCATCAGCGGATAACCTTCCTGGTCCTGAATCCGCCCGCTTTGGATATACAACGTCAAATTCCATTTACCGTTGATGCCCTTCACCCAGCCGTAACGGTCACCGTTATGGTCGAAATGGAATGCACGGGCAGCCTCCAGCTGCCAGCCCAGCCGGTGATGCAGCTCGCCCGTAAACCAATCCAGGCCATGGCGGTCGATGGTATATTTGAAACGGGCATTTTTGCGGACGGAGCGGTTGCCATAGTCACGCTGAATCGTGACCGTCTTCTCCGCCACATCAATCATCTGCTCCGGCCGGCAGAAGCCGATCACCCGCCCAAGCTGGGGATAGGTGTTCGTATCGCCGTGCGTCATGCCCATCCCGCCGCCAACCGAAACATTAAATCCTACCAGCTTGCCTTCCTCCAATACCGCGATGAAGCCAAGATCCTGGGAGAAGACATCGACGTCATTGGAGGGCGGCACTGCCAGACCGATTTTGAATTTGCGCGGCAGATAGACCGGACCGTAGATCGGTTCCACTTCTACGCCTTCCTTGCTGTCCACAACCTTCTCGCCGTCCAGCCAGATTTCATGGTATGCCGGAGTACGCGGGGATAGATGATCGCTGATCTTCCGGGCCCATTCGTACACTTCCGCATGCGTTTCGGACTGATACGGATTCGGGGCGCTCATCACGTTGCGGTTGACATCCCCGCAGGCTGCGAGTGTGGTCATCAGCGTATCGTTAATGGTCTTGATCGTCTTTTTCAGGTTCCATTTCAGCACACCGTGCATTTGAAACGCTTGTCGTGTCGTCAAACGGAGTGTGCCGTTGCCGTATTTATGGGCAAGCTCATCCATGACCAGCCACTGTGCTGCAGTAGCGACTCCGCCCGGAGCCACCACACGCAGCATGAACTGATAGGCCGGCTCCAGCTTGGAGCGCTCACGCTCACTGCGCAAATCCCGGTCATCCTGCATGTAGCTGCCATGAAATTTGAGCAGCCGGTTGTCATCCTCTGGCAGTCCTCCGGTTACCGGGTTGCCCAGTGTCTCCACAAGTGCGCCCCGCAGGTAGTTGCTCTCAATCTTTATATGTTCAACATCACTAGGCGGGCCGCCGATCGGCTTCACCGCTGATTCATTATTCGCCATAGCTGAACCTCTCCTCCCTTAATACACATCGCGCTGATAACGCTGTTCCTGCTGCATGTGCTCCAGGTAAGCTGCTGCCTCTTCCGGGCTTAAGCCGCTCTCCCGCTGGATCACAGTGACCAGTGCGGAATGAACATCATGGGCCATATGCTTCTCGTCACCGCATACATACACATGAGCACCTTCCTGCAGCCAGGCATACAGCTCACGGCTCTGTTCCAAAATGCGGTGCTGTACATATACTTTCTCTTCCGTATCCCGGGAGAACGCAACATCCAGCTTGTTCAGCACGCCGTCCTTAAGCATTCTCTGCCAATCCGTCTGATAGAGGAAATCGGTCACGAAATGCCGGTCGCCGTAGAACAGCCAAGTTCTGCCGCTTGCGCCCTGCTCTTCCCGCTCTTCCAGGAAGGAACGGAATGGCGCTACCCCCGTACCCGGCCCGATCATAATCACGGGAACCTCGGAATTGGCCGGAAGTTTGAAATTCGGGTTGTTCTGAATATAGATCGGAAGGGTATCGCCCGGCTGTACCCGTTCAGCGCAATGGACCGAGCAGACGCCGTAACGGTCACGGTCATGTGATTCGTACCGCACCGCGCGAACCGTGAAATGAACCTCATCGGGGTTCGCGTTATAGCTGCTAGCGATCGAATACAGTCTTGCGGGCAGCTTGCGCAGAATGGTTACAAAGCTGCGTGCAGGCACTTCCCATGGTGCGAAATCCTGGACCAGATCCAGCAGATCACGTCCCTGGATATATGACTTCAGCTCCTGCTGATGATCCGGAGCAAGCAGCGCATGAAGCCCTGCCGATGCGGTCAATTGTGCCGCCTGTTCCAGCAGCGGCTTCGTCAGGACTGTAATTTCATAATGACGCAGCAGCGCTTCATGCAGAGTGCCTTCCTCCCCCTTCTTATTAAGGGGAACAGATTCATCGCTATTCCAGCCCATAGCGGCAATAATATCCGCCACCAGCTGAGGATGATTCTCCGGGTACACTCCCAGCGAGTCGCCCGGCTCGAAGCTCAGATTGGAGCCGGCAAGCGACAGCTCCAGATGGCGGGTCTCGCGGTCAGAGCCGCGTCCGTTCAGATTAAGATTCTCCAGCACTTCAGCAAGGAAAGGATGGTTGCGTGAGTAGGCTGAATCCGGCGACTCCGCATGTTCAGCTGCCTGTACCGCTTCCCCGGCAATTGCCGGGGCATTCTGCGGACCGCTCAGTGAGCTGATGACCTGCTGGAACCATTCCGCTACCGGCTCATCGTAATCGAGATCACAATCGACGCGCGGGCTCAGACGCCGTCCGCCCAGCTCTTCGAGACGCTGATCGAAATCCTTGCCGGTCTGGCAAAAGAACTCATAGGAGGTGTCGCCGAGCGCCAGTACGGAATAACGCAGATGATCCAGTTGGGGCGCTCTCTTGCTATAGATAAATTCATGGAAGGCCCGGGCATTATCCGGCGGTTCGCCTTCGCCGTGCGTGCTGACCAGCAGCAGCAGATTCTCGGCCTTCTTCAGACCATTCGGCTTGAAGCCGTTCATTGCCGACACGGTAACCTGGAAGCCCTGCTCCTCCAGCTTGCGGGACAGACTGGACGCCAGACGCTGGCAGTTGCCGGTCTGAGAACCGAACAGCACCGTCACTTCGCGGGAGATTTGCGGCTGTGCCGCCGGGGAGACGGCTGCTGCAATCCCCTCTGCTTGCAGCGGCGTGCCAGTGGAAACCACTGCCGCATTTCCCTGCAAGGACAACGCGGACAAATATCCGCCGAGCCAGATCTGCTGCGTCTCTGTCAATGTCGGCAGAAGGCGGTTCAGAAGCTCAACCTGGTTCTCGTTAAATGGACTGTTCGTAACTTGTAGTTGCACCAATATCGACCTCTCCTTAACATGAAATCTAGTTCCCTCTTAACCTCATGTGATCAGGCTATCATAATTATATGAAACGATCAACGAACTCTCTTTATCATAAAATTTGGTTTTATTAGTAATATTGCCTATAAAACGCGTAAAAGCTGCTTAAATCAGAGTAAATGACCCCGATTTAAGCAGCTTCATTACAATTAATGATAACTTGCATTAGATAAAATGATACTTAATATTCAGCTTTTGATTACTGATTCGCGATCTTACGGACATGGGTCTGCATTTGCAGAGGCGTTGTTCCTCCTTTGCGGCGCAGCAGAAGCATGAGCGGAAAACCAAACAGTACGATGATGGCAGCGACGACAAATACATCATTTACCCCCATTGTAAATGAGAGCAGGGTGATCGAATCAGAACTCGCTGCACCGGACTCAACGAGCTCTTTGGAGTGGATCACAGATCTGCTCGACAAGAGTGAAGTGAATACGGCGATGGCCAATGAGCTTAATACATTGCGCACCCAGTTGTTGATCGAAGTTGCATGACCTGACCATTACCGGAATCTCCTCCATGGATGCCGTGCTGCTTGGAACATTGGCCAGACCGATCCCCAGATTGCGCACAACCATCGCCCACAAAATAAAGTTGTGCGAAACATCCACATGCAGCCTGCTCAGCATAAACAAACCGGCAAAGATAAAGGCAATTCCTGCGGAAATCAGCTTCACCGGACCGAACTTGGGATACAGCTTGCCCACAACCGGGCTTAACAATGCCAGCAGGATGGATGAAGGCAGCAGAATTAGTCCTGTTTTGAGGGTCGTGGCGCCTTGCACAGTCTGCAGGAAAAGCGGCGTTAAGTATGTGCCGGCATACATCGCCACCGTTACCAGACTATAGATGCACAGCATAGCCGTGAACCGCCGGTTCTGAAATACGCGCAGATTCAGCAGCGGCACTTCCGTCCGCAATTCACGCAGGACAAACAAGAGGAGCAGAACGATCCCGGCAGCGATTAACAATAGAGTTCTCCAGGAACTCCAGCCCCAGCTGCTGCCTTGGCTAAAAGCAGTCAGAAGCGCGAGGCTGCCCGTCACCACCGTAATCAGGCCGGGAACATCGAATGACTTCGGTACATTCATCCGGTAGTAAGGGATCAACAGTTGGGTTAATATAATAGCCACAAGTCCCACCGGGATATTAATCAGGAACAGCCAGTGCCAGCTGGCATACTGCAGCAGCCAGCCGCTGAAGGTCGGCCCGATGGCCGGCGCAACCATTGCGGACAGCGACCACAGGCTGACGGCGAAGGGCCGGCGCTCAATCGGAATGACCTGAAAGATAATCGTCATCGTGCAGGCCATAATCAGTCCGCTGCATGAGCCTTGAAGCATCCGGAAAATGATCAGCATCAGCGGGTTACCCGATACGGCGCATAACAGGGAGAACAGTGTAAAGCCCGATAAAGCGAACAAATAAAGTCTCTTATAACTGAATCTGCCGCCAAGATAACCGGCCAAAGGTGCCGTTACACCTGTTGCCAGCATAAAGCCGGTAACCATCCACTGCATCGTGTGCAAGCCGGTATGGAAATGATTCATTAGTAGGGGAACAGCAATGTTAATCGTTGTGGTGCTTAAGACAGAGACAAAGTTCCCGAAGAATATGGCAATCATAATCGGCCAAAAAGGAACTTTGCCTCGTCGTTCATGGTTCTCTTCCATGGCAGTTCCTCCTCATCATTATTTATATGTCTACTTTTACATATGTGAGTTAACTTAAATAATGTTATAATCGAATCTACAATATGTCAATGATGACATAGTAGTAATACTCCTAATGAAAACGGATTAATTTGGATTGGAGGAACTCATAGTAATGAATACTCTGTCTTACGGGCTCCTTGCCCTGCTGACTGCCAACTCGCTGTCCGGATACGAGTTAACGCAAAGCATTAAGCCGCTATGGCGGGCGGGCCATAGTCAGATTTATCCTCTGCTGGTGAGTATGGAGCAGAAGGGATACATCTCCTACGAGCGGATCGAGCAGTCAGATAAGCCGGATAAAAAAATATATACGATCACGGATGCAGGACTTGAACAATTGCGGGAGTGGGTTGAGACGCCGGCTGATCCCCCCGTGTTGCGGGACGAACTGCATTTCAAGCTGTACAGCCTGTGGCTCGCAAGGCCGGAGGAGGCTAAGGCGCTGCTGGTAAGGCGTGCGGAATTCTGCAGGAGTGAGCTGGACCGGTATAACCTCATGATTAAAGCTAATGAAGCCCTGTGCCAGGAGCGCGGAGAAACCCGCGAGCTTACGGCAACGACGTTCGGGCGGTATTTGCTGCTGCGCAAGCGGGTAATGGATATGGAATCTTCTGTAGCCTTTTGCGAATGGGCCATCGGGGAACTTGAATCGAACGCCGGTCCGCTGGAATAAAGGTTCGATGTATTGCAGCAAATGATAAGTAAATCCCAAAGAAATAGGGTTGTCCATAGTCATAATAATGACTAATAGGACAACCCTATACTTAAAACCGGGGGTAAGAACAGTCACACCTGTCCGGTGCCGCTGCCTTTCACCCGTCTTCTCTTGGCCGTGCTGCTCTTCACCTGATCGATAATCAGATGGATCACGATCAGGATGCCGCCGGCATTGATTGCCAGATCGGCCAAATTCATGATGCCGCCGCCTTCCCCGAATACAAGAAAATCCGTAACCTGATGAAAAATTACGCGGTCTATTGCATTGCCGATAGCACCGCCCACCAAAAATCCGCTGGCGGCTTCAAGCAAGGGCCCTCGCAGCACTCCTTTACGCCGGTAATAAAAAATCGCGACTACAAATACTGCCGCAACAATCGAAAAATACTTCCCAAAACCCTGAAAAGAACTGAAGGCCGCACCACTGTTCTCATAATAAGTAAATTGCACGTAAGGGTTCCAGAACGGAATGGTCTCCCCCAGCTGCATGTTTAACCGCACCATCCATTTAGCAGCCTGGTCCGCCAGTACCACCAATATTGAAATCAGGTAAAAAAGCATCTCTGTGCCCCTTTCACGTCTGTTAGAATCACTCCATTAACGGGTTCATAAAGACAGCTTATCACAGAGCACCACCCGGATTCACCTTTGGGAGTACAGATAAGGAGAAATGTTACATTCGAAAGCGTAATGGTTAAACACTCTTAGATTATAAATCGTTTATTTGAGGGTGGGTGCCAAATGGAATACGGAGCGATATTCATCAAGCTGATCGCGGGTTTTATCGGGTTATGGGCAATGACGAGATTGCTGGGCAAGAAGGAAATCTCCGCTTTGACACCTTTTGACTTTATCTCTGCAGTGATTCTGGGTGATTTGGTCGGGGACACCATATATACACCAGAAAATTCCGTGCTGATGCTGATCTTTACACTGGCTGTTTGGACCGTATTATCCCTGACGTTCGAGAAGGTTACCCAGCGAATCCGCGCGCTCCGCAAACCGCTTGAGGGCGAACCGGAAATACTGATCCGTGACGGAGAGATCGATCTGGTCAAGCTGCGCAAGAACAATCTTGACTTCGACCAGCTGAGGATGATGCTGCGGGCTAAGGATACTTTCTCTGTCAGTGAGGTCGCTTATGCCATCTATGAGACGAATGGTTCTTTGAGCATTATGAAAAAGCCGCAATTTGAGGCAGCCACCCGCGAGGATCTGGCTGTTTCCATACAGGAAACCACGCTGCCCCAGAGTATTATTGAGGACGGGATCATTCAGCGGCGTACGCTAAGCGAACTTGGCCATGACGAGGCCTGGTTGGATTGCGAGCTGCGCAAACTGGGATATTCGGGCCCGCAGGCTGTAGCTTATGCTGAAATCACTGAAGAAGGCGAGTTTGCCGTGGTCTCCTCGGTTTCCCACTAAAGAAACCAAAAAGAGGATATGCCCGGTGTTCGGACATATCCCCACTCTATCAGAATCTTGCTGAATGGTTTACCAGGCGTAGGCCTCCGGAGCCGGACGTCCCGGTCCCGGGAATATTTCATCCAGCTTCTTCAGCGTGACTTCATCCAGAACGATTTCAGTCACGCGCAGCGAATCCTCGAACTGTTCAATAGTTCTCGGTCCGATGATGGGCGCAGTCACGGCTGGATTCGCCAGCACCCACGCCAAAGCTACCTGATCCTCATGCTCGCCAAGCTCCTTGCAGAGGGCAGAGAACTGCTCCAGCTGGCTGCGGTGCTGCTCCAGCTTGGCGGAGCGGGCGCTGCGCACGCCGGTCTTGGCCAGCGCGTTGCGGCCGAGGAGACCGCCCGCAAGCGGACTCCACGGGATGACGCCAAGTCCCAGTTCCTGCGATGCCGGTAGCACCTCAAGCTCCGGCGTCCGTTCGAGCAGATTGTATAGATGCTGCTCGGAGACAAGGCCCAGGAAGTGGCGCGCTTTTGCCTGCGCCTGAGCATGTGCAATATGCCAGCCGGCAAAGTTGCTGGAACCGATATAATCCGCCTTGCCCTGGGAGACCAGGATTTCAAAAGCACCCCATAACTCATCCCAGGAAACATTGCGGTCGATATGATGCATTTGATACAGCTCAATATGATCGGTCTGCAGACGTTTCAGCGAGCCCTCGAAATGTCGTCTGATCTTATAAGCGGATAAGCCCGAACCTGAATTGGGACCGTCCTGCTCATCAAGCATGTCATTGTAAACCTTGGTCGCCAGCACCACCTTCTCGCGCCGTCCGCCCCCCTGCTGAAACCAGCGTCCGATAATCTCTTCGGTCCAGCCGCGCCGTTCCTGGCCGCCATAGACATTCGCAGTATCAAAAAAGTTAATGCCCGCATCCAATGCGGCATCCATGATCCTGAAGGCGTCCTTCTCCTCGGTTTCCGGACCAAAATTCATCGTGCCGAGACATAACTGGCTGACCTTTAAACCCGATTTCCCCAAATAACTGTACTTCATCGCAATTCCTCCCATTCATCCCTGTATGGTTGTCCGCATTCCCTCCCACTATAAGCCTTAGAGTCCACTTTAAGGCAAGCTTTTTTTTCAGAAAAAAAACAGACCGTTTGTGCATGGCCTGTTCTTCTAATCCTTTTATAAATAATCATTTCGATAAGTGCTGCTACAAAATAATTCTCCTATTCCCCATCATGACCGCTGTCCGGAAACAGCACTTCTCCAGTTCCCTGTTCAATCGCTATGATTTCCTGCAGGGTAACCGACAGATCACCAGGGGGATAAGGTTTGGTCAAATACTTCTGAACATTGTTCATCAGACTTTTATCTGTTTTGTCCAGCGCCGAGGAAATAACTATCGGAACGTTCGCTGTCCGCTCATCATCCTTCAGCATGCGGATCAGGTCCCAGCCATCCAGCTCATCCCCCAGCATCAGATCCACGACAATCGCCACAAAAGGTGTCTTCAGTGCCTGATCAAACGCCTGCTGCGGATGATAATGATGTGTCACCCGGAAGCCTTTGCCCTTCAATTCCTCCGACAGCAGCAGGGAAAGACTGTAATCATCCTCTACAATCATTACGTTCGGCTTCGTTTCCTTCTCCGAATTCCATTTATAAGGCTCATCTTCATGCCGGCTGCCGCTATGATTCAGAACCGGAAGACTGAACCATACAGTGGTGCCTTCGCCTTCCACCGAATCAATGCCGATCGCACCCTTCTGCTTCTCAATGATTTCCTTGCAGATGGCCAGGCCTAGACCTGTTCCGCCGATCCGTTTGGATGCGCTGTTGTCTACCCGTCTGAATTTCTGGAACAAATGGCCGATCTGATTCTTAGGAATCCCCAGCCCGTGATCCTGGATCTCCACAATAATCCGCTCGGGTTCATTATGCAGCAGCACCTTGATCTCATTGCTGTTCGGTGAGAACTTAATCGCATTGCTAAGCAGGTTGGTCAGTACCTGGACAATCTTGTCCTTATCCACTTCCACCTCTGCATTCCGCGCTGCATCCTCCAGCAGAATATGGTGGGTGCCACTCAGTTTGTACTGGTCAATGACGCCGAGGACAAGCGAGCTCAGATTGACAGGCTCGGCATTGTACTGCTGGGTGCCTGATTCCATCCGCTGCAGATCCAGAAAATCATTGATCAGATCGGTCAGCCGGTGCGCCTCCCTATGAATGGTCTCCAGATATTTCAGCTGCTTCTCCGGCTTCATTGTTCTGGATAACAGCAGCTCTGTGAAGCCGAGCACACTGGATAACGGTGTCCGCAGCTCATGGCTGACCGTGCTGACCAGTTCGGATTTCATCAGATCCAGCTCATATTCCCGGGTAATGTTCCGGTGCACAAACAACGTCCCGAAGCGGATCTCGCGGCGGAATACCGGAATAGCATATACCTCCACATGTTTCATCGCTTCCGTGCCTATGGAATATTTGATCGTGCTAGAGTCAAAGAATGTTTCGGACATCGCCGTTTGGTAGAACAGCCGCAGATCATCCTGCTCATTGGCCCTGTGGATGAAATGTTCTGTCCAGCGTTCCTTAAGGACTACTTCCCCTTCAGTCCATTCATCGTACCCGAACAGCTGGCCAAGGGCCTTATTCATCTGCAGCATCGTTCCGTCCATTTGGACAAACTGAATTCCTTCATTGACGTTATTGACAATGTCCCTGTTCAGCATCCGGCCATCTTCGATTTCTTCATACATGAACAGCCGCTCAATGGCCAGCGCCACCCGGTTCATCATGCCTTGAATCTCGTCGGTTTCTTCTTCGCCAAAGGAATGCCCAATCCGGGTACCGCAGAATACAGCCAGCACTTCATCATCAGCATTGACAACCGTTGTGTAGTAATCATAGGAATATATGCCTTCCGGAGAAATGCCCTGCTCCCGTAAGGATGCCGGACGTTTTGTAATATAGGATTTCTCCGTTTGCATGCGGAACAGCATATCATTATTATCACTATCAAGATAACGTTCCACATTCTCCAGAGGTACGCCTTTAACGACGGCAATTTTGTCTTTGACCATCAGGAAAAAGCTCGAGTCGAACGCATATTGCTCATTCATAAACCGGATAAACTTTTCGGCGAACTCCTGCTTGTCCAGAGTATAGGTAATGTCATGGTTAAGCTGATTGCTCCGCTCCAGCAGAATCTTGGTTTGTTCCGTCTTTTTCAGGGTATCCGCCAGCTCCTGCTGCACACTTTTCATGGAAGAAATATTGTTGGCGATGAGAATGTACTGGTAGACATGGCCTTCATCATTCAGATAAGGCATCGCCGTCAAATGCAGCCAGATCACCGAACCGTCCTTGGCCCGAATCTGAATCTCGTCGCTCCATACCCCGCCAGTGGTCAGCTTGCGGAGAATTTGCTGCTCCTGATGACCTGAAATATTATAGAGCTCGAACAGCCTGAAGGTGTAACCGATGATCTCCGGGTTCTTATACCCCGTATACTCGCTCAGATTCTCATTAGCATAGGTGAATACGCCTTTGTTCGAAAGAATGGCGACTGCGGAGGACTGATCCAGCGCCTTCATCATGCTCTCGATCTCGCTTAAAGACCGTTCCAGCTTAAACTGCTGATCCTGAAGCTCATCCTGCTGCGCATGCAGTTCTTCGTTCTGCATCGTCAGCTCTTCTTCTTTGTCCTGTATGCTTCTCGCCATATTCAGGAATGCTTCATAGAGCCGGCCGATTTCATCCTGCCTCTGAAGCTTGCTTAGCAATACAGACCGGCCTTCCGCAAGCGAAATAGTTGCCTCCTCCAGCTTCACGATCGGATCAATGAGAACCTTCAGGATCCTCCAGATCATCAGGGTGAATAGAAGCAGCAGGAAGCTGCTTAATACGAACGACGCAATAGTAAACGAATTAGCTTGCTTAATGGAATCGGCAGCCATTTCGTTCAATTGTGCATCTGAGCGCGCTTTGTATTGCTTCGTGTATGAAAGAAATTCATTTACCGCCTGGGTGTTTCCATCCTGTGCCAGCGCCCGCAGCGTAACATAATTATCTTGCTCGACCAGAGCGATCGCCTTAGGCAGCGTAACTTTTTGATAATTTTGACTGTATGCCGTCAATTGGTCCTTGAACTGCAATTCTTCCGGGGACAGCTTGAGCAGGGAATACGTATTAAGGACTTCCCCCAGCTTCTGCAGTGCTTCATAGGCGAGCTTCAGCTCATTATCATTTTTCAGCGCCGTGTAGCCTCTGACCCGAAAAAAAACATCATTCAGTGTTGTTGCCAGTTCATTGATCGTCTCCGCCTTGTTCTGCAGCACTTCACGATCATGGCTCAACTTGTTCTGCTGAGAAGATATATAGAAGAATAAGAGCAGGCCAGTCAGTGCGATGAGAACAAATAAGCCTGAAATAATGCGGAAATATTTATCTTTGATGCTCAAATTAACGAATTTTTTTCTTTTCACCAAGAATACCCTCCACGATCTGCAGGAGCTCTGTCGGACTGAACGGCTTAGGCATGAAATAACGCGCGCCCGCCTCCCTGGCTCTGCTCCGGTCCATTTCCTGCGCCTTGGCGGTCAGCATCATTATCGGCGTGGAGTTCTTCATGTCCTCGTCCAATTCAGACAAAACTTCAATACCGGTCATTTCCGGCATCATATAGTCCAATATCACCAGATCGTAGAGATCATCCGATAGCTTGGCAAGCGCCTCAACCCCATTTTCAGCGGTACGAATCTCCACATCTTCGAGGTCCTCCAGCGTATCTTCAATCAGCATGCGCAGAACATCTTCATCATCTACTACAAGTACTTTTTGCATCTTTCTCTCTCACCTTTCAATGTACCCTAAACCATTATCTGCGTTTCAGCGCTAAATGTTTCAGAACAAAAATCTGTGGGCCAGCCGTTCAATTCTTATGAGCAGCTCCGGCAAGTGAAACGGCTTAATGACATAATCATCGGCGCCCATTTGCAGGGCATGTATGATATCCCTCTGGTCGTTCCGCCCGGTCAGCATGATCACGAGAATATTCACTTCCGGATAACTGCCGCGGATCCGCTCAAGTACCTCCAGCCCGTCCAGCTCCGGCATAATGCCATCAAGCAGGATGATAAATTTCTCCTCGGGAGCATACCAATCCGACTGGAGAAACTGCGGGCCGTTAGAATAGCTGCTTACTTTCACTTTGGCAATGCTCTCCGGCTCCCAAGCTTGGAACTGATGGGTCACTATTCTGCGGATCAGCGGATCATCGTCGACGATGATGACATTCAGAACCGACTCCAGCTTGCCTGCCGGCAAATGCTCGTCATACAATGTGGTCTGGTTTCTGCCGGCATGTTTGCTGGCATACAGCGCCTGATCCGCTTCGTCAATAAGTTTATCGGCGTTGAGATGTAATTCCGTTACCTCTGTGATCCCGGCGGAGAAGGAAACATTAAATCGTTCATTTTTGGCCCAAAACTCTTTTAAGGAAAACTGCTGCTGAATCCGTTCGATGACAAACAAGGCCGATGCGGCATCGGTATTGGGCATGAACAGGGTAAACTCTTCACCGCCATAGCGGCAGAATGTATCCTCCACCCGGATGGATTTCAGCACCAGCTCGGAAAAAGTCTGAAGTACTTCATCTCCGACCAGATGGCCGTAGCTGTCATTCACATGTTTAAAGTAATCCAGGTCCATAAGCGCAAGTGAAAACGTCCGCGCGGTCCGCCTGAAATCGGAGATCAGCTGCTTCATCGTTTGATTAAAATATTTGCGGTTAAAAGCCCCGGTCAGCTCA
Source organism: Paenibacillus paludis (assembly GCF_042610515.1). Taxonomy (NCBI): domain Bacteria; kingdom Bacillati; phylum Bacillota; class Bacilli; order Caryophanales; family Paenibacillaceae; genus Paenibacillus; species Paenibacillus paludis. The sequence continues at coordinate 239,770 of NZ_JBGJZP010000008.1, forward strand.
TCCACGATTATGGATTTTTGCCATTCAAGCTTCAGCTCAAAGCGGTTCTTAATGAGTACCAGGAACAAATCAATATCTAAAGGCTTCGGAATATAATCCATCACCCCCAGCGAATAGGCATACATCTGCACATCCTTAGAATGTTCACCGCTGACGATAATAATCGGAATACGCTCTTTCTTCGCCTTGCCGATGATTTGTTTCAGGACATCAATCCCGCTCTGATCGGGCAGCAGGATATCCAGCAGGATCATGTCCGGCTTACTTTCATAAAAAATTTTGAGTCCCCGTTCGGCGGATAATGCAATACTCACAAAATAGGACTGCTTCTCCAGCGATTCCCTTAAAAAGGCCACCAGCTCTACATCATCATCAATGAGCAGAATTTCGTATTGCTTCTTGCCGTCAGGCAACATTGCCGCTTGCAACCCCGGGACAGGTATTGCTCCGTTCATCAATTGCTCATCAAAAAGCCCCAGCAAAGGATACAAATAATCCCCCCACTCGGCCTCTGTCCAATTTTTATAAGATTCATCCGAGAAATAAAGCAATGTGCTGCCGGCATACTCCTCCACCAGGTGAAGGTCTACCGTTCCGGCCGTGCCCTTCAAATTATGCAAAAAGCGGTAGATTTCCTTTTCCTCGACGTCTGGCTGTTCCGACCACTTTTGCAGGGTTTGCCTGGTACGCTGCTCAACCAGCTCTTTGTATTTTCTCGTTGTCATAGTTACTCCTTCAGACGATCATGTCAATCTATCAGTTGATCATATATTTTTAACACTGTCAACTGTATTCTAATGAAATTAGGGCATAAGATCAAATTTCTGATCAGACTGACAAAAAACCTTTGGTTGATGACTGCAACATCATTTGCAATAATAATTGCAACGGTTCATTCCGTTAATGCGGCGGATGAACAGAGAATAGATAAATAGGAGGCTTTTTCATTGAAGGGGATTATAACAGTACTGGGAAAAGACAAAGTAGGGATTATCGCCAAAGTCTGTACCTACCTTGCAGGCCACAATCTGAACATTCTCGACATTTCGCAGACGATTGTGCAGGACTATTTCAACATGATGATGATTGTGGATATTTCCGCACCAAGCAAGTCCTTTGAAGAGATTGTGGAGGACCTGCAGCAGGTGGGCGAAGAAATCGGCGTTGAAATCAAGCTCCAGCACGAGGACATTTTCAATATTATGCACCGCATCTAGCTAGCAGCGAAAGGAAGAGATAGGGATGATTTCACTTGTGGAAGTGCAGGAAACGAATAAAATGATCCGCGAAATGAATCTGGATGTCCGCACCATTACGATGGGGATCAGCCTGATGGACTGCGCCCATACAGATTTGCGGGTGTTTAACCAGAATGTATACGACAAAATCACCCGGTCCGCCGAAAAGCTGGTGAAGACCGGTGAGGATCTGGAACGGCAATTCGGCGTACCGATTGTCAATAAACGGATCTCCGTCACCCCGATCTCCATTGCAGCCGGTTCCGTGCATACGGATACGTATGTGCCGGTTGCCGAAATTCTGGACAAGGCGGCCAAAGAGGTGGGCGTCAACTTTATCGGCGGCTTCTCGGCGCTTGTGCAGAAAGGCTGCACCAAAGGCGACCGGATTCTGATCGACAGCATCCCTGAAGCGCTGGCTGTGACGGAAAGAGTCTGTTCCTCTGTGAATGTAGGCTCCTCACGCAGCGGGATCAATATGGATGCCGTGAAGCTAATGGGCGACATCATCCTCCAGACAGCGGAACGCACCAAGGACCGTGATTCCATCGGCTGCGCCAAGCTGGTTGTCTTCTGCAACGCCGTTGAGGACAACCCCTTCATGGCCGGAGCATTTCACGGCGTGGGCGAGCGGGAATGCGTGATCAACGTTGGGGTCAGCGGCCCTGGTGTAATCAAGCGCGCGCTGGAAGAAGTAAAGGGCCAGGACTTTGAAACGCTATGCGAGACGATCAAACGGACCGCCTTCAAGGTGACCCGTGTAGGACAGCTTGTTGCACAGGAAGCCTCCAAACGGCTGGATGTGCCGTTCGGCATCATTGATCTGTCGCTGGCACCCACCCCTTTGGTCGGTGACTCCATCGCCGAGATTTTCCAGGTCATGGGCCTCGAAGAAGCCGGAGCACCCGGCACCACGGCAGCACTCGCCATCCTGAACGATAATGTCAAAAAAGGCGGCGTCATGGCCTCCTCTTATGTCGGCGGACTTAGCGGCGCGTTCATCCCGGTCAGTGAAGACCATGGCATGATCCAGGCTGTTCAGCGCGGTGCGCTGACGCTGGAGAAGCTTGAAGCGATGACCTGCGTCTGCTCCGTCGGCCTCGACATGATTGCCATTCCGGGCAGCACCAGCAAAGAAACCCTCTCCGGCATTATCGCTGATGAAGCCGCAATCGGCATGGTCAATAACAAGACAACCGCCGTCCGCCTGATCCCGGTTATCGGCAAGGAAGTCGGCGAGATGGTCGAATTTGGCGGTCTGCTCGGCTACGCCCCGGTGATGGCGGTGAATCCTTTTAACTGCGCCGGGTTCGTGAACCGGGGCGGACGTATTCCCGCTCCAATCCACAGCTTCAAGAACTAATATTCCAAGTGGAAACGGCATCCGCCGTCCTCAAAAGGACGGTATCCGTTTCAGCGAGAAATAGAAGGATAATTTATAGTGTGAAGCATATAAATTCTTATATTTGCACAAAAGCGCCGCCTCACCTCATTAGGTGGCGGCGCTCTTTTTGTAAACCAACCGGTTGATAGAACAGCCCGCGGCTTAGAAGACATGACCCAGCTTTTCCGGTCCTACAACCAGATAGAAGCGCTTAATCTGCTCCCCTGCCCGGTCCAGCACCAGACATAGCACGGCTTTAACCTCGCCATCCTGCCTGAATACCAGTTGATCTTCGCCGTTGACCGTTTCTACAGACGGCTCCAATTCCCGCAGCCGGTTCAGCACCCGGCGCGAGGTCAGCAGTGCCAGCACTCCCTTTCGGCCAACCATCGGCCTAAGGATCGTATGGACATCCTGGCCGCCGCCGTCGGCAACAAGCACGGGATGATCGGACAGCAGTTCCAGCATCGCACTGACATCATAAGCGGTAAAAGCCTCTGTAAAGCGCCGCAGCAGGCCAGATCTCACCGTTCCCGTCCCGGGTTCGGCCATGGTTGCAGAAGGTTCGGTCTGAAGCGTGCGCTTGGCCCGGCTAAAGATTTGCCGGCAATTGGCTTCCGCTTTGCCCAGCATCTCTGCGATATCCCCATAATCGTACTGAAAGGCCTCGCGCAGTACAAATACCGCCCGTTCAGTGGGCGACAGCCGCTCAAGTAGCACCAGAAACGCATACGACAGCGTATCCTTACGTTCCGCTGCTGCCTCCGGTCCGTCATAAGGTTCGCTTACCGGCTCAGGCAGCCACTCGCCGATGTAGGTCTCTCTGCGGCTGCGCGCCGAGTTCAGCATATTCAGGCAGCGGTTGGTAATGCCTTTTGCCACATAGGCCTTCATATTGTGAATGCCGGTCCGGTCACGCCGCTGCAGCTCGGCGAAGCAATCCTGCACCGCATCCTCCGCATCAACCGCTGTTCCGAGCATCCGGTAAGCGATGGAGAAGGCGTAAGCCTTGTAACTGAGAAACAGCTCCTCCATCCCCGGTGCTTGAGATGCAGTTAACCTTGTGTCGGCCTCGTTGCTTTGTGGTTTCAATGGCACTCCTCCTGCTCCTGAATTTATCCTCAGCGATTTAGAGGCTAGCTCCCGGATACATTCCTGTAGAAATCGCTAACCGGTTCCAGCAATTGATCGTATTGATCGCCATAATCCAATCAACATATTCTTCTTCACTGAAATGCTCCCGGACCTTCTCATATACATCGTGGGGCACGCCGGCCTCACTGATATGTGTGACAGCTTCGGCAAGCTCAAGCAAGGCTCTCTCTTTATCCGTAAAGATCGGCGCCTCGCGCCATACCGTGACCAGCAGCAGTTTATCCTGATAATCCCCCAGCTTCAGCAAATCCTTGGCGTGCATATCCAGGCAGAAGGCGCAGCCGTTCAGCTGGGATACCCGTATTTTGACCAGTTCAGTCAGGAGCTTATCGCTGCCCCGGGCTGCGGTATGCTGCTCCAGCGACATCATTGCCCGGAAAGCGGGCGCGTTCACTGCTCTGTAATTGAATCTCAAACTCATCATAATCTCCTCCTCAATGTGTTTACAATACTGTAGACAACCGGGCGGATTATTTTGTGACAACTATTTCAATATATTTGTTCAAGTTAAGCTGCTGCTCTCTTGTCTCTTCTTGCCGTGATCAGCCGCCAGCCGGTAAGCAGTGCCGAGACCAGGCAAATTGCCGAGGAAGTCATAAATACAACATGCATCCCCGAGAGAAAAATATCCGGACGGCCCGGAACCAGATCGGTTACCCGATGCCCTGCCTTGCTGCTCATCACATTAAACAGGATGGAGGTGGCGATGGTGATGCCGACAACCATGCCCACATTGCGGACCAGCGAATTGACGCTGCCTGCGGAACCGAGCTGTGTCCGCGGCACTTTGGACATGATGAGTGAATTGTTGGGCGATTGGAACAAGCCGCTGCCGACACCGAGCATCGCAATCCATAGTCCGACCAATAGCACAGAGCTTCCGTCATGCAGCCGGGCCAGCCCAAACTGGGCGATAACCATCACGATTAGTCCGGCAAAGGTCAGGAACTCGGAACCGATCTTATCGGACAAGGCTCCGCTGACCGGTGAAACCACCACCATGCAGATCGGAAACAGCATAAGCAGAAATCCGGCATAAAAAGGCGACAGATTCAGCATGTTCTGCGCATAGAACGGGGCAATGATGTTGAAGCAAAAGTTGGCCACGAACACGAGAAATGCGCACAAAATGCTGAGTGAGAATAAGGGGTTCTTGAACAGCGAAAGCTGCAGCAGCGGCTCCGCGCGGCGCAATTCTACGGTAATAAAAGCAATAAATGCAGCAACTGCGATGATCAGCGCCGTGAGGATGCGGGCATCCCCATACCCAAGCTGCTGCCCGAGCAGCAATCCGGCAAACAGCGTTAGGATAAACACCGCGAACAGCATGCTTCCGGGAATGTCGATTTTCGATTTTACCCGTACCAGATCCTTAGGCAGAACCTTCCATCCAAGCACAACGGCAATCAGGCCAATCGGAAGGTTTACCCAGAAAATATATTCCCAGCCCAGTGTTGAAACAATAATCCCGCCCAAACTCGGTCCGGCGATACTCCCCAGCGATACGAAGGTGCCGATAAGTCCCAGCGCTTTGCCCCGCTCTGTAGCCGGGAAAATATCCGTCACAATCCCCTGGCTGTTCGCCATGGTCATGGAGGCCCCGATCGCCTGAATCACACGCGATAATATAAGGAAAGGCAGACTTGTGCTCAGCCCGCAGAGCAGCGAGCCGACGATAAAGACGATCGTGCCGATTTTGAAAATCCGGATCTTGCCGAGCATATCTCCAAGCTTCCCGAAAAGCAGGATGACTGCGCAAATAGCCATCAGATACCCTGTCGTTACCCATTCGACCTGAGCTACCGGCAGGTTCAGCTGCTTCACCAGCACGGGCAAAGCAATATTGACAATACTTCCGTCGAGCGTTGACATAAAGGTAAAAAGATTTAAGACGATCAAGATAATCCAGCGTTTCTTCTGGATGGCGGCATCATCCTGATAGGTTGCGGCAATGGAACTCATAACTAACACCCTCTTGAATCAGTTTTTAGAGATAGTTGCACGCGCAACTATCTGACATTCCCCAGTGTACCGCAAACTAGTTGCGCACGCAACGACTTTGTTGTAATATTTTGAGCAGATAAAGGGTTGCAACAGCATTTAACCTAAAGAGGTGTCATTTTTGAAAAAAGAACCGATTGGCAAGTTGATTTCCAACCTTCAGCGTCAAAACCAGAAATATTTAGCCCGGGAGTTGGCTCCTTATGGGATCGGCGGCGGCGGGCAGCACAACTTTCTTAAGCTGATCCTTGGCCATCCTGGAATTACCCAGGATCAAATGACAAATGAGATGAAGTTCGATAAAGCAACAACCGCCCGGTCCGTCAAACATCTTGAGCATTTGGGTTATATTGAACGGAGAACCGATCCGAAAGACCGGCGCTCTTCGCTCCTGTATCCGACCGCTAAGACACTTGAGTTCGCACCGGTATTTCAAGCTATAATGGATGAACTTAACCGCAAGCTTTCGGCCAATTTAACGGAGGAGGAAGCAGATCTATTGGTTACTCTGCTCCAAAAGATCAGCATAAATTCCGGAGAGTTGTGATTCGGGGAGGGGAGGATTGGATGGTCTTGATCGGATTCATCAGACACGGCATTACCGATTGGAATGTGCAGGGGAAGGCGCTGGGCTTGTCCGATCAACCGCTAAATGAGGAAGGCAGACAGCAGGCTGAAGCTTTGGCAGACCGACTGCGGAAAGAGCCTTGGGATATGATCATCTCCAGCAATTTGTCCCGTGCACAGGAAACTGCAGGAATCATTGCTGCTGCAGCTGGAATCCCGGTATGTCTGACCGATGACAGATTACGCGAGATCGACTGCGGACAGATCGAAGGAATGACGGAAGAAGAACGAATCGACAAATGGGGGCTTCGTTGGCGTGATCTTAACCTGGGAATGGAGAGTGTCCATGACACTGCTGCCAGGGGCGCCTCTTTCCTGGAAGAGATTCATTCCAGTTATATTGCCAAGAACATCCTGGCAGTCAGCCACGGTGCGTTAATCGGGTTAACGTTGCAGCATTTGCTGCCACTTCAATTTACTGCAACTCATATGAGAAATACTTCTCTGACCCTGCTCACCAAAGCAAACGGTCGGTGGCAATGTGACTTATACAATTGCGTGAATCATCTGTCAACGATGCACTAAGGGCAGATCATTTAATTAACGCCAGCTGACTATACCAGGCTAACACCCTCCAGAATATAGTCCCAAGTCTCATTGTCCCCGGTCCGGTTCGGAATGCTCAGTGAACTGATGCCGGGTGGTCCCCATTCGTTATCGATCACTGAATCCAGTCCGTCCACTCCGTTTACGATCAGAATATGGAAGGTTCCCAACGTTAACGAGCCCAGCGCTTTTTGAAGCTGCAGTGCCTGTTCATAAGTACTTCCCCAGCGGATGAATAACGCCTTCCGGCTGACAATCAGCTGATCCAGCAAGCGCTGGCTGCGCATGTCGATTTTATCCTTAAAGCCCGGATACACGGAGCCCCACTCCTGCTCCTCGAGAATAGGAAAATCATGAACGGAAATCACATAATAATAGTAATCTTTTATAAAATACGATCGGACCGGCATTACAACTTCATTCTCCACGAAGACATCGTCCCCTTCGTCCGGCACCTCATTCGGCAGCTCCATGTATTCCGGGAATCGTCGGCTGAGCAGCAGGTTCACATCTGTATGGGATAACGAAACAACCCAGTCCAGAGGCGATGAAAAAGTCCTTAAACCCCTTCTGCGCAAATGCGCCGCCGGTTCGCAAGAACTTCCCAGGCATACAATGCAATCATAAGCCCCCTTGATCTCCTCAAACCTCATCTGTCCTCACCTCTATCCTGTTTTTGTATTATTTAATGCCCTTGAGCCAAAAATGCTTGGATGCTAGATTAGGAATGTTTTGCCCATGCATAAAAAACAAGTTAAAATGTAAACCAAATGAAAAAATAATGAACTTTCAGAAAGGAAGCAAGGCTCATGTCGATTGTAAGTGTAAAAGAACATTTCCGTACCTTTAACAAAGAGCAGGATGTACTGGAGTTTGCCACTTCCAGCGCTACCGTAGAAATGGCGGCGGCGACGATTGGGGTAATTCCTGCCCGTATAGCCAAAACCTTGTCCTTCCGCGGGGTAAATGACGATGCCATTCTGGTCGTTGCTGCAGGAGACGCCAAGGTCGACAACAAGAAATTCAGAGAAGTCTTCGGTTTCAAGGCGAGAATGCTCAGTCCCGATGAAGTTCTGGAGCAGACGGGTCATGAGATCGGAGGGGTTTGTCCATTTGGCCTCACCCGGGAGCTTAAAGTTTATCTGGATATTTCCATGCAGCGCTTCGATACGCTGTTTCCGGCCTGTGGCAGCACCAATTCTGCGATTGAGCTGACCTGTGATGAACTAGCACTGTACTCTAAAAGTACGGATTGGGTGGACGTGTGCAAAGGCTGGGATGAGCCGCCACTGTCCGGGGACGGACAAGCCTTATGAAGATGAATCCGGCCAAGGGCCACACATCGCCATCGCAGCGAAAGGAACGGTTTCCGCTGTCACTTCTCTGTCTTACCCTTGGCGCATTTGCGATTGGCATGACCGAGTTTATCATCATGGGGCTTCTGCCCAATGTTGCGCATGACCTCGGGGTAACCATTCCGCAAGCCGGACAGCTTATTACCAGCTATGCGCTTGGTGTAGCCATCGGCGCACCTATTCTTACTATCTTTACGCACCGGTTGCCGCAGAAGCAGCTGCTCGTCATTCTGATGTGCATTTTTATATTCGGCAATGCTGTGTCGGTGATTGCGCCTACCTACACGCTGCTGATTATCGCCCGTATTCTTACCGCCTTCGCGCACGGAACCTTCCTGGGGGTAGGCACAATTATTGCCGCCAGATTGGTAAGGCCGGAGAAACGGGCCGGGGCCGTATCAGTCGTGCTTGCGGGCTTGACCGTCGCTAATATTATCGGAGTGCCGTTCGGCACCTTTATCGGCCAGCAGCTCGGCTGGCGGGCCTCCTTCGGGGCCATTACCGTGCTGGGCATCGTCTCATTGTTCGGTATTATCCGGTTTATTCCCGTGATTGTCCAGGAGCAGACTGCCAATCTCCGCGAACAGGTGCGCGGTCTGGTGAATCCGAAGGTGCTGCTGATTCTGCTCACCGGAGCGCTGGGCTGCGGCAGCCTGTTCTCGCTCTTCACTTACATCACGCCAATGCTGGAGAACATTACCGGCTTTGCCGAACATCATGTCACCTGGATTCTCGTACTGTTCGGAGTTGGCGTCACCATCGGAAATATTGCCGGCGGCAAGCTGGCTGACTGGAAACTCATGCCGTCACTGATGGTCAACTTCGGCGTGCTCGCACTGATTATCTCTATGTTCACGCTGACGCTGCACAATCCGGTGCTTACAATTATTAATATCTTCCTTTGGGGAATCGCGGCGTTCGGCATTATGCCCGGCATCCAGCTGCGGATCATGAACCTGGCGCATAAAGCGCCGCTGCTGGCCACAACCTCAAGCCATTCCGCACTTAATCTGGGCAATGCGGCAGGTGCTTATCTCGGCGGGGTCGCCATCAATTCATTCGGCCTATCCTCGATTCCCTGGCTTGCCGCTGCCCTTGCAGTGCTGGCCTTGGCCGGTGCTTGGCTCAGCTACCTGTCAACGAGCGGCCGTGCCGGAGCCGTTGTTTCCGGCGATATAACCGCCGCTCCGTAAGGAGCAGCGGGGGGAATATTCTTTTGGGTTAGACGAATGGTTTGGACAACACAGAAGGCCGGATTTCCCTGATGGGAACTCCGGCCTTCTGTCTGTTCGGGTGCTACGGGCAGCGGAAGCATTTTTCACCAGAATACGAGCATTTACAAGCTGATGGGAGTACTCATAGCGGCTGATCAACCTGGAACGTAGCACTGTACTCACAGCTGCTACTCAACCTGGAACGTAGCACTGTACTCACAGCTGCTAATCAACCTGAAACGTAGCACTGTACTCACAGCTGCTAATCAACCTGGAACATAGCTCTGTACTCACAGCTGCTAATCAACCTGTGAAGTAGCACTTACTCATAGTTGCCTACTTTCTACAATGTTTTCTATCCTTACGGACTCAGATGCAGCTATTGTGGAAAAACAAGATGATTAATACCACAAGCGGACTCAGGTGCAGCTATTCCTTCGATCACAGCCATAATCCGCATCAAGATCAGCATATAACGTCACTGAAGTCCGAATGTCCAAATAAACACATGATCTATCTTAAATAAGGACGCTGGGGTCCGAAAGCTTGTTTATACAACACTGGAACTGCTTGAGGTCACTCACTCGAAACCAAATGTCTAATTGCACTCCACCCGTAATCTCCTTACATACGTCATCCTTTACGTTTACGTCACTTTAACTCTCAGTCAACACCAGAACATCGCCTTACTCCATCCTTTACTGCCTATCCAATCCCCCCAACCGTCCTTTCCATGACCGCGACCGCCAAAGCTCGCTATTCCGCCATATCGCCCATTTGCTCCGCCTCTCTGCTTTTCACGATCACGTTGACTTCTTGGGTGATCTGATCCCCGCCCTGCCTTTTCCATTCCGCCACAAAAGTATCAAAGCTGCTCACCGGCGTATCACCGACGATAATGTTCAGGAAGGTCTCGCTCTCCAGCTTCTGTAGCGCCGGCCATACACTCTGCATATGGGTTGTGCTGCCATAAAAGACGCTGCGCACGCCCTCGATCGCCGTCGCGGACAATACAGCTGCCCCGTATTTGTATGAATTGGCTGCTTTCCAGCCCTCCAGATTCTTCTTCGGCTGCTCCTCCTCGGCGAGCCACCGCTCATAGATGACCCTGGTATCCGGGTCTAGCAGATCCGGGTCGATCTTGCCATGCAGCGCCTGCTGAATGTCCGCATAATGTTTCTCAATAGCGCCGGAATAATCAATCAGCAGATCAAACGGGTAATACGCACGCGGCTGAATGCCGGTCTGCGCCGAGAAGTCATCCAGTTTCTTGACTTCCTCCGTGTTGGGGTCCCGTCTTCTCTCCAGCCGGGTGAAGACGTTGAGCAGCTTCATTACGGCTTCGGGATGCTCATACCCTTTGCGGACGACCAGATAGCGGTCAGTTACCGGCGCCATATGCGCGACGAATTTTCCTGCGCTGTCCAGCGGTGCGGCATAGGCTCGCCATTCCGCCTTTGTATCAAGCGCCACTGCTTCTGACAGCGGATAGTAGGGCATCCACCACGGGCCGAAGAACATCCCCGCATTGCCGGAGATAATCGGCTCCTGCGTTTCTTTATAAAGCGCAAATTCAGGGTCAATTAGGCCGCGTTTGTACCAGTCGGCCAGCTTGGCTAACGCTTCTTTGGTTTCCGGTGCAACTGACCCGTAAACAATCTCGCCGCTGCCCGTTCTGATCCAGTTGGTAGGAAAAGCGTGAAAGGCGCTGAACACGGAGTCTAAGCCATTCACATGCGGCTTGGTTCCGTACACGATATTTTTGTAAGCGCTAAGCCCCAGCGTATCCCGTTTACCATTGCCGTCAGGGTCCCGTTCAACAAACGCCTTCGCGATGGCTTCAATATCCTCAAAGGTCCGTGGAGCCGGAAGCTCCAGCTTGTCGAGCCAATCCTGGCGGATCCAGAGCAGCGACAGGGAATCCGCATTGATCGCCACATTCGGTAGCCCGTACAGCTTACCGTTGCGGGAGGCATCGCCAAGCGCCTCGCCTTTGGTCGAATCATACATATCCTTAATCAGCTCTGAGCCGTATTGCTCGTATGTTGCGGTCAGATCCGCAATCATATCGCTGTCGATCAATTTTTTTAATTGATCTCTGTCCACAACCACGGCATCGGGCAAATCATTGCTGTCGATAGCCAGCTGCACTTTTTGATTAAACGGCTCCTCGCCTTTTGCCTCCCAGGAGTGGATAACCCTGATGTTCGTGAGGCTCTCCAGATACCGGGAAATCGGGTTATTATCATTGCTGTCGCCGGTGTTCAGCCGGGAATCAGGCACTTTGAACCCTACGCGCATTACGACCGGGTCTTCATATCTGCCATAAGCAGCAGTTTCGGCGGCACCGCCGCCCGGTTCGCTCCCTGCGGAATCCGACGGCACCCTGCTGCCTTGGCATGCCGGCAGACAAAGCAGCAGCAAGGCGGAGATGTAAACAGTAAGCCTCTTCGTCAAGTCCTCATCCCCTCCGCACGGTATTCACTCGGCAGCTTGCCGACCCGATCCCGAAAGAGCCTGCTGAAATAACGGTCATCCTCAAAGCCTGATTTGCAGGCAATCTCGCAAATGGGTTCATTACTTTCAAGCAGCAGCGATTTGGCCAGATTCAGACGCATCTCCCGCAGACTCTCCCCAAAGCTCTCCCCGGCAAAGCGGGCGAAGCATTGGCTGAAATAGCCGCGGCTCATATTGACAGCGGCTGCAACATCGCTTTGATTGATTTTGTCCCCGGCATGGCTTCGCATATAACGGACAGCACGGATGAGGCAGAGCATCACCTCTTTGCTCAGGCCCAGCTCAATCATCCGCCGCTGCGCATGATCGGAGAACTGCCGCAGCCAGTGTTTCCATTGGCACCAGTTCAGGTTATTCCCTGCCGCCGCTTGCAGCTGCGCCGTCTCCTCGGGCTTCAGCAGCAGAGCCCCCCAATTCCCGAGCAGTGCATACCCAAAGTCGGAAACCCGCTGCGGTGAAGGCTGCTGTGTCACTACTCCGGCCATAAAAGTCTCCCATCCGCCCCGGTCTATCGTCCATCTGAGATTCAGTGCTCCTTGTAGTACATCTTTCTCATCACTGAAGATCGTTGCTTCTGATGCCATTACTTTAAGCTCGGCATAGTTCAGTCTGGCCGGTTCCTCGGCTCCGCCGGAATAGAACAGCGCATGTTGCGCTGACAGCCCTAGGATCTTCTCCACTTCCTGCAGGCTTTGATCCCGCAGTCCGCTCACCAGCGCCGTCTGCCAGCGGCTCCCAAGCACTTGCTTGAGCTCACGGCTGCCATCTTCCTCTGCAAACCGCTGGTGCAGCGGCGTGATCCACATGTCCTGAAAAGTGATCAGCGGATGGTTCTTCACCACCGAGAGCTGAAACAGCTCTTCCTCGCTGGCCCGGGGGTCCAGCGGCAGATAGAGCAGCGCCTTGTCCGCAGCGATAATCCTGCCCTCTCCACGGTTAAGCGACTCCCGGTTGCTGTCCTCCCATTTGATCCGTTCAACCAAACGGCGGATCGTCTCATCCGCATTTTCCACCTCCAGCAGTGTCTTCACGATGTAATCAACCGCACCCAGGCGCAGCGCCTCCTGCACATAATCAAATTCATGATGGCAGGTCAGCACTACACAGCGGATAGCTGGGAACCGCTGCCGCACCTGCCGGATGAGATCAAACCCGGACATCCCCGGCATCGTGAGATCGACAAACAGCAAATCGGTCTCCTGCTCGCGGAGCAGGGCCAGCGCGGCGTTGCCGTCCCCGGCCTCGCCGACAATGACAACTCCAAAGGACGACCAGTCAATCAGCGAGATGAAGCCTTTGCGCACAAGCCGCTCGTCATCGACCACAACAGCCTTAATCATCGAAGTCCTCCTTGCTTTTCTTAGGTATGATAATGGATACACATGTGCCTTCCCCCGGGTTGCTGGCAATTTGCAGCGTCATCTGCTCTCCGTAATACATCCTCAGCATCCGCATGACGTAGGAGAAGCCGATGCCGAGTCCCCGCTTTCTGGCACCGTCATCCGAGAGCAGCTCTTCAATCTTGTCAGGGGCCATTCCCGTTCCGTTATCCTTCACACACAGCAGAATTTCATCTACATCATGCGCAGTAATTATAACCTCGACCTTCCCGTTATCGCTGAGCCCGTGATAAATCGAATTTTCGACCAGCGGCTGAAGCAGAAAACGTGGGACCGCAGCGGACAGCACATCTTCCTCCGCTTGCACGTTGAACTCAAATTCATAATCGTAACGGATGCGCTGAAGCTCCATATAATTGCGGATGGCTTCGATTTCTTCACCGATCGTAACAATAATGCTCTGTTTGCCGAGATTGTAATGCAGCACCTTCACCAGCAGCGTGACCAGCTTGTCAATTTCCTTCTGCCCGTTCAGCCGGGCGAGCCACTGCACCGTGTTCAGGGTATTGTGCAGGAAATGCGGGTTGATCTGGCTGAGCAGCTTCTCAATCTCAAACTGGCTTTTCTGCTTCTCATTGCGGGCTACGGCCAGCAGCAGATCGTTGACCTGATCCTTCATCTGCTGAAAGTTGCTCAGTACAAAGTCGAACTCCTCCACATTCGTGAAGGCAACAGGCGCGGTAACATTTTCAGCCATGCGGATAATTTCCACGTTGACTTTGCGCAGAGGGCCATAAATCCGCTTCCAGATCAGCCAGGCCAGAAATCCGGCAAAGAGCAGTGTGGAGAGGGCGAGCAGAATCATTTTGTAGAACCAGGAGTAAATTTCGCTGTTAAATACCGACTTCTTCACGACAGCCACCAGCTTCCAGCCCTGCGGACTCTCGTATCGGAACAGATGGTAGCCGTCCAGCTCCTCATGCGGTAGCCCCGAAGATTTCCCGGCCGCTTTGACGATCTTTCCGGGCAGCTTGCCGTCGATGACATGGGTAAGTGTGCCGCTCTGGTTGACCAGCAGATGGTTTACCTTCATTCCATAGGCTTCCTGCTTGAAAATTTTGCGCAGCAGACTGTAGTTCGTCTCCAGATAGATATACAGCTGATGCTGGCCGCTCACCCTGACAATCCGCTGTTCGGAGAAAACCACGTTATCGCCTACAGCATACATCGTGCCATGCGGCCCGTAATAATCAGCTCCGTTATAGCGCATAAAAGAAGGCAGCGTGCTGATATCAAAGTTCCTCCGCGCGCTCATGTTGGTAAACAACACCGGGTCATCGCTGCCCGGCATGATATAGGCAGTTAACCCTATGTAAGGATTGGTGAAGTTGACCAGATTAATCTTCTGGTTGATCGAACTCATAATCTGCGATTTGCGGTAAATCTGCTTCTCCAGCAGAAAAGAAGACATTTCCTCCACAATCTGGCCGTCAAGCGCAAACTGCTTGGAGGCAAAATCAAGATTGTCGATGGCATTCTCCAGGCTGAGCGCCTCCTGGCGCAGGCTTGCGCTGATCCCGCTGCCGATTTTCCCCGAAAGAATCGAAAAAATGGAAGTGTAGGATACAATTCCGACGATCAGGAGCGGCAGCAGCGTACCGATCAGCAAATAAATCACCAAGGTAGTCCGCAAAGATTTGACTGCCGGCGTATGGCTCCCTGGCTTCGTTCTGCTCATTTTCCGTATCCTCTCTTCTATTTGTAAGCGTTTTATATAATAGAATTAGAATACCAGATTTAACCTGAACTGAAAATAATAAGGCAGAACAGCTTAACGCGCCGCCCTGCCTTATCTTTATGCTTTGCCCCTGCTTACTTTACACTTTTGCGGGCCTCGAACAGCTCCTCCGCTTTTTTGACCGAAAATTCAATAACGTCGGCATAGCCGAGACCGTTGACCTTGTCATGCATTTCCTTGTTCAGCTTGTCAAATTCAGCCTGATTTTTGGCAAAAACCATTTTCCAGGAAATCTGCTGAATGACTGTACCGATCTGTTTATTTTTCTGCTCCAGCGTTTTATCCATAATCAGCGGCTCTTTGCCGGTGAAGCCCTGCGGCGCAACGGCGAGCAGATTGTTTTTCTCAAAGTATTCCTTAGCCGTCAGCACGCCCATCTTTGCTCTCCAGTCACTGTCAAGCTTCGATGGATTACGTTCCAGTGTTGTCTTCCACAGATTGTGGTCATACGGCTCGCTTGTCTCGGGATTCTCCATCGCCGGAACAACAAACGAGAAGTTCATCTGATTCGACCCGTAATAATAGTCACCGCCGCCGAATTCTTCAGGTACTTGGGTGTTCTGCTGGTCAGTGTAAGCCTTCCAACCGAAATCGGTGACTACTGGCTGGCCATTGCTGTTAATATCCCAGGTCAAGCCCTTCGGCCCGTTAGGTACAGCTGTTCCGCTGCCTGCCGAGAGCATCGCGCCTTCCGGTGTATACATCCAATTGAGGAACTCCATAATCCGCGCAGGCTCCTTGGCTTTTGCTCCGATGGAGATAATACCGTTGCCGCCGTACACATTGAAGCCTGTTGAATACATCAGCTCATCCTTGAACGGTACCAGTGCAAAACCTTTGCCTTCTGCCGTTCTTTCCGCAGTATTGTAGTTGGCGGCACCCAGCCACGGGAACCAGGAGAACAGCATACGGCCATCCTTGTATTTCGCCACCACATCATCAAATTTCTGGGTCAGGGAGTCAGGATCGAGCAGCCCCATTTGATTGGCCTCGTAATACAGCTTGAGCGACTTCATGTACCAGCTGTCCTCGGAGAGGAAATCATAATATTTCTCTTCATCGGCTTTAACGTAGACTGCAGTATCGGGGATTTCATCATAGCCCAGCATGTTGGCGAATTGCTTTGCCAGCGTCATTTTGTAGTTGCCGTCCCAGTCGGACCAGAGCGAGAAGGCATAGGTTTTTTTGCCTTGCTCATTCTTCGGCTCAAGCTCCTGCATCTTTTTCAGTACCGGCAGGTAATCCTCAATGGTTTTAATCTCCGGTGCCCCGATTTGCTGGTACAGATCCCAGCGTAAATCCGGTCCCCAAGTCATATCCTTGCCTTCGGAAGGGCCGGAAGGATTGGTAGCAACACTGTTTCCGATGCCATAGACTGTGCTGCCCCCGCCAAAGGCAACTTTAGCCTTCTCCACAGCTTTCGGGAATTGCTTCATGATATCGGTGCCGTATTTGTCAAGCAGCCCATCCTGCGTCCAGTCCAACAGCAGCTTTCCTTTGATCGCATTGGGATAGTGGTTTTTATCATCCCCGAAGACGATGATATCTCCAAGATCGCCGGAAGCCATCATCGCCGAGATTTTGGTGTCCCCGCCGGTCAGGTTGGAGGCAACGATATCCAGCTCGATGTTGAATTTATCCTTGATGACCTTAGCGAACCAGCCGGTCTGCGGACCCGCATAGTTGGCGGTTGTTGAGAATACTGTCAGCTTCAGCGGTTTGGAATGATCAAGTGCGCCGTCATCCGGTGCTGCGGTTTCTTTTGCCGCGTTCGTAGCCTCGGTGACCGGTTTATCTGTACTCTCCGCTTTGCCCCCATTGCCTGAGTTCCCGTTTCCGCCGCCGCAGGCTGCCAGAACGAACACCATGATGGCGCTCAGCAGAAGCAGCGATAACCTTCTGAACTTCATAGCTTGTTACCCCCTAAAAGTTTTGTGAGAATCTGCTCCTCTTGAATCTGCATCGAACAAAACTCGTTTCGTAAGCATACGCTATAAGTTTTGTGTACATTTGCATAAGTGCAAGCTCCGCCACAGGCAGAGCCGGACTCCTTTCCTGTTCCTTGCAGCTGCTTCCTTGTGTCAGCCCTTGACTGCGCCGATCATAATGCCTTTGACAAAAAAACGCTGGAAAAACGGATACACAATCAGAATCGGCAGTACCACAATCATCGTTACTGTCATCCGGACCGAGGTCGGGGTCTGCATGTTCTGGACGCTGGCCGCCATATCTGGTGAATTGCGGATCAGCGCTGCCAGCGAACTGGACTCATTTAAGTAACGCCAGAGCAGAAACTGCAAAGTGTAATATTTCGTATCCGTCATCAGAAATGCGGTATCAATGAAGGAATTCCACTGGCTTACCGCCGAAAAAATCGTAATCGTAGCCAGTATCGGCGTCGTCAGCGGGACAATAATACTCCAGAACACCCTCAGATAACCTGCTCCATCCATGCTCGCGGATTCCTCCAGTGAAGGCGGGATCGCCTCCACAAAGGTTTTGACCAGAATAATATTGAATGGCGTAATGATCGTCGGCAGAATATAAGCCAGATAATTGTTGGTCAGATGCAGGTTGTGCATCGTAATGTACCAGGGAATCAGCCCGGCGCTGAAATACATCGTAACCACGACGCTGCGGTACCAGATTTGCCGGCCCCACATCTCCTTTTTGGTGAACAGAAACCCAAGGAAAGCCGAAGCACCCACAGTCAGCATTGTGCCGACTACTGTACGGTAGACCGACACCAGCGCCGCATGGCTGAGCCCGCTGATCCGCAGCACCTTGAAGTAGTTGTCGAAATGGATCTCACGCGGATAATATTTGATATAGCCTGCCGCACTGAGATCATTGGAGCTGATCGTGTTGATGAACAGATAATAGAACGGATAAATGCAGCTCAGGGTGAACAATCCAAAGAGCAGATAGTTAATTCCTTGGAACAGGGCATCGCCGGGCTTTAGCTTTTTTCGCAAGTGGAGTCACCCCCTTAAATGATAGATTCGTCGCGCACCACTCTCGACAGCGTATTGGCCGCGAACAGCAGAATGACGCTGACGACCGATTTCAGCATGCTGACCGCCGTGGCGAACGGGAAGTTGTTGGCAAAAGCGATATTGTACACATACAGGTCCAGCACTTCGATGGCATCCTTGTTCATTGCGTTCTGGAAGGCAAAATACTGTTCCATCCCGTTATTCACAAAGTTCCCGATCGAGAGCAGCAGCAGTACAAAGAAGGTAGGGATAAGACCGGGCACGGTTATATGCCAGATTTTGCGGAACCGGCTGGCTCCGTCCACCTCTGCCGCTTCATATAGCTCCTGGTCAATGCCGGCAATCGCCGCCAGATACAGGATTGCCCCCCACCCGAGCGATTTCCACCAGTACCAGGCAATCATGGTGACCCAGATATTCGAGCTGGAAGCAAGGAAATTGTATCCCTCATCGACTATGCCCAACTGCACGAGTATGCCGCTCACCACCCCGCTATCCACGGAAAACAGCGAGAACGCCAGTGCATAGACGAGAATCCAGCTGATGAAATTCGGAATCGTGGTCAGTGTCTGTACGAACTTGCGGTACCAGCCCGACTTAATCTCGGTGAGAAGTATCGCAAAAATGACCGGAAAAACAGAGGTAATCAGCCCCAGGGAGCTCATCGCCACCGTGTTCTTCAGCACGCGCAGCACTTCGGCGGTCTGCGTCGGATTCGAAACCATGGTCCGGAACCATTTCAGCCCGACATACGGTGTGTCCGACAGCGGAATGCCGGGGATGAAATCATAGAACGCGTAGATCCATCCGCTGATCGGCAAATAGTAGAAAATAAAGGTCACAACAAGAAACGGAAGCGCCATGAGAAACAGCTTGTGTTTGTTCTGCAGCTTCCTGCGGGATGGACGGACCGGCTCCACTCCGCGAAGCAGCTCTTCGGAAGGTACCCCCATATCGGAATCTCCTATATCCAGATTTTTGTTTACGCTTTCATCCTAGCAGACCTAAGCGCACCGCCGGGAGAGAGGACAGATCGCCTTTCCGTGAGAGCTGTAGCACAGTTTCGGACCATTTTCGCAGGGGATTGGACCATTTTCACAGGGTGATGCCAAAAGAAACAGACCGCCGGGAACCGGTGGCCTGTTTACAGTTCTATTGTGAAATTATGAATTGCACATGAAGACGGTAACTGGGATGATTATCGCATCAATCAAATGAAGGGGACACATCCTTCATATACAGTTTGAACTTAAGATCTTTCGATTTTGGGTTATTGTCGTAACTGCGGAGAATGTTTGGACTTCCGGCCGCTGTTGTCTGCAGATTTCTTGATTTTATTCCGCTGTTCGCGGTTGAAATCCACAGACAAAGGCGGACGCTAACGCTCCTCCAGTTCCAAACTTCCCCTCCGTCACTTCCACCCTTTTTAAATTTCCAAGTTCAATCTTCATAGGAGGTTATGCCGTTGTTAAAAAATACCGCAAATATCCTCTCAATCAGCCGGATCGTGCTCTTGCCTGCCTTGTTTTTCACTTACGGCAATGCCCTGCTCTTTACGGTAGTCTATCTGGCTTGCGGGCTTAGCGATGTGTTGGACGGGTATATAGCCCGTAAGACCAAAAGTGAAAGTACCTTGGGCGCGAAGCTGGACTCCATTGCAGACCTCGGCTTTTTTGCTGTAGTTATGGTGTCGATCATTTTCAAAAATGGGGATGAAATATTAGAATATCTGCCATGGATCGCTGCCACCGTGCTCATTCGCATGGCCAACCTGGCCATTGCGGCGTATAAATATCATTCATTTGCCATCCTGCATACCTGGGGAAACAAACTCGCCGGTTTTTTGCTGTTTGCAACTCCGCTCATCCTTCACCTGGATCAGGCAGCATGGCTTTTGCCGGTATGTTTCACCGCCTTTCTGTCGGCAGTGGAAGAGAGCATTATTCACCTTACCTCCACCGAACTTGATTTGAACAGAGCCAGCCTCTTTTACAAAAAATAAATGAATTAATAGTTACGGATCAAATGTTGCCCTTGATACTATTAATTAGGAATTTTCGTCGGATCAAACCCTGGCGGGAATATTTCTTCAAAGCGGTCCTTTTTCTCGTATAGGTCATACCAAGTATCTGCAATGACATCCGGATCGCCTGCTGTACCGGCTTGTATTAAGGTTCCGATGGAAAGATGTCCGACAAATATACCTTTTTCTTTCAACTCATTGTGCAAGTTTGTAGCGTAATTACGAATACCCGACATAACGATTCCACCATTCCCGACAAAAGGCAACGGGAACATAGCAGATAAGCCTGTTGTAAATAGAATGGCACCCGAACGGTTATTTATCATATCCGGTAATACTTCATTGACCAAAAGAACGGCAGGCAACACATAGCTGTTTACTTGTTCTAATACACTCTCTGGCGTTGTTTCCAGCACATTTGTGAATTTATCCCACCCTGCATAAGGGCTAAACTCCAGCACATCGATAGAACCAAAATCCTTTTTAACCGCTTGAATGGTTAGTTTTAAAGCAGCCAAGTTCGTAACATCCGCTACATAAGACTGTGCTTCGATATTTAATGCTTTAAGTTCGCTCATGATCATTGATAATTTCTCTGGATTACGCGAAATGGCAGCCACCCTAAATCCGTTCTCTCCGAATTTTTTGGCTAGCGACAAACCTAATCCAGGACCTGCACCCACTATTGCAATAGTTTTCATTTTTCGTAAGCTCCTTTTCTGTGCTATATTAAAGTAACAGGTGTTGCTTTAATGGATAATATACAACCTACGATTTAATGCAGCAACCAACAATCGATACACAAATGTTGCTATAGCGACAAGCTTGTTAATATGTCGGGTTAGGGGTGAAGCAAATGGCGACAAAAGTAATGAATGTGCGAATGACACAAACGAAGCAGTCTTTGATTAACGCATTTTTTCATTTAGTTTCCAAAAAGGATTTCGAAAAAATAACAATAGCGGATATAACAAAAGGAGCACAAGTCAACCGGGCTACATTCTATGCGCACTTTACTGACAAATACGAATTATTGGACTACGTTATGGGAGATTCTGCATCAGCTTCCATTGTAAAACACACTGCAGGCGTAGTGAAATTCGATCAAGACAGCATCCTTCAGCTCGTTTTAGCGGTATGCGATTTTTATCAACCACCTAACATCCAATGCCGTAGCAGCTATGTAGGTTTAGTCATACCGCAATTGAAAGAAAAAATAGTAAATGAGTTGAAGGAATATTTGTCGAAAAGTCTGGAAGACATCTATACAGATGACGAGAAAAATATTTATGTGCCTATTTTTGCACAAGTCATCCATGAAGGTGCCTTTCAATGGGCTACTGGGAACGTAGCTACTCATAAAGAGGAAGTCGCCATGAGAGTTTCATTATTAGTAATAGGTGGATTTCATTCTTCCGAGCTGACGTTACGCTAACGGGGCACTATTGGAGGTCGTTTCTTGTAACTACATTACTAGATGGCGCATAAGAGCCGCTTCCGGATGGCTGTAGTATAATTACAAGAAAACATTCAGGGAGGGCAGATCCAGCTCAATGCAAACAAAGCGTAAATTTTTCATACTGAGTTTGGTAGTTGCAACCGTAATGATTATGCTGTTGCAATTGCGTGCCACTTCTACTTCCGCAGCTGCTCCTACTTATTTTGTTGACTCCAAAGGCAACGATGACAACGCGGGCACCAAAAAATCTCCCTGGAGAACGCTCCAGCATGCAGCAGACTCCGCAAAACCGGGCAGCACGGTGTATGTTAGAGGGGGCGTCTATAAGCAAAAGCTTAAAATAAGCCGTTCAGGCTCAGCCCGGGAGGGTTCGATCACGTTCGCTAATTTCCCGCAGGAAAAAGCAATCCTTGATGGCAGCGGACTTTCTGTCACAGGACAACAAGGCCTGATTGAGATTGAAAATGCCAGCTATATTACGATTAAGGGGTTTGAAATCCGTAATTTCAGCACAGCAAAAACAGAGCAATTGCCAATAGGTATATTTGTCCACGGTTCTGGCAGCTATATTAAGATACTGAATAACAAAGTACATGATATCAAAAATACCGCAACACCAGCCGGCAGTGACCTGCTTGGCCGGGATGCTCACGGTATCGCTGTGTATGGCACTGATGCTCCCGCCTCCATTCATGATGTAACGATAGAAGGTAATGAGCTTTATAAGCTGGTACTGGGTTCAAGCGAGTCCCTTGTTATCAACGGAAATGTCGATACTTTTGCCGTGACGAACAATCTCATTCATGATAATGACAATATCGGTATCGATCTCATCGGCTTCGAAGGAACGGCGCCGCATCCGTCCTACGATCAAGTGAGAAACGGATTAGTCAGTGGCAATAGAGTTTATAACATCACATCGAACTTTAACCCTTCTTACGGTACATCACTTCCTAACCATAGCAACGCGGCTGGCGGTATTTACATCGATGGGGGAAAAGACAGCGTTATTGAACGAAATTACAGTTACAACAACGATATTGGCATTGAAATTGCCAGTGAACATGCAGGGAAATCCACTAGCGAGGTTACCGTGCGGAGCAATATAGTCTACAGTAACCGGTATACGGGAATAGCACTGGGCGGATACGATACGGAACGAGGTTCAACAGTAAATAGCAAGATCATCAATAATACCCTATATCACAATAATTCGCTAAATGATGGCAGTGGTGAAATTTTGCTACAGTACGATACCAAAAATAATATGATCACCAATAATATCATCTTTGCGAATTCATCGAATGTCTTCATCTATAACGAACAGAAGAAAAACTCGGGAAATGTAGTGGACTACAATCTTTATTACGCTCCCGGAGACGTATCGAAAGCAAGTTGGATTTGGAAAAACCAGGAGTATATCGGTTTCTCCACCTATAAGGCCCGCACCGGAAATGATAGCCACTCTGTATTTGCCGATCCTAGATTTGTGGATCAAGACTCACATGATTTTCACCTTAGAGCTGCTTCCGCCGCAATCGATGCAGGTAAATCTTACAGTTTCATCATCAAAACCTTGGACATCGACGGTCAAGCAAGACAACGGGGAGCATCAGTTAACATAGGGGCCGATGAGTAACGGCTCATGAACGTCCTGATCGTTACGCTAACGGGACATGATAGTTTAATGACATAAGGAAAAGTTGATGAACAGGAGCTCCTTTTTCATTTAGTTAAAGGTCAGCATAGTTTTCTGCGGGAGAGACGTTAGAGCTTACTTGACTTTAATTGAATGATCATTCACCATATGCCTATGAGACATAAAGATGAAAATAAAAGTGAGAGTATTTTTAATGCAGCGATCAAATTGATAAATGAAGAAGGGTTAGCGGAAATTTCGATGTCCAAGATCGCTAAGAAAGCCGGCGTATCTGCTTCAACAATTTACGTCTATTTTGAGAATAAGGAGGATATGCTGAACAAGTTGTACTTGAATGTAAAAAAGAAAATGAGTCAAGAAGTGCTTTTTAAATACGATGACTCGATTTCGATTCAAGCCGCTTTCGAAAATACGTTGAGAAAATTCGCGAATTTTATTCTGAACAATCAGGATGAATTCTTATGTATTGAGCAATTTTCGAACTCCCCTCTCCTTCTTAACTTATCTCGAAAAGAAGGATCAGAGTTGTTTGAGCCGCTCTTTAGCTTGTTTGAAAAAGGCAAAAGACAAAATATTTTTAAACAAGTGGATACAAGCCTACTCCATATCTTCATGTTTTACCCGGTTATGCAATATGTTAAGGAATATTTTAGCGGTCAAGTCGAATTGAAGCAGGATAACTTGAACGAAATAATCCAAATGAGCTGGGAGGCTTTAAAAGCTTAATTTGTAATTTTCAGAGGGAAACCTATTTCAGAATGCTAGAAAATAAAGCCCTCTGAATAATTACAGCTTGTTTTTAATCGAATGATCGTTTATTATTAGCAGTGTTAGCAATAAGCTAGTGAAGAATGGCGCTATTAAATAAACGAACATTCGTTTATTAATCACAATACAGAAAGAGGTATTAAAAGTATGAACGCAAAATACAACAACATGATGGAATCCTTTACCCTCAAGAATGGAATTACCCTTAAGAATCGGATTGTTATGTCTCCAATGACCACTTGGGCCAGCAATGATGATTACTCAGTTTCAGACGATGAAATAAAATATTACAGAAAAAGAGTAAGAGGCGTAGGTCTAGTAATAACTGGATGTACACATGTTCAACCAAACGGTATCGGTTTTACGAATGAATTCGCCGCTTATGACGATAAATTTATTCCAAGTTTACGCAAATTAGCAGATACGGTGAAAAGCGGAGGAGCTACTGCGTTACTTCAAATTTTCCATGCAGGTAACAAAGCGCTACCGAACCTTACACCAAATGGAGAAGTGGTTAGTTCCAGCGCTGTAGAGACGGAAGCCACTGCATTTGCTCCTTCAATTATACCAAGAGAACTTTCGCACAATGAAATATTGGAAGTAATCCATGCGTTTGGAGAAACAACAAGACGGGCAATTGAAGCAGGGTTTGATGGCGTTGAAATTCATGGAGCACATGGATTTTTACTTCAAAACTTCTATTCTCCGTTCTTCAACAGACGTGAGGATCAATGGGGAGGATCAATGGAAAACCGCTTGCGCTTCCCATTAGCCGTTATTCAGAAAATGAAGAATGTCATTAAAAAACATGCTACTAAACCGTTTATTATCGGCTACCGGATTTCTCCTGATGAACATCAAAAAGGCGGTCTATGCATGAAGGATACCTATGCATTAGTTGAAAGCCTGATTGAAGAGGAAATTGATTATGTACATGCTTCATTGGCCGATGCTCTTTCATCGAAGCCAGCCGACAGCCAAGATGAAAAAACGTATCTAGAACTTATTATTGAACATGTGAATGGTCGAGTACCTGTACTGGCCGCTGGTACTATTGTTACTCCGGATGATGTTGCTAGAGGAATTGATAAGGGGCTATCCCTAGCTGCTATTGGCCACGCATTAATCATGAATCCTGACTGGGTTGAAAAGGTTCAAAATGGACAAGAGTCAGAAATCCAAACAGCTATAAAAGCTTCGCTGGTTGGTGAGCTTGAACTTCCAGAAAAACTTTGGGGCGTCATCCAGGCTTCTGGTCCATGGTTCAATATTGAAGAATAACATTATTATCAAGATATCACTATGAGAGACGCCAATTTAATGTCTAATATTCTACACTTTTAATCTTTACACACATTTTTTGTAAGACTTCACCTTTCCCGATATAAACTCATCTCTAGTTAAACCAACGGAACACCTTAGTTCAATAGAGCAACGGCAGTCTAGAACGCTATGTCGTTCATGGCTGCCGTTGTTTCTTTTATTTGGGTTACTACCGAACCCCGCCTGCAAAAACATTGGCCGGCACTCCCTGCACCCCGGCTTTGAACTTAAACAGTCCTCCAGCCAGCGGCCAGTGCTGCAATTCTTCTTCGCTCATTCCGCTTCTCGCTGTAGTGATGTACAGCTCGTCCAGCGCCTCGCCGCCGAAAGTGCAGGAGGTTACATTCTTGGCCGGCACCTCAACCTTGCCGATCTGCTTCCCGGTGTGCGGATTCCAGCGCGAGACACAGCTCCCGCCCCACTGGGCCACCCAGAGCATGCCCTCACGGTCAATCGTCATCCCATCAGGACCGCCTGCACCTTCCGGTAAAGTAAAAACTGTCCTACGTCCGCTGACTGTCCCGTTCTGCAGATCATAATCCATAACATCGACGCCCCGGGTCGGCGTATCAATGTAATACATCAAGCTGCGGCTGTCATCCCAGGCCAGTCCATTTGAGATGCCGATGTCCGGCAAGACATGGCGCACCTCTCCATGAGGCTCCATGACATACAGATTGCCCGCCCCCGGTGTTGAATCCATACTCATGCTGCCGAACCATAGCCGGCCTGCACTGTCGCATTTGGCATCGTTCAGCCGGTTGCGGGGCAGCTCAGGCTCCACTGCAGCGATAAGCTGCGGCTGCCCGTTCTGCTTGAAGCTGTAGATTCCGTCCTGCAACGCAAGTATCCAGCCGCCGCCTGCGGCCGGCACTGCCGCACTGACCATGCTATCGAAGGAATAGATCTCCTCGCCTTGTCCCATTGGTTCATAAATTCTCAGCTGTCTGCCCTCGATATCAACCCAATGAAGCTTACTTTCCTGTCCGTCCCAGTGGGCGCCTTCCCCAAGCAGTGCTTTCGCGTCAATTACCAATTCAGCTTGTCCAATCATTGAAGCTCCTCCTAATTCATGCCAGTATATTACACTTCTCTTTATTCTACATGCTTCCACTTTCCTAATCTACTCCGGTCGAAGATGACACTCTTATGTCAAGTTACACATGATATTCTTAGATTAACACAATCTATTGATGAGGTGATTTCTATGAAATACGAATGGAAAAAGCAGGACAAGGCCCTGTATCTGCCCGCCGTCGAACCGGCAATTCTTACAGTGCCTGCATTTCCTTACTTTATGCTGCAGGGAGAGGGCAATCCGAACAGCGAGACCTTTGCTGATGCTGTAGGTGTGCTGTACTCTCTGGCTTACGCGGTAAAGATGCTGCCCAAAAAAGGAGCAGCACCTGAGAGCTACTACGATTATACCGTTTTCCCGCTGGAAGGTATTTGGGATCTGAACCCTGAGGGCCGCAAGAAAGCTGTCCTAGACAAAGACGACCTGCTCTATACCTTGATGATCCGGCAGCCTGATTTTGTGACAACCGATCTTGCGGGTGACATCCTGGAGAAGCTAAAGACAACCAAACCGCATCCACTGCTGCATAAAGCCGCCTTCGGAAGCTCCGAAGACGGCCTAAGTGTGCAAATGCTTCATCTGGGCTCTTACGATGAGGAGCCGCAGAGCTTCGCGCGGATGGAACAATATTGTTCCGAACATAACTTGCAGCGGGTTACCCACACCCACAGGGAAATCTATATTTCAGATGCCCGCAGAACAGCGCCGGAGAAGCTGAAGACCGTCCTTCGCTTTCAGGTATCCCGGCAAGTTACTTCGTAACCTTCACCTGCTGCTTCACGGTGGCACTCTTGTGAATTTCCAGCTTGCCGCGGTATTCCACGATCCCGATTTCGCAGTCTGCACCAATGATGACGTTTTCCCCCCGCACCACTTCTGCACGGGTATTTTGAATGTCCACCTGGTCTCCTTCAATCACCCGTGCAGTAAACAGAATCCCCTTCGACTGAACCTGTTTCAGCAGAACCCCAGCCTTGCTGCGCTTGATGGTAATGCTGCCTCCCCCGACTTCTGACGATCGGCTGGGTCCAAACAGCACAAGCTCCAGAATGTCTGCATTCAGTAGCCTGCCTACCCTAAGCGCACCGGTCATTTGCAGCTTCTCCGCTTCGCAATCTCCGGACACCTCCAGATCGCCGCTCAACTTGACACGTTCAGCGCTTAAGCTGCCACACTTTATCTCCCCCTGTCCGTGCAGGGCTCCTGCCGTAAGCCGCTCTTTGACTTCAATTTCACCGGTGAGCTTCAATTTCTCCGTCCGCAGACTGCCAGAAATCCCGCTGTTCCCGGTCAAAGAAAAGCTCAGGCAATCCACATCTCCGGAAAATTTGCCTTCACCGGTCACCTTCACATCGAGAAAGCATCCACCCATAGACGATGAAGTTCCAAGAATTTTCAGATTATTGCGCTCAGCAGCATTACTCACCATACTTCTCCACCTTTCCCACACTTGAACCAGGATGCACTTTCAGTTCCGAGCGGTATTCCAGCCGCCCGATCCTGCAGCCTATTCCGATTATGACCTTGTCGCCCCGCACAATATCTGCTGTCGTATTTTCCAGTTCAAGATAGTCGCCTTCAATGACCTTGGCAAGCAGCTCTGTTCTAAACCGGGGAATCAACCCGCCCAGCAGTTTGCTCACAAGATGTGAATCCCTCTGCCGGACAATCAGGCTCTCTACACCGATCTCATCCGCCTTGCTTTGCCCCTCAAGAGTGAAATCCATATATCCCGCACTAAGTAAGCCGATTACTGTAAAACTCCCCTCACCCTCAAAACGCTCCAGCTCGCAGCTTCCTGTTACACGGATCATCCCGTTCAGGATACAGTTCTCGCCGCGTAGGGGACCGTCTATCGTGACCATTCCGTCTAGCTGCATTCTCGCGGACTCCAGGCTGCCGTTGATTTTGAGCTTTCCATTCACGTCCATTTCTTCTGCTGAAAGATCCCCGTTCATCTGTATAACCCCGTTGCCCTTGAAATTCTGCGCCAGAACCGGCCCGTTCACCCGGCTTACTCCGTCCAAATTAACGTTGTTATAGGTCCCGCCTGCGGCGCCGCTCACTCCGGCCATCTGCAAATCCGGCAGTTGTTTATCAGTAAGCATTAACAATTCCTCCTTAATTCACTTTGCCCTTCAGCTGTTCCAGCAAATCTGTGAAAGCGAGTCTGCTAACAAGCCTTACGCCCTCATCAAAAACCAGATCGGCTGGAGATGCAGCGAGCAGGAACATGCTAACGCCCATTTTGCGGACAAAAAACAGCTCCCAGCTTTTCCCCTCGAACCTCTGCGTATTCACCGTCAGTGTATAGAACAGCCTGTCGGCTTCCTCCAGATTCACCTCGCCTTTGCTAAGCAAGAGGTCAACGGCAAATAGTTGTACAATCTGCTCAAAGGCAAATTCCTGAACTCCGCCTCCGTCCAACCCACCGAATCTGTCCAGGGTCAAGTTCGAAACAATGTTACGTTCTAACAATTGCTTCGCCGTCAACGACAGCTTGTAGAGGGTTGAAGTATCACCTAACCTGTCTGCCAGCTCATCCAGTGAAAGATCATCCTTCATGTGGATAATATTATGAATCCGACCCAGAATTCTGTCTTTCGGAAAAAAGGTTTCCTGCCCGGTAAATGTAGATTTGCGGATAAACCACTCCTCGGGAATCAGCTGTTTCCGTTTCCAGCGGTACAACTGCCCGTAAGAAATGCCGGTCAGCTCCAGCAGATCCTTCTTGGAGATCAAATCTTCTTCCATCTTGATCACTCCTCGAAACGATCGTAACATAACACTGTTACGTTGTAAATTATGAAACAGCAAATTTCCCGGCCCCATACCAAGTCACATCAGCCAAATCATTGCACACAAAAGGAGCAGACAGCTCCTTGTTAAGGAAATGTCTGCTCCTATTTAAACTAAATCTTCAAGTCCGCTAAGTAGCTTATTCTTCCGTCTTGCCCTCTTCGGAAGCCACGGCTGCTGCCGGTTCGGCAGTATCCGTATCCGTCGGCTCTTCAGCAGCGACAGGAGGCGAAATTCGTACGATCAGTGTATCCTCTGGTGTCAATACTTCCCAGCCTTCATGCTTCGGCAGATCGGAGACCAGCAATTGATCGCCAATATCAAGGCCGCTGATATCTACTTCAAAGGTAGCAGTCAGCTTGTCCGGCAAGGTGCGGATATCCAGCTCATAGAGCTCCACCTGCTGACTGCCGCCGCTCTTGACGCCGACAGGATCACCGGTGAAGTGGAAAGCAACCTTGGTGTCCAGCTCAGCCTTCATATCAATCTGATGCAGGTCCACATGCAGCAGCTTGCGTGAAAGCGGCTGGCGCTGCACTTCCTGGATCACCACATTCTTGGAGCCGGAATCCGGCAGTTCCACCTTGAGAATCGCCCGCGGGTTCTTGCCGAGAATTTCGTTCAATGTCTTCGCATCCGCTGTAAAGGATTGGCTATCTGAACCTGCACCGTAGACGACAACCGGTACAAAGCCTTTGCTCCGCTGTGAAGAGGTCGAGCCGGATCTTTCAGTCAAACGTACTGTGGTATTCATGATATTTCCTCCTAAAAGTTTTGTCAGCTTGGGCTGCAATGAATTACTACGAACAAAACTGGCTTCGAAAGCATATGCTTAGTTTTGTCAGCTTGGGCTGCAATGAGTTACTACGAACAACTGACTTAAGTATTAAAAAAACAAGACCAATTAGATGTATAGGTCTAATCAGTCTATTATTAACCATATTTACCTGCTGTGGAAACAGTATAGCACTGCCAGTACACCAAGTCAAAATCGGTAAATATTCAATTATAATACATATTTATAAGAAGTTATGCCAAATGACACGCCACATAATGGCCTCCGCCGGCATCGCGGAACACCGGAATCTGCGATTTGCAGACCTCCACGGCAAACGGACAGCGGGTATGGAATTTGCAGCCGGAAGGCGGGTTTGCCGGGCTCGGAATATCGCCTTGCAGCACGATCCGCTCCCGCTTCAGCTTTGGAATCGGAACGGGAACCGCCGAAAGCAGCGCCTTGGTATACGGATGCAGCGGATGGCGGAACAATTCGTCCCTAGCCGCTGTCTCCACCATGGAGCCCAGATACATCACACCGATCCGGGAGCATAAATGCTCCACTACGCTGAGATCGTGGGAAATAAACAAATAGGCCAGTCCCTTACTCTGCTGCAGCTTGCTGAACAAATTGATGATCTGGGCCTGAATGGACACATCCAGTGCCGAGACCGGCTCATCGGCTATGATGAGGTCAGGATTCAGGATCAACGCCCGCGCTATTCCAATCCGCTGGCGCTGGCCGCCGGAGAACTCATGCGGGAAGCGGTCGATATGATAGGAGGACAAGCCGCAGGCTTCAAGCGCATCCAGCACCAGCCCCCGGACCTCCGCTCTGGAGCATAATCCGTGATCCAGCAGAGCTTCGCCGATGGCGTCACCAACCCGGACTCTGGGATTAAGTGCGCTGTAGGGGTCCTGAAAAATCAGCTGCATCCGGGGCCGCAGCTGGCGCATCTCAGCGGGTGAAAGGCTGTGAATGTCCACACCCTTAAACTTAACCTCTCCGGCTGTTTTTTCGGTCAGCCGCAGAATAGTCCGGCCTACCGTACTTTTGCCGCTGCCGGATTCCCCGACAAGCCCGAAGGTCTCGCCCGGCTGAAGCCGGATGCTGATATCATCCACAGCTTTAACATGTCCTACCGTACGGCTCAGCAGACCTTGCGTGACCGGAAAATACTTCTTCAAATGATTAACTTCAAGCAGTGCCTCAGACATGGACTTCCGCCTCCTCATACAGCCAGCAGGATACTTTTTGCCCGCTGCCCGTCTCCTGGAGCTGCGGCTGGCGGCTGCGGCAGACCGGCATGCAGTGCTCACAGCGGTCATGGAAATAACAAGACGGAGTCAGCGTAAGCGGATTAGGCACCTGCCCCGGGATTGAATACAGCTCCTCTTGCCGCTGGCCCATCACAGGTTTTGACTTCAGCAGACCTCTTGTGTAAGGATGCTTGGGATTCTTAAACAGTTCGACAACCTCGCCCTCCTCGACGATTTTGCCGGAATACATCACAATCACGTAGTCAGCCATCTCTGCCACGACCCCAAGGTCATGGGTGATTAGCAGGATAGACATTTTGGAGCTTTCCTTGAACCCGCGCAGCATATCCAGAATTTGCGCCTGGATCGTAACATCCAGCGCCGTAGTCGGCTCATCGGCTATCAGCAGCTTCGGATTGCAGGAAATAGCGATGGCGATCATGATCCGCTGCAGCATTCCCCCGCTCAGCTCATGCGGGTAACTGTCGGCAATCTGCTCAGGCCGGGAGATCCCCACTTGCTGGATCAGCTCAATCGCCCGCAGCCGGGCTTCTTTTTTCTTCATTTTCAAATGAACGGTCAGCGGCTCCATAATCTGCTCCCCGATCTTCATTACCGGATTGAGCGATGACATCGGTTCCTGAAAGATCATGGCAATCTCGTTGCCGCGGATCGCCCGCAATGTATTTTGATCTAGCTGCAATAAATCTTCTCCCTGAAAATCTATACTTCCTCCGGCAACCCGCCCTCCGGGTTTCTCCACCAGTCCCATAATCGACATGGCGGTTACGCTTTTGCCGCAGCCGGATTCCCCGACAATGCAGACCGTTTCCCCTTCGCGTACCTGGAAGCTTACATTATCAACGGCTGTTACATTCCCTTCTTCTGTGAAGAACTTGGTGCTGAGACCGTCTATCGTCATTAAATCCTTCATCGGATGTTGGACACCTACCTCTTCTGTTTAGGATCAAGCACGTCTCTGAGGCCGTCACCGAATATATTAATGGCAATGACCGTGGCGAATATCGACAGACCCGGCGGAATCCACAGCCAAGGGCGATTCTGGAAATCGATCATATTATTCGCAGCATCAATCATGTTCCCCCATGTCGGCGTCGGCGGCATAACCCCCAAGCCGAAAAAGCTGAGTACGGATTCGCTGAGAATCGCTCCGCCGATGTTAAGCGTCGCCATCACGATCAGCAGTGGAACGATGTTCGGAAGCAGATGGTTGAACAGCTTTCGGCGGTCGCTAAGCCCCAGCACTACCGCAGCCTGCATGAATTCGCGTTCCCGCAGGCTGAGCATTTGGCCTCTCACCATCCGTGCCAGACCCGGCCAGTTCACGATACTCAGCATAAGCATAACAATATACATCCGGTAGTCCGTCGGAATCTTCCATTCCGACAGCAGCGCACCGAAGATGAACAGCAGCGGCAGACTGGGAATCGTCATTAGCAGATCCGCAATACGCATGATGATCTGATCAGCAATTCCGCGGTAATAACCGGCTATCGCCCCCAGAAGGGCGCCGAGAAATACGGACAATACCATCGAAGCAAGTCCGACCGTAAGCGAGATGCGTCCAGCCTGCATCACCCGCGTCAGTATATCGCGGCCCAGCGCATCCGTTCCCAGCCAATGCTTGAGATTCGGTGCTTTATTCATCATGGCCATATTGATTTTGTTATCTGTATACGGCGAGAACAAAGGACCGATAAAACAAAGCACAAACATAAATACAACGACTACAAAACCGGATACCGCCAGCTTGTTATGAAGCAGTCTCCGTATTGATTGCCGGAACAGTGAAGATTTCTGGACCTTGGCTGCAGGCCTGTGAAGCTCGTTTAAAGTGCTGTTAGCTGCCACAATGTCATCCCCCCTCTATAACCGGACACGCGGATCGGCAACCCGGTACAAAATATCCGAGAGCAGCGTTCCAATCACGGTCAGAATGGCAAGCAGCATCGTAAAGCCCATCAGCAGAGGATAATCTCTCAGCCCGAAGGACTTCATATACAGTTGGCCGATGCCCGGCCAGTTGAAGATCTGCTCGATAATAATCGACCCGCCGAACAGCGCCGGAAGCTCGAAGCCAACGAGCGTAATGGCCGGCAGCAGCGCATTTCTCAGCGCATGGGTGAACAGCACCTTCCGCTCCTTTAAGCCCTTGGCCCGGGCTGTGCGGATATAATCCTGTTTAAGCACATCTATCATATTGCTGCGGAAATACCGGGTTAGTGAGCCCAGCCCAAGCAAGGTCATCACTATAACCGGCAGCGTCATATGACGCACAACATCTTTGAGGTATGCCATACCGGCAGCATTGCTGCCTGTAGTCGTCATTCCTCCAGGCGGCAGCCATTTGAAGTCAACCGCCAATATTTTAATCAGGAATAGGCCGATAAAAAAAGACGGAAGCGACATCGCCGCGAATATGGCAATCATCACCAGCGTATCAAACCAGGAGTATTGCTTATAGGCAGAAATCACTCCGATAATAACTGCGATAACCCAGGTCAGAAAGGTCGATACCGCCGCCAGCAAAAAAGAATTCCAGATATAGTCGTTGAACAGCTGAAGCACCGGCTTCTGCTGGGCGAGCGAATATCCGAAATCCCCGTGCAGTGCATTTTTCATCCATATGCCGTAACGTTCAAGCACCGGTTTGTTCAGGCCGTAGATCTCCCGCAGCTCCGCCTTGCGTTCTGCAGTCAGCTTGATATTCCCGGTGATAAAGTCCCCCGGCGTAGTAGCATAAAGGCAAAAAATGAGCAGTGATGCCGCAAACAGAATGATGAATATATACAGCAGTCTTTTTGTCAAATAAGTACTCATGATTGGCTCCTTATGGATTCGTCCCCTGCCGTTGCATACCCGGCAGGGGACGAACAGTTAATTATTGCAGAGTCCAGTCCGGCAGGCTGCCGGCAAGCCCGATGAATGGGCTGACCGTAAGATTCTGGATGCGGCCGTTATAGGCGTACACTGTCTTTTTGTAGCTGGTGAAAATGATCGGAAGTTCATCATTTAACAGCTGGTAGAGCTCTTTGTAGACTGCTTTACGCTGTTCGATATCGGTAGTGGCTAGTGCTTTATTGTACAGCTCCAGGAATTTCGGATTATCGTAATCGTTAATTTCACCGTCGAAGAATTGCATGAATCCGTCAGCCGGATCGGTCAGCATAGGTGTGGAGAAGGATACAAGATCATAATCCCCGCCTTCCACCTTCGAAACCAGCGAGTTAAAATCTGCGAAAATTTCCGGTTGGAACTCAATGCCCAGCGCTTCAAAGTTCTCTTTGGCTACAGCAATAAAGATGTCGGTGTTTTTACTCTTGGAGCCCAGATAGTGAATGCTGAGCGGTTTGCCGTCTTTTTCGCGGATACCGTTCGCACCTACAGTCCAACCGGCCTCATCCAGCAGCTGTTTGGCTTTTTCCGGATCATATTTATAAGGATTGATGCCCTCTTCCGTATATGACCAGGAGATCGGCGATGCCGGAATATTGGCAATGGAGCCTGCACCCTGGGCAGCGTCCACGTAAATACTCTGACGATCAAGGCCGTAGACTATCGCCTGTCTCACCAGCTTATCCTTGAGCTGCTCGTGCTTCAGGTTAACCTGCATGTAGCCGTAAGTGCTCGGTGTATAAGGAATGATATTCACATACCCGAGTCCCTTCAGCTTTTCGATATTTTCTTCTGTGGCACTGAAGGAAGCATAGTCGACTTCTCCTGTCTCCAGGAACTGCCAAACGTCGCCCTCAGAGGTTTTGTAAATAAAATGTTCGGTCTTTGGTTTGCCTTTGAAGTAGTTCTCATTAGCCACCAGCCGAACTTCTTGCCCGGGGATGAATTTCTCCAGCTTGTAAGGACCGTCGCCAAGCGGTTTCTCATGCAGCTTCTTGATGTACTCCAGCTCGCCGAATTTGTAGTCCTTGCCATAATAGGCTTTCGACAGCACATTGGAGCCAAGTACCACAAGTGCCGTAGCATTTGGCTGCTCCAGCGTTACCGAGATCGTCTGCGGGTCAATAACCTTAATGCCTTCGATGCTTTTGGAAGTACCTTCTTTGTAAGCTTTGCCGCCCTTCACATTGAGCGAAGGCAGCGAGGACCCGCCGTCATAAGTCTTGTCATATTGAATCGTCCAGGTAAAAGCCACATCCTCCGCAGTGAGCGGTGAGCCGTCGCTGAATTTCAGGTCTTTGTGCAAATGGAAGGTGTATGTAAGCTGATCCTCCGACACATCCCAGCTTTCGGCAAGCTCCGGAGTAGGAACACCTTTGTCATCTACCGTTACCAGTGAAGCATAAAGTAGAGAAGAAACGTTGCCGTCATAACCACTTTCCTGGAAATAAGGTGTAAACGCGCCGCTGGGGTCGGTGAGTCCGACGATTATCGTATCCGTACGGTTCTGGGCAACTGCGGGCAGCTTCGACAAGTCAGTTGCCGTGAAAGGCTCGCTGAGTGCGCCAGCCGGCACGGGTGCCGGTGAAGCTGCCGCTTCGGTTCCGCCAGTATCTGCAGAGGCCGTAGCCGGGGTGTCCACAACTTCAGAGTTGTTCGCACTGCCGTTGTCCGAGCAGGCCGACAGCAGCAATGAACCTGCTATCAGTAAGGTGGACAATAAAATCGTACTTTTTCTCACAAAATCATCTCTTTTCTCTCCATTTTATAAAGACTGATAATTCCTACCTACTAAGTATGATTAATGACCGATAGTTCACATTATAGAAAGTAAATTCTGTTCTGTAAAGAGAGAACTTAAAAATAATTCTCCACAAACAGAATTCACTGGCGTTTTTTCCGGTACAAAAAAAGCCAAAGCTTCTCTTCAGCAGAGAATACCTTGGCTTTGTAAAGGATTATAGGGTGTACCGGGTTCAATTCAAATATTTAAAAAGCTGCTCATTCATCCGGTGAATCCCCTCCAGACGAAGGCTGTATGCGGTGACATTCTCCCCTTCGATGTAGGCATGAAGCAGACCGGCACACCGGAGACTGAAAATATGATCATGTACGATCCCTTTGGAAATGCCCGCTTGCTTTACGATTTCCGTGAACGTTTTGCGTTCTCCGCCGACCGATTGAAGAATCTTCAGCCGGCTTTTTTCACCCAGACTGCGTAGAGTCCTGTACATAAACGGTGATATTTCCTCATCTGTGACCATAATTCTCGCCGCATAATGACAAATGGTCAAAGTGCC
This sequence comes from Paenibacillus paludis, assembly GCF_042610515.1. Taxonomy (NCBI): domain Bacteria; kingdom Bacillati; phylum Bacillota; class Bacilli; order Caryophanales; family Paenibacillaceae; genus Paenibacillus; species Paenibacillus paludis. The sequence goes on from NZ_JBGJZP010000008.1 coordinate 276,304, forward strand.
GAAGTTGTAAATAATGTTGACAGGCTGAAAATGAAACTGCGGGATTAGCACCAGCCTGCGCAGTCCGTCCCCCGGCAAGAAATAGAAACCATTGGTTGTCTTGTTGACAAAATCGGAAGTATTGTTTGTCTTGAGTTCCCGGTTCCGTTCCTTCGTATGCTCCTGCAGCTTAGCGAGAATGGCGGGATCACTAGTGCTGAAGTATTGCCGGTTCCATTCGGTTAACAGGTAGGTCATCCGGCTGCGGAACTGCTCCATCTGGACAGGAAACACACTGACATGCCCGGCAAGGGTTTCGTATATTTCACCGACCGACAGACTTTCCAGCCAGTTCAGCGCACTCTCCACATTTTGTTTGGCCGGACATAAATAGATCAGCAGGTTCAGCAGCTTCCAGTCATTCCCGAGATCTGTTTCCTCCAGTGCACTAAGAAGCCCTGGACTAAGCTTGCCTGCCACTTCGGCAGCCCACGGGGTACCCAGATCGATTTTTTTATTGGATTTCTTGCAGATAAACGTATGTATGCTGTTTACTAACTCATAAACCGGCTCAAACTGAACCTCTATCTCGTATTCCATGGGCTTTCCTCCTGATGCAACTTCTATTCGTTACAGCGTTAGTGTCTTAATCTTAGGGCATGAAGCAGCGTAAGTGCAAGTCATTCCGCATCCCCTTCCAGCTGGTGTTAAGTTCTTCCATGAAAACAGGCAGTCATTATGTACAGTTCTCGCTTTTTCTAAATCAGGGTAGTAAAATAAAGGCATTACATTTAGGCAGGAGTGAAGAATATGGAACTGATTGAACAAGGAGAAGGACGTTTCTATATTGCAGGCGACGGTAAGGACCTTGCCGAGATTACATACAGACTGGAAGAGGCTACAGGAACACTGGTCATTGACCATACCTACGTCTCTGAGGATCTGCGCGGTCAAGGTGCCGGTGAAAAACTTGTACGGGCGGTTGTGGACAAGGCCCGTGAAGAGGATTTGAAGATTGTCCCCGTGTGCTCTTATGCTGCGCATCAATTCAAAAAACATGAAGAGTACTCGGATGTACTCAGCGGAGACGGAAACCGGTCTTAAGACCATGCCCGTTTCCTTAAATACTATGAATCTATGGGAGCTAAAGCTTCATCGCTGAGCGCTCACAACCTTAGGAGGAAACGGTTTGACTACAGCTGACACTTTAAAAGATATAGAAGAATTGCAGCAGCGCTGCGAGCAATACGAGGGAATCTCCCTCAAATTGAATTGGGATATGCTGCGGCTGCCTTCAGCGGCCGGCGGGACGGAATGGCTGGTAACCTACGAAGAGGAACTGCTGGTCGGTTTCATCGGACTATACAGTTTCTCCAGCGAAATGGAAATATGCGGCATGGTCCGCCCGGGCTACCGCCGCCGCGGAATCTTCACCTCCCTTTGGATGCGGGCCCAGAGCATTATTAAGCAGAAAAAGGTTACCACACTGCTGCTGAATACGCCCGCCAATTCAGCTTCGGGTTCAGCATTCCTGCAGACATTGCCACTGGTCTTCAATCATGCCGAATACCAGATGAAATGGGATGGAAGCACTTTGCCGCAAGGCTCCGGAGAAGCCAGTTCTGCTGCCGGTACCGTGGTGCTGCGGCCCGCTCGCGAGGACGAGGAATCCATCCTCATTAAGCTGGACAGCGTCGGCTTTAACATGTCGGAAGAGGATGCGGCCGAAGTTTTTGAAATGTATAAACATGAAGGGCTGGAGGAGCATATCATCATTGAAATGAACGGACAGCCTGCCGGTAAGATGCGGCTGTCCACGGAGGATAACGAAACCTGGATTTTCGGATTTACGGTCGACCAGAAGCTGCGCGGACTCGGTATCGGACGCAGTGCACTGCTGCAGACCATCGAGCGGGAGCGGCGCAATTATAACAGTGTGAATCTGGAGGTTTCACTGGACAATCCCAACGCGCTTAAGTTATACGAGAGCTGCGGATTCGTAATTCTTAACAAGCAGGATTACTACCGCTATACCGGCTGAATTCTCTGCCTCTCTATAGCAGCACAATAGTACAACATACAGCAGCCCCTTGTCGCTTGGCACCCTTCGCCAGCAGCAAGGGGCTTTCTTGATTGCCGGTGAGTCCAGCTCCTTATGTTACCTGCAGGTTCCTATATGACTTCAAAGTGCGTACTATTCATCCCTCTTCCCGCGATCCATACTTGGGGTGTATCCAAATCCAATACACAGAGAGAGAGGACAATGAATATGAATTCAAAAGAACATACACCGCAAAAAACAGCCCTCGTTGTCGGCGCAGGCGGCGTGATTGGACGCAATCTGATCGAACATCTCATTACGCTGCCCGAATGGGACATTATCGGCGTGTCACGCCGGGGTGGAGAGAATACTACGCGCATCCGCTACATTTCCGCCGATTTGCTCGACCCTTTGGACGTTCGCCAAAAGTTAGACAGCCTTTCGGAAGTGACACATATTTTTTACGCAGCCTATCAGGATAAGCCCACCTGGGCGGAGCTTGTCCCCCCAAACCTCGCCATGCTGGTTAACGTAGTAGATGTTATTGAACCGGTGGCCCATGCTCTGCAGCATATCAGTCTTATGCAGGGCTATAAAGTATATGGCGCTCACCTTGGACCCTTTAAAACGCCTGCCAGGGAAACCGATCCCAATCATATGCCGCCGGAATTCAATATTGATCAGCAGAACTTTCTTGAAAAGCGGCAGCAAGGGAAAAGATGGACCTGGTCAGCACTGCGACCTTCCGTCGTCGGCGGGTTTGCACTTGGCAATCCTATGAATCTTGCCCTCGTTATTGCCATATATGCCTCCATGTCGAAGGAGCTTGGGTTGCCTTTGCGTTTTCCTGGTAAACCTGGGGCCTATCATAGCCTGCTCGAAATGACTGACGCAGGGCTGCTGGCGAAAGCGACCATATGGGCGGCAACCGATACGCGCTGTGCTAATCAGGCTTTTAATATTACGAACGGCGACCTGTTCCGCTGGAGTGAGATGTGGCCCAAAATCGCCGCGTATTTTAATCTTGAAACGGCTCCGCCTCTTCAGATGTCGCTGTCTGTAGTCATGGAGGATAAGGAGACACTGTGGAATAACATGGTAGAGAAGTACGGCTTGGAAAAAAACAGCTATCAGAGCGTATCATCCTGGGCATTCGGGGACTTTGTCTTCTCCTGGGATTACGATTTTTTTGCAGACGGTACCAAAGCACGCCGCTTGGGCTTCCATGAGTTCGTAGAAACGGAGAGTATGTTCATGAATATTTTTGACGGGCTCCGAAAAGCCAAGGTTATCCCTTAAGCAATACTCCCTGTATGTATGATAGCTTTTCTTAAGAAAAACGACCGGTCCCTGTTTCAGAGGCCGGCCGTTTTATCATTCCGCTCACGTTCAGACAATACAATGGCCCGATCACCGTACACCCGTTCAATGTGCGTATCGCCCCATTTGCACAGAAGGTGAAGAATTGCTTTTAGACTCCAGCCATATTCCGTCAGCTCATACTCTACTCTCGGTGGAACCACATTATAAGAAGTCCGTTTTATGACTCCGTCCTCTTCCAATTCCCGCAGCTGCTGCGTTAGCACCTTCTGTGTAATAGCAGGCATCAGCCCCATCAGTTCCCCATTGCGTTTCTTGCCAAACGTAAGAAAGAATAGAATCACCGGCTTCCACTTGCCTCCGATCACTTCAAGCGTCGCTTCCACTGCGGTGTTATAGGTTTTAATTGTTTCCGGCATTGGCTGGAACACCTCCTGCCCTTAACCATATCTTCATGTCCCCTGCTTGGCAAGCCTGTCATGCTCCGGGAAGGAATGGATAGTCCACTTGGTTACGGATTACATTAATCCGTATCTTCCGAAGGATTCCTCACTTTTCTCGTTCCTGCGCTCTCCGTATTTTAATGCAGGATGTGCCATGGCTTCGCCCTCCAAGAATACAGACAACAATCGCACATAATCAAGTGATTCGCCAAGCGGTACACCTGCTCCGTCAAAGATATGCCGGCGGCCGTCAAGCAAAGTATATATTTCAATGGTTTCAGCTGGTTCTCCATAAGCCTTATGGCAGAACACATTAGCCATGTGCAGAAATCCGGTGATCACATCCTCATTTCCGTTCACCATAAATTTCTGGATATTCAAGCAGCGTCCATTTATTGCGGAATTCCAGGCCAGTTGAAAAATCATCGCCAGGTCGATCGCCAGGTCCGGTACCGGAACATGCCACTGCTCATAGAGCATCACCGGCACCTCGCGGGTATGATTCCCGGAGACAATGCGCATCAGCTCGTCAGCCACCGCCGTTTTGATATCCCAATAGTGCATTAGCGAAGGAAAAGCTGTTCCTTTGGGCGGCCAGCGCCGCTCCAGCAGAAATTGGATAGGCGTCTCCCTGCGCACATCTGGCTGCAAACTGTAGAAATCGTTAAGGGTGTGTCCTACTGCATACTGGACTTGCTGCCTCCAGCGCGGAAGCCCTGTGGCCGCAGCCCCTCCGGTAGGATCCTCGGCTCCGCCCAGCATGATATGCTCCATGCGGAAATCGTTAAGCCGGCTGTAGCCTGCGTCCGGCACTTCCCTACTTCCCGCCACCTGATATCCTGCCGCGCCGCCCATTCTTAAGAAACCGCCGCGCAGGTTTCGATAAATTGACGACCGAAATTCCGGCAGGCCTCTTTCTCGGCAGCGTTCGGACCGTATTCAATCTTCAAGCTTTCCTGAACAATCTCTGCGCCGCGTTCCTTGAGTTTCTCCTCAATCTGATTCACGGCTCCACAATAGATTTCATATCCGGTGTCCCCGCTTCCGAAGGCAGCTGCCTTATAAGCCGTCAGATCCAGATCATCCATCTCCTCATAAAAATCTAAAAATTCATCAGGCAACTCACCGTCACCCCAGGTATAGGCACCAAGCAGCACGCCCTCATAAGCTTTTATCTCATCCGCATTGCAGTCGGTGACCGATTTCAGAACGGCCTCTCCGCCTGCCTGGCGTATTCCTTCCACAATCAGCTCAGCAATCTCTTCCGTATTGCCGGTCAAGCTGGCATATGCCACGAGCACCTTAGCCATGAATCTGTTCCTCCCCAAGGTAAACATTAAATTTAAACCAACTTTTACTAACCTCATTCTATTTGATAATGATTATCATTGTCAATATATAAAAACACGAACACTGACCGGGAGTCCGGTTGATGTTCGCGTTCATCGTCGATTCTGTATTATCGAGGCTTGCTATAACTTAATATGCTCCTTCAAGCAAGGTAATGCTATTGCCGTCAGGATCGCGGAAATTCATTTCCTTACCCCCATATTCCATTGTAACCGGCGGTTGGCAATCCAATCCTCTTGCCTTGAGCGTTTCATAGGTCTCATCCAGATTGCTGCAGGAGAACACCAGATTGACTGCTCCTGTCGTCAGCTTATCCCATTTATTCTCATCCCAGATAATGATGCCCGGCTGACTCTTGTCAAAGCCAATCTTCGCCCCGTCAGAGTTGCCATAGCCTTCAAACGGTACGGGAATCCCCAGCACCTCTGCATAAAATGCCGCCAAGGCTGCAGTATCCTTGCTGTACAAATTGATGCCTTCAAAAGCAGAAATCATAGTATATCCCTCTCATTCTCATCATTTGGTTAGCGGCGCATTGGCCATCTGACAACAGTATACCTGGTGACCGCCGCCGCTGTATTGCAAAAAAACGACATGTTAATTCCGTGCATAGGCCAGAGCTTCAAGCGGCGTTTTGCCGGCGAATTTCTTGAAATTATTATTCAGATGGGACTGATGGCTGTAGCCGTAGCTATATACAACATCCTGAATATTTCTATTCTGTGAGGGTGTACGGTATAGATCCAGCCATACATTCTGAAAGCGCACAAGATCGGCTGCTTTTTTGGGCGAAATTCCGATATATTCACGAAAAAGCCTTTCCAGCTGCCGGCTGCTAAACCCCGAATTCCCTTCCAGTGCAGCGGCGGATATGACGCCTTTGGACTTCACGATGGCATACACAGCATTCAGCATGCCGTCATTGCTGTGCCGGGTCTTCTCCAGCTGACGCAGCAGATAAGCTTCTACCAAGGCAATCCGTTCTGCTACAGTACGGGTCCCCGGCAGCTTGTCTCCCAAGTCGCTGCGGAACGAACCGAAATAATGGTCCACCCCGGTATGGATGTTCAGGACCTCCCTGAGATGGTCATCGGCGAACAAGTGCACGGCCCAGAAGTGGAAGCGGATGGCGAAGCGGATTTTCCCCGTATCGTCGTGAGCTTGTCCGGCTTCAAAAGGCGTATCGTTAATCCCGCAAAAAATCCCGCCCGACTCTCCCGTCTGCTCATCCCACTCCCAAATGATGTCCATGCAGCTGTCCGGTATAATAATTTCTCCCCCAAGGGAGGGGGCCGAGGGAGCATTAAGCTGTTTCTCTGGCTCTCCCCAGAAACAGCGGATATAAGGACGCAGCGCCTTGCAAGGCAGAATCTCCCCTGCCCCCTTCGGATTCGCCGTAATCGGATAATACAGCTCCGACAGATTGTACATGAAGCCGCTGCCCCCTTCTGTGCTTGTTCAACTTCCGATAAACATACTTAACCTGATCATACACAATCACTGCCAGAAACGCTACAATAACGGCCGTCAGCACTCCTCCGAGAAGCAGATAGTTTCTTGTCATTTGTTGGCCTAACTCGCTGATATATTTGGAAATATTATACGCACATCCCCAAATGGGCAAAATGAGAAGAGTCGCAGCTTTGTTACCTTTTTGTTTGTAGGGCCCGGGCTAAATGTTGTACAATAAAGGCTAAATGAATTTTTTGAAGGATGGATTAAATATGTATATAGCTGGCGATTGGAAAGACTACGAAGTTATTGATACCGGAGGCGGAGAAAAGCTGGAACGCTGGGGCGATATTATTCTGCGCCGCCCGGACCCGCAAATCATTTGGCCGCTCGCGAACGAGACGGCGAAGTGGCGGGATGTGCACGGACATTATCACCGCAGCTCTGCAGGCGGCGGACAATGGGAAATGAAGAAAACCATTCCGGACGACTGGAAAATCAGCTACGGCAAGCTGAAATTCCACCTGCGTCCGACGAACTTCAAGCATACTGGCCTGTTCCCTGAGCAAGCGGCCAACTGGCGCTGGATGATGGACAAGATCGCTGAGGCGAACCGTCCGATCTCTGTGCTCAACCTGTTTGCTTACACCGGTGGGGCTACAGTGGCTGCAGCGAGCGCCGGAGCTTCGGTAGTGCATGTGGATGCGGCCAAAGGCATGGTCCAATGGGCGAAGGAAAATGTGGCCCTGTCCGGCCTTGCCGAACGTCCGGTCCGCTATATTACCGATGATGTCTTCAAATTTGTACAGCGCGAACAGCGCCGCGGCAGCAAATACGATGCAATCATTATGGACCCGCCTTCCTATGGCCGGGGACCCGGCGGTGAAATGTGGAAGCTTGAAGCGAGTCTGTACCCGTTCCTGGAGAGCTGCATGCAAATCATGAGCGACAGACCTTTGTTCATGCTCATTAACTCCTATACGACAGGCATTTCTCCAACCGTTCTGCGCAACATGCTCTCGATGACGATGGGCAAACGGTACGGCGGCAAGCTGACCTCCGGCGAAATCGGACTGCCGATTACCTCCTCCGGGATGAACCTGCCTTGCGGAATTTTGGGCCGCTGGGAGGCGTAAGCCATGACTGCACACAATTCCGGTACAGCCGGAGTGGGCGGGGAGGGAAATTCCCGTTTTGAAGTTCTGTACGAGGACAACCACCTTCTCGGCATCGTGAAGCCTGTAAATATCCCCGTACAGGAGGATGCTACTGGCGATGCAGACTTGTTGAGCCTGCTTAAGGAAGATGTGAAGGAACGCTTTAACAAGCCCGGTAATGTGTACATGGGACTCGTTCACCGGCTGGATCGTCCAGTCGGAGGTGCGATGATCTTCGCCAAGACATCCAAAGCCGCTTCACGGCTGTCCGAAAGCGTCCGTACCCACAGCTTCCATAAAGTCTACCTGACCGTGGTGCACGGCCAGCCTCCGGCCTCCCAGGGCCGTCTGATCAATACCTTGCTCAAGGATGCCAAGAGCAATACAGTTACCATTGTCCGCAAAGGAACACCGGGCGGCAAAGAGGCTATTCTGGATTATACGGTGCTGGGAAGCGCGGAGGGGTATACTCTGCTGAAGATAGACCTGCTTACCGGACGTTCGCATCAGATCCGCGTGCAGCTTGCCGGAATCGGCTGTCCCTTGTTCGGGGATCAGAAATACGGTTCGGCGGTGAACAGACCGGGGCAGCAAATTGCCCTCTGGTCCGCGCTGGTCGGCTTTCCGCATCCGGTTACCAAAGAAGAAATCGAGCTTATCTCGCTGCCGCCGCAGACTTTTCCCTGGAATCTGTGGTCCCGGCATTTGCAAAAACAGGCCATCCGTTAACGGATGGCCTGTTTTTGAGCTTATATAAGTATTAATACGATCCAAGTTTAGGTTCAGGGTGTAGAGCCTTCCGGCGTTGGAGCAACCGCCATCTTGCCCATCAGATAAAGCAGCAGCTGCTGATTATGTGAAGAAATCGGATCAAGCGCTTCGGCAAAAAAATCACTGCGGATCTGGAGTCCGCGCTCGGTCTCTTTCTGTCCGTTCTCCGTGATGCTCACCCAGACAATCCGCCGGTCCGCTGCATCGCGTTCACGCACAATCAAATTATGCTTCTCCATCCGGTCAAGCAGCATCGTCACCGCCGCCGGGCTGGTCGCGAGATGGGGGGCCAGATCAGAAGGCTTCATTGCGTCACGTTCCTGAAGCAATTCAAGCACGGTGAGTTGGGCATCTGTCAGTGTAGGCGCAAGCTTGCTATCCATATGTAGCTTATAGTCCTTCAATATTTTATGCCAAATCTTACTGAATTCTGAGGAATGCACAGTTACTCCTTCCTTTCCCTGCGGATTTCAATCCGGTATATCTACATTTTCGAGAAAGAAATTCCATTTCCTGCAAAACGAAAAAATAAATAACCAAACCCCTTGTTATCTGTTACTTTACCTATACAAAAAGGCGTTGTAGCCAGCCAGTGAGGAGCCGTCAAACGCCTTTTGTATGTTAGCCCTGTTGCAGTGCATACGAATTACTTAATTGCAGGTAAAAGAGTGATGATCTCATCCTTCTTCTCAACCGGAACAAGTTGTTTGCCTGTAGAACGGCGATCACCCAGCGGAGCAGCCTCAGAAGAGAACTGATGATGCAAGCCATCACGGGTGAAGGCGACTAACTCCAGCGGATCCTTGCAGTGGAATGCCCCCGCAAGCCTGCTGCCGTTCGGTTTGACCCGTTTGCCTTCCTTGAACTCGAAGGTCGGCATCCCTTTGCCGCCGCGGCTCTGCGACGGATAATCCACTAATAGTGTCCGTTTCGCATATCCAAGGTCGGAGACAACCAGTATTTCGCCTTCGTCTTCGCTTACCCAGAAGCAGGAAACCACTTCGTCACCTTCGCGAAGCTGAATACCGCGGACCCCGCTGGCCACACGGCCCATCGGATTGACTTCGTTCTCGCGGAACCGGATGCTCATCCCTTCGCGGGTCACAAGCACGATGTCCTTGTCTCCGCTGCTCAGCGCCACTGTAATGATCTCATCGCCATCAGCTACCTTGCAGGCAGCCACGGCTCCGGAACGGCTCGTAGAGTACTCCTTGAGCTCCGTACGTTTGACCTGGCCCTTACGCGTGACGAAGACCAGACTCGCCTGAGGCTCCTCCAGATTGCCCACCGGCAGCACGCTGACAATGCCATCGCCTTTCGCCAGGCTGATGACGTTCACGATTGCCGTGCCGGGCTCTTTCCATTTGAATTCCGGTATCTGGTGAACCGGAAGCAGGAAATATTGCCCCTTGCGGGTAAATACCAGCAGGCTGTCCCTTGTATTGAGATCCAGCAGCTTGACGATATGGTCGCCTTCCTTAACACCGGAGGCTTGGCGTTCACCGCCCGAACGCGTGAACGAAGGCATTCCGGTCCGTTTGATGTAACCATCGGCCGAAAGTGCTACAAGCACATCCTCGGCGTTAACCAGTACTTCAAGGCTGACCTTCAGCTCTTCAACCTCGCCCTGAATAAGCGAGCGGCGGTCTATCCCGTATTTATCACGGATCTCCAGCAGTTCCTTGCGGATGACGGCGATCAATTTTTTGTCGCTGTCCAAGATACCGCGTAATGTGGCAATCCGCGCCTGCATTTCGTCCAATTCCTTCTGGAGCGAATGAATCTCCAGATTGGTCAGACGGTACAGCTGCAAAGTAAGAATGGAATCGGCCTGGCGTTCGCTGAAGCCGAACATCCATACCAGATTGTTCTGGGCATCCTGGCGGTTCTTCGATGCCTTGATCGCAGCGATAACCTCGTCCAGAATGTTCAATGCCTTTACAAGCCCTTCCAGAACGTGAGCGCGGTCCTCCGCTCTTTCCAGGTCGAACTGGGTGCGGTGGGTAACCACATCACGCTGGTGGGCGATATAGGCTTGCAGGATAGCCTTAAGGCCAAGCTGCTGCGGAGCCTTGTTGACAATCGCCACCATATTGAAGTTGTAAGTGACCTGCAGATCGGTTTTCTTCAGCAGATAAGCCAACACGCCCTGGGCGTCGGCTTCCTTCTTCAGCTCCACCACAATGCGCAGCCCTTCCCGTCCGCTTTCGTCGCGGACTTCGGCGATGCCTTCGATCTTCTTCTCCAGACGGATGTTCTCCATGGAGGTGACCAATCGTGATTTCACAATCTGGAACGGCACTTCCGTAATAACGATCTGTTGTTTGCCGCCGCGCAGATTCTCAATCTCTGTCTTGGAGCGCAGGTAAATGCGGCCTTTGCCGGTACGGTAGGCGTCCATAATTCCTTCGCCGCCCATAATCGTACCGCCTGTCGGGAAATCCGGACCTTTGATAAATGTCATGATGTCCTCGAGCTCGATCTCCGGCTTTTGCATCACCGCGATACAGGCATCAATGACCTCACGCAGATTATGCGGCGGAATCTCCGTGGCGAATCCGGCAGAAATGCCGCTCGTTCCGTTGACCAGCAGGTTCGGATAACGTGAAGGAACCACCACTGGCTCCTTGGCTGTGTTGTCAAAGTTATCTTTGAACAGCACGGTGCGCTTCTCGATGTCGCGCATCATCTCCATGGCAATCGGCGACAGGCGGGCTTCCGTGTACCGCATCGCTGCTGCCGGATCATCATCCATCGAGCCCCAGTTGCCGTGTCCGTCCACAAGCACATGGCCCATCTTCCAAGGCTGTGCCATCCGCACCATTCCGTCATAAATCGACGAATCCCCGTGGGGATGATAATTACCCATGACGTCCCCGACGGTTTTGGCGGATTTACGGTACGGCTTGTCCGGGGTATTCCCGGAATCGTACATGGCGTATAGAATCCGGCGCTGTACAGGCTTCAGCCCGTCACGCACGTCCGGAATCGCCCGGTCCTGAATGATATATTTGGAATACCGGCCAAAGCGGTCACCGACGACCTCTTCCAGAAAAGCCGGTGAAAATTGTTCTGATAAACTGCTCACTTGGCTCACCTTCTGTTCCTCAAACTGCCCGCCTAAAAATAGTGTGGTGATCCCTTGTCACTGCGGGGAATGTTTGGACTTCCGATCGCTGTTATTCCCGAATTTCTTCAATTTGACCCGCTTTACGGTTGAAATTCGAGAATAAAGGCGAACGCTGACGCTTCTGCAGTTCCAAACTTCCCCTTCGTTCCTCAGATCACCAAGCTCTTTTTAACAATCGGGATAATCGTCACTTGCACACTACTCTACAAATTCGGTAAAGTCGACGTTTTCGACAATCCAGCGCTTGCGGGGATCGACCTTGTCGCCCATCAGCGTGGATACGCGGCGCTCCGCCTTTGCGGCGTCCTCAATCTGCACCTGAAGCAGCGTGCGTGATTCCGGGTTCATCGTCGTCTCCCACAGCTGGTCGGGATTCATCTCGCCGAGTCCTTTGTACCGCTGCAGCTCGAAGTTTTTGCCGAATTCCTTGAGGTAATTCTGCAGCTCCTCGTCGCTCCATGAGTAACGTACCGTCTCCAGCTTACCTGATTTGCGTGTCAGCTTATACAGCGGCGGCTGGGCGATAAACACCTTGCCGGCGTCAATCAACGGCTTCATGTATCGGTAGAAAAAGGTCAGCAGCAGCACTTGAATATGCGCACCGTCCGTATCAGCATCGGTCATAATGATAATTTTGGAATAATTGCTGTCTTCTACGGCAAAATCCGGACCGATTCCCGCACCGATTGCGGAAATAATCGCCTTGTACTCATCATTCTTAAGAATGTCCAGCAGTTTGGCCTTCTCCGGATTCATCGGCTTGCCCTTAAGCGGCAGAATAGCCTGAATCTTGGAGTCACGCCCCTGCTTGGCTGATCCTCCGGCGGAATCGCCTTCGACGATAAACAGCTCTGTACGCGTAACGTCCTTGGACTGCGCAGGCGAGAGCTTGCCGCCCAGGTTGGAGCTTTCACTGCGTTTCTTGCCGCTGCGGATTTCATCGCGGGCCTTGCGCGCCGCTTCACGGGCTCTGGAGGCCTGGATGGATTTCTTCAGCAGGCTTTGCGCCACCTGCGGATTCTCCTCCAGGAAACGGGCCATGTTCTCGGACACGATAAAGTCGACGGCACTGCGGGCAGAAGCGCTTCCGAGCTGATCCTTCGTCTGGCCGACGAATTCTACCTCGGACATCTTGACGCTGATTACCGCCATCATGCCTTCGCGCAGATCATTGCCCTCCAGGTTCTTGTCCTTCTCCTTAAGCAGCTGTGTCCGGCGGGCATAATCATTCAGCACGCGGGTATAGGCTGTCTTGAAGCCGGTCTCATGTGTTCCCCCGCTGCGCGTAGGAATCGAATTGACGAAGGAGGCAAGCGTCTCGGTATAACCTGCGTTATACTGCAATGCCACTTCTACCTCAATATCATCCTTCTCCGAACTGAAATGAATGACGTCATGCAGCACATCCTTGCCCTCATTGAGAAACTGCACGAACTGGCTTGCGCCGCCTTCATAGAAAAATTCATCCTGGCGGCCGCTGCGCTCGTCACTTAGATTAATCCGCAGCCCGGAGTTCAGGAAGGCGATCTCCTGCACCCGTTCCGCAAGGGTATCATAGTTCAGGGCAATGCCATTCGGGAAGACGCGAATATCCGGCTTGAAGGTAATCTTCGAACCGGTCTTATTCGTATTTCCCAGCACCTCAAGACCGGTAACAGGCTCACCGACATGCTCTTTCCCCTTTGCATCTACCCAATATTCGAAACGCTGGCGGTGGATTTTGCCGTCACGATAAATTTCGACTTCCAGCCACTCGGACAGCGCATTGGTAACTGAAGCCCCTACGCCATGCAAACCGCCCGATTTCTTGTACCCGGAGCCGCCGAATTTACCACCGGCATGCAGGATCGTGAAAACAACCTGCGGTGTAGGCACTCCGGTCTTATGCATCCCGGTCGGGATTCCCCGGCCGTTATCAATGACGGTAACCGAACCGTCCTTGCGCAGTGTAATATCAATCTTCGAGCAAAACTTGGCTAAATGCTCATCTACGGCGTTATCCACTATTTCCCATACGAGATGGTGCAGTCCCGAGGAACTCGTACTGCCGATATACATGCCGGGCCGTTTGCGGACCGCAACCAGACCTTCGAGCACTTGAATGTCGTCAGCATCGTATCCAGTCCGGCCTGTTTCGGCGTTCTTAGAGACTTTTGCAAACATATCGATCTGTTCGAGCATTCATGCTCCTCCTTCTTTTCTCTCTATCTATGAAATGCAAACAAACGTTTTGGTTCACTTTGTACATTCTAATTCAAAATATCCCGTTTCGTAAAGACGGCGAATGAAATGATTACTGCAGAAATCCCCCAAACAGCCAGAACAGCCATGGAAAAAGGCAGTGTCATCCCCTCAATTGGTGCCGGTGTTCCGGCCAAATACCCGGTTAATCCCAGATTAACCATAAATAAATATTTAGCTGTCGTCCAGGCCGAAGCCATATTGGTCAGAATCGTTCCGGCGATCAGTGCGGCCATCATCACCACGATGCTTGCCGCTGTGCTGCGCACCAGTACCGATACCATAAATGCCAGCAGGGCAACGACTACGCTCACGAACCAGATTAATCCGCCCTGCATCAGCAGGTATTTCCACTGCGGAACGGAATGGACAGCCGACATATCCACCGCATCTCCGCTGATTTGGAACCCGGTAAATACAGGAAGATTAAAGCCCTTGTATCCAAAAACAAGCCCCGAAATCAGATAGCTGATTGCAAACACCGACAGTACAATCAAGGAGACGAACATCAGCAGCGCCGCCAGCTTGCTGAACAGCACCTTCCAGCGTTTGACCGGCCGGGTCAGCAGCATCTTGATCGTACCGGTCGTCCTTTCCCCGGATACAAGATCTGAGGCTACTGCCATAATCAGCAGCGGAATGAACAAGGAGACCGAGTTGTCCAGGAACTCGCGGGTAAAGGTAACCCCGCTGGGCTCATTCGGATTGACGTCATGGTCCAGATAATATTGCAGCTGCTGGACGAATATCCGCCGGTAGGACTTCCATTCCTCGGGAATCCGGTCGCTGCCCAGTGAATTTTGATTATCGGTAATCTGCTGCTGTATCTCCAGTCTCCAGTCCGAATTAAACTTGTCCCGGCTGCGCTCGGCTATACGCATCTGTGCATAGGTAAACATAGGCACAAGTACGACCAGAATTAGCAGTATAACATAAAACCGTTTCTTTTTTATAATCTTCAGGCACTCATTACGGATGAGCGGAAGCAAATTAATCAATAGTTTCACCTTCCGTTAGCTTCAAGAATAGCTGTTCCAGTGTGGGGTTTATTTTATGCACAGCGCTAACTTCCACTTCCGCTGTGACGAGCACGGCAACAATCTCCGGAATCAGGTCTTCATCCATGACCGTGATGAGGGAATTCGCGCCCATTCCGGCAATAACGGAGTCGTCAAGCGTAACCTCATCCAGTTCGAGAAGCTTGATGTCAGGACGTCCGGCCAGTATCGTTCTGGCCCTGTCCAAAGGCTCCAGATCCCATAGCACATAAGGGGAATTGCGTGCAACCAGTTCATTTACACCGCCAACCGCCAGCACACGGCCTTTACTGATAATCGCAACCCGGTCGCACAGCAGCTGAATTTCGCTCAGCAAATGGCTCGATACAAATACCGCGAGACCTTCCGCAGCAAGCTCGCGGATAAATTCGCGCAATTCTTTGATCCCTTTGGGGTCCAGACCGTTTGTCGGCTCATCCAGAATCAGCAGCCGGGGACGGCCCAGCAGCGCCTGGGCAATTCCAAGCCGCTGCCTCATCCCCAGCGAATAGGTGCTCACCTTGTCATGAATGCGCTGGTCCAGCCGGACAATGTCCACTACCTCAGCAATACGCGCCTTGTCCACGCCTGGCTGCATGCGGGCGAAATGCTGCAGATTCTCCCAGCCTGTCAGATAGGTATACACTTCCGGATTCTCTACGATCGAGCCAACATATTGCAGCGCTTTTTCCGGTTCACGGTTAACGTTATAGCCGCAGACGGTTATCTTGCCTTCACTTGGGCGAATCAGGTCCACAAGCATACGGATTGTAGTTGTTTTGCCGGCCCCGTTGGGTCCAAGGAAACCGAAGATTTCCCCTTGCTTCACGTCGAAGGTAACATCATCAATGATCCATTTCCGGCCGATTTTTTTGCGGACGCCTTCCACTGACAGAATAACTGTCCGGGCTTCTCCGCTTATGTCTTTATCCATGTTCTCACAACTCCTTGCTACGATCATTTCTGACTTGCGGTGAAATAAATCCTTAGCGCACAGCCTGTATGATTCGTTCGCTCATCCGCTGATAGCCGTCGCCGTTCGGGTGAAAATGATCGTTTGAAAGATACTTATCCAGATGGCGGTTGAACAAATCAAAGGTTGGGACGAGTGTTATATTGCTGTGTGTGTTAATGATATCCATTGCCGCGTTATTCCAGGCTGTAACCGCCTGATTGCCGGGCACCAGCAGATCCTCGATATCTCCAAATGGATTATATAATCCGACATAATAAATTTGCGCCTGCGGATTGATCTCGGCAATGCTCTCCAGAATCCCGCCAAGCCGTTTCGAAGCATCTGGCAGCGCAGCCAGCAGCGACTCCGGGGTCACCTCATCTTCAGTTGCCGAAGGAACACTTGTCCCGGACGAGCCGGTTTTCCCGCTCGCTGTCCCTGTTTCAGAAGGATCTGCTCCAGGCATTGAAGCAATGTCCGCAGAACTCCCTGTCTCCGTTGATGTTGTCCCCTGTTCTGCACTGCCCGTTCCCATTATATCTGAGCCCCTGAACAAATCATTGCCCCCGATCGAGAGCAGCACGACGTTGGCCTGCCGCAAGGCATACCGAACGCCTTCTTCTTTGAGCTTGCTTTGCAGGCCTGCGGTTGTCAGCCCGTTAATGCCCATATTGCCAAGCAGCTCCGCCTTGCCTCCGCCAGCCGACAGACCGTCCAGTGTCCGCTTTACAAAACCGCTTCCGGTGTTGTCACCGGTGCCTTTGGCCAAAGAGTCGCCAAGTGCCAATATTTTCACTTCATCGCTGCTTGCCGCCGTGGGAACCGGTGTTTCCTGCGGCAAAGAGGTTGAAAGAACTTCACCCTTCGGGTATATAATATCGTTCACCGCATATCCAAACCCAACGATCAAAACTAACGTTGCTGCTATGGAAATCAGGCTCACAGTGCGCCAGGTCCATTTTGAATCGTTCAAAGCCATCCCTCCGTATGCCAGTTCTTATCTCCAGTGTTCCACATTTTACAAACTTCTTAACTATGTAGATAAACATAATTCTTCTATACTTAATTTGCAAATATCCACCGCTCAAGCGAAATTTGGCGGTTTTTGTCCTTAATAGTCTATTATATCAATCGAAAGCATTTTTTTCTCAAAAAAAAAAACGTCCCCCGGCAATGCCGGAGAACGGGTTTTGTACTTTTCATTAGGTTTATTTTCCGATGAATTCCTGAACCCAGTAATTGTTGTCGAAACCTACGCCGATGTAGTTAAAGTTCGCACTCAGAATATTGGCACGGTGTCCCTCACTGTTCATCCAGGCCGTCATTACTTCTTGCGGAGTTCTCTGGCCCATGGCAATGTTCTCCCCGGCAGCCCGATAAGTGACGCCAAAAGTGGCCATCATATCAAAAGGCGATCCGTACGTCGGGGATGTGTGCGAAAAGTAGTTGTTCGTACGCATATCGGTTGCTTTGGCTGCGGCCACCTTGTTCAGGCTTTCCAAAGCGCTGACCGGGGACAGCCCTGCTGTCGCACGTTCCTTATTCACAAGCGTAACGATTTGCTGGATATAGGACTCTTGAGTGCTGACTGCTGCTGCTGGTGTTGCCGTTGGTTTTGGTGTCGCAACAGGTGTTGCCGTTGGTGCCGCTGTAGCTACTGGCGTTGCCGTTGGTTTAGCTGTCGCTACAGGCGTTGCTACCGGTGTTGCCGTTGGTGCCGCTGTCGCTACAGGTGTCGCTGTTGGTTTAGCTGTTGCAACCGGTGCAGGTGTGTTTGTCGGAACAACAACCGGTTGAGATTTGTAAACTGTCACTGTTGTATTGGAAAAAGGAAATCCCTTAAGGCTATATTGGTTAAAATATTGCATGAATTGTGCGAAATTAGTTGGTGCTCCAGTCGCAGTATTACCCGCCTCTGCATTTGCCTGTATTGGAAGAGAAATGCTAAGCGCCATCACTGCCGCCACACTTCCACCTATCATTGCTCTTAAAGTTTTGCTCTTCATTCTGCCATCTCCTTGTTCATGATGTATTTGTTATGTTGCTGTCGGCCGAAGTAATGGGCTCCAAATATTACAAAGTTGTAATCTGTTCCTCAGTCATTGTAGCATAAATCTCTCAGCTGTGCGCTTCTAAATTTTTACATTAATAGATTGCCAGATAAGCAAGCAGACGGCTTGTACATTTCAACTCCAATACAACAAAAAAGCCACCATCCTAATCAGGACAGCAGCCTCCTATTGACTTCGCTGTACATTCTGTACAGGTTAAGACGTTACCTTCGTTTCTGGAAGCTTAATGGAAAGACTGCCAGAACTCACCTTCGGTCGAGATCAGACCCATGATTTCTGCATAAGGAATGCGGAATGTCGGGAAACCCGCAGCATATGGGGCAATCTCGTAGGGAGCGAAATACAGATACAGCGCTTCTTCATCAACAAAAAAGGGCTGATCCGCCGTAATCCCCTTGTAGGTGTCCGGAAAAACGTAAGAGTACTGGGGATCGTTCGCAATCTGTTTGCCGACAATTGCGCTGAGCTTCGCCACATATTTGCTGCCCGGCTTGAACAGGTCACGAAGAGCATAAAACTTGCCGTTGCGCAAATTGATATGAACATAAATCCGGGTAGGCATGCCATGGGCAGCCCCAAAAGGGTACTTGTAGCCGCTCAGTTCCAGGACAAGCAGATTTTTGCGGAAGAAGGAGACGGCAAAATCCCCGGTATAGCTATAATCCTGCGTCCCTTCACTGGTCCCCGCTCCTTCGGCAAGGGAAAGGCTGCGCAGCTTGTCATTTACTTCTCTGGATACCTCGGAGTTTGCAATCCCTTCGATAACCGGATAATACACCAAATAATCTCTATTCGGTTTGTATTTCTTCTCCAGCACTGAATAAGGCGGCCGGAGGGTTATGACTCCATTTTGCCTCCATACCTGATTGCCCCGCCGGTCGTAATAGGCTGTCCGCTGATCCACGTCAGCCCTGATCAGACTTCCGCTGAAGGAAAGAGTGCCTGAACCGGCAATCACGGGCGGCTGAGCTGCTTTTTTTCCGCTTTTGTCGATGAAATAGGTATCTGTGGCGTCAAACACTGAGGCGAGTCCATTCTGATAATTGTTCACACCCAGCAAGGGGTGGGTGCTGAGGATTCTGCCGGTTACCGCATCAGCGATAACATAACGTGAACCGCGGTAAGGCTGGTCTGGATACACTGGTGTACCCAATGCCACCCGGTCTTCACCCAGCTGTTGAACTTCATAATACTGGGCCGGGACTACGAGCTTGCCCTGCTTATCAATCAGGCCGTAGGCATTGCCATAATTCTCAGCCGTATTGATCACCGCTCTTCCCGCAGAAAATGGCAGGGCGGCTGTATACTGCGGCTCTATCGCGATGCTTCCGTCTATCCGCAGATACCCGTATTTACCGTTCTCGGTAGCCTGGTATGCCAGCAGGCCATCCCCCGGATAACCTACAAATGGATATTTATATCTATGCAGCACGGTGCCTTGCGGGTCTATCAGCGCAAACTCTCTTTCGCCCAGCTTGACCAGTGCCGTTCCGTTCATGAAATCGCCGGCGTCCTCGTAAACTGCAGGCAGTACTTCTTTTCCCTGGGCATCCAGATATCCGTAGTGGGAAGTACCCGTCGTACTTTGTTTGGAGAACATCGCACGCCCTTCATGCAGCGAATTTAAGTAATCATAACGCGCTGCTGTAACCTGCTTGCCTCTTTCATCAATCAACGTATAGCCTTTGGCATCGGAAACCACAGCACGGCCTTCTGAAAAAGGGGCAATAAAGGAATAGGCCGGTCTCACTTTCTCCCGCCCGGAGCTGTCAATCAGGCCGCTCTTGTCGTTGCGCTGCACAATCGCCAGGCCGTTCTCCTGAAACTCCTCGGCATATTCATACCTCGGTTCAATAACCGTCCGTCCTTCATTGTTGATGTACCCCCAACGAGTCCCCTCTTTAAGCTTAAAAGGAGCGGGATGCAGCAAATCTGCCCGCAGCTCGCTGTCATCCACCTCAGGCAGGAAATAAAGCGCCTCTACAGGCTTTTTGGAGTAATCTACCCGATACAAACCCGCTTCTGCAGGAATCGTTACGAACAGATCATCATCCGCACGGATGAAATCCTCTTCCTGCTGAGGAATACATTCATTCCAGCCAATCCCGTCCCATCTCCACACTTCCGTCTGCACCAGGCTGTTATCCGTTCCTTTCGCCAGCTCATTCAGCTTAATCCTCAGCATCCCGTCGCTCTCCTTTACAAGGGCTTTTGCCTATAGGATATGTGGTCAAGGGAGAAAGGGTGTGTGGTTGTAAGCTCTGACGTTTTCCTAATTATTCGACGTCGGCGACATTGTTTCTGGTAATCTTCTTATAGGGGATCCATACATACTGGTTATCGGTAATATCGAAACCAATATTTTGTTTGGTTGGCGCTTCGCCTCTAGAGAGAACAGCCGCAAGTTTGATTGCTGCTTTGCCTTGGATGTTGGCATCATTTAGCACAGTACCCAGCATGGTCCCCTCTTTGAGTGCTTTAACGGCTGGAGCTGTCGCATCTACACCGACTACCGGCATGTATTTCCCGCCGGAAAAATATCCGTCAGCTTTTAGAGCTTTAATTGCACCGAGGGCCATATCGTCGTTGTTGGCAAGAACAGCTTCTATCCTGTCTCCGCAGGTCTTCAGAAAGCCCGCCATTTTCTCCTGGCCCTTCACCCGGTCGAACATTCCGCTGTCTTCCGCCAGTTTCTCGACCTTGATACCTTCATCTTCAATCGCCTGGATGGAATAATTGGTGCGCAGCTCGGCATCCTGGTGTCCCGGTTCGCCCTTCAGCATGACATATTGAAGCACTCCGTCGCCGTTCTTATCGGCTTCGGGATGGGATTTCCAGTATTCCGCGATAATCTGGCCGGACATGGTGCCCGATTCTTCCGCTTTGGCGCCTACATAATACACCTTGTCCCATTTCTTCATATCTTCCGGAAACGGTTCACGGTTCAGGAAGACGACCGGAATGTCGGCGGTTTTTGCTTTGTCGATGATGACGCCTGCGGCAGTGCGGTCAACCGGATTAATCAGCATGCCTTTATATCCCTTGGTAATGAAAACGTCAACCTTGTCATTTTGCGTAAGCTGGGAGTTTTTGCTGTCTACAATGTCCACAGCTGCGATGCCTTTGGCTGCCGCCACAACCGATTTGCGGACACCGGCCATAAACGTATCGCTGAATTTATAAATGGCTACACCAATTTTGGGAGCTGAGCCGGTACCACCAGGGATTGCCGTCTCAGCGCTGCCGCCGGTATTCGCAGAACTGCCTCCGCAGCCGGACATAGCAGCACCCAGCAACACGGCGGCGAATAAAACGGAAGACATTTTTTTCATCACTAATTGACCTCCCGAGGGTAAATCTTTCTTATGCCGGATCTGTCCCAGGTACATCATTATGCCTGAAAAAAGCACAGTTGCGAATATAAAATCCTACTGTATTCAATAAAAATTCTAATGAGTTCCCTATGCTACCGGAC
Source organism: Paenibacillus paludis (assembly GCF_042610515.1). Lineage (NCBI taxonomy): Bacteria > Bacillati > Bacillota > Bacilli > Caryophanales > Paenibacillaceae > Paenibacillus > Paenibacillus paludis. The sequence goes on from NZ_JBGJZP010000008.1 coordinate 297,727, forward strand.
AAAAGGAAACAGCAGCTTTTGATTCTCAGGCCATAGCATGTTTTCCAGGTCAATCAGCTTGGTGCCAGTATCCACACGCTCAGGAATGTCGATGCCTTCCAGGGCTTGGGCTGCATATTTCACGGCCAGATAACCGTTGCTGAACGGATTCTGGATCACAGTTGCCTGGACGGTTCCGTCCTGAAGCATTTCCATCATCGAGGGAGAGCTGTCGAAGGCCACCATTTTAACCTTATGCTGCTTCAGATTCTGCAGCACTTTGCCCGCGCCCTGCGAGGCCGTTTCATTCAATGTGGCGATTCCGCGCAAATCGGGATGGTTCTGCAGCATGTCCCGGGTCAATGATTCCGCATTGTCCGTGTTTGAAGAGGTGTAGGAAATCTGCACAACCTGAACATTCGGATAACGGGCTGCATAGTTCAGGAAACCCTTTTCCCTTTCTTCTGCGTCCCGGGCTCCATAATCAATCGGTCCGCTGGATTCCGGCTGCACGTTCTGAGAGGAGTTGGTGAAATTGATGATTCCAATCTCACCATATCCGTTCAACAGCTGTATCAGTCTTTCCGCTGATTTCTGTCCGGCTTCATAGCCATTTGAACCCACGTAGGCTTTGACTCTGGCCGAACCAACCTCGGCATCGACGGAAATGACAGGGATTTTGTAATAGGCGGCCTGATCCACTACCTGGGCCAACCCCATATAACTGCTGGCTGCCAAAATAATCGCCTCTGCCTTTTGATTAATAGAATCCTCAACCATGGTAATCTGCTTATCAATCTCACTCTCGGAATCAGGTGCCTTGAACGTCAGCTTGACATTAAATTCCTTGGCGGCGGCTTCAGCACCGAGCTTAACCGTGTTCCAGTAATCCCCTTTGTTCATCTTGACAATCATATCGATATTATGCGTTTTGTTGGTGCTGATATAAGCGGCGGGAGACGTATTGAAGCAGGAAGTGACCGTCAGCCACAGCACCGGACAAAGCAGTAGGATCAGCCACAATCGTTTGCTTCTCATGGAGATGATTCATCCTCCTTCTGCGGCTCCGGCCCCTCTGCGGTTTGGATTGCCGGGAATGTAATAGTGACCGTTGTGCCTTCCTCAAGCTCGCTTTCGAATGCAAGACCGAATTCGCGTCCGTAATACAGTCTGATCCGCTCATTCACATTCCGCACGCCTACACCAGAGCCGCTGCCGCTTTTGGTCCCGCCGCTTAAAATCATATTCAGCATTTCCCTCGGCATTCCTAACCCGTTATCACTGATTGTGATGACAATTAAGCCATGCTGAAGCTCGGCACTTATGGAGATCAGACCTTCGTCCGGCAGCATTTCAATCCCGTGATACAGTGCATTTTCTACAATCGGCTGCAGAATCAGCTTGATCGTCTGGTACTGGAGCACCTCATCCTGCGCCTTGATTTCAAAGCGGAATTTATTCTTGAAGCGGAAGCTCTGGATGACAAGATAATGGCGGATATGGTCCAGCTCTTCCTGCACGGTAATAATATTATTCCCTTTACTCAGGCTGATCCGGAAAAACTTCGACAACGATTGGATCATCGTGACCACTTCCTCGTTTTTGCCCCGTTCGGCAAGCCGGATGACAGAGTTCAGCGTGTTGTACAAAAAGTGCGGGTTGATCTGCGACTGCAGTACTTCAAGCTCACCTTTGCGCTTGGTCTCCTGCTCATAAATTATCTGGTCCATCAGCTGGCGGATCCGCTGGAGCATCAGGTTAAAGCGCCGCGACAGCTGTTCAACCTCATAAGCGCCGCTGACATTGATCGGAGTATTCAGATCACCCTCACCTACCTGCTTAACGGTCCGCTCCAGCTTGCGGATGGGACTGGCAATGAGCCAGGACAGGAAGACGGAGACAGCAATGACGCCAAGAATAACAGCAGCCAGAAACCAGACCAGAAATTGATTCAGATCCCGTTTCGTAGTCACAATTTCATCGTAATAAGCGACACCGACGATTTTCCAGCCGGTTTCGGCCAGCGTGCGTACGGTAATAAAACGTTTCTCTCCTGTCGATTCATCCAGATAGCTGCGGTAAGCATACTCCAGCACCGGTTCCACGTTCTCATACTTTAGACCGGCATAAATGAGCTGTTGCTGCGGGTGATAAACGATGTTGCCCAGCGAGTCCAAAATGTAAGCGTATCCTCTTTTGCCAAGCTTGACCTGCCGGCTCAGCTCATCAATCGTCCGGAAGTTGAAGTCGATCAGCAGGATGCCGGTTTTCAGTTCTCCGTTTTCTCTGTATTGAATCATTTTGCTGATGGAGACAACCCAGGTATAGCGCCCCTTGAATAAATTTTGGATATGCGGTGCGGAATAGGAAATCTCCGAGCTTTTTTTGGCGGTGGTGAACCAGCTCTGACTTTCCAGCTGTGTATTCAGGCGCATGTTCTGGCCTGGGGTCCCGACCACATATTTCCCCTGCAGCGTAAACACCGCGACCGACACCAAATCTTCTCTGCTGTTCATTAGCGTATCCATCCGTTCATACAGCAGCGGGGAGTCAATAGAGGCACTGGTCGTGACCTGTTCCTCCGCCGTCTCAAAAATATTGCTCATTCCTTTGACATACAGCTCGAGATTATAATTCACCTGCTCTATTATCTGCTGCATATTCAGATTGGCATTCTCCTCGGCTGTCTTCGCAAACTTGTTGTACAGCATGAAGCTGACGATCACCGCAACCAGCACAGTAACCGCCGTGAACGACACCGTAATGATAAGCTGAATACTCCGAAGTTTGGAGGATATCCTTGTTTTGCCGCGTCTGTCTTGCTGCGGGCGCAGCGGAAAAAAATAAGCCCTCGGCCTGTTCATGGCTAGCCTCCCCGGGAGCTGTTCTTATACTCTTTGGGAGATTGTCCATATTTCTTGCGGAAGCAGAAGCTAAAATAATTCGGGTCGGCAAAGCCGATTTTTTCGGCAATTTCAAAAGCCTTCAGCTCTGTTGATCGCAGCAGCTCCTTGGCAGCCTCCAGACGGATCTGCAGCAGATAGCTGACAAAGGTCATCTTCATCTCTTTCTTAAAAATGCTGCTGAAATATCCCGTACTGATATGCAAATGCTGGCAGACTTTGCCGATCGAGATGTCGGACTCCTCATAATGACCCCGGATGTATTCCTTGGCTTGGTCAATCAGCTGTTTGTAGCTCGACTGCCGCTCCGAAGCGATGGAATCCATCAGGCGGCTGCACACATTGATAATCCACTGCTTAGCTTCGCCCATATTGTTGAATTTATGGATTTCCGTCAGCGAAGACAGCCCTGATCCGATGTAATCCGTGGTCTCACTGCCTGACTCCTTAGCCACCCGTAGAATCGAGGTGATGATCTCCAGCAGAAACACCTGATAGTCCTGCGTCGAAACCTGTGCGGTGTCCAGTCCCCCAAACAATTCGTCGACAACCTCTTTCAGCTCCTGTACCGTGCCCAGCTTGATTGTGCGGATCAGCGATTGTTGGGTCAGCTCGTCATAAGCCAGCATTTGATTGGATCTTGACTCCACATCTTCGATCCAGATCACTCTGTTGTTGCCGAGAATGAGGCGGTAATCAAGTGCCTGCAGCGCATCGCCGAATGAATTGAACAGCAAGGACGCTGTATGGCATACTGTTCCGGCTCCTGAGGTCACCGTCAGCTTTAGAAACCGCTGTACATTTTGCCGGATTTCCTCCAAGATCGCGAAGGTTTTGCCGGTAATCTCCGCCTCATCCTTCTCCATGCTGACCGAGAGCAGCACGACATCATCCCGGTGTATAAATACTTTGCCGAAACCATGCTTCAGACAAATTTCCTCAGCGATATTAAGCACCGCGAACAGCTGCAAATTGCGGTCGCCGGTGTCACGCAGGGATACGGGCAGACTCTGGATAACTCCTGCATTCTTCTCCGAACGGATATAATCTATGCTGATTACGGAAGACTGAAAGCTCTCACCAGAGAGGTTGATGCCGTATTCCGCACTTTTCTCGGCGATTTCCGCGGGCCGCAGCCTGCGGGAAACAAGCGAGGAGAGGAATTGTTCACGAAGAACAGGCAGACTCTTCCGGTAATGCTCGCTCAGCACAAATACATTTTCTTTCTCAGCGATTTCCGCCTCTATGGTTTTTCTAACCTTGAGCAGTGTGTCGATCAATTCCTGAGAAGAAAACGGTTTCAGAATATACTCGTCAATTTGCAGTTTAATCGCTTTCTGGGCGTACTCAAATTCATCATAGCCGGTGAGAATTATGATCTTCGTATTGGGATGACGGCTGCGGATCCATTCGGACAGCTGCAGTCCGTTCATAAATGGCATCTGGATGTCGGTCACGACCACATCCGGCAGCAGGCGGTCGATTGATTCCGCAGCCTCACGGCCATTCTCCGCCTGATCTACAACCTCAAAACCATAGCTGCCCCAGTCGATCTGTGCGATAATCCCTTCTCTTACGTCCTCTTCGTCTTCGGCAAGAATCAATTTATACATGCTTCATCCCTCTTATAATTTATGTTTAGGTAATTATAAAACTATTCTAGCTGATTCGATCAACTCTATCTATGTTTAACTTAAGTAAGGGGTAAAAGATACTGAATGGCTATTCCGCCGGTTCAGCAAATTCATTATACAGTGGCAATGGACGGGTATACATAAGCAAATTGAGGGAATGATATTCTCCTGTGCAGAACGGCCGGGTATACCTCTACGGCGAATAAAAAAAAACCATCCCGGTTGCCGGGATGGGGATGATTGTACGTATTAGATTTACAGCAATGCTTTGTTGAAGCGGTAGCCGGTAGTCTGCTCGAAACCCATATGACGGTAAAAAGCATGCGCAGGCGCACGTTCCACACGGTTGCCGCTTCTAAGGAACAGCTGGCAGCAACCCTGCCCGCGGGCCCATTCTTCCGCTGCAGCTACCAATCTTTTGCCGAGGCCGTTGCCTCTAAGCTCCTCTGATACAATCAGCGCGTTGATTTCCGTAATACAATCCGCATGTTTGTAATAGGATTTCACCTGCCGAAGTCCAATCATTCCCACAACTTCATTGTCCAGTTCAGCGACCAGTGTGCAATGGAACGGATCATTCTCCATGCCTTCCATTCTCTCTTTCATCACGCTAAGTGTTGTCGGATAGCCGAATTCCCGCAGAAGGGCTGTCACTCTCTCCAGATCATTCATGCCGCATTTGCGAATTTGCAGTACTTGCTCCTGAGTACTACTGTTCATTCTCATATACCTCCACTTTTAGCATAGACGCCGCCTGTTTGGCGGTAGTCCGCGCGATTTCTACATCTTCCGCTGCACTGAGGGCTACTGCCATCCGCCGTCCAGGACGGATTTCAGGTTTGCCGAATACCCTAACCTGTGTACGGGGAAGCGCCAGCGCTTCGCCGATTCCGGATATGGCAAAAGCCTGTCCGGTTTTTTCTGCTTTCAGGGTAGCCGAAGCGCCCGGTGTTACAAGCGCAACCGAGTCCAGCGGAAATCCAAGAATGGCTCTGACATGCAGAGCGAATTCCGATAAATCCTGCGTAATCATTGTAACCATGCCGGTATCATGCGGTCTGGGCGATACTTCACTGAACAATACTCCCTGCTCTGTAAGAAACAGCTCCACTCCAAAAATACCAAGGCCTCCAAGCTGATCAGTTACCGCTTTGGCGATATTCTGAGCTTCTGCCAGCGTGCGCTCACTCATCTGATGCGGCTGCCAGGACTCTACATAGTCGCCGTCCTTCTGGATATGGCCGATCGGCGGACAAAATACAGTTCCGCTTGCCGATCGGACCGTAAGCAAGGTAATCTCACTTTCAAACGTAACGAAAGCCTCCACGATGACCCGTGTCCCTTTGGCCCGCGCTCCTTCCAGAGCCGTATTCCAGCAGTCCTCCACATCACCTGGTTTCTTGCAGACACTTTGTCCTTTGCCGGAAGAGCTCATAATCGGCTTGATCACACAGGGTGTGCCAAGCTCTTCCACTGCCTGGCGCAATTCGTCCAGACTGTCCGCGAAGCGGTATGCCGCGGTCGGCAGGCCAAGCTCTTCAGCCGCTAAACGCCGGATACCCTCCCGGTCCATGGTCAGCCGGGCTGCACGTGCAGTCGGGACTACGAAGAATCCTTCCGCCTCCAGCTCCAGCAGCGCATGAGTGGCAATAGCCTCAATCTCGGGCACAATCAAGTCAGGCTTCTCGGAACGGATGAGCGTCTTAAGCGCATCCGCGTCCAGCATATCAATTACATAGGAGCGATGGGCTACACCCATCGCCGGGGCATCTTGATAACGATCCACAGCTACGGTCTCTACGCCAAGGCGCTGAGCTTCGATAATGACTTCCTTACCCAATTCCCCGCTGCCCAAGAGCAGCAGCTTACGGCTTTGAGCTGAAAAAGGAGCTCCCCACATTGTCGACTCCAACCTCTTTCGGCTAATTTGACTGCTGACTCTCTTTTTCTGTAAATGTCGCAGTTTTCATTGTAAATTTTCAGGCTTCTTTATTTTCTTCCATCAACGACCAGATTGCAAGCCTTCTTCGACATTTTCCTACAATCTTCACAGATCGCCGTCTACGAGATCGTCGAAATTTCTCTCCAGAACATTTAATTGATGGCCAATTTGGCCCCAATGTTCCGCAGAATCACCCCCTTTCAAGAGACCGGACATCACTTCCTCCCGCTCAGCCAGAGCTGCTCGGAGTGTGTCTGCCGAACGTTTCAACGCCTGCTCCGCTACACCCGTATAAAAATCCAATAATAAATCTTCCTGCGTTCCGGCGGCTCCGGCAACTGTTTCCTTCAGCCAAGGGTCCGCTGATGCTCTGACTTCGTTACGCCCCGGCCCCTCAAAGAAATGACGCGGCGATTTGAAGCGGCCCCATAATGCAGCCCAATCCAGAGGGGATAACCGGCACTCCAGCTTATCCGGGGAAGGCCAGTGTTCTTCGGCATTGTCCATGAGCTGAAGCTCCTGAGCCGAAATCGACAGTTCCGACGCGGCCGATGAAGCTGCCGTCCGCACGAGTTTTTGACCTGCCGCTTCCAGGCGCAGGGTAGTCGCCCACAATTCCTGTTCCAGTTCACGCTCAAGGGTGCGTTCCAGTTCTCTGCCACAGGCTGTAAAGATATCTTTCAGATTTCCGCTATCCTCGCGCAGCACGGAAGGATGGAAGGATTCCTGGAAGAAACGGCCGAAGGCAAATCCGATCCGCTGCCGCACATGATAGAGCAGTTCTTCACCTTCCCGGCGCAGGTCGCGCAGCGGACGTTCCTCGGCGGAAAGCGCCGTGAGCCGTGCTTCTGCGGTGCGGCGCCGTTCCTGCAGCTCCAGCAGTCCGGCTTCACGCCTTCCTGCCTCCATCTCGGCCAGCTTCTGCCATTCTTCCGCCCGCATGCGCACGGAGGCAATGTTCTCTTGCGCGGCTGCAAGCGACAACCGCGGCAGTTCTCCGCCCGCGAATTCCGCAAGCGCCTCTTCAAAGGTCTGGAAACGGGAGCTTTCATAAGCTTCCCGGTTGTGGTCTGTTTTGCCTTGCAGCGCCAGCAGACTGGACAAGGTATATATCCGCGGCGAGGTAAGGCCGCCGGCACGCAGGTTCTGCGCGACATGCCCCTTCACCTCTTCCAGCTCCGCTTCGTCTGCGGCCAAATCAGAAGCGTTAATGATAAAGAACATTTTATCCAGCGCGAAGCTGTCTTTAATTCTTCCCAATTGGGCCAGCAGACCACGGTCCGCTTTGGAAAAGGCATGATTATAATAGGTCACAAAACATATCGCGTCCGCATTCTTCATGTAACCGAAGGTTACACCGGTATGACGGGCATGCAGGGAATCCGCGCCAGGGGTATCCACCAGCACAATGCCGCTCGCGGTCAAGGGACAGTCATAATACAGGTCAATCCCCTGCACAAAACAGGCCCGCGTCTCCTCGGCGACCAGTCCACGGTATTCCTGCAGATCAACAGTCCGCACCGTTCCCAGCAGTCCCTCCGCTTCTGACCATCCAGCCGCCGCCGCCCGCAGGAATCCGGCATGCGGCAGGGCGGAAGGATGCAGGCCGCTGACCTTCAGCCCAGCCACCTCAGCGGTCCAGCTCTGCCGCTGCGGGGGCGCAAGCTGCAGTACGCTGAAGGAATGGAGGATGTCCTCCCAGAAATCCTCCGCCGTCTTCATCGTTACCACCGCGCTGGCATGGCGGAACTCCCCTTCCGGTGACAGGATGCGATTCACTGCTGCTGTGGCGGGGTGGGGAGACACAGGCAGCACTTCTTCGCCCAGCAGCGCATTGGCGAAGGAGGATTTACCGGCGCTGAACGCTCCGAACAGCGCCATCGTAAAGCGGCCGGCGGCGATGCTCTCCGCCCGTGCCGCAAGGCTGCGCGCCGCCGAGGCCATGGCCGGCTCGCCGCGCAGCAGCTCTGCCGCAGCGCTCAGCGCCGCTGCGGCCTTCGT
>NZ_JBGJZP010000009.1:0-282658 GCF_042610515.1 Paenibacillus paludis
GGGAACGTCCCCGCCGGAGCATGGCGGGGACGGGAGCGTGGCCGCAGCGGAGATGCTGCGGCTGCGCGGGCTGCTGCTCTCCGGGGCGGAGCCGGAGAGTGCTTTAAGCCGGCCGGGCCGCAGGCCGGCGGCAGCGCCCAGCCCTGAAGCAAGCGGGCTGGAGGCTGGCATGAAGGAGCTTCGCAGGCTCATGGAAGCCTGGAATGCCTGGCGGCAGCGGGTGGAACGGCTGGCCGGGGAGCGGGAAACCTGCCTGACAGAGGTAGAGACGCTCTCCGGGCAGGAGCGGGCGCTGGCCGAAGAGATGGACCGTGCTGAGGCTGAATTTACCCAGCTGGATGAGAGCTATGAAACATGGCTGCGCCAGCACAGATTGCCGGAAGGCTTGTCGCCCGAAGGGCTGCCGGATATATTCGCCAGAGTGGAGCAGGGGAACGAGCTGCTGCGCCAGGAGAGCAAACTGGCGGCCCGGCTTAAGGAGCTGCAAGAAGTGTGTGCTGCTTATGAACAAGAATGCCTGAATTTATGGCATGAGGCAGCATCGGGAGGCGAACTGTCGTCAGCTGCCGCCGACAACGCTGCAGCAAGATTAGCAGATCCCTCGGGTTTGTTGCCATCCGTAAATTCTGAGGTTTTATCCCTGAACGATATAGCAAGTACAGGTAATACACGGGTTCTGCCATTAATAGAACCTGTCGCTGGAACTGCCGCGCTCACCTTGCTGAGCTGGCTGGAGATCAGGAAGCGGGATTGGGACCAGCTCAAGACGGAACTGCTCCGCCGGGAAGCTGCCCAAGAGCGGCTGCATGAAGTACAGGCGGAGCTTGCCGGGGGCCGTAAAGCGCTTGAGGTATTGAATGAGCGCAGCGGCAGATTGCTGCAGGAGGGCGGTGCTACGGACAGCGAGGGATTTCTGCGCCGTTCGTCAGCCGTGCAGCGGCGTCTGGAGCTGACCAGATCGATCCGCCAGTGGGAGCTGGCCATGTTCGGCGGATGGGAGAACGGGGAAGCGGTGGAACTGCAGAAGCTGCTGGAGCATCATGATGCTGCTGCGCTGGAGCGGGAACGGTCCGCAGCGGAGGATGCTGCGGCAAGTATTGAGGAAGAACGTAATGCGCTGCTTCAGCACCGGGGCAAGCTGCTGCAGGAGCGCGAGTATTTGAAGGAGCGCTGCCTGGAAGACACGGTGCTCCAGCAGCTGGAGGAGCAGCGGGCGGCGCTGAAGATTCTGGCCGGACAGTATGCTGTATCAGCCTTGGCGGCCGAACTGATGGGAAGGACGCGCCGCATCTACGAGCAGGAGAAGCAGCCGCAGGTACTGCAGCTGGCTTCGGCGTATTTCAACAAGCTGACGGAAGGGGAATACCTGAGAATCGTGATGACGCTTGGGCACAAGGAGTTGAAGGCGGAGCATAAGGATGCCGGGCTTCTGGACAGCGGACTGCTCAGCCGGGGAACGGCGGAGCAGCTATATCTGGCTATCCGCCTGGCCCTGGCAGAGACGATGACCCGCCAGGCCAGCCTGCCGCTGCTCTTCGATGACCTGTTCGTCAACTTTGATGAACGCCGCCTGAATGCGGCACTGTCACTGATCGGTGAATTGTCGGTTTCCCGGCAGATTGTCATGATGACCTGCCACCGGCATGTAGCCGAAGCGGCTGCACGGTTGATACCGGCAGCCGCTGTGATCTCTGTATAGAAGCTATACGGCTGCGAACCAAGCTGCCGTACGGCTCTTTAAATTAAAAGTAATTATATGCTTCACGCTATAAATTATCCTTCTATTTCTCGCTGAAGTGAATTCATCCGGAGGGGAACAGTTGCTCATCCTTCCAGCTGTTATTTCCGTGTGATCCGAATCACCGGTTTGACAGCTACAATAGTGATGGCTTTACCTTCCGGGTTGGAAGGGTCAGCAATCCGGGGCGGAGGAGACATAGGCGCGCGCAGCAGCATAATAACCCAGACTAGCGCCAAGGCACCGAATATAGGGTAGAAAACTCCCAATAGTGAGCTGAAGCCAAATTGGCTGAATAAATAACAAATCAGCATCAGCAGGGGAGTGACGAGGGACGGGGCGATGGGCAAATGCTGCTTAAGCTGTACTCCGACTCCATAGATGTTGGCTACAAAAGTGCTGAAGATTTCCAGAAAGATCAGCAGCAGATAAATGCTCTGCACAAGCGGGCCTAGCCGGAAGGCGATGCTGCCCATAGGGATTTCAAACTGCAGGATGCCAGGCATTTGCGAGCTCATGGCAAAATGAGCGGCCAGCAGCATGAACCCGATCCCTGCCCCGCCGAGGATGCCGCCCCGCACCAGGGATTTTTCATCATCGGTATGGCGGGCCAGCGGAACAAGCACGGCTTGGGCCATCCCGAGGTTGAAGGCGGTATAGAGCAGTGGCGACATCCACGCCCCGAAGATGCTGCGATCGGTTTCAAGGAACAGAAAGCGCCCTGCTCCCGGCACACCGAGCGTATTGGAAATGATGATTAGCGACAAAGTAAGCATTAAGGGCACGACAACACTGTTGATTTGCAGGATACCGGAAATTCCGCGTTTCAGTAAAAAGTATGAGCCGAATATTGTAATTAACAGACCTGCCTGGAACGGCAATCCCAGATTCTCCTGGAATATCGCCCCTGCCCCTGCCAGCATGATGCTGTTGACTGCGACGAGAACGATCAAGGTAAAGAGGCTGATGCTGCTGCCAACCCGCTCGCCGAAGAGATGGCGGTTAAAGTCTTCATAAGAATCAGCTTCGATGCGCCGGGCAATCACCATCATTTTGGTGCCCAGCCAAATAAAGAGCACCGTCGCGAGCAGAATGGTTAATACCGCCCAGTGGCCGTACCGGGTGAAAAACCTTAGGATTTCCTGGCCGGTGGCAAATCCGGCGCCTACAATGGTGCCAATATAAGTGAAAGCGATTTGCAATGTGCGGACATGGGATTTCATGGCTCGCCTCCTTCAATGCTATGAATATAAAAAATGGGCACAGCCCGCAGGATTGCCTTGTGCAGTCCATATAGTACAGGTTATGATGAGGAACAGAAGGACATGACTTCCGCCTAATGGCAAATGGGTGTATTAGAGTGGAACGTCTGGAATTATAAAGGGTAATGGAGGTTCAAAGTTATGGAAGTATTGAAACAGCGGATTTTGCAGGAAGGGGTCGTCGTTTCGGATCAGGTACTGAAACTAGACGGTCTGCTCAACCATCAGGTGGATCCCATGCTGACGATGGAAATGGGACGGGAGTTTGCCGGGAGATTTGCGGACGCCGGAGTTACGCGGGTAGTTACCGTGGAGTCCTCGGGTATTGCCGTGGCATTTGCCACCGCTTATGAAATGAAGGTGCCGCTTGTATTTGCCCGCCGCAAAAAAACATTGCTCGCCGATCCTGATGCTTTGTGCGAAAGAGTACCATCGTTCACCAAGGGAATCGTTACTGATATTATGTTGTCCCGCCAGTATATCTCCCCGGATGATAAGATTCTTTTTATTGATGATATTATCGCCAATGGTGATGCAGCACGCGGACTGATCAAGATCATCCAGCGTTCAGGGGCCGAACTGGTGGGGCTGGGCGTAGTGGTGGAAAAAAGCTTTCAGGCAGGAGCCCGCACCATCCGGGAACAGGGCATCCGTCTGGAGTCGCTGGTCCGAATTATGTCTCTAAGTGAAGGAACAATAGTCTTTGGCGACTAAGCAGTGGCAATTAATAGGTGTATAGCCTATTTTTAAAACATCTGCTTTTCACCCTATGACTTTTCCTTTATAATAAACATTAGACATAGGAGAGGAGGCGTCACAATGGGGAAAGAACCGGTGACAGAGCAATTCTTTATAGATAAATTATCCGAGGCCAAGGATCATTTCGAGCGTGCGCTGGATTGTAAACACACGGAGTTCGACGATCTGTATCCCTATATGATTGAACATCCTCAATTTTTCTGGTACAAACGTTATGTAGCCTGGTCGGAACTTTTGACAATCACAGGTTTGTGTAAAGAACTGGATTTCAACTGGAAACAGAATTTCAGTGATCATCAGGTTGAATATCTGGAAGAACGTGTGATGTCCGCTAAAGTTCTTGATTTCTGGTTTGAGAAGAATGAAGCGCTGATATAGTATCTTCATAAGACATACAGAATTGCTTTCTAGTAAGGAACTGAGGCCCAGATGATTTATCATTCGGGCCTTTTTCATGAGTGAATTGCGGGAGACAATGGACAAGCTAACTAACGGAGGGAGGGGAGTATTACCACATGATCAGTGATGAACAGCTGGATGCGTACCGGATATCCGGAGAGAAAATACGTGTCGTACGTGATGCGTTGGAGAGCAATGACGTCAAGGGTATTGTATTGGCCTGGGACGAGTCACAGGTGATGGTGCGCCGTCCCAATAAGCGGATAGTGAAGCTTGACCGTAATTACGTGTATCAGCCTTTCTCGGAGCCTAGACAAGATCCGGACAATATATAAGCAACTCACAGCATGACAGCCCTTGTCCGGTTATGGATAAGGGCTGTCATTATTTATATACTTCATTATGATATTAGATGGACATAGCCATCTGTTCGACGCTGTCTTCCTTGGGGAGAACGGCGAGCTCGGGATTCAATCCGAGATAAGCGCGCATGCGCAGCATCATTTCATTGCGGAATCCAGGCCACAGGATGTTGATCTCTCCCACATAACCGCGGCAGGTATACTGTGCTTCAACGCCTCGCTGATCCTGGCGGATGGTGGTGATCTTCAAATGATGTGAAGCCAGCTCACGGGTTACCTCTTGCAGCATTAGCGAGGTCTTCTTAGTTGCGCTGGACACCAGTTCCATGTAAAGCTGTGGCGTCTTAAACAGACCACTCTTGCCGATCACCCGGCAATCCCGTTCAAATACTTTATGAATAAACGTTAGCAGCAGATAGCTTCTGACAAGGGACAATTCGTCTTTGGTTATATCTTCAAGAATAGCTGGTGTGATTAGTGTACTTCTCTTGGTAGTCGCCATTATAAATCACCTCATTTATATTATGCGAACCCTTGTTCTTATTATACCTCTTATTCATCAATAAAAGCAATATTTAACCAAAAATTAATGAAACCAAAGAAAAATCGAAAAAGATTGACTCTGATTTCTCTGTATGATATGATCTATCTTGTGACCGCGAAAGCGAGTCATCATAATATGCGGTCATGGCGGAATTGGCAGACGCGCTGGCTTCAGGTGCCAGTGGTAGCAATATCGTGGAGGTTCGAGTCCTCTTGACCGCATCCTGTTTTACAAAGAAACCCCTTCCTAGGAAGGGGTTTTTCTTTTGTGTGGCTTAGTATATTTAGGCGAATTGAACGTGCCGCCAGCGTTAGTTGCCTTTTCTTCTGGCATGTGAATGTCTTTGTTCAGCTCTTATGGAGTATAAGAATCCGGGGCAAGAAAACAGGGAGGCCTATTGATTTCAAGGAGTAATAACGTTATTCTATGACTATAAAATCAAAATCGGTCATAGAGTATTGAGGAGGCGGCATGGCGAAGAAATTTAGCGATAAGGAAAAGGAAATTATACAGGGAAGGCTCCTAAGCAAGGCTGAGATATGCTGGGGAAAGTATGGAATTAAAAAAACCAGCGTGGACGAGCTCGTCAGAATGGCGGGTATTTCAAAAGGTGCATTTTATTTATTTTATCCATCAAAAGAACTGCTTTTTTTCGATGTTCTTAAAAGCGTTGATAAACGTATAAAGAATGCAATGCTTGAAGCATTAAAAACCTCTAATGAGCCCCCAAAGCAGAGTTTTATCCAGGGTCTAAAGCAAATGTTTATAGAGGTCCAGAAAAACCCGTGGATTCTAAATCTTCAAAACGGTGATTACGAGCTTCTGATCCAAAAGCTGCCGGAAGAAACCGTTAAAGAACATCTATCGGATGACGAGGACGAAATCTCAATGCTCTTAAAGTACCTTGAGGTTGAATGTGATATAGGCTTTGTATCATCTGCGATGAGGGCGATATTTTTCACAGTACTTCATAAAAATGAGATTAGCGGAGAGCATCATGAAGAAGTAGTGCATTTCTTTATCGAAAGTCTTGCGGAGAGGATTTTTGAAGGGAGAGTGGAGCGGTGAAGTCAATCTATAAAAGTCCCTTAGGTAAAGAAAAAATACTTCACATCTATGACAAGCTGCAATCCCGGCTGGATACGAAATTTGAGAGCCGATACGTGAATACGCGGTTTGGCAAAACCCATATTTTAGTCGGGGGTGATGAAACGGCACCACCCTTAATCTGCTTTCACGGAGGAAATGTAGTAAATCCAATAACGCTCAAGTGGTTTGAACCTCTGTCGAAGATCTATCGTATTTATGCGCCAGATACCATCGGACATCCGGGCAAAAGTGATGAAATCCGGCTCAATCCCAAAACAAATGAATATGCTGAGTGGGTTTGTGATTTTATGGATGGTCTGGGTCTGCCGAAGGCGAAATTTATTGGACCCTCGTACGGAGGCGGAATACTTATACGTTTGGCTGCCTACGCACCTGAGCGTATTGAAAAAGCAGTATTTCTTGTACCCTCAGGTATTGCTGGAGGTAAAATGATCGGCATGATGAGGAAGATACTCATTCCGCTTGCTGTATATAAAGTTATTTCTACCGATAAAAATTTATACAAGGCTTGTGCAGCAATGTTCGATGATGAAATCCATGATGATTTGTTGTTGCAGATACAATACATATATGATTATGTCAGGTTGGAAACGGTATTTCCCAAGTATGCAACCAAGGAAGAATTGATGGCGTACACTGCACCTTCCTTACTAATTGTCGCTGATCAAGATATATTTTTCCCTGCTGAACAGGTTGTTCCAAGGTCGAAAGAGATTTTTAATCAGCTGCAAAAAATTGTTGTCCTGGAAAATGCAAGCCATTTTCAAAACAACAGAAACCTTGAAACTATTATTAAGGAAATAGAGAATTTTTTTGAATAGTTCTGCCCGTATTGGCAGGCTCTTGATTTGGCAGTGATGCCATCAAGGGCCTTTTTTGTATTTCTTAGAGTTATGAGGAAATGGAAAGTGCGCTTTACATTGGAAAAGGTGAATGCTATTATTATGGAAAGTTAACTTTCCGTAATTAGTGAGGTGAAAGCATGGAAAACAGATTGGAGCAGCTTCGCAAGGAGCGGGGGATCAAGCAGGAGGAGCTTGCCGAGGCATTAGAAGTTTCGCGGCAGACCATTGGTTCGCTCGAAAATGGGAGATATAATCCGTCCATTATTCTAGCCTTTAAAATTGCCCGCTATTTCAAGCTGGCCATTGAAGATATTTTTATCTATGAGGAGGAATCGGAATGAAAATGAACAAGACAGTTTGGCTGTTTACTATTCTGCTGCTGCTTGGAGGTATTTTGACTGTAGTCGGCCTTCTGGTGATTGATGAAAGTACAGAAAAGCTTGCCGGAATATGTGTGGGGATAGGCTCGGGGCTGTTCAGTATGAGTGCCGCTAATCTTATCGTTCAAGGGTATTACCGGAAGCACCCCAAGCTCAAAAAGCAGGCTGTGATTGATTTCCGCGACGAACGCAATACAGCTATCCGGATGAAAGCCAAGGCCAAAGCCTTCGATATTCTGTTTGTGGTCATGATTGCACTGCCGTTTCTGTTTATCTTTGCAGGAATTTCTCTATGGGTGGTGTTGACTACCATTGGCCTTTATTTATTTGGCTATTTTACGCAACTCTTCTACATGATTAAATACAGCAAACAGATGTAGCCGATCTGGGAGAAGCGGGAATACAAGGAGTTACTTAGCACTGGAGGAAGATCACAATGGATGATGCTGCGAAGAACAGGATGCATTGGGAATTAACCTATATTTTTTTTCTTACGGCGCTGATAACGACATTGGCGGGAATTGTTCGTGAGTTGCCACATGCGATTGCCATTGCCGGATTCACAGCTGCGTTTGCGGCAAATATTTGGATCTGGAAGAAGAGTATCAGCCGGACTGTTATTTATCTGCACAATGGTTTGAACATCGTCTGCGCACTGTTTCTGGCGTATATGCTGTCAGCCTACATATTCGTCTCGGAGAGTGCGATTATTGGTGCTGCCCTCGGAGTGGTGGTAATGGATGTGTTTAGTTTCACCAAGAGAGGGCGGTTCACACTTAATGCCAAACTAATGGGACAAAATAATACAGCCGTGCGGCTGTCCATCTGTCTTCCGGTTCCCGGGAAACGGGGGCTGATTCCGGTTATCGGTGTGGGGGATTTGGTCTTTTATTCGATGCTGACAATGGTTGCATTGAAATCGGACAGTGAGTTCGGCCTGTTATTTGCGGTATTGCCCATTCTGGCA
Source organism: Paenibacillus paludis (assembly GCF_042610515.1). Taxonomy (NCBI): domain Bacteria; kingdom Bacillati; phylum Bacillota; class Bacilli; order Caryophanales; family Paenibacillaceae; genus Paenibacillus; species Paenibacillus paludis. The sequence continues at coordinate 8,367 of NZ_JBGJZP010000009.1, forward strand.
GGACAGCTGCTGAACATTGCCGTGATTCTTGCTGTTAAAGATAAAAAGGGATTCAAAGGCTTCCCGGCAACCTTAATGCCCGGATTGTTGTTTATTGTTTTTTATTTTACAGGTATCCCGGCATAAAAAGCGGCTTCCAGACCTCGGGGATTTGCCCGGGGTCGGAGCAATATACCGTCTGCAGATAGCGGCTTACCGGAGTCAATTGCTGTTCAACCAGCACTTCTTTGATCTCGGAAGGTTTGGTTGGGATCGAATGTCCGGCAGCTTCCATGAAACGTTCAATGGGCAGCAGCATCCCGCAGCTCTTGCGGTAAGACATCCTGTGCGGATAACGGGGGGAGCTTCCGGAGTCATATTTGGACAGCCTGATATGCTCAAAATGATCACTCAGCAGTTCATAGGCGGGGAATTTCAGGATGGCAAAATGTTCGCCGGGTTCTCTGCGGGAGTACATAGCAGCCATGGCAAGGCAATCACGCTCTGTCGGCCACAGGAAGACATGCCGGTCAAGGCAGGCGCGGAATTGCTCCGGCGTTGTTTCCGGGTCCATGGCCTCGGGAGTGATCCGCAGATGGGCATTTAACCAGACTGAGCGGCCTTGATAACGGGTCTGCTGCAGCGTCGCCCGGTGCACACCGCATGCATGCTCAGGGTCCAAAAGCACGGATGCGGCCAGTCTGTCCAGTCCGGCAATAGCCGGAAGATTGCGTGCTCTGGTGAAATGGTAGAGCGAGCGTCTTAAGGGGCTTTTAGTGATAGCTGCTAGGGTGGTTGTTTTCATATTGGCATTTTGTCCTTTACGGTTTACTGTTTTTGAGACGCCGGTAATACAGCCAGGTTCTGCCCGCAAACGACCCGAAGAGGAGCATGCAGATGAACATTATTGAAGTGTTCCATGCCCGGGAAGCGGTGATTCCGTCGTTTAGCATGCCATCAATGAATGCCCCCAAATTCACGCTATAGAGCAGAAGCATCGGGAGGAATAGCGAAGTATAGCTGATGGCGATTTTTCGGGCGTGCTTCAAGCGGTGGAATTGATCGCTGTATATTTCAGGGCGCTCAGCGCCTTCCGAATATTCCCGGCTCCAGATCGTCCATTTCTGCAAGGAGGAGAGGGAGCTATAGACGTTCTTCCAGCCGGCTTCCCTGTGCAGCTCCAAATAACCTTCATCGGAAATCACTTGATAGTCGGCATGATAGTTCATCCGCCGTGGGCTGCCTTTGCAGAAATAGAACAGCGTCCCGCCTAGACCGACTTTACACAGATTAAATCCAAGCCGTTCTTTGTTCTCAAGCCACTGCTCCAGCCGGTCCGGAGCGTACATCCAGGCTAGTTTGATCCGGATGATCTTGGGCCCGGTAGGGTTGGGCTGTACGTCAAGTGCGTGGCTGTCTTGATTGTCCCCGCGTAATGTTTTATTGGCTGCCCTGATCTTGATAACGGAATAGAACGCGAGTACCAGCAGAGCGATGGCGAAGGCTGCAGCGGTATAGGTAACCAGCCACATGGGGCTTTTCACTACCCGGAGGGGCGTATCCTGGGAAAGGGAAATACCTATCGTGATTAGCGGAATTAGTGCAATTAATAACAAATAAACGATAATCGCCATGAAAAAATAAGAAATCTTCCGGTTTCGCTTGATCGCTTCCTGGCGGGAGGGGTAGGCGTTAATTTGGCCGGGTTGCCGTTCATTGGCATAAATGGTCCACTTCCCTTGATGCATGTTCCTTGTCCAGCCCTCAGCGGCCAGATAGGTGGACAAGGAGGTTTGAGCTGATGGAGCATACCCGATTTGATAGGTAATGTAACCCGGCTTACCCTGCCGGAAAATAAACCGCCGAAGTTTAATATTCCATCCTTCAAGCAGCCATCCCTGGCTGGCCATCCCGGTCAGCCAGGTTTCTGTTTTGAGCAAGTCATAGCTCCAGAAAGGCCGAAATACAGTCTTCATAAGAATTCCTCCTCGCAGTTAATCGCATTGTTGTGCAGTTCTTTCAATCTGCCAATTTCTACGGTCATTACTTTTTTTCCAAGCTCCGATACCTCATATACCGTTTTTCTCTCTTCATCGGCAAATACGGTGATCAAGCCGTCTTTGTTCATTTTGGTCAATGTTCCATAGACCGTACCTGACCCCAGTCTGAGGCGTCCGCCTGACAATTCTTCAACATGCTTGATGATTCCGTATCCGTGGCGCGGTTTGGTCAGGGACAACAGAATGTAGAATGCTGTCTCGGTCATCGGCACGTACTTTTTAAGTGCTTTTTCAATGGAGGACACCAGGATCACCTTTTTCACAAAATATATGTCTCATCGCGACTATGTCATAACGTGACTATATCACGACGTGACTTATTGTGCAAAGAAACTTTCCCGGGAAATAAGAAATAAGGGGGATTACAATCCATTAATCCTACTTTTTATTATTTTTGCAGGAGAATATCTTAATCGGTTGAAATTTTTTACAATGAAATAAGGTATTTAATTCTGTGAAACAAATAATCTCATATAGAGAGGAACTGATACTATGAAAACATTAGTCATTGTGGATGATGAGCCCTCGGTGGTGAACGGGCTGCGCACTTATGTAGACTGGGCAGCACAAGGGATTCAATTGATCGGAACTGCGGATGACGGAGATACAGGGCTTACGCTCATACGTGAGCTTAGGCCGGATATTGTGCTGACGGATGTGCAGATGCCTTCCATGGACGGAATTACGATGGCTGCGGAGGTCCGTGCGCTGCTGCCGGATGCCAAAATTGTGTTCATCAGCGGGCATAACGATGCAGAGTATTTGAAATCGGCGCTGCAGATGCATGCGGCTGATTATATTTTCAAACCAGTCAGCAGAAAAGAATTGTACGCCGTGATGGGAAAAGTGACTGCTGCACTGGATGCGGAGAGGCGGGAGCGGGACCGGGTAAAGGAAATGCAGGTTAAGCTGACCCAGAGCATGCCGCTGCTGCGCGAGAAATTTCTGCTGTCAGTGGTCACCGACAACTTCAACATGGCCCAGGTGCAGGATAAACTGCAATTTCTGGGACTGCCGCTGCTCTCTGCGGACAGCTATATCATTATGGTCATCGTAATTGATGATGTTCCGCAGGTAATGGATTCACGCAGTGAGCGGGATAAACAGCTTTTGTCCTATACGGTGCTGAATATCATTCAAGAGTTAACGGATAAGCAAATGCGCGGTGTGACGTTTGAGAAGGACCCGGGAGAGTATGTCGGCATTTTGTTGACCCGTTCTTTTGGAGGGCAGGAGGCGGACAGGGAGATCAAACCGGAGCTTGCGGGCAGGGCGGCAGATGTTCTAGATGCAGTGCCCCGGCCAGGAGAAGCTGGAGAAAATGCGGAGCCTTCAGCTGACCGCTCTCCCGAGAACGAATTGCTGCTGCTGGCGGAATCGATCCGCGACAATCTGCGGAAATGGCTGAAGCTGAGCGTAACCATCGGGGTGGGGGATGGAGTAGGCAGCCTTTCTGAGGTGCCGGCCTCCTATAAGCAGGCAAGAGCTGCCGCCGACCAGAAATGGTATCTGGGTAAAAATCGCATTCTGACGATGGACAACATTGAGTCCGGAGAGAATCTGCGTTACCGCTTTGAGCAGGAATGGAGCGAACGCGTAATCACTGCCCTTAAGTCAGGCGATCAAAGCCGGCTGCAGGGGGAACTGAGTGGAATCTTTGGCCTGCTGGAGCTGAACCGGGGGCAGGGCTCCCGTTACGCGCAGAATGTCAGTCTCCACCTGATTCTGCAGTCCAGCCAGGTGCTGCTGGAGCTGAACGGCATGACGGCAGAGTGGGAGAAACGGGAAATGGAAGCCTGGAAGCTGGTTATGCGCCAGGAAACGATACAGGATTTGCTGCGGTATACGGAATCGTATTTGCGGCATGTCTGTGATTTTGTGGAGGCCAAACGCAGCGGGAAGTCCAGTGAGGTCATTGAACGGGTCCGCCGCCTAATCGGAGAGAGATATGCGGACAATTTGACGATCGCCGATATTGCAGCAGGCGTATATCTCAGTCCTACCTATGTAAGGCTGCTGTATAAGCAGGAAACGGGCGAAACCGTGTTTGAATATTTGACCAAAGTACGGATTGAAAAGGCGAAAATGCTGCTGAGAGATCCGCAGAACAAATTTTACGAGGTCTGCTATGCCGTAGGTTATACCGATCCCAGCCATTTCAGCAAGCTGTTCAAAAAAATGACCGGGAGCACACCCAGCGCCTACAGAGAACAGCAAAATTAGAACTTGAGCCTCCCAAGGGCGATACGACAAAAAGGCCGGAGAAATGAGGTGTCACCTTTATGAAATTGGGATGGAGCTATCTGACTGGACTTGGACAGGGGATTCTGGCCGCAAGAAAGTGGCTGCTTGTCTATGCCCTGCTAATCTTGCTGCCGGTGTCCATTTTACTGGCCTCCTTCTATCAGCGGTCCAATGAAATTCTGGAACAGGAAGTTACCCGTTCGATGCAGCTTACACTTAAGCAGGCAGGGCTGAATTTAACCTACAAGCTGGAACACATCCGCGACAGCAGCAATTCAGTGTTTATGAACCAAATCCTCTACGATAATCTGCTCCAGAAGGCCAGTATCACGGAGCAGCTAAAACAAATTAAGGAGCTCCGCAATCTGGCCGAAACCGCACAGGAGAATGAGGATATTTTCCGCCTGCGGTTTTTTGTTGATCCTTCCCGCCTGTATGCCGGAGACCGGATTAATCTGTATTCCTTTGAGGATGCAAAGCAATATCCATGGTATGAATCGGTGATAGAGGCCGGTGGGGGGATGGTATGGACCGGTGTTTATCAGGAGAAGTATAACGACATTGGTAAAAAGAATATTTTCTCCGTTGCCCGGATGCTGCGCAATCCCCAGGAATATGAAGAGATTGTAGGTATTCTCGTGATGGATGTGTCCGAAGGTCTGATCGGGGAGATTATGTCGGAGCTGCAGTTCTCGGACAAGTACGCTCCTTTTCTATCGGATGCCAGCGGCAGATTGATCTACAGTTCAGATAGTGCCGGTCTGAATAAGTCGGATAATAAAGCAGGGAATTTGCAAAAGGACGCGGATGTCCTGCCTAAAGAGCTGTTTGATACCATCGAACACTCGGAGGAAGGCATACTAAAGCGCTCGTTAGGCCGTGAAGAAGTAAACGTAGTGTACACCACCATCGGAACGACTGGCTGGAAGCTGGTCGCACAGGTATCGGAGCCTGAGATTTCACACAGGGCTACAGCGATGAATCAGTTCACCAGTATTGCTACACTCGCGGGAATTACGGTTTTGTTCCTGGTACTGGTCTTTGTTCTCTTCATGTTCATGATTCAAGGCATGCAGCGCAGAGTGCAGATGATTCTTAAAATGATCCGCAAGGAAGGGATCGGCTGGCTGGAAGACCGCCGTTCTATGCCTGATGGTGATTTCCGGCTGCTGGAGCGCAGTGTGGACCATCTTATTCACAAGGTCAATAACCTGATGGAAGAATCGTATCAGGCCAAGATGCAGGAGCGGGAGGCTCAGCTTCGCACACTTCAGGCGCAGATCAATCCCCATTTCCTGTACAATGCCCTCGATATGATCAACTGGTCGGCCATTGCCCATGACGCTGAGGACACGAGCCAGATGATTGAAGCGCTGGCCCGTTATTTCCGGCTCAGCCTGAACCAAGGGCGCGACAACGTCAGCATTGTGGATGAGCTGAATCTGGCCAAGGTGTTCCTTGAGATTCAGCAGAACCGCTTCCCGTCCACGTTTACGTTCACCATTCAAGCGGAACCGGGGCTTGAACAATATATGATGCCGAAGCTGACGCTGCAGCCTCTGGTGGAGAACGCTCTGCTTCACGGCATTCGCAAGACGAAGCAAAAACAAGGGGGAATCATGATCACAGCTGCTCATGAGCAGGGGGATATCGTGCTCACAGTCTCTGATGACGGGATCGGTATGAGCCAGGATCAGGCCAACCGTCTGCTGATCGATCCCTCTGCCGGGAGTCAGCCGGGCGGTTTGGAGGGCTCGTTTGGGCTCTATAATGTCAATGAAAGAATCCGCTATTTCTCAGGCAACCGGTATGGCTTGTCCATTGAGACGGAGATCGGAAAGGGAACCCTTGTTACTGTGAGATTTAAAGCGGTTTCATCAGAATAGTTCCTGCGTTTTTTTTTACAGTCGCCTGAGACCAGAAATAATCGCTTTACCTCCTACAAGAGTACCAGGGTCGATCTTTATAATTAACCCATAAACAGTTGGGGGTGAGCCATCTTGGGCGCAGGTGTCACGGATTTGAACCCGAAGAGCAAGGTTAAGCCAACCAGAATCAGGTCCGCAAGCAGGTGGAGATATGCATGGAGAAACAGGGATTATTATGTACTGCTGATCCCCGGATTATTGTTTCTCCTGCTCTTCAAATATACACCGCTTTACGGGGTGCTGATTGCTTTTCAGGACTTCAACATTTTTGAAGGCATTAAGGGCAGCGAGTGGGTGGGGCTTGAGCAATTCCATAAGCTGATCCAGTCGGAAGAATTCGGAAGGGTGTTTATGAATACGCTGTTAATCAGCGTTTATAAAATTGTGCTGCTTTTTCCGGTTCCCATCTTCATCGCGCTGGTGCTGAACGAGGTTCGGCTGATGTTCTTCAAACGGACGATTCAGACGATCATTTATCTTCCGCATTTTCTGTCTTGGGTCATTATCTCTGGCTTATTCGTGACCATCCTCTCTACATCGGGCGGGCTGGTCAACAACATCATCCAGTGGTTTGGCGGAGAGCCGATCAGTTTTTTTGTCAGTAATGAGTATTTCCGCAGTCTCGTGGTTTTTACCGCAGGCTGGAAGGAAACGGGCTGGAATGCCATCGTCTTCATTGCCGCCATTGCCGGTATCGATCAGGAGCAATATGAAGCGGCTGCTATTGACGGGGCGGGCAGAATCCGCCGGATGCTGCATATTTCCATTCCGGGAATTCTGCCGACGGTGGTGCTGATGTTCATACTCCGTCTCGGTTCAGTACTCGACGCGGGTACAGAGCAAATTCTCACAATGTACAATCCGGTGGTATATGAAACAGCTGATGTCATCGGAACCTTCGTGTACCGGATCGGTCTTGGCAAGATGGACTACAGCTTCAGTACAGCAGTCGGGCTGTTTAACTCCGTCGTCGGTTTCATCCTGATTGTCTCAGGCAACTATATCAGCCGCAAGCTGCTTAAGCGCGGAATCTGGTAATCCGGGAAGGGAGAGAAGATAACAATGACCAAACGAACCAAAGGAGATCTGGTGCTCGATATCTCCGTGTATGTCTTCCTGATCGCCCTGGGGATTATTATGCTTCTGCCGCTGCTGAACGTGTTATCCAAATCGGTCAGTGAAGAATGGGCAATCACTTCCGGTAAGGTGGGCATCCTGCCTGTTGGATTCCAGCTTGACACTTTGAAGGAGGTTATTTCCTCCTCGATGTTCATACGCGCCTTTTGTGTATCCATTGGTGTCACTGTAGTAGGAACGGCTATTTCGATCCTGATGACCGCACTTACCGCGTACCCGTTATCCAAACGTAATCTGCCGGGTATTTCCTTCATTATGGTGCTGTTCATCTTCACTATGCTGTTCAACGGAGGGCTGATTCCCAATTATCTGCTGATGCGCCAGCTGCATTTGATCAACAATCTATGGGTGCTGATTCTGCCCGGGATGATCAGTGTCTTTAATATGCTGGTTATCAAGAGTTATTACGAGAGTCTTCCCGAAGCGCTGGAGGAATCGGCACGGATTGACGGTGCCAAGACGTACACTATCCTGTTCCGGATCATCCTGCCGCTCAGCATGCCGGTTATCGCCACCATTGCCCTGTTCTATGCCGTGGGTTTCTGGAATGATTATTTCGGCCCGATGATCTATATCAACGATACCGCGCTTAAGACTTTGCAGCTGTATCTGCAGGATGTCGTAATGGATGCCAGTGCGGCCAATGCCGTGAACAAAAGCGTGGACGATCTCATGAATATGTCACCGGAAGGCATACGCGCAGCGACTGTGGTAGCTTCCACTGTCCCGATCCTGTTTGTGTATCCGTTTCTGCAGAAGTATTTTATCAAAGGGGTGCTGATCGGCTCTGTAAAGGGCTGAGTTTTGTCCCCGCAGCTTGCGCTATGAAGCCGCTCTTTGACAGAGCGTTTCATATACAGCATCACCCCATATTATTGGAGGAGGGTTATAAGGATGAAATATAGAAAAGGATTGTCTCTCATGATGTGCACCGGGCTGCTGCTTGCAGCAACGGCCTGCGGTTCATCGGGCAACAATGGCAACAAAGAGAGCAAGGGAACAGAGGAGGGGGCGAAGGCTCCGGCGGCTACAACCGCTGCAGTAACTGAAAGCGATTCCAAACCTGAGCTGAAATCGCTCAATCTGTGGTCAAAGGATGATTACAACACGTATCCGCTTGCCAAAGTGATTGAAGAACAGACCGGCTACAAGGTGAAATACGAAATGCTACCGGCGGACAAAGCGATGGATAAGCTAAACCTGCTGATTTCCTCCGGTGAGCCTTATGACGTCATTACCATTTCCGGTGAAAAAGCTGTGTATACCGATTACGCCAAAATGGGTGCCCTGGTGGATCTGGGACCGCTAATTGATGAGTTTGGTCCCAATATTAAAGCTTCTATCTCGGAGGCGTCCTTTGATGCCATGAAGGTAGACGGCAAAATCTACGCTATTCCGAACAGTTCTTCGCAGTTTGCCGGGGCTGATCTGATGATCCGCCAGGATTGGCTCGACAAGCTGGGGCTTAAGATGCCGACGACGCTGGATGAATTTACAGCAGTGCTCAAGGCGTTCAAGGAAAAAGATCCCGGCGGCAACGGCAGCAACGGCGCACCGATGTCAATTGACGGTGCTCTCGCAACGACAGCCAATATTACTGGTGCATTCGGAATTGGCACAAGCTGGAACCAGGTCGACGGCAAGCTGGTGCCGACACCGCTGCACCCGGGATTCAAGGAATATTTAACTTATATGTCCGATTTGTATAAGCAGGGTCTTCTGGACAAGGAATTTGCAGTAAACAAGGATGCTACCCTGAAGGAGAAGTTCACCAGCGGCAAGGTGGGTGTGATTCAGCTTCCCTGGTATGACATTCCGGGCATTGCTGATGCGCTGGCTGCGAATTTCCCGGACGCCAAGTTTGCCTACCTTCCTGCCTTAAAAGGGAAAGACGGGCAAATGGGCCTAGGAATGAGCGGCGGGTTCGACCGCATTACCTTTATTCCGAAATCTGCCAAACATCCGGAAGATGCGATTAAATGGATCAATGCCAAGCTGGAGAAAGAAACGTTCAAGCTGATCGCCATCGGAGAGGAAGGCAAACATCATACGTTTAAAGATGGCGTGTACAGCCCGATTCTGCCGCTGTTCACGGATGAACGGGGCAATGCCAGCAACTATCTGACCGGTATCGACGAAAAGCTGTATCCAATCTATTGGCAGGCCCGTGTCCAGAAGGATGCACGTCTGTTTGCCGGCTTCTCCTTCCTTAACAATGAGCTGCCAGCAGAGGCCAGAATTTCCGATCCGCTTGCGCTTGCTCCATCCCTGCCGGAGTATTCCAAGAGCAATGCTTCACTGGGTCAGATGATCAATGACTTTGCTGTCAAGGTAATCGTAGGTGAGGAGTCCCCTGATGCGGTAACAACATTTGTTGAAAAGTACAATGCCGCTGGCGGAGAAGCGAGTGTCAAAGAAGTTAACGACTGGTATGCGGCATCCGCTAAATAAAAGGCTGAGTGTTTGGAGGAAAACAGAATGAAAACCTACAGGATGCGGAGCAATGAAGTTCCGCTCCAGGACAACTGGGATGTGATCGTTGTGGGCGGCGGCCCTGCGGGCTGCGCGGCCGCCGCTGCCGCCGCGCGTGAAGGGGCAAAAACACTGCTGATTGAAGCGACGGGAAGCCTAGGCGGAATGGGAACCTCGGGACTGGTGCCGGCATGGTGTCCATTCTCTGACATGGAGACCATCATCTATAGAGGGCTGGCGATGAAAGTATTTGAAGCCCTGAAAGCTCAGATGCCGCATGTTGACAAGGATGCCATGGACTGGGTGCCGATTGAACCGGAGAAGCTGAAGGTCATCTATGATGAGCTGGTTCAAGAAGCCGGTGTAACTGTATTGTTCCAGACCCTGCTCGGCTCTGTGGAAACCGGTGAAGACGGTAGAGTGGAAGCACTGATTACGGCCAGCAAAAACGGACTGCAGGCTATGCAGGCCAAAGTATATATCGACTGTACAGGAGATGCCGATGTTGCGGCTTGGGCAGGGGCGGAATACCTCAAGGGCGATACCGAAACCGGTGACCTCATGCCGGCCACGCACTGCTTCAACCTCGGGAATGTGGATGAATATGCTTATCTGAACGGACCGTTGCTGCATGGCAATAATAAAACCAGTCCGATCTATGACATTCTGCGGTCCGGTAAATATCCGATGATCCCGGATTCGCATATCTGCAACAATATGATTGCTCCCCGTACGGTAGGCTTCAACGCCGGCCATTTATGGGAAGTGGACAACACGGATGCCTTTTCGGTATCGGCTGCCCTGATGCAGGGAAGGAAGCTTGCCGCAGTTTACAGGGATGCGCTTGCCGAGTTTATGCCGGCTTCCTTCGGCAGCTCTTTTGTAGCCAGTACAGGTTCGTTAATGGGAGTGCGTGAGACAAGAAGAATTACCGGGGATTACGTACTGAGTGTGGATGATTATGTGAACCGCCGCAGCTTCGCGGATGAAATCTGCCGCAACAGCTATTTCATTGATATCCATGGGACGGAAAAGGAAGAGAAGCAGGCTGGAGGCAAGCAGGAAGTCATTAAACGTTACGGTCCGGGCGAATCGCATGGCATTCCTTACCGTTGTTTGACCCCACGGACGTTGAGAAACGTCCTGGTCGCCGGGCGTTCCATCTCTTGTGTGCGCGAGGTCCAAGGCAGTGTCAGGGTGATGCCGGTCTGTCTGGCCATGGGCGAAGCCGCCGGGATTGCCGCAGCACTGGCAGTGAAGCTTCCTGACAATGACGTGCATGCCGTGGATATCCCTACCTTGCGCAGACGTCTGCAAGAAGAAGGAGCATACCTGCCGGAGATAGCCGGGGCAGAAGCCGTCAAACCGCACGATGAAGCGAAGAATGGTGTAGTCTAAAATACCTTAGCCTCACCGAAATCTATTTGCGGATGGGCCTGCGATTGAACAGGAGCGCATTGATCTCGCCGCCGACCAGTATAATGATTGAACTGATGTACAGCCAGATCAGCAGGATCATGACGCCTCCGAGACTTCCGTAGGTTTTGGTGAAATCACTGAACTGGTTGACGTAAATGGAGAAGAGAATGGAGGTTATGATCCAGCCGATGGTGGAGAACATCGCGCCGGGCATAACCTCTTTTAGCGTAAGCCTCCGGCTGGGTGCAATCCAGTAGAGCAGAGTGAACACGACGAACAGCACGAACAGCGGTACAATATATTGCAGCAGATCCCATACCTTCTGTAGACCGTAGGGCAGATCAGCAAGCAGAAAGATCTGTATCTTCAGCCAGCTCCCCAGTACGAGCAGCAGAATGCTGAGCAGAACAACCACACCGATGATCATGGTGGCCAGGAAAGCAATCCCCCGTATTTTCCAGAACACCCTGCTCTCATCAATATCGTAGGCGCGGTTAAGCCCTTTGATGATAGCGTTGATGCCTTTGGAGGCAGCCCACAGCGTGGCCAGCATCCCGAAGGACAGCAGGGCCTCACTCCGTCCCTCGGACACATCCTGCAGAATCTCTTCAATTATGGAGACGGCTTCGGCAGGCATGATCTGCTGTAGCTCCGCAATCCTATCCTCGATAGAAATATGGGCGTAACCAATCAGCGTCATAATAAAGATCAGGAAAGGAAACAGGGAGAGGATCAGATAATAAGTCAACTGCGCACTGATACCCTGCACATCGTCGAGTTTGATTTTTTGGAACAGCTGCTTCATCAAAGAGAACAAACCTGCGGTATCCTTAGTCTTGTTCATAGTTCACTCCTCTACCCGCTTTTTCTTTTATGTTATGCATGTACATATTTTTAATATTAACATAACCGCAAATTTTCCAAACATAAACGAAAGATTAATTATTTACCGATCGTTCCCTATATACTAGGTTAGCTGTGTAAAGAATGATTTAGGTAGTGGGCCAACAGAAGATGAATTTTTTTGTTGATATGAGAACGATTATTCTAAAAAATAATGAGTGATGTCATAGCTATCTACATAGCAGGTTTTGTTTAATACAAGTATATACTTCAGCTCCAAAGACTTACAGGCTGATCGAATTACGGGAAGGAGAATCATAATGAGTTTACCGCTTATGGATTATAACAGAATTCGCAGCTGGTTTTACCGCAATGCCCGCCCTTTGGATCTCGCCAGATGGAGGTTCCATTTTGAAGAAGGGTCTTTGTCCGCAGTGTTGGAGGCCTTATCTGCTTATCAGAATGAAGACGGCGGTTTTGGACATGCGCTTGAAGCCGACTCATGGAATCCGAACTCCACACCGATTCAGACAGCGACAGCGGTAGAGAAGCTGCTGGAGGTTCATTTTGATGACCGGACCCATCCGATCGTTCAAGGGATGATGAGGTATCTGGAGAGTGGAGCCGAGATGGATGAAGGTATCTGGAGGAATGTAGTGGACTCCAATAATGATTACCCTCATGCCCCATGGTGGCATACGGATTCGAACAGCACCGCCCGCAGTATGTATAATCCGACAGCAATTCTGGCTGGGGCAATCCTCAAATTTGCCGACAGAGACAGCCGGCTCTATGAACAAGGCATGCAAACAGCCAAAGATTTGGCAGGCAGGTTTCTGGAGCATCCCGATGTAGAGATGCATCCGCTGAAATGTGTGCTCACGATGCTGGAGTGTATCTCTGCCGCTAAGGCCGAGGAGCATTTCGCTTATCCGCAGCTAATAGTAGCTGCCAGAGCCCAAATCGCAGTGCTGCTGGCACGCGGAGCCGGGGATTGGAACGGATACAGCTGCAGACCTTCTGCATTTATCAAAACTCCGGATAGTTTGGGTGCCGCGGATCACGCAGCGCTGGTTCAACAAGAGCTGGACTACATACTGAGCACCCGAAATCCGGAGGGGGTTTGGAATTTAACTTGGAGCTGGGCTGCTTATGAGAAAGAATTTGCAGTCGCCGAAAACTGGTGGAAAGCGAGTATTGCAATTGAAAATTTGCTGCTGCTGCGCGCATTTAAAGGATTGGGGTATTCTTGATGTTTTGGTTATGATGATGGTATACTCATCGGCATAATATAATTTCTCAAGGGATTGTGATGAGGATATGGTGAAATCAGTCGAACTGACCTCCTAAAATGAAAAATGCAATAATTTTAGGAGGTCAGAATATATGAATATTAATCACATTGTCATGGATAACTGGAGTAGAAAGCCCTATTTTGAACATTATTTAAATAATGTCAGATGCACCTATAGCATGACTTCAAATATTGACATAACCCGTCTGCTTTCAGAACTTAAGACTAAGGGGATTAAGTTGTACCCGGTACTAATCCACATGATAACTACGGTGGTAAACCACCATAGTGAGTTTCGCACCTGTTTTGATTCTGAAGGCCGGTTAGGTTATTGGGACAGCCTGTCACCTAGCTTTACAATCTTCCATGATGATGATAAGACTTTTTCAAGCATCTGGACTTTGTACGGTGAAGAATTTGGTGATTTCTACAGCCGTTATCTTGATGATATGAAGATGTACGGAAGTGTTAAACAATTTGCCGCTAAAGCGAACGAACCACCTAACACCTTCCCCATTTCTAGCATTCCGTGGGTCAGCTTCACGGGCTTTAACCTGAACGTGTATAACGAGGGCACCTATTTGCTGCCCATCTTTACAATGGGGAAATATTTTCAGCATGACAAGAAAATACTGTTGCCCTTATCGGGACAATTCCACCATGCCGTTTGTGACGGCTACCACGCCAGCGTGCTGTATAATGAACTGCAATTACGTGCAGATACCTATAAGGAGTGGTTGCACTACAATTAGTTAGCCACCCTACTCCGCTGACGGGGATCGATAGTTAAGCATAAAGGGCTCCACATATTATTCATAATATGAGGAACCCTTTATTTTTTTCAACACATCCTAGCCTGTACAGTTCATTATCAAGAGTTGCTGTAGGCAGGAACATATTCATGTTCATAAATGGCCTGCACTTTTTCCAGAACTTTGCGGCTCTCGGAGGCGAACTTCAGGCGGCTCACCTCATCTTTGACGAGAAATACTCCGGGTACATGGCTGTGCTTGCCGAAAGCCGCTTTGTACAGCAGACCGGCCCCGTAGCTGGGATGGGGGAAGAACAGCTTGATAATCGGCTTCAGATAAAAAGGTAAACCCGATTTTTTGCCGCTGCGGATCGTATTATTGCCCCCCGGGTCTGCGCTGCGGATCATTATTCCTTCAGCGGCTAGCTGCGTGGAGATTTCTTTGGTCCAGAGTGAAAGTGCCATTTTGGAAGTAGCGTAGGGGCCGAACAGTTTTTTGAAGGATGACGGACGTTCCAGGGTATCCGGATTAAATTCCTTCAGTGTCAGAACTGCATTGGAGGCAGTGTTGATCACCGTTTTATGAGTTCCTTTCAGGAGCAGTCCTTTTAGTTCCATCATTATAATGTACGGGACCACTGTTTGCAGCTCAAAGTGCAGCTCCCGCCCCTGCTTGGAATAACTCAATTCCGCAAAGCTGCCGCCGGCGTTGTTAAACAGCAGATCAATCCGGGGTTCAGCCGTGACAATCTCCCCGAGCGCTTTTCCCAGACTATGAAAATCTGAAAGGTCCGCCTTATAAATCCGCAGCCGCTTGCTGCTTAGTGCTTCAAGGATAGGGGCATCATCTTCGGGAAATCCTGAGCGGATGAGTGCGATCACCTCCCAGCCTTCACCCAGCAGTTTGCGGGTCAATTCCAGGCCAATTCCGTTGTTGGCTCCTGTAATCAGCGCGGTTCCGCGCTGTGTTTGTGTTGTCATAGTAATCTCTCCTCAAAGTGCAGTAATAGTGGCCTTAGGCCTGACGGTTGATGATGCGCTCATTGTATAACTTGGAGCCGACTCCAAGTCAAGGAGAGGTGGGTTTGAAGTTGAATAGATTAGGGGATTAGAAAAGTGCAGAGGATGTCTGCTTTGTCCTTGCCGGGCGGCGTGTTCTTCCTTAAACTGATAGGGATTGGAAAAAGGAGGAACTTCATATGAATCAAGTCATCTATTCCCCGTCAAAGTATATTCAAGGCGGCGGTGAAATCTCGAAGCTGGGCGCTTATTGCAGACAAATGGGAGCCACAGGGGCTTATGCCATTGTAGATCCTTACATCCTCGCTACCTACGGAAATGATATTGTCAGCAGCTTTGACGCTGAGTCTATGCCGCTTGTTCAGCGTGAGTTCAAGGGAGAATGTTGTCTAAAGCTGGTGGAGCAAATTGTTGCGGAGCTGGACTTGAACGCGACAGGTGTAATTCTGGGCATCGGCGGCGGCAAAACACTGGACACGGCCAAAGCCGTAAGCCGTTATACCGGATTGCCGGTGGTCATTGTTCCGACAGTGGCTTCTACGGATGCGCCCTGCAGCGCATTGTCGGTACTTTATTCGGAAGAGGGCGAATTTGACCGCTATCTCCCTCTGCTCCAAAGTCCTAATGCCGTAATCGTCGACGTAGATATTATTGCTAAAGCCCCTCCGAGATTGCTGGCGGCAGGAATGGGCGATGCGTTGTCCACTTTTTTTGAAGCAAGGGCTTGCCGTAATTCCGGCGCTGTGACCCATGCAGGGGGACAGAGCTCGATCGCCGCATTTGCACTGGCGCGTGCTTGTCTGGATACGCTTCTCGCTGAAGGAGCTGAGGCATTAGAGGATGCCCGCCAAGGAATAGCCTCGGCGGCTGTCGGCCGTATCGTGGAAGCGAATATTTACCTTAGCGGCATCGGCTTTGAGAGCGGCGGACTTGCCGCCGCCCATGCCATTCATAACGGACTGACTGTGCTTGAGGAATGCCGGCATATGCTTCACGGGGAAAAGGTGGCGTTCGCCACGCTGGCGCAGCTGATGCTGGAGCATGCAGCGGAGGAGGAGATCGCTGCCGTTGTTACTTTCTGCCGGGAGGTCGGCCTGCCTGTAACGCTTAAGGATATGGGCCTTTCTGGGATGGAGCCGGGGAAACTTATGGCTGCGGCCCAAGCCAGCTGTGAGGCAGACAGCCCGATGGCAAATATGCCGTTTGAGGTATCCCCGCAGGATGTATTTGATGCGATCATTGCCGCTGACCGCCGGGGGCAGCAGGCCGGATAACGATTGTTAATTATTGCGTACCTGTCCCGTACATATTTCTCCTTCAGGTTCCAAACAATGAGAACAATGGCACCATAGCATCGAAGGAGGAGATCCTCTTGAAAAAGAGCAATCATACGGGCAAACGCACCATTCTGTATCCATTCATTACTGTTGTCGCATTGATGACGGCGCTGGTTCCGGCCGCTGCAACTGCGCACGGAACATCAGCTGGTTCAGTTTCACATCACGTCAGGGGCAGCCGGTCTGTAGTGTCTTCATCCGTCCTTGCCGAACCTGCCGTGATCGGCAGCGCTAAGGCTGAAGGAACCCAGGAGAAGAAACAACATACCCGCAGCAGGGTAGCCATCATTGTCGATGATTTCGGCAATGACATGCGTGGTACGGAGGAAATGTTCAAATTGCCGGTTAAGATCACTGTTGCCGTAATGCCGTTTCTACCGACTACAGAGAAGGATGCACGGCGCGCACATGAGCAGGGCTTCGATGTGCTGGTGCATTTGCCGATGGAACCGAAGCAAGGCAAACCCGAGTGGCTGGGTCCGGGTGCAGTTCTGACCCGGATGAGCGATTCCGAGGTACGCAAGCAGGTCGAGGCTGCACTGGACAATGTTCCTTTTGCCGTGGGAATCAACAATCACATGGGCTCCAAGGTAACCGGTGATGAGCGGGTGATGGGCATTGTGCTGGCGGTCTGCAAGGAACGCGGATTATTTTTTGTGGACAGCCATACGAATTACCGTTCGGTAGCCGGCAGAATGGCCCGTGAGATCGGGCTGCCGCCTGTGGAGAATCATATCTTTCTGGACGATGTTCATACGGCAAGCCATGTCGTGAAGCAAATGCGGCTGGTGCAGGAAAGGGCGCTGAACCAGAACTATTGTGTAACGATCGGCCATGTTGGCATCCAGGGCAAAGAGACCGCTGCGGGCATCCGCAGCGGCATTGGTGAAATAAAGGACAGTGTCGAGTTTGTAGGCATTTCCGAACTGGTCCGGGACGAATGGCAATGGAATTCGAAGCTTACACTTCCATAAGATACCCGGCAATACCGTTAGCAATCGCTTCAGCAATTTCCTCTTGGCCCTTCGGACTGCAAAGCTTCTCGCGGTCGGTCGGGCTGCTCACAAATCCCGCCTCAACGATCACTGTTGTGGCGGTTATTTTGTTGAGCAGATAAAAAGGCTTACCCTGTCTCGGGCTGGCTTTTACATTATAGAGCTGATTGAGCTGGTCCTGTATCGAACTGGCCAGCAGGAAGCTGCGGCCTTCCTGGCGGTACAGCACGAGCGGCCCGTGTTTGGAGGGGGAAGCGGCCCAGTTAATATGAACGCTGACCACGACATTTGCCGGAAGCGTCTCGGCCAGCTCCTTGCGCTGGGCAAGATCCCGCAAATGGCGGGAGGAGCTGCGCAGCCAGCGGTTCTCATCGCTGGGGGCATAGTCACCGGTCCGGTTAAGGATCGCATCAAAGCCGTCACTGCGCAGCAGCAGGAACAGCCGGCGGGAGATAGCGAGCGTGATATCCTTTTCAAGGATGGTGCCATATGACGTACCACCGTCAATTCCCCCATGCCCGGCATCAATCAGAATGATCCGCTGATCATGGCCGAGCATATGCTGGCGCTCTTCTTTCGCCCCGGCTCCTGAAGGCGCCGGAGACGCCTGCACAATTCCTGCATGTCCCAGGGGAAGCATAAGCAGCAGGGCGGTTGACACGATAACGAACAGCCGGCGCAGTGTAACGTTTCCCCGGGTGGATTGGTTTCTGGTTTGGTTCAGGTAGTTCAAGTAGTTCAAGCTGGATGACCTCCTTGTGCGGTAATGATCTTTTGACCGGACTGGATACTTTGTTAGATTGTGCTGGAACAGGCAAACCTATACGAAAAGCAGTATCACGGTTTAGATATAGCTGTTCTAGAGCACACTAGGAACATGGAGATCCAGACAGAAGTCAAAGGTGTGTGCCCAAATTCAGCATTCAGTTACAGGAGGTGGCGAAATGGCTTCCAGCGGTGATGAACTGGTGAAGTATATTACGGAAAAGGTAGTCGTTTATATCGAAGATCCGCGTGCCAGCCGGGCGCGCCGAAAGGCCGAGAAAGAGCCGTGGGCAGAGAAATGGTTTGGCATGCTGCCGCTCGGCTGGTCGATCTGGCGGAGCAAATGGAGCCGGAACGACAAGAAATGATCCGGGTGCAAGAGTACCGGCAAATCGCAAGTACAGCTTGAACTAAAAACAACCTTCCAAGATGCCCTGTATATGGCACTGTGGAAGGTTGTTTTGTTGCATACTAGCAGGAAAGACGTTGTACTGACAAAGGGTAAGCTTAACGTTTTGAATTTGTAAGCGCACCGATCACTGTTTTGGCGGCTAGAGGCAGCTGGTGCAGGGTACCGCTTTGTTGAAGCGCTGAGAGAGGGAGGTAACGTTTGCCTTTCGGACCCGCAGCGGCATAGACGATGGCCGGACTGCTGCCGCTTGTCTTTCCGCTGGAACCGGCAGGCAGCCAGCGCTGATACCCTGTAATCATAAAAGGCGCTCCGGTCGTATCGTTCCTGCCAGCAGACTGAAAGACGAGACTGCCGCTTTGATTCAGCAGAACAGTGAAGTTTTCTGCGCTGTCCAGCATCAGCTTGGGGCTGGTCAGCCACTGCAAATCAGCGTATGGATCATCCAGACCTTCACTCCGGTAGGTCTGCAGGGGAGACCAGTCCGAGTCCAGCCCGGAGATTGTATTGACTCCATCTAACTGTACCTTCAGGACCTCTTCTGCTTTGTCTGAACTCCACGGCAGAACTTGCGGTACCGAAGCATTGATATATATATCCGTATGGTCGAGCGTTAATTTCCACACCGGGAGCAAAGAGGCGTAAAGAGCCGTCAGTTCAAGCTTTCCTGAATAATCTGAAGTGATGAGTTCCTCCTGCACCAGAAACTGGCGCAGATCGGTCAAGCTGTAAGGCAGCCCGGAGGTTCCGGTTCCGTATTCGCTAAGCATATAACCGCCTTGCTCTGTAGCCGAGATAATCAGGTATCCGATGCGCTGCCCGCCGTCCATGATATTAACAAGCCAGCTATGTGTGCCCGGTCCCAGCGGATAATAGTCGGTACGGGCTTCTTTCCAGCTTGTGAAGGGAGCATCGGCGGACAGCTTGCGGATGGTCAGCTTAGTGAAGTCCTGCAGCGATTCCGTTGATGGTTGCGTCTTGATCGCAAGTGAGGCCAGCGCATCATGGGAGACTGCTTGTGTGACAGTGACGCGGGTGTCCTTAGCGGCATAGACAGCCGGAAAAGCAGAGCTTGCCGACAGCCCGATTGTGCAGAGGCACAGAATGAGGAGGAAGCGGCCGCGACGACCAGGCACGGCCTTCCGCCTTGATTTTATAGTCATGTCGTCGTTCACCTTTCTTGGTCCAAATCAAATCATATTCATGGAACGGGTATATATTAATTGTAGCGGACAAGCTCTAAAAAGGGTGTTGCATACTGTCGCGCCGGGTTGCGGGAATTCCGCTGTTTTTTTGCCTGCTTTTAGCGAGCAGGGTCGCATTCTATGTGCTGCGCAGATGGAACAGGCCGTAGGTTACGGCAGAAACTGCAACCTGCGGCTCGTATTGCCAGGAGGTCTCCTTCCGGCGGCGGTTGTATTGCTCCTGGATCGCCAGCCGCTTCTCTTCGTCCTGCTCTTTGAGCAGCTCCTCATAATAAATATCTACGATGCTCAGCTCAAGCCGCAGCCTTTCCCGGGCCTCCTCCGCCCAGCTGTAGTCCAGTTTCGCAAGCTGTGAAGTCAAATAAGCCTCCAGCCGGTCGGCCCCGGCGGCAATGGTAAGCTCCGAGGGCTGGACGTGAATGTTCTCCGGCAAGCGGGGAGTTAATTCCCGTGAATTCAGCTTCGTGCCAAAGTCGGCGGCAATGACCCCGCTGGTTAAGGAAATTCCGATAAAATGCAGCTCTTCCCGTTTCAGATCGCAAGTCATCTCTACTTTGTAACAGACGCCTAGCCACGGTTCATAGGCCGCAGAGAACAGTGTCATCCGCTGCCTGCTTCCCGGGTCCTCGAACAGCTGCAGACATTTACCTTCATCACGCGCGGCGGCCCAGATCTGCTTCAGCCGCTTGCTGCCGTATACTATATCCTCGCGGCGGATCATGCCCGGTCCGATCCGCGGCAGTACCGGCACAACGCCAAAGTAGCGGGCGAGAATGCCGTCCTGCGGATCTGCTTCAGCGGGAGCTGCCCCTGCGGATGGCGGCTGCCCGAAACCGGCCGCCGGGCTGTCCGCGCCGGCTTCCATCTCTGCCGCGCCAAGGTTGCCTCCTACGCCCGGCAGAAGCCCGGCCGCAGGGCGGCTTGCCGCACCCCGCTGTGCCCGGGGCGGAGGAGCGGCCTGCGCGGCCAAGCTGTCGTACTTCTCCGGGTCGAAGACGAAGGTGAACGACAGCGTCTCCGGATCGACGCCGGTGCGTTCCACGAACCCCCAATAATAAGGCCGGTCGGTGAGCATCCGGTCGGCGCGCGGCGAGAGCTTCACTGTCACATGCAGCGGAGATACCTCAAGGATCGAGCACTCCGTTGCTTCCAGATAATCCATGACATGCTTTCGGACTTGCTGCGGAGAAAGGGTCATCAGGTGGCCTCGCTTTCATTCTGTATGCCTTGGGTCAGCTCGCTGATGGATTCGCCGATGTGGTCGAGTCCGCTGCGCAGCTCCTCGTCGCTGCGGGCTTCAAGCATGATTTTATAAAGGCTTTTCTCCAGCGATTCCTTTTTCTCGAAACGTTCCAGGATCACATCCAAACCGCCGATGACCATCTCGAACATGTTGATTTTCTCATGCAGCAGATGCAGGATATGCTCTTCGATGGTGCCTTCTGTGGAGAGGTTGTAGATGACCACGTCGTTCTCCTGGCCCAGACGGTGGACCCGGCCGATCCGCTGCTCGACCCGCATCGGGTTCCACGGCAGATCGAAATTGATCATATGGTGGCAGAACTGCAGGTTAATGCCCTCGCCGCCAGCTTCCGTAGCAATCATCACCTGGGCACGTCCACGGAAAAGATCCATCATCCAGTCCTTCTTGCCGCGGTTCATCCCGCCGGAGTATGACACACACTGCAGCCCGTGTTCACGGAAGTATTGCAGCAGATATTCCTGTGTGGCGCGGTATTCAGTGAAGACGATAACCTTTTCGTTCATTTCACGGATCAGCTCCATCGTTTTCTCCGCTTTGGTATTCGTCTTGACGGTGCGGATGCTCTGCAGCAGCTCCATCATCCGCTCCCGTTTCGGAGAATCGGCTGGCAGCTTTTTGATCAGGTTCACCAGGGTAATGAATACAGCATCGCGGCTGCTGCATACCTCACGCTGAAGCGTAACCAGAGAGAGCATGCTGCTGAGATTGCCGCCTGATTCCTGATATTGGTCTTTGACAAAGGCGGTAACGCCGTCATATAATACCTTCTCTTCCGGTGAGAGCGTGAGCGGAATATTGCGGACCTTGCGCTTGGTGAAGTTGACCGGGCCTTCGCCGCGGCGGTTGCGGATCATAACTTTGGACAGCTCGCCCCTCAGCTGGACTTCATTCTTCGGCTGGCGTTTGTCCACGACGAAATTAGCGGCAAAATCCCCCTGATTGCCAAGCTGCCCCGGCTTCAGCAGGGTGATCAGGTTGAACAGCTCGCCGAGGTCATTCTGTACAGGAGTGGCGGTGAGCAGCAGGCAGTACTTTTTGCGCAGCTGCTGAACAAACTGGTAGTTGGTGGACTTCTTGTTCTTCAGCTTATGGGCCTCGTCGATAATCAGCATGTCGTATTCGCTGCCGAGCAGCAGTTCTTTATGCGGATCACGTTTGGCGGTGTCCATGGAGGCGACCACAATGTCATTTCCCCAGGAATAGGACTTCTTCTGTGCTACGGCAGTAATGCCGAATTTGGCGTTCAGCTCGCGAACCCACTGCAGGACGAGCGAGGCGGGAACCAGAATCAGCACTTTGCTTACCAGTCCGCGTACCAAATATTCCTTAAGCACGAGACCGGCTTCGATCGTTTTGCCGAGTCCGACTTCGTCGGCGAGAATCGCCCGGCCAGACATTTCAAAGAGTACCTTATGAGCGGTATCAAGCTGGTGGGGAAGCGGAGACAGTCCTGACAAATGCTTCAGGCATTGCAGCTCGTCGAAGCTGGTGACAAGGCCCGATTCTTCACCCTGCACGGCAAGCCGGGATAACCTCAGGTCTCCCCAAGGCCCGCCTTTCTCCAGTCTCGACTCCAGATCATGCAGCCAGTTTCGCTCAAAGGATAGGGGAACAGGCAGCAGCGGTACGGGTGTCTTGACCTCTTGCGTCAGGGAATTGCGGGATAATTGCGTCATGTTGCAGCCTCCTCCGGCGCTGTATCATATCGAACTAGCGTAGAAGTAGTATGCGCGTAAAAGAGAGAATTCATAACCTGATATGGATTGCGAAAGAGTTGTGCATATTAAAGATTCACTCACCCGCAGATGAAACTTTTAGTTTCTGATTTTATAAAAAAACGAGCAAGAGTGAGAAAAGGCGTCATGAATGCCGATTTTTCGCCACGGGGCTTCTTATATCGAAAAAGACCTCCGATACAATATGTGGTATAGTTTAAAAGCTGACGCACACAATATATTGTTACAAATGCTTGAAATATTGATTTATCAGAGCATTTGACGGTTATTTGTTATTGACAAGAGGAACTTCCTTTGCACAAGCAGGGCAGCTGGAAGTTTTTGTTGTGGGTCACAAAACGTAAGCCCACATCATGGAACGGAAGATTTACATATCATACATCCGGGAGGTTTTTCTATTGAGTACAGTGAAACGTAAGCAGCGCCTTGAGGGCCTTAGCGAGAAAATATTTTTGGACCGGTATGCGTGGAAGGATGCGGACAGCAATAATGCCAAAGTAGGCGATGTTGTTCTCGTCCTGACCAAAGACGATCCCAAATTCCCTACCAAGGAAGTTGGCGAAATTGTGGAGCGCAGCGGACGGATTGTTACCGTGAAGACACGCAGTGGTGAACTGGTGAAATCGGATGTAGAAAAGCTTACGCTTAATATAGAGAAAACTCCGGAGGAAATGTGGGACCGGCTCGCAGCCGCCATGGCTTCGGTAGAGAAAACGCCTGAGCTTCAGGAAGAATGGACAGGCAAGTTCCGCTCCATTCTCGATGACTGGAAGCTTGTACCGGGCGGCCGGATCGCCGCAGGTGCCGGTGCCAGTGAAGAGCTGACGCTGTTCAACTGTTATGTAGTACCTTCGCCTAAAGACAGCCGCGGCGGAATTATGCAGACACTGTCGGAAATGACCGAGATTATGGCCCGCGGCGGTGGTGTGGGGATTAACCTGTCTTCGCTGCGTCCCCGCCGTGCTATCGTTAGAGGCGTGAACGGATCATCCAGCGGCTCTGTCTCCTGGGGCGGGCTGTTCAGCTATACGACCGGCCTGATTGAGCAGGGCGGCAGCCGCCGTGGCGCGCTGATGCTGATGATCAATGACTGGCACCCGGATGTGGTTGATTTCATTACTGTGAAGCAGACTATGGGTCAAGTGACCAATGCCAACCTTTCAGTATGTGTCAGTAACGCTTTTATGAAAGCTGTTAAAGAGGATCTCGACTGGGAGCTTGTATTCCCGGATACGACTGACCCTGATTATGATACGATTTGGGACGGAGACCTTGATAAATGGAAGGCGGACGGCCGCCGGGTCATTCCTTACCGTACTGTTAAAGCACGCGATGTATGGCATACGATTATTGAATCAGCCTGGAAATCGGCAGAGCCGGGCGTGGTATTCATGGAATACTACAACCAAATGTCCAACAGCTGGTATTTTAATCCGATTATCTGCACCAATCCGTGCGGTGAGCAAGGACTTCCGGGCTGGGGCGTCTGCAACCTGTCCGCCGTCAACCTTTCGAAGTTCTACGATGCGGAGAATCATGATGTGGACTGGGCCGATCTGGCGACGACTACCCGTTATTCTGTTCGTTTCCTGGACAATGTCATTGACAAGACTCCGTATCATTTCCCGGAAAATGAAGCCAACCAGAAGTTGGAACGCCGCGTAGGCCTTGGAACCATGGGTCTGGCTGAGCTGATGATCAAACTGAACATCCGCTACGGCAGTCCTGAATCGCTGGAGTTTCTGGACAAGCTGTACGGCTTTATGGCCCGCGAAGCGTATCTGGCCTCAGCGGAAATTGCCGGCGAGAAGGGTTCGTTCCAGGCGTTTGATACCGACAAATATCTGCAGAGCGGATTTATGAAAAATATCACCGAAGTTTATCCGGAGGTGGGTGAATCCATCCGCAAGCACGGCATGCGCAACGTTACCGTTATTACCCAGGCGCCTACAGGCAGCACAGGTACAATGGTAGGAACTTCGACTGGTATTGAGCCTTATTTTGCCTTCAAATATTTCCGTCAAAGCCGTCTCGGCTACGACGAGCAGTTCGTGCCAATCGCACAGGAATGGCTGGAAGCCCATCCGGGTGAAGAGCTGCCTGATTATTTCGTAACTTCGATGGATTTGTCGGCTAAAGATCACATCCGTGCGCAGGCTGCAATTCAGCGCTGGGTGGACAGCTCGATCTCCAAGACCGCCAACTGCCCGTCAGACTTCACCGTTGAAGAAACTGCCGAGCTGTACGAAATGGCCTTCGATCTGGGCTGCAAAGGTGTAACTATCTACCGCGACGGCAGCCGCGATGTGCAAGTGCTGGAAACCACAAAGAAGGAAGACAAGAAAGAGGCTCCGGCAGCGGAAACGGCTGCACCGGAAGCAGTAGAAGCTGCACCGGCCAGCGCAGTTGAGGCAGCGAGCCCTGCGCCACAGACCAATGCCAATGTTGTCGACAAGCAATACAAGAAACGCCCGCAGGTGCTGCGCGGTGCAACCTATAAGATCAACACGCCATTCGGTATGGCGTATATCACCATCAACGACCTTGATGGCATTCCGGCAGAAATCTTCCTGAATGTCGGCAAAGCAGGCTCCGACGTCTTCGCCATGGCGGAAGCGTTGGGCCGTGTCTGCTCGCTGTTCCTCCGTTACGGCGACCACGGCGAGAAGGTCGAGCTGCTGATCAAGCATCTCAAGGGCATCGGCGGCTCCGGCGCCATCGGCTTCGGCGCGAACCGCGTCGAGTCCATCGCCGACGCGGTAGCGAAGGCACTGGAAACACATGTGCTGAATAACGCACATGACGACCATGTGCCCGCTCCGATTGCGGCAACGCTGGAGCTGGAGGATTTCAACGAAGCGCTGAACGCCGAGTTGAAAGCGAGCGTACCGTCTGCGGCAGTAGCGGACGACGGCCACGGCGGCCATGCCGCACACAGCCATGGGGCGGTCTCCCGCGACCTCTGCCCATCCTGCGGCAGCGCCTCGCTGGTTAACATCGAAGGCTGTAAGACCTGCAGCAACTGCGGGTATAGCCGGTGCGGGTAAGAAGTAGGATTACAAGAAACCTAGAACGATTGTTGTGATGGATCATAAAAGCTCAAAAAAACTCCACGACTCATGCGAAAAGTGAATAAAAATTAACTCCCCTGCCTACAGAAACTAATATTCTGTAGGCTTTTTATTCAGATTCCCTATATATGATAAAGCGAAAACCAACATCTTGCGAATTGGATATCTACTTCATTAAGCTACCCTGAATATCATTAACGCTGGACACTCAAAAATAGCAATATGAAACTAAGCGCGGCTGACTTGTTTTTTTTAAAGCGGAGCCTTCATTTTGTATGAGGTGGATGGATGTTATGAAGCAGAGGGGTTGGATATTGTAACGGTAAAGCCTAGCTTTTCAAGCCTACGCACAGATTGTTTGACGATTATCTCTTGCTGCCTCGCCTCAAAATAATCGACCCCAAATCACGGTAATCTTCACCGCGAGTTAATAGATAATAAGCAATTGTCATCATGGAATGGGCCACTGCTATTGCAGCTCTGTGTTTCCCCTTGCGCGTTGCAATGCGTCGGTACTGTGCACCGAGATAGTTGTTCGATCCTCGTATGGAGTTATCGGCTTCAGTAAGTGCCGGGCGGAGATATTTGTTACCCTTGCGGGTTTTAGAGGGTTTGCGTTTTCCGGCACTTTCATTATGCCCCGATCCCTGGAATGGTGTCCAGCCGGTCCAGTTGTTCCTGAAAAAGGTCGAGCCGTTTTGCTAAAGCATATCCCGGCTGGAAATCCCAGCGTTCTTGGATTAAATTTCGGCGACTAACGGATGGGTTCGCGACACCATAGCTTAACGACCTTCCTCGCCAGCCGTAAGAATAGTATAGAACGTCGACACGAAATTTTCATCATCTGTGGTGCCGCGAAGCGCGGCATGGGGGGCTAACGGGCAGTTTAGTGTAGCTGTGGGAACAGAAAATGGCGCCATTTTAGTAGCGCCAGATTTTTAAAGCTACTATCTCAAAAGGAGTGTCTTGTAAAAACCATCCGTAACCATATTGTGAATTGTACAATATAGGTTTGTACATTTTGCTTTTAAGGTCCAAAAGTCAAAGCCTATTGTATTGGAATTATCCAAGGCTTTACTTACTTAATATCTTATAAGAAATTCTTGAAATTACAGAAATTTATCCAATAGGGGGATGCTATTATACAAATACAAATAAAGACGAGGTGATGATATGCAAGCGAAATTGGCAGCGGACGCCATTCCCCTCCCCAAAAAGCGGAATTCATGGATAAGAACGATAAAAAAGTATAAAGTGATGTACGCTCTCTTGTTCCCGGCATTAGTTTACTTTGCCGTATTCAAATACATTCCTATGGCGGGAATCATTATTGCCTTTAAAAACTATAACCTAGCTTTGGGACTATGGGATAGCCCATGGGTAGGATTTAGAAATTTCACAGATTTTATGAACGGCGTTTATTTCTGGGACATCATGAGAAATACGATTATCATATCACTGTATAAGCTATTGTTCGGTTTCTCAGCTCCTATCATACTTGCTTTGCTGCTCAATGAAGTTTATACCCAATGGTTTAAGAAAATCGTACAAACGATCACTTATTTGCCCCATTTTCTATCATGGGTCATTGTTTATGGAATGATGGTGGCATTATTAGCCCCAGGGGATGGTCTTTTTAACATGATTTTGAAGGAAGCTGGAGTTGAACCCATCTCATTCCTAACGGAACCTGCCTGGGGCAGACTGCTGATCATCTTATCTGAAATATGGAAGGATATTGGATGGGGAGCGATATTGTACCTTGCAGCATTAGCAGGAATCGATCCAAGTTTATATGAAGCGGCTAGAATTGATGGCGCTTCCAAGTGGAGACAGCTATGGCATGTAACACTTCCCGGCATTCGAGGCGTTATGATTCTGATGCTGATCCTTAAATTAAGCCATATTCTAGATGCTGGTTTTGACCAAATATTCATGTTTGCCAACAGCTTTAATCAGGAGAAGATCGACATTATCGACACATGGGTATACCGTGAAGGGCTCGAGCGGCTTAAGATTGGCTTGGCTACTGCTGTGGGATTATTTAAAGCGGTCATCGGATTTGTTTTAGTGTTGGCAGCAAATAAGCTCGCCAAAAAATTCGATGGGCAAATTTGGTGAGGTGGTTATCAAAATGATCAATTTGACAATCGGAGAGAAGGTCTGGCAAGCAGTCGTTTATTTTATTCTTATTTTGCTAGCTCTACTTTGCTTACTACCCTTTCTATATGTGGTTGCTGTTTCAGTGACGCCAGAATCGGAAGTGCTAAGAAGAGGAATTGTTATCATACCAGAATCCTTTACCTTTCTAGCCTATAAAGAAGTATTCATTTCTCATGGTATCGGGCAGGCGTATAAAATTACATTGTTTCGAACGATAGTAGGCACTGCTCTCAATGTGTTCTTTACGGTAATAGCGGCATATCCGTTATCCAAAAAATATTTGCCGGGGCGAAGCCCATTTTTACTATTCATTGTCTTTACCATGATGTTTGGGGGAGGATTAATTCCGACTTATTTACTAGTCCGCTCTCTGGGATTGCTAAACAGTCCGTGGGTATTGATTATTCCACATCTCATTAGTGCATTTAATCTGGTGATCATTAAAGGCTTTTTCGAGCAATTGCCTGCTGAAATCGAGGAATCAGCGAGGGTAGACGGTGCAAGTGAACTTCAGTCGTTATGGCGGATCATTTTACCTCTGTCCTTGCCCGTCCTTTCCACAATTTCATTATTTTACGCAGTCGGGCATTGGAACAGTTACTTCGATGCTATTGTTTATATCAATGATTCCAACTTAATGCCGCTTCAAGTTATCTTGCGCAACATCCTGCTTAACGTCGCAACACAAAGTGCTGATTCGCTTGCCAATACCGGAGCTGTTAGTACGTTCGCTATACAAATGGCAGCAGTTGTCGTGACTACAGTTCCGATTTTGATCGTTTACCCATTTATGCAAAAGCATTTTACCAAAGGTGTGCTCTTGGGATCGGTTAAAGGTTAAAAAGATATTCCAGCCTGAGTTGTTACGGGAAAACCGTGATAATATAGAAGCAAAGGAGAGGTCATTATGCAACGTAAAGCGATTACATTTGCTATTCTGACAGCAATGGTCGGTGTGGGAACGGTATTGTCAGGATGTGGCGAACAAAAAGAGGTTACATCGACAGCTTCGGGTAATTCACAAGGCCAGTCTAGTCCCTTTGAAACCAAATTGAAAATTTCGATGTTTAACCAAGGCACTTTCAACGCTGCTGCGCCGATTCCTCCCCGTGAAGAAGATATCCAACGCCAAATGTTGGAGAAAGCAGTGAATATCGACTTGGAAATGATGATTCCTCAATCAGGGCAAGCAACGACTAAATTAAATACGCTCATTGCCGGCGGAGATATTCCAGATTTGATCTTCTTGAAGAGCCGGGCTGATTTGGCGCAATATTATGACCAAGGCGTTCTTGCGGATTTGACACCATATCTGGATCAATTTCCTGAATTACAGAAACGTTTTAGCAACGACTCCTGGGAGGCGATGTCCTATCAAGGGAAAACCATTGGAGTTCCAGGTTATGATAATGTAAACGGTATCAGTCGAAGCTTCTTCATCCGCAATGATTGGCTGAAAAAGCTGAATATGGAAGTGCCAACGACACCTGACGAGCTATTCGAAGTTATGAAAGCCTTTACAGAGAAAGACCCGGACGGTAACGGCAAAAACGATACGTACGGATTCATAGGCGGTATGAATAAAGAAGGCAATCTGCAAACCTACGGCTTCGATAGTTTGATGTGGATGTTTGGCGTCAATCCTCCCTCAGCCATTGATGTGAAAGACAATAAACCGGTGTTCCTGTTCACCGATCCAAAAATGAAAGAAGCGCTCACTTATATCAATAAAATGATGGAAGCCAAAGTTGTAGATCCAGACTGGGTGACGATGAATACTCCCGATTTGTTGGACCAAAAGTTATTTAAGGGTAAAGTTGGCTTCATGATAAGAGATGCCCGCAGGCTGGAACCAGATTATCAGCAGAAAATGAAAGAAATCAGTGGAGAGGTGCCGGAATGGATCGTTATTCCTCCAATGATAGGTCCTTATGGTGATCAAATTGTAGAGAGAAAATCGTTCCAAGGCAATTCATGGGCCATATCCAAGAAAGCGGATAAGGACAAAATCATTCGTATCTTGTCCATGCTGAATTATCTCTTTACGGACAAAGAAGCCTATCCGAATTTTGCATACGGAATTAAAGGGATTCATTGGGATTTGGTAGACGGCAAGATCAAAAATAAAACCTCCGAATTATCGAAGGAAATGAAAGATAAGTACCTATGGGTCGATCATTATAGAATGCCGCGTCGTGGTGATGATGCTGAGTACTTCAGCTTCCAGAATCCTAAGACGGCAGAAGCTTTTAAGAACAATCAGAAATACGTTACGGCTACTTTGCCCGGTAATTTATTGACTGAAGACCCGAGCGATTCATTGGCAGCTGACCGCCAACGTTACATTAATGAAAGCTTGGTCAAATTTATGACTGGCAAAGAACCTCTTTCCAACTGGGAGAATTTCCTCAATACACTGGAAACCAAGTTTGACATGCAGAGATATAAGGAGTCAGTAATCAAACAATTTAAAGAAGCAGGCTTAATCAAGTAAATCAAGTAGAAACGGCTTCGCCGTCCTTTTAAAGGACGGTACCGTTTCAGCGAGAAAGATAAGGAACATTTATGCGCGAAGCATATAAATTCTTATCTTTTAAACGAAGAGAGTGGCTGTAAATAGCCCCTCTCTTTATTGTCATATGTTAGTATTTGTTTAATACAGAATTTAAAAGGAAGATGATCGATGCGAAGAAGAATCAGCTTGCCT
This sequence comes from Paenibacillus paludis, assembly GCF_042610515.1. Lineage (NCBI taxonomy): Bacteria > Bacillati > Bacillota > Bacilli > Caryophanales > Paenibacillaceae > Paenibacillus > Paenibacillus paludis. Next base: position 39,166 of record NZ_JBGJZP010000009.1, read on the forward strand.
TTAAAATTATTTTTTATCGTGTTTGCATTTGTATTAAGCTGCATAATCTTGATAAGCCAATTGTCTTATCGCTATGTTCAAAAGGAAATAAGAACCACTGACATTTATTACACTAACCAAATACTTGACAAGATAGACCAGTATTTCACAGTTAATTTTTCCTCCTTCCAGACGATCCTGTTCTCGGTCGAGTCATCGGTGAAAGCCAACATTGACAATACGGACGTGATTAAAAAGCAATTAAGAGAGCTGTATGAACTCAACAGTAATTACGTCAGTAATATTTATTTGATCAAAAGCGATTTATCCATTCTAGGCGGAAGTACACCTACCCGAATATTCGATGAACCTTTATCTGAAAGAGAACCTTTGTTTGATGCAGCTGACAAGAACAGAAGGACTACATTTGTCAGTGATCCTTACAAATCTAAATATTCCGGCTGGACAGTTACGATGGTTCGATATCTGAACGGCGCTCCGTTTCCTATGGCCATTGCGGTAGATTTGGATCTAAATGCCATTGAAGAAACCTTGTTCAAGATTAATAAAAAAGAACAAATGAATTTGGCTCTAATCACCGCATCGGGAAAAATCATTGCCGGATTTTCGGAAAATAAAGGACCACTGAATATTCAAGATCATACTTTTTCAATCGGGGAAACGTCAGCGGAACAACTTCTGGATACTACAGAAACAAGCCTTCAACTGCATACCAAGGATGGTATTCCGGTCTCCCTTCTGAAAAAACCGACTGAGAAATTCAACTGGACCATCATCTCGATCAACGATGAATCACGCTTGAAAGCTGCTTTGTCCAGATTGGAAACCTATTATATCGGGCTTCTAGCTGCAGGTTTTCTCTTAAGCCTGTTCATTTCCTTTTTTATTGCCAAATATATAAGGACCCCACTCTATGCGCTAAAAACAAAAATGAAGCGGGTGGAGCAAGGCTCCCTCACAACTACAATATCGATTAACCGAAACGATGAGTTTGGAGATCTCTCCCGAGCATTCGATCGTATGCTGCAGCAAATTGTGGAACTGATTCGGGGAGCAGAGCTTCATAATGAACTTGAACGCAAGCTGGAAATTCAAGTGCTGCAGTCTCAAATAAACCCTCATTTTCTGTATAACACGCTTGGTTCTATCAGCAATGTCATACGACTCGGACAAATAGAGAAAGTAGATGTGGTGATCGAGTCTCTCATTTCAATATTGGAATATGGGATAGCCGACGCTTCGGAGAAGGTATCACTGCGTCAGGAATTGCAAAATGTATCGGACTATATCGCGATCCAGAACATCCGCTATAACAGAAACTTCCACTTAATCGAAAATATCGAAGCAGGGCTAATAGATTTTCCGGTTTTTCGAATGCTGCTGCAGCCCCTTGTGGAGAATAGTATCTTCCATGGTTATAACGGTGGGGGGATCGAAGGCCCTATTACTATTCATGCGTACAGGGAGAGCGGCAATGTCATCATAGAAGTAGTTGATAAGGGCGAGGGAATTCCAACTGATAAAATAAAGCATATTTTAATTTCAGAACCGGGGGATGTGGAATTGAAAAGGAAAAGAATCGGGTTAAACAATATTCATGACCGAATCAGACTTCACTACGGAGAACAGTTCGGGCTCCAAATCATAAGCATACCTAAGGAAATAACCCGGGTTCGCGCCTTATTCCCAGCAGGCTTATTTAAAGGAGATGCATGATGATGAGAGACTACACCTGCTTCATTGTTGACGATGAAGATCTAATCATTCAGAGATTGGAATTGTTTTTTCACGAGCTCTCCCTTAGGGATAGGCGATTTCATTTAGTGGGAAAAGCGAATAATGGGCTGAAGGGGCTAGAGGAGATCGTAAAGCTTAAGCCGGATATCGTGATATCTGATATCGTCATGCCGCGAATGGATGGGATTTCCATGATTGAGCAGCTAAAGCCAAAGCTTCCCCATACCCAATTCATTCTTTTGACCGCTTATTCATCTTTTGAATACGCCCAGAGAGCTATTCAAGCCAACGTATTGGAGTACATTGTTAAGGTTCCGCTCAGGGATGCGGATTTGGATCGAGCTTTAGATAAGGCAGCCGGGATTTTAAATGAGGTAAAGAAAAAAGAATCGGAATTTCAATCGTTAAACGTATCCGTGCTTGAAAATAAATATAGAGTCCGCAAGCAATTTTTTAACGAGCTTATCAGGGGCGAAATTCCTTCTCATCGGGCATCGGATTTTGCCAATCGCATGCAGTTTCATTTCTTTCAAGCCAACTATCGCTGCTTCATTGTCGAAATGAATATGTATGAAAGTTTCCGAAACGATTATTCAGCGTCTGATCAGAACATATTGAGGTATGCGATTACAAATATAATCGAAGAAACGGTGATGAATGGTGGCAGTGGTGTAGCTGCGGATCTATCCGATAATCGTTTTATTGGCTTTCTTTCCTGGGAAAATAATCGCAGTGATCTGGAAACGGAATATGATTGCCAGACATTGGGGGGGCAGATCGTCTCTCATTTGCATCAATATTTGAATCAAAGGGTATCCGTCGCTTTTGGAGGTCAGCACCGAGGCTGGGAATCCATCAAACAAGCTTACACGGAAGCACAAAATGTGAGTGATGATTTCTATTATCATACAGAGAAAGTAGTAAAAACACCCATGCATCGGTTCCATTACCATAATGACAGAAAAGAAGAATTTCAGCAGAAACTGGCTGATTTTCTTGCTGGGGTGAAAAGAAAGGTTTCCAAGGAAGAGCTGGAGAAAGCATTTGCTGATCTGAACCAATTTGTTACGGACCATAAAATCCATAAGTCCATCATGGCGCCTATGCTAAGAGACTTGTACAGAGACATTATTGTGAAATTTAAATCGGGGAACAAGTTGACGACGGAAGTAGCAGAGTTTCCCATAGAATTTTTAGCTTTTCGGGAGCAGCTTGCCTATATTGGCGACTTTACCTTCGAATATGTACACGCTGGCCAACTTTTACATCGTATAGAAATCATGAGTGCTATGCGGTTTATAGAGAAAAATCTGAAACAGCGATTAACGCTCGAGGCGATTGCCGAGGAAGTGAATTTAGCTCCATCGTATTTTAGCAGCTTATTCAAAAAAACAATGAACGAGGGCGTTATCAGCTACATCAATCGTAAAAAAATCCAATTAGCTCTCGAGCTGTTAAATGTTCAGGATTATTCTATTTTGGAATTGTGCGAGGAAGTAGGAATTGTGAATGAAGGTTATTTTTGCAAATTATTTAAAGAATATACGGGTGATACTCCTAAGCAATATCGGATAAAAATGACACGGTATGAATCCAAATAAGGTTGCGAAAAATGTGTGATTTTTTCGCGAAATCATGTAAAAAAAAGGGGAGCAAAAGGATTACCATGATAGAAGGATCTAATCATGGAGGTTATCAAAATGGAGCTTATTAAAGCAGATGTAACCGTCGTCGGCGGAGGTATTGCTGGGATATGCGCTGCCATTGCTGCCGCACGCCAAGGGCTGCAGGTTTCACTTATTAATGATCGACCGGTTCTTGGGGGAAATGCGAGCAGCGAGGTCAGGGTTCATATCAACGGGTCGGCATATCTCGGAAACAGTCCATCCTATTATGCACGCGAAGGAGGGTTGGTGGAAGAACTCAAGTTGAAGATTTTCCACTATAATCCGTTATACAACAAGAAGCTGATGCTTTCACTTTCGGATACGGTCTTGTTGGATATGGTTTATGCTGAGCCTAACATTTCTCTATTTCTGAATACATGCGTGCATAAAACGGGCATGGAGAACGGCAGAATTAAATGGGTGGAGGGCCTTCAATTGGCTTCCGAAAGGAAATTTCGTTTTGAAAGCCGAACCTATATCGATTGCTCCGGAGATGGAGTTGTCGGATATCAGGCAGGTGCTCTCTTCCGATGGGGGAGAGAAGGGAAACATGAATACAAGGAAGAACTGGCTCCTGAAGTGGCTGACCATTACACCATGGGCGATACGATCCTGTTTCAAGCCCGTGATGTAGGATATTCCGTTCCATACCAAAGACCTGGATTTGCGTATGATATTACGAAGTTGGCCTTTTTCGATAGTATCAGAAAAGGCTTAAACCATCGGGCTTTTCCAAGAAAAATCAACGGGCTTGGCGGATTGTGGTGGCTGGAATACGGCGGACATATGGATATTATCAAAAATAATGAAGACATCGCGTTGGAGCTGCGGAAATTGGTGTACGGGATTTGGGATTATCTCAAAAATAGTGGTGAATTTGATGATGTAGACAATCTCATTTTGGATTATGTATGCCCGATCCCGGGAAAGCGGGAGTCGAGGCGGTTTATTGGGGATCACATGTTGTCTCAGAACGATCTTACAGCAAAGCCGCATTTCGAAGATGCTGTATCAGTCGGTGGATGGTATATGGATCTACATGCTAATAAGGGCATCTACGATGAGGGGCCGGCTACAGCTTGGAATTTCGTGCCTGGATTGTACAATATCCCTTTCCGCAGTTTATATTCACGAAATATTCCTAATCTCATGTTCGCTGGTCGCAATATAAGTGCTACCCATGTGGCTTTCGGATCGACAAGGGTTATGGCCACCTGCGGTTGTATGGGGCAGGCGGTTGGAACGGCTGCTTCGTTATGCTTGAAATATGAGGTTGACCCCGCCACTATAGTCGAAGCTCATATGGGGGAGCTGCAAGCGCTGCTGCTTCGAGATGGGCAAACCATTGTAGGGCTTCAAGAGAAATTGGATCCTTACTTCGCTGACGGATTAACTATTAGTGCTTCGTCTCAGCGCTGCTATGACAATATTCATCCATCCGAAGTGATTTCCTTGGAGAAAGGAATATGTTTGGTCTTGCCGATTCAGACATCCGTGGCTGAAAGCGTACGGATCAAAATTAAAAATAGGTCCGGGCATTCGGAAACACTGCATGTGAAGCTGTTTGGCGGGGAACGGAAGGAAAATTATATTCCCACCAGCGAGTTGAAAGACTACCGCTTGGTTATTACAGCCGGTCATGACGACTGGATTACGCTAGACTTGGACTGCAAGAAACCGGCTGACGACAAAATTTACATCGTATTGGAGGGCACGGCGAGCCTTGCCATATACGGTAATGAAGAAAAATTGACAGGAGCGGTCAGCTTCCATTATAGGCCGGAAGAGCCGTCAAGGCTGAAGAAATTCAATAAGAGTATTTGCTTTAAGGACCTGATGCCAGCTCAGAATATGTATAATCCTGAGAATGTCGTCAATGGCTACTCCAGACCTTATGGCCAACCGAACGGCTGGATTTCTGAACATACGAAAGGACAGGAATGGTTGGAATTCTGCTTTGCAAGCCCCAAAAATCTGGACGAACTCCAGCTTGTTTTCAATTCGCAGCTGGATTTGGAGCATTTCGACGATCCGATCGAGTCCCTTATCCAAGATTATGCTATGACCATAACCTTTGAAGACGGAAGCGAGAGGAAAATCATAACTCGTGGGAATTATCTCACCTTGAATAAACATAAGGTGGAGGCGAAAGATGTAACCCGAATCCGCTTCGATTTCTGTGCAACTTATGGTTCGCCTTATTTTGAAGTGTTTGCTGTAAAATTGTTTGCTCCTAAAATCGATAAATGAGGACAGGTGAAGTCACGATGAAGGAATTATTCCCTCGTAAAGGGCTCCCCAATATAATTCAAAAATTGGAAAATGGGGATACCGTAACAATCGTCTATTTCGGCGGCAGTAATACGCGTTCTGAAGGCTACAGGGTCATGACGGCGGATTGGCTTCGTAAGCAATATCCTAAGGCGGATATCCGCTCTGTGAATGCAGGCATTAATGGGACAGGATCGGATTTGGGCTGTGCCCGTTTAGAGACAGATGTACTGCGTCATCGGCCTGATCTAGTATTTGTTGAATTTGTTGGTAATGATGGCGGAGATCCCGAATCCAAGGCGCGGATCGAAGGGATTGTCCGTCAGATCCGCAAGCGGAGCCGGTTTACCGATATCCTGTTCGTTTATACGCTGAAGGAGCGGGATGTGGCCTTATTTCAGTCTAGGGAATACCAGAAGGGGGCTCTAATGCAAGAGGAAGTGGCCGACTATTACGGTATTCCTTCGATTCATCTGGGCGTAGCCGTCAGTCACTTGGTATCGGAGGGGAAACTCGTTTTTACCTCAAGGGAAGACGTGTCCATTTCCGGAGCCGTTGTTTTTACACATGATTCGATCCATCCGACTATTCCCGAAGGACACCAGATTTACACGGATACGATCACCCGGTCATTTGAGAAAATTAGAGAACTTCAAGATCATCCGGGAAGGTCAGTACATCACTTACCTCAGAATCCGTTGGTCCCGGCTAATCCTTGGGAGTATGCGACCATGCAGTCACTGGATAGTCTTACCGATTTTTCCGCAGGATGGTCTTACATGACTCCCGATGATTGTGCTTTAGTGCGCGAGTACAATTGGTTGTTTCCCGGCCTGTGGCGAGCAGTCGATCCTGGAGACGCTATTACGGTGCAGTTCGAGGGAACCCACATCGGGTTATTCGATATCGGGGGGCCGGATTCTGGGAGATTGAAGGTGTCGGTGGATGGTGGGGAACCCTTTGTTGTCGATCGATTCACACTACACAACGATCATAATCGTAATCAGTATGTATTCTTGCCGGAGCTCCCGAATGGGAAACATACGGTTCGCTTCGAAGTCGATACCGAGAAGACAGACAAAGCGGCCGTGTTTGAGGCATGCGGCAATGAACGAAGTAGAGAGCATGTTCGGCAGCATCCAGATTGGTATGATCAGACGGTGATCCAGCTTGGGAAGTTGTTATTGGTGCAGCCGCCATTATAATTAATCATTAGGTTTGTCTACTTGGAAGACCTACATCATAACTGACTGCAGTTGAGCGGTGAGTTATGATGTAGGTTTCTTTTTTACTGAAAATCTTATAAGAAATTCTAGGAATTAAAGAAATTTCATGGTCATGTGACATGCTAAGATTGTACTAGATTAACCATATTCCTCCTTCGGAAATAACTGAGGCTATAAGCACAGAAAGTTTGAGTTAGAAATGTCATTTATATGACAAGGAGGGATGGTCAGTGGACTGGTTAAGCAAAAAACATGGGTAAAAGCGGATGAACTTTATTTACCAAAGCGTAAAGTCAATAATAAAGGGAGCCGGAATTTCCCTCATATTATTGGGTCAATACCTTGCCGGAACATGTATATCCCTGAAATTATGAAGAGGGTAGCTTATTTTAAAGACCCCAGCATGCTAGGGATCTTCTTAGGTGAACTAAGGGTTAATTTGCTACAGCCGCCAGATCAATTCAGCAAAGTTTTAACAGGCTCTGTTTGACAAAAGGCATGGCTTTGGGTATCTTGGTACTATAAAAACTAATTTAGTACCAATGTGAATCGGGAGGAGCTTTTCTATGGACAATATTTCAATAACACATGGCAATCCCAAATCGGCGTCAGGAGGCAGACTCATAGGGATGGCACTGGATTATATGGCCTATCCGCTGATCGGAACGGCAGATAAAGCATTAATTGAGAACACCCTGCAAAAATTATGGGGACTCGGAAAGAACCGTTTCAGCCATCAATATGCTTTTGAAGCAAGACTGGACAACAGAACGATAGGGATCATCTCCTGCTACCCGGTATCTGTAATGGACAAGTTGGTTTGGCCCACTGTCCGGGAGCTAATCAAACTGCGGAAATGGAATCTCATCAAGCATTCGCTGCTGCATTTGCAGGAGCTGTGGTCTATGGTAAGCTTGAATGAGGGAAGAGCGGATGAATACCATATAGGAGCGTTGGCTGCATTGCCGGAAAGCCGGGGGTACGGGGTAGGTTCGAAATTGATTCATTATGTAGAGGAAAAAGCCAGATTAAACAACTACGGCAAATGCTCCCTGACTGTCAAGCAAGAGAACATACGGGCCATCAAGCTGTATGAGCGGCTGGGATACCGGATTACGGATTCCATAGAGAAAAAACCGTATTATTTGTACCGTATGGTAAAACCCCTTCCGCATATCCTTACATGAGTGTTAAGGTATAGACGCTAAGCTGGATGAAGGGTGGACTGGCAAGGACATGGACAACAGGGTCTATTTAAAAATTTTAAAATGCTTTGGAGCCAAAGGCACGCGGTTTACCACGGAGGACCTGGCGAGAGAACTGGGCACGAGCAAACGTACAGTGTATGCCTACTTTTCGAGTAAGGATGAAATGATAGAGAAAACGATTGATTTTGTCTTTTCGCAGATTATCCAATCGGATACAGACATCCTGGAAAATACAGGGCTCCCGATTCAGGATAAAATCAGACTTTATTTTCAGAATATTCCCGACGCCTATTCGATTGGCACGATCATCAGGCACATGGATGACCTTCAGCGGTATTATCCCCGGCTCCACGAGAAGGTGAATCATCACCTGGATACGATTTGGGATGGTGTTATTGCACTGGTGGAGGAAGGGATAAACCGTGATGAGCTGCAAAAGGTGGACACTGTAATTCTCAAGCTCATGCTGAATGAGACTCTGAGAAAGCTGCTGGACTATGAGTTTATTGCGGGCCATCAGGTCAGCTTCGAGTCCGGCATCAAGGCGATGAGTGATATTGTTTTATATGGCCTGATCAAAACAGACCATCCTAAATCAATTGGGTAGTAGAAGGCGTCTATTATAATGTAGAGAATGGAAACCGGGTAATTCCTGAGGATGTGAAAGACCGTGTAAAGCTCCGGATGAATAAAGAAGAAAAAGTAGGGACTGACCCTATAATGTGAGACAAATCAAAACACCTTCAAGAGAATGTACCCTTGTTGTAGGGTATGAATGGGAGATGATCTTGGGGTGTTTTTGTGTTGGCTACGGCAGCTCCCGGTATTATTCATTTTGTGCTATTCATTATTAGCATTGTACTAACTGCGAAATGCTAATCTACTCTACAATATGAATATTAGTTCAACGAGGAGGCAGTTGCAGAATGAAACTTAAAACGGTGAGAAGTAAAAGCATGTTTGATGAGAGTTGGAGCTTTCACAAAGGGGAGATCCGGATTCCCTACGCAGTCAAGGGTGGGATGACAGGCGGTATTACCGATGCGAGCTCTCTGAAGGAGGGGGAGTGGCTGGATATCGCTTTTAACGATAAAGGGATGGGCGAACAGCAGCTTGAATGGAGTTCTGTGAATCTGCCGCATGACTGGTGTGTAGAGCAGCAATATGTTCAGGATGAGTCGCTGGGCTCGCGGGACGGCAGCCATGGTTATTTGCCGGGCGGGATAGGCTATTACCGCAAAACCTTCGAGCTTCCGGCAGACGCTGCCGGGAGCAAGTGGACAGTACGCTTTGACGGAGTATCCGGCACCAGCACGGTATGGGTCAACGGTCATCTGATCGGCTCGCATCATGGCGGTTATATAGGTTTCAGTTATGATTTGTCGGATGTTCTCCGTTATGGGCACGAAGGCAGAAATGTCATTCTCGTCAAAGTGGATGCAACAGAATGCGAAGGCTGGTGGTATGAGGGCTGCGGCATTTACCGACATGTCTGGCTGGAGAATACAGACCGCCTGCATGTGGCCGAATACGGCACCTATGTAACGACACCGGAAGTTACCAAAGAACAGGCTATGGTCAATATCCGCACCCGCATCCGCAATGATTACACAGAGGGCCTTCCAGTATCCCTGCGCACGGTGATATATGATGGTACCGGATTGCAGGTCTGTGCTAAAATGGAGGACGCCTATGCGGACTGGTACACCGAGACGGAACTGGAGCAGATTTTCGAAGTGGAGCAGCCTGTGCTCTGGTGTCCTGAATCACCATATCTGTACAAGGCAGAATCGACTGTCATATATGAAGGAAAAGAGCTTGACCGGTATGAGACGGTGTTCGGCATCCGCACCATCCGCTTCGATGCGGATGAAGGGTTCTTTCTGAACGAAGAACCGCTGCTGATTAAAGGGACATGCAATCATCAGGATTTCGCCGGGGTCGGCGTGGCGCTGCCGGACAGCCTGATCGAATATAAGCTCAGACTGCTTAAAGAAATGGGCTCTAATGCCTATCGCAGTGCACATCATCCGCCGACTCCCGAGCTGCTGGATATGTGCGACCGGATCGGTATGCTGGTCATGGATGAGAACCGCAAGCTTGACAGCAGCCCTGGCGGCCTGAGTCAACTGAAGCGGATGCTCTACCGGGACCGGAATCACCCTTGTGTGATCATCTGGAACCTGGAGAATGAGGAGGTTTTGGAAGGCACCGTAACGGGCGCCCGGATACTCAAGACGCTCGCAGATACGACCCGCCGGATAGATCCGACAAGGCCGACCTCTGCTGCGATGAACCACGGCTGGAATGAGAATGGCTACAATGATGCGGTAGAGATTACAGGCTACAATTACGGGCACCGGGAACACCTCAACATTGATATCCGAGACCACGAGCAGTATCCGGAGCGTCTCATGATCGGCAGTGAATGTGCCAGTTATACCGCAACCCGGGGAATCTATGAAGATGATCCGGTAAGGGGCTACTGCTCCGAATATGGCACGAATATTCCTTCATGGGGATGCACCCCGCAGCAGGCGTGGAGTGATCTTGTGAATAACCGCTTTTTGACTGGCGTCTTCATGTGGACCGGGTTCGATTACCGGGGAGAACCTACTCCATATCTGTGGCCGTGCGTGAACTCGCATTTCGGGCTGATGGACACCTGCGGGTTCCCTAAAGACAGCTATTACTATATGCAGGCGGTCTGGAAGGATGAGCCGATCGTTCATTTGCTTCCGCATTGGAATTGGCCCGGGTCGGAGGGGAAGCGGATCGAGGTGCGCGTGTTCTCGAATACCGATACGGTGGAGCTGAGCCTGAACGGCAAAAGCCTGGGAGAACAGCAGGTGGACAAGACCGGGTATTTATCGTGGGAGGTCGTATATGAGCCCGGAGAGTTAAAAGCAGTCGGAAAACGCGGCGGTCATGTAATTGCCGAGAAGGCTGTTGTTACAGCAGGCCAGCCATACCAGATTTGCTTGTACCCTGATCGGCTGGAGGGTCAAGCGGATGGTTTGGATACGATTCCGGTTCGGGTTGCCATCCTGGATGAACAGGGGCATATCGTTCCGGCGGCCGACAATGAGATCCGCTTTGAAGTGACGGGCGCCGGGTCTCTGCTCGGTGTAGGCAACGGGAATCCAAGCAGCCATGAGCCGGACAAGTCTTCGATCCGGCGGGCTTTTAACGGCTGGTGCTTGGCCTTGATTCAGACTTCATCAACAGCAGGCTCCATTAAGGTGAAAGCCGTATCAATGGGACTGGCAGCGGCTGAAGTAGTACTAGAGACAGCACCCGGGGAACCTTTATTTCCGGCCAGTGGAACGATAATATAGACATAACGAATTCCATACAGAGGATGTCTCGCGAATGATGCCTAAGCTGAAGAAATATATGCCTTTTACTTACAAAATGATGATCCCTTACTTGCTGCTAGTTCTCTTGACCGATGTATTCATCGGTTACATCTCTTATTCGATGCTGACCGATTCAAGGACAGAGATGGCAGAGTCCAACATCAGGACGGGTTTGGAGCAGGCCAGGAATAATATCCGCTATCAAATGGATGAGATACAAAGGATGTCGGACAACTTGTTCGGAAGCCAGCAGTTGCAGCGTGCGCTTGAGCAGAAGGGGACGCCGTTTGAGATTTATCTGACGATGATCGATGATATTATTCCCCAGATAACCGCCCCCTTGCAGCTATTCGGAAACAAGATCCGCTTCATGCTCTATACACCGAACAGTGATCTGAATATTATATCAGGGGATAACCTGGATGAGCCGATCTATGATAGCGACTATTATATTCTGCCCATCCAGGATATCACCGGCAGTGAGTGGTACCGGTCTCTTAAGGATTCGATGCGGGATAATATATGGCTGCAGATTGATACGGACCAGAAGCTGGACAATCTCTCTCATGTCCGCAGGCTGGTCAGCTTCAGTGATAACAAAACGGTGATCGGGTTTGTGCGTGTTACCGTTTCCCTGGAGGATCTGTTCGGCGGCTTCGATACGTTCCCCGTAGAAGAGGGGATTACTCTGCGGCTGGTGGAAGAGACCACCGGGTCCATTCTGTTCCAGCGAGGAACAGCCATTTATGACGATGGACGTGAGAACTTTCTAAGTTTGCATGCGCAGATCCCGGGCAGTGATTTCGTAATTGAAGCCATGGTTCCGCAAAAGTATCTAACCCAGGATGCTGGCCGGCTGCGTAAGGTGATTATTGCAGTCTGTACGCTCAGCTTCCTCGTCATGACCTTGATCGGATATGTGGTGGCTCGTATTTCCGGACGCAAGATGAGCCGGATCGTAGGCTTGGTGCGTTCCTTCCAGGAGGGGAATTTCCAGAAACGGATTCGCTTCTCTGGTAATGATGAATTTGTGCAGATTGCGGATTCATTCAATGACATGGCCGCCAATATTCAGGGGCTCATTAACAGCGTCTATGTGCAGGGGATCCAGAAGAAGCAGGCCGAGCTGGAAGCCCTGCAGGCACAGATTAATCCGCATTTCCTCTATAATACGCTTTCGACCATAAGCAGCCTGGCTAATCTGGGCGAAATCGCCAAGGTCACGGAGATGGTCGAGGGACTGTCGCGTTTCTACCGGCTGACGCTGAACCAGGGCAATGTGTACATTGAACTGGAGAAGGAGCTGGAGCAGGTGGAGACATACCTGGAAATCCAGCGGGTTAAATATGCGGATGCATTCACTCTGTATGTCGATGTGGACGAGGAGATTATGCATATGCAGGTAATTAAGCTGGTGCTGCAGCCTTTTGTGGAGAATATCTTCAAGCATGCCTGGTTTGGTGAGTCGATCGCTATTCGTCTGACGGGCCGGAAAGTCGGCGGCAGTATTGAGCTTAAGGTTATTGACAATGGCATCGGCATGCGGCCTGATGATATCAGGAAAATGATGCAAGGGCCAAACCATTCCGGTGGTTATGGAGTTAAAAATGTGCATGAGCGGATTAAGCTCAGATACGGGGACATGTACGGCGTGACCATTGCAAGCATTTACGGGGCAGGCACAACGGTTCAGCTTCTGCTTCCCGCCGGGCTTCAGGACAGCGAGGAGATTGATGAGCAGTTCCGCTGATGAATTACGAGGTTGCATCTTGTACAAGCACAGGAGGAAATAATTTCGATGAGTATCAATGTATTACTGGTAGATGATGAAGCTGTCGATTTGGAGTGGTTGCGGCGCAGAGTGCTGGCAAGCTCGCTCGATATTGCAGTAGTGGGGATAGCGAATAGCGGATTCAATGCGCTTAAGATCATGGAGCAACTAAGGGTAGATATCATCCTGTCCGATATACGTATGCCCATTATGAGTGGAACGGATTTTGCACGCAGGGCTAAGTTGATCCATCCCAAGATCAAAATTGTCTTCATCAGCGGCCATGAGGATTTCAGCTATGCCAAGGAGGCCATTCAGATCAATGCCTCCGGCTATTTGCTGAAGCCTGTTAAGGACAAGGATCTGTACGAAATGCTGGGGTCCTTGTGTACAGCCATAGAACAGGAGCGGGAGCAGAACCGTTCCTTAAGCGAAGCACTGTCGCTTGTGAACAAGGAGCTTATCTTACGCTGGTTCGATGAAACCTCCCCTGAACCCGCTGAGCCGCATCTGCGTAGCGCCTTGATTCCGTTGTTGCTGAAGGGGGCAGCGGCGGCAGTTGTAGAGATTGATGATCTGGAATGGAAGATGCGTGATTTGTCCGAGGAGGATGCACGCGTGAAGACGCGGCAAATGGCCGGATTGATTAAATCCATTGTTGAGAATGCCAAGATGGGTACACTGATTGCCGCTTCGCATCACCGGTTTGTAATTCTGTGCAATCTCCCGCAGGACAGCTTCCTGAATCTGCTGGAGGAGCTTATCCGCAAGGTGGCAGAGTCTTCTCTATGCACAGTAACTGTCGGCGTCGGTCAATATGCCCAGGAAGAGGCGGGGCTGCATGAATCTTATCAGCAGGCGCAGGCTGCACTCAGCGCGAAATGGCTACTCGGCAAAAATCGCCTGATCCGTGATAGCATGGAGCCTTCGCCGCGAGAGACACCAGGCGTCCGCATTGAACAAACTGTAGAACAACTGCTCGAGGCTATCATTCAGTATGACCTGGTGGCGATCGACGACCATTTGCTGGAGCTGTTCACGAGTGCCAGCAAGAAGGATGTCTATGAGCTGATTATCCGCATTACCTCCAAACTTCATGCGGATTTGCAGCAGCAGAACGAGAATCTATATGAGCTGCTGCAGTGGGAATCTCACCAGCCGGATATTCTGTTTCAGTTCGAGACGATTCACGACATTCTATCATGGATGAGACGGAGGTTCTTCGAACTGTCAGAGCTGCTGTATGTGAAGCGGCAGCGCCAGAAGCGCAGGCTGATTGATGAGATTATAAACTATGTCGAGGAGAATCTGGAGAAAAAGATTACCTTAAAAGAGGTGGCCGCCCATTTCAGCTTCACACCGAATTATTTAGGCTATCTGTTCAAGGAAGATTACGGACTGCCTTTCAATGAATACGTGAAAGAACGCAAGACCAGCCGGGTATTCGAGCTGCTGAGTGATCCTACACTTATGATATATGAGATTGCCGAGCGCATGGGCTACAAGAACCTTATTTATTTCAACCGGCAGTTTAAGCAGATTACAGGTATGACGCCGGGAGAGTATCGTAAAAAGCATAAAGTATAGCCAATAGAACGTTGCCCAGGTCGATCATCGGCCCGGAGGCGACGTTTTTGTATTTTTAGGAAAATTTATATTTTAACTATCGTTGGAAAAGTATTAGTATTTGTTGACATGCTCAATCCACAAGAGATGAATGCTTCTTTATACTAAATACATAGAGAAATTGAGAGATGGAAAGGGGATTCGAGATGAAACTGAAACAATATGGCTTCTGGCACAAAGTAAAGAAGCATAGAACCTTGCTTCTTATGCTGACTCCGGCGGTGTTGTTTTTCCTGTTGTTTGCATACGTGCCTATGGCGGGGATTGTGCTGGCGTTTAAGCAATACAATTATAGCGATGGTATCTTTAACAGTCCATGGAACGGACTGGACAACTTTAAATTTTTCTTCGGTTCCGGTGACGCCTGGCGCGTAACACGAAACACAGCGCTATACAATATTGCTTTTATTGTTGTAAACAATGTGCTGCAGATTTTTGCGGGCATTCTGCTGTTCGAGGTTGCAGGCAAATGGTTCCGTAAGATTACGCAAACAATACTGTTCCTGCCTTACTTCATTTCCTGGGTAGTAGTTGGAGCCATTGCCTACAACCTGTTTAACTTCGATGTTGGTACCGTTAATGTATTGCTTAAGGGGTTAGGCATGCAGCCGGTTGATATTTACAACACTGCAGCCTACTGGCCGGTTATTCTTGTAGTTGTGTCAGCCTGGAAAGCGCTGGGATACGGAACAATCATGTATCTGGCGGCAATTACCAGTATTGATACCGAAATGTATGAAGCAGCTGAAATTGATGGTGCGAATATATTCCAGCGCATCATGAAGATTACAATTCCGAACCTGATCCCTACGGTGATCATTCTGGTGCTGTTGGCTATCGGCAACATCTTCCGCGGCGATTTCGGGATGTTCTACAACATGGTCGGCAACAACGGCCTGCTATTCTCATCGACCGATGTTATCGACACCTTCGTGTTCCGTTCCCTGACGACTTCCAATGAAATCGGAATGTCTGCTGCGGCCGGGTTCTATCAGTCGCTGCTGGGCTTTGCGACTATCATGCTCGCCAATTACGCAGTACGCAAATACGATAAAGATCGTGCTTTATTCTAGGAAAAGGAGGTAGCCCAATGAGTTCAACTACTGCAAAGATCCAAACACCAAAGGTACGCAAACGTGCCAACACAGACCGGCTGATACTGTCAATCATCGGATACTTGACGCTTACAGTACTCGCTATATTCTGCATCTTTCCTTTCTTGCTGGTGGTATCGGCCTCGCTAAGTGAAGAGAGCTCCATTATCGAGAAAGGTTTCCAGCTTATCCCGTCTACCTTTTCCACGGAAGCCTACAGCGTACTGTTCAAGTATCCGGCTGATATGCTCAGAGCTTACGCTGTGACGATCACCGTTACGCTAATCGGTACCTTGTTTGGATTGTTTCTGACTTCCATGACAGCATATGTGCTATCCCGAAGAGACTTTGAATGGCGCAGCCGCTTCTCGTTCTACTTCTTCTTCACTACCTTGTTCAGTGGTGGGTTGGTGCCTTCGTATCTGTTGATCATCAACTTCCTGCATCTCAAAGACACGCTAATGGTGTTGATTCTGCCGATGCTGATGAACGTGTTCTACATTATCGTCATGAAGTCGTTCATGAGCAGCATCCCTGATGCGATTACGGAATCCGCCAAAATTGACGGAGCAGGCGACTTCCGGATCTTCATGCAGCTGATTGTGCCTTTGTCCAAGCCTGCACTGGCTACCATCGGCCTGTTTATAGCCTTGGCTTACTGGAACGATTGGTACAACGCGCTGCTCTATATTTCGAAGTCCGAGTTGATGCCACTTCAGTACTATCTCTACAAAATGCTGGGCAATATGGATGGCATGCGTAAGGCGATGATGGCCTCGGGTGCGGTTGTAAATACTGATTTGCCAACCGAAGGCTTGAAGATGGCGATGACGATTGTGGCCACAGGACCGATCCTGCTTGCTTATCCATTTATTCAAAAATATTTTGTACAA
Organism: Paenibacillus paludis; assembly: GCF_042610515.1. Classification (NCBI taxonomy): domain Bacteria; kingdom Bacillati; phylum Bacillota; class Bacilli; order Caryophanales; family Paenibacillaceae; genus Paenibacillus; species Paenibacillus paludis. The sequence goes on from NZ_JBGJZP010000009.1 coordinate 56,018, forward strand.
GGTCTCACTATTGGTGCTGTCAAAGGATAATCCCGGGGCAACCCGGTTATCAAAATATAATCTAACCAACTATTTCATTAGGGGGAAACACTTGTCATGACAAACAAGAAAAAGAAACTCACAGTTACGCTGGCAACGATGATGACACTGGGGACCATCCTCAGTGCATGCGGAGGCGGTAACAATACCAATAATACAGCTGCGGAAGCAACGAATGCAGGAGCAACCACTACAGAAGGAGCAGCCACGAATTCCGGCGCTCCTGATACTTCCAAAGAGGTCAAGCTGAAAATGATACTGGTCGGCGGCCAACCTGGCGATTACGACAAAGTATTCGGAGAGCTGAATACCAAATTAAAAGAGAAAATCAATGCTACTGTAGAAACAGAATTTCTGGACTGGTCGGACTGGACACAGAAGTATCCGCTGAAATTTGCCGCCAATGAGGATTTTGACCTCGTTTACACAGCTAACTGGGCTTTCTATAACGATCAGGCGCTTAAAGGTGGATTCATGGAGCTAACTGATGATATGCTGTCCAAGTATATGCCGCAAACCTGGGAAGCTATGCCTAAAGTGAACTGGGAGCAAGCGAAAGTCGATGGCAAGCTCTACATGGTTCCGAACAATAATGTTGAGGTTACCGACAAGGTTGTATTATATCGGGAGGATTTGCGCAAGAAATACAATCTTCCAGAAATTAACAGTCCTGAAACCTACGCCAATTACTTGAAAACGGTTGCTAAAGAAGAAAAAGGCATAACCGCTTTCGGAGCTAAGCCTGCTGATGGCTGGAAGTTTCATGAGTTAGACCAAACACTGCTGGAGCAGAATAACAACTTCAACCTGGTGGATGCGAACCTTCTGCCGTTGGCTTACAAGCTGGATGATGCTTCCGGTAAAATATTCAACATTTATGATACTCCAGAATTCACATCATTGCTTAAATATTATAAAGATCTGGCCGACAATGGCGCATGGTCCAAAAACGTAGTCAGCAACAAAAATGATGTATGGCAGGATATCAAAGCAGGGAAGATTTCTTCTTATGCCCATAACCTGGGTACTGTAGCCGCTAACCTTTCCGAAATGCGCCGCGACAAACCGGATGTGGAACTGGGAATTGCCGATCTCACTCCGGACAAAAAGAAAATCGCCGCGATCTCAACACAGAACGGCATGTCAATTCATGCAACCTCGGAGAATCCAGAACGTGCTCTGATGCTGATCGATCTGCTGCAAAATGACAAGGAAATTCACGACTTGACTATGTATGGTATCTCCGGAACTCACTATAATCCTGAGGGCGATAAAAAGTTCACTGCAGGCCCTGCAGCTGCTAACTACACTGGCTTCTCGAACTGGGGCTGGAATTCCCCGCTGAATCGTCAAGATGCAGCTTATCCGAAGGAAGCTGACGATATGTTCAACACCTGGCAGTCCAGCATTTATCACTTCCCGCTGGAAACCTTTGTCTTCGACACAGCAAAAGTGAAGAATGAAGTGGCAAATATCGGTAACGTAATGCTGCGTTACGCCATACCGCTGGAGTACGGATTGATTGATGATATTGAAAAAGGCCAGGCAGACCTGATCAAGCAGCTGAAATCAGCCGGCATCGACAAGGTCCAGACTGAAATGCAATCGCAAATTGACGCCTTCCTTGCAGCACAAAAAAAATAGCTGAATAAGAGTGGAACTTTATGTAACGGCTTCAGGGCTGCTCTCAAAGCATGAGCTTTGGGGCAGCCCTTTTTCTCTATATAAGGAGGGCCTGTACGTGAACGGTTGACCCCAGGGCGACCTGTTTATCACAAAAAAATTATTGTATCTTTGAAAGCGCTTAACGAAACTGAGAGGAAAAATCCAAGTTTCATAAAATAAAATATGGAGGCTGTACTATGAAAAACAGAAAAAGAATTCTGGCAATCATTCTTACATTTTCAATGATTCTATCTATGACATCATTTGGTTTACCCGCAAAGGCAATAGCCTCGTTTGCTCCTGACTCATTCTCCAAAGGCGCAGATATTAGCTGGCTGCCACAATTAGAAGCTTTAGGGTATAAATTTTATAATGATAATGGGAAAGAACAGGATCTTCTACAGATTTTAAAGGATCATGGAATTGATTCCATAAGAATTAGGGCATGGGTTGATCCCTCAGATGACCCTTCCAACGGTCATAACAGTACAGAAGAAGTAGTTGCATTAGCCTCTCGTGTAAGCGCTCTCGGTTTTAGGGTTATGATTGATTTACACTACAGCGATACTTGGGCTGACCCTGGAAAACAGATCACTCCTGCAGCATGGGCTAACGATGATTTAGAACAATTAAAAGTACATGTATCGGAATATACTTCTGAGGTGATGACTGCTCTAAAAGAAGCAGGCGTAACACCAGAATGGGTACAAATAGGAAATGAAATTAATAATGGAATGATGCATCCGTTGGGGAGTTACAGCAATACGTCCAACCTCGTTCAACTGATTCAAGCCGGATCAAGCGCAGCCAAAGCGGTATTTCCAGGAATCAAGGTTATTATCCATAGAGCAAATGGAGCTGAAACGGGTGTCGATCCCTTTTTTGCCGGTCTCGTAGATGCCGGTCTCAAAGATAGCGATTACGATATCATAGGCTTGTCCTATTATCCGGATTCAGTCTTTACATCCTCAATTAATGAATTAAGCGAAAATATGAATAAATTGGAAGAGAAGTATGGGAAGGAAGTTATGATCGTTGAAGTCGGGGGAGACATTTCCAAGGATGTCGATAGCGTGTATAACATGCTTGTAGCCGTTCAAAATAAACTGCATAACGTTCCAAACCATATGGGAACTGGTATATTTTACTGGGAACCTACAGGAATCATGTTTGACTATCCCTTATCCGTATGGAACATAGATGGCACACCGACATTCGCTATGGATGCATTCATTGATGGTGCTGCCGGAATCAACCGTAATCCGGTTGTATCGGTGGCTCTTGATAAGCATACGGCTAATATTGAAGTTGGTGGGACGGATAAATTATCAGCAATCATCGACCCTACGAATGCAACCTATAAAGGAGTAATATTTACCAGTTCTAAGCCAGAAGTTGTCAAAGTAGACCGTTATAGTGGGACTATTTCCGGAATTTCCACTGGAACTGCAACCGTATCAGTTGTTACCTATGATGGAGGATTTACTGCCTCAAGCGAAGTTACCGTAGTACCCAGTACAAGTTTGATACAGAACCCTGGTTTTGAGGACGGATTGAATTCGTGGAGCATCTCAGGGGATGAAAGCGCGGTTAGCACCGATATTGACGTGCATTCCGGTACATTGGCATTACACTACTATAGTGCGACCCCTGCTGAATTTAGGGCTTCTCAAACCATCACAGGGCTGGAAAATGGAACATATTCATTATCGGCCTGGGTCTCCGGCGGTGGTGGTGAAGAAGTTTCGGAGATTTTTGCCGGCAGCAAAGCTCAGAGCTTTACCAATACAGGCTGGAAACAATGGAGCAAGCCTACTCTGGATAATATTGAAGTCACGGATGGAACGCTAACCGTAGGTGCCCATTATAAACTTTCTGGCGGGCAGTGGGGGAATATTGACGATTTTGAGCTGATCAAGAAAGATAACACCCGATTGGCAGATTTAAAAGTGAATAATGCTACGGTTCCTGGATTTGATCCAAACCTTCAGCAATATAATGTGGTTCTGCCGTATGGTACGACTACCATACCTTTAATTGCGGCAACAACAGCAGACGGCGGAGTGGCAGTGATTACACAAGCAACTGCTTTACCTGGCAGCGCAAAGGTTGTTGTAACGGGAGAGGGTACAAGAACGTATACCATTCATTTCACTGTGGACCCGAACCCTGTTATGAATTCCAGCTTTGAAAATGTCAATGGAGATGGTACTCCTGAAGGTTGGACCATTCCTGATTCTACGCCTTTAGCATCGAATTCTGCTTATAAAGGTGCAAAGTCACTTGGATTTTGGAAGGAAGCGGCATATACATTTGAAGCATTTCAGACGATTACCGGCTTGACGAATGGAACCTACACTTTGTCGGCTTGGTCGCAGGGTGCTGGCGAAGAAATGAAGAATCAGTTATACGCAGTTAGTGGTGATCAGACCCAATTAATTTCCAGCTTTGCGAATAAGGGTTGGAATGTATGGAACAAAGCAGCTATAGAAAATATTAAGGTCATTGACGGAACGTTGAAAATAGGGGTTTCTCTGGATGCGAAGCCTGGTGACTGGGGTTCCTATGACGATTTTGTTCTGGTTAAAACCAGTGACTCCCCAGTTACGCCAGTTCCCCCAACTAGCGGAGGTACCGGCAATAATCCTTCTGGCAGCGGTACCGGGGGAATTAGTACTCCAAAAACGGAGCCTGTTAGCACTCCAAAAACAGAGCCTAGTACTCTTATCACTGGCAATACTACGTTTTATACCGTGATGGTCAAGGCAACAAAGGATATGGCAACAAATGTAGCCACTGCCAAGCTTGATTCGAGCATGATCACCGACATGGTCCAAAAGGTCAAAGAGTCTGAAGCTGCTGGACAAAAAGTAGTGATCGATATCAAGATTGATGCTGCAGCAAATGAAAAGTCTGTAAGTTTAGTAATTCCGATGGAGGCTCTCAAACCGTTAGTCGACACGGCCAAAGCTGATCTAAGAGTGGATGCAGGCATTGCTGTGATCACCTTTGATCCAAAAGCAGCAGCTGCCATTGGTGGTAGTACAGCAGCGGATAGCAGAATAAGCATCAAGAAGCTTGCAAAATCCGACTTGCCAGAAAATGTTCAGAACAAAATAGGGGACAGACCGGTGTTTGATTTCTCTGTAAAAGCAGGTAATGCTGAAATTACAGAATTCAATGGCGGAAAGTTAAAGATTAGCGTGCCTTACACTCCATTGACGAGTGAAAAGAAGAATGCCATTGTTGTATATTACATCGACAAAGCAGGAAACCTCAAACCGGTTAAGGGAGGTTATGATGCGGCAACAGGAAAGGTGAACTTTCAGACAACCCATTTCTCAAATTATGCTGTGGGATATAACGAAGTGACATTCAATGATGTTAACTTGGAGAACTGGTATAGCGATGCGGTTGGCTATTTGGCGGCAAGAGGAATTGCGAATGGCGTCGGAGAGAGTACATTTGCACCTGAGAAAAATGTGACGCGGGCAGACTTCCTGATGATGGTCATGAATGCTTACGGAATCGAGATAGATACCGCAATAACCGATAATTTCTTGGATGCAGGGAATAAGTACTATACCGGGTACTTGGGCACTGCACGTAAATTAGGGTTCATTTCTGGTGTGGACGGCAATAAATTTATGCCGGAAGCAACGATAAGCCGACAAGATATGTCTGTTATTCTGTACAACATTCTGAAGCAGCTGGATGAGCTGCCTACAGGTAAAAATGTTAAGGGCTATGAAAGTTTTGTTGATACAGCTGCTGTAGCCGGCTATGCAAAAGATGCGATGAAGTTATTAGTGGAGGCGGGATGGATCACAGGAAATGGTAATGAGTTAAATCCTAAGGCCTCTGCTAACCGAGCGCAAATTGCACAGATAGTATACAATTCTTTTAAATAACGATATGAATTGAATTTCTAATAGCGGTACAAAACTCTGCTTTTTTACGAATAGATAGTCGTGGTTGGGTTCCAGTGACTGAACCCAATAAAATCATTTTTAAAACTGAAACTGTGGATGAGGATTTAATAGAAGCTCAAAAGAAGTCAGCAGAACGGCAGAGCATTCTAAATCGGTTTTCAGCTCTGTACATGGTCTTGCTCGAATGTAAGTTGGGGGAATTATTAAATCAACTGCGGTTCTTATAAGAGCTGGAGTGGTCGCCGATTTTATTTCTGTGTATTTTTTAATCCTCACATTTTTTTGCTTGTGTTATTAGCCATTTTCAGGTGCTGAAACAGCCTCTACTGAGAAGGTTTCTTCAATCTGATCTCGTTTGATTAACATATTGTAGCCGGCATCGGCAATGATATTAGGATCAGTATCCATTCCGAATTTGTTTATTTTAGTATTCGTGAGGTAGGATTGTATAAAATGATTAACATGATTGAAACCAACAAAACTTGAAACATCAGTAACAGACAAGCTTGTTGTGTTCAATAGATCTAAACTCCGATTGATACCATAATCAATAAGGTAGCGGTAGGGTGTTGTATGGACAATCTTGCGGAAGCATCTACTGCATTCTGCAACACTGATGTTGGCCGATTTTGCTAAGGCATATTTGAGTGCAGTTAAATAAAAATCATGATCGAAATTGTTATCGTTAGGATATTTTTTTAGAGGGTGGAACGTGAAACGCTTAAGGCAGAAAGAGCAATCTGCCTTAAGCGTTTTGTATTAACGCGCGTTTATTTTGGAGGTGAATTAACAGGAGGGTTAGTTACTCGCACAGAGTCTCGATATATGATTTTACCTTGAACAAGAATACGTCCGTTGCGGCGATTTGGGTTGGCTACTTTATCTATAATTGATTTTACTGCTGTAAGGGCCATTTCCTGAATATCAACCTCTACCGTAGTAAGCTGTGGATTGGCAAACGTTGCATAAATATCGTTATCAAATCCAACCACAGAGAAATCCTGAGGAATACTGTACCCCATACTGGTCAGTCTTTCGCACAAATTATAGGCAACCTGGTCACAGTTGCAGACAAATGCGGAGGGCATCTTCTCAGGGAGCTGAATATCAATAAATTTTCCACGTTCATCACGGTCATTTAGCAACAATCGCTCATCATAAGCTAACCCATGCTCAAGCAAGGATTTATAGTATCCCAGATAACGGTCTTGTATGCTGCTGGTCGAATGAATATTGCCGACATAAGCGATTTCCCGGTGACCGCATTGTACCAAATAGTTTGTAATTTCATAGGCTCCATAAAAATTGTCCGAAATGATTGAATCGATATCAGCATGCTCATCGTAGAAATCCAGAAATATCTTAGGGAGTTCCATTTTTTTAACAGTTTCAATATATTTTTTGTCAAACTGTCCGAGAATGATGATGCCATCGACTTTCTTCTCGCTATAAATTCGAGGAAAGTTTAGTTGCTCTTCATCCTCATTGCTTAGAATATTTAATATACCAAAATATCCGTAATGGTCTAAATGAATTGCAATTTGCTGGTACATACGAAGATAGAAGGAGTCGTTAACTCCAGTGAACCGGTAAGGAATCATAACGCCTATATTATATGATAGCCCATCTTTAATTGACTTTGCTGCGGAATTAAATCGATAGCCCATTTCACTGGCAACCTTTTTGATTTTAATCTTTAAGTTTTCACTAACTCCTTCTTTATTGCTAAGAGCTTTAGATACCGTTACGCTACTGACTCCTACTTTATCAGCGATATCTTTCATTGTAATGTTGCCTCGCATTTGCCTTATTCACCATCCTGATTTACTTTATCAAAAATCAGTTTTGAAAAATTGATCATATTTAAGTATACATTTATCCCATCCAAATAAAAAGACTAATTAAATACAGTTATTCAAAGTAATTATTAAGTAATTAATTAAGATAATTATAAACAAAATAAAAGTTTAATGCAAATAATTATTGACTAGAAAACGTATTCAATATAGAATCTGTTTGTAGTTTATCGATAACCTAATTTTTAGATTGAGAGGGGTTAAGGAATGAGAAAGAACAAGATGTTTTTTGGATTTATGGCGTTAATGCTCGTAGGAACAATGATGGCAGGTTGTACTTCAAACAAGAATACGTCCAGCACGAATACGGGTGCTAATACCGGAAGCAATGGAGAAGCAACAGAACAAACCGGAAAGCCCTCTGGTGAGATCACTGTAATCACCCAAAGAACAGATATTGTGGATACAGTGTTCAAAGAATACGCTGCTGAATTCAACAAGATTTATCCTGATGTGAAGGTGAAATTTCAGGCCTTGTCCGACTTTGAAGGACAAATCTCAGTTCGTATGAACTCCGATGACTATGGTGACGTTTTGCTGTTCCCGACAAGTATTCCGATTAAAGATGCTGCAGACTTTTTTGAACCGCTTGGCGATTATTCCGATCTGAGCAAGGAATACATCGGTATTGAGGAAAGAACGGTAGGAGGAAAGGTATACGGTATTCCCACTGCGGTTAACTTCACAGGTATTTTGTATAACAAGAAAGTGTTTGAAAATGCAGGCGTGACTACTACCCCTAAAACACCGGATGAGTTCTTGAATGCATTGAAAGCGATTAAAGCAAAAGACAACTCGGTTGTTCCTTTGTACACCAACTATGCTGATTCCTGGCCTTTGACTCAGTGGGAGGGTGGACTTACGACGGTTGCAGGCAGTGTGGATTATGTAAATGTGGAGCAGCCAAATACGGATGAAAACTTTGTTCCGGGTAAACCACATTATGATTTGTACAAAGTAATGTATGACGCTGCCAAAGAAGGCTTGATCGAAGCTGACCCAACAACAACGAACTGGGAAGCTTCCAAGAATGACATGGCTAATGGAAAAATCGGTGCTATGGTGCTTGGTTCGTGGGCAATCGTTCAAGTTCAAGGGTTAGCTGAAAATCCTGATGATATTGCCTACATGCCGTTCCCTACAAACGCATCTGAAGTAATTTTGCCTTTGGCTGGCGACTATAATCTTGCAATTAGCAAACACAGTAAAAATAAAGAAGCGGCTAGAGCATGGCTCGATTGGTTCATTAAAGAATCCGGTTACCCGACCGAACAAGTCGGCGGTATGAGTCCAGTTGTCGGCGCGGAGCTTCCCGCCTCTTTAAAGCAATTTGAAGGCACTGACATTAAGTTTGAATTGCCGAGTCCTGCCAAGGAGGGGCAAGAAGGTCTGGTCGACAAGATCGACAAAGAGGGTGAAGTCGGCCTCAGACAGCCTGAATTCAAGAAACGTATTATCGAAGCGGCAATTGGTAATACAAACGAATCCTATGATGAAATTATGAAGGATTTGAACGATGCATGGGTGAAGGCACGTGCAAAAGTAGCTCAATAATAGGCGACTTTTTATATCTAGTTGAGGTTAGATGAATATGGATAGGGGAACGTATGACTTAGTACGTTTCCCTTACATTGTTCATTCGCGTTGGCGTGAAATTGTATACAGCTAGATTTATTGGAGGTATGAGTGGTGTTTAAAAATTTAAGCTATAAAGCACAGCGGAAAATTATTATTATTTCCTTTTCCCTGATTCCGGTCGTTTTATTGTTCACCCTTGCGTATTTGCCCGTATTCAATATGTTCAAGTACAGCTTTACCAACTGGAATGGCTATAGCAAAAGCTTTGATTATGTGGGCTTTGATAATTATAAAACCATATTTACGGATTCCAAGTATTTTTCCGTTTTCAAAGTCAGCTTGTATTACTTTGCTGCATCGTTTGTGCAGATGGCGATCGCCCTGTATTTTGCAACCATTCTGAGCTTTAATGTAAAATTCAAAAACTTCTTTAAGGGTGTTCTGTTTTTTCCTTATCTATTAAATGGTGTAGCCATCGGCTTTATCTTCCTGTTCTTCTTCAGACCTGACGGTACGCTTGATACCATCTTGCGCGCTGTAGGGTTGGGAGACTTTATTCAAGGATGGTTGCTTAATCCTAAAATCATAAACGTTTCTTTGGCAGGTGCTGCTATATGGAGATACATGGGCTTTAACTTTATTATATTCTTGGGTGCAATTTCCTCGATCGGCAAGGATATTTATGAAGCTGCAGAAATAGACGGTGCTAATCGATGGCATCAATTCAGACATATTATTCTTCCGAGCATCAAGCAAATTGTTCAATTGAACCTGATTCTTGCGATAAGTGGTGCGATTAGTGCTTTTGACATTCCATATATTATGACCGGTGGTTCTAACGGTAGTAATACATTCGTTATCCAGACTGTAACAACAGCGTTCAAGTATAACAAATTGGGTCTAGCTTCTGCCATGGCAGTCGTTCTCCTCTTTATCGTTATTATCGCCACATTGCTGCAACGGTTGTTGATCAAGGAGGAGAAATAATTCATGTATAGACTAAAGTATGCCGCAGGCGGCCTAGTTAAATATGTATCCCTGCTTTTCGGAGCGTTTGTAGCTCTTGTGCCTATCGTGGTTGTATTTTTTGCTTCATTTAAAATGAATAAGGAATACAGCAGCACAAGCCCTTTGACCCCACCGGAAAATTGGCTGAATTTCGCCAACTATTCCAAAGCACTTGTTAACGGAAAAATGCTGCTTGGCTTCGGAAACACCATCATCATCCTTGTTGTTTCAATTGTTGGCGCTACCTTGATCGGCTCGATGATCGCTTATGTTCTGAACCGCTTTGAATTTCGCGGCAACAAGCTTTTAATGGGGGCATTTTTGCTGGCTACCCTGATTCCAAGTGTAACGACGCAAGTAGCTACTTTTCGTATCATCAACTTTTTCCATTTAGTGGATACCAGATTTGCGCCAATTTTGCTCTATTTGGGAACGGATATTATTGCCGTTTACATTTTCCTTCAATTTTTGAATTCCATATCAGAGTCTTTAGACGAATCGGCAATGCTGGACGGGGCATCCTACTTCACTATTTTCTGGAGGATCATTCTTCCGCTGCTGGCTCCGGCGATCGTTACGGTTATTATCATCAAGGGTGTTGGCGTCTACAACGACTTCTATACCCCGTTCCTGTATATGCCAAGTGAGAACTTGCAGGTACTGTCTACTGCATTGTTCAAGTTTAAAGGTCCATACGGTTCGCAATGGGAAGTTATTTGTGCCGGAATTATGATTACCATTGTTCCGATTCTGGTTATTTTTCTTTCACTGCAAAAATACATTTACAACGGCTTTGCACAAGGATCAGTTAAATAAAACATTATAAATAGTTAGAAGGAGATCATTACAAATGACAACTGTGAAAATTATTGGAGAAAACCTTAAGAATATTCCTTGGCAAGACAAACCGGAGGGGGCTGTTGGCCCTGTCTGGAGACATAGCGAGAACCCTGTTGTTAAGAGAAATCCGGCTAAAGGAATCGCAAGAATATTTAATAGCGCTGTAGTAGCGTATGAAGGGTCTTTTCTTGGCGTTTTTCGTGCCGAGACGATCAATGGACGTCCGCATTTGCACTTAGGTAAAAGTGAGGATGGGTACAACTGGGAAATCGAAGAAGAGCGTATTGAGTTTATTGACGAAGAAGGAAAGCCATTCCAACCTAACTATGCTTATGACCCGAGGTTGTTAAAGGTTGAGAATGCTTATTATATTATTTGGTGCACTGATTTCTATGGCGCATCGATAGGGATGGCCAAGACAACGGATTTTAAAACATTTGTTCGATTAGAAAATCCGTTTCTTCCATTTAACCGTAATGGCGTGCTGTTTCCGAAGAAAATTAACAACAATTATGTGATGCTATCTCGTCCAAGTGACAGCGGACATACTCCGTTTGGCGATGTGTTTCTGAGTGAAAGCCCTGATCTCGTATATTGGGGCAAGCATCGTCATGTAATGACTAAAGGTGGGCAAGGCTGGTGGCAGGCAGTCAAAATTGGCGGAGGACCAGCTCCAATTGAAACCTCTGAAGGTTGGCTGATGTTCTATCATGGTGTAACGGGTACTTGTAACGGTCTTATTTATAGTATGGGAGCTGTTATCCTTGACCGTGATGAGCCGTCCAGAGTGAAATACCGTTCAAGCACATATGTGCTTACACCGGAAGAATGGTACGAAGAGCGCGGGTTTGTGCCGAATGTGGTGTTCCCTTGTGCGACATTGCAGGATGCCGAAAGTGGAAAAATTGCTATCTATTATGGAGCTGCAGACACCTATGTAGGGGTTGCCTATACCACAGTTAAGGAAATTGTGGATTACGTGAAAGCGACCCATGAAGATGTAGCAGATGATGCAGAGATTGGAAAAATGTAACTCTTCAATTGAACAAGAACGAGAACGGATTAGATCAAATATGATGTAATCCGTTTCAATATTAAGGAGGAAGAGATCATGGGAAAGGACATGACATTGGAGCAGCTGAAGGCATATGCCGGAAATAGTCCTAGACCGGAATTGTTTGATGACTACTGGGATAGAGCGCTTAAGGAGCTGGATAAGCAGTCGCTCGAATTTGAATTAGTTCCGGCTCTTTTTCAAAGTCCTCATGCAGAGTGCTACCATATGTATTTCACCGGAGTTGGCGGAGCGAAAATACATGCCAAGTATGTAAAACCAAAGGTGATTAAGGGCAAGGGAGCAGGGATGGCCTACTTCCATGGCTACTCATGTGACAGCGGTGATTGGATGGACAAGGTGAACTATGCGGCGCATGGCATTACGGTGCTTGCACTGGATTGCCGGGGACAAGGCGGATGGTCTGAGGATAATCTAAACGTTCAAGGAACAACGATTCGTGGACATATTATCCGTGGTATTGATGATCCCAATGAAGATAAGCTTTATTACCGTAATGTTTTTTTAGATACCGTTCAAACGGTTAGAATCCTGATGTCTTTAGATCATATCAATCCCGAGCGAGTCGGTGTGCATGGCTTATCCCAGGGCGGGGGATTGGCTGTCGCTTGCGCAGGACTAGAGCCGAGAGTTAAATTAGCTGTTCCGGTTTATCCGTTCCTGAGTGATTACAAGCGTGGATGGGAGCTGGATATCAATTCCTCGGCTTATGAGGAGCTGGTGTATTATTTCCGTTTCTTTGATCCGCATCATCTGCGGGAGGACGAGATTTTTAACAAGCTGGGCTACATAGATGTTCAGAATCTGGCGGATAGAATTATTGCGAGAGTCGTCTTTGTATCAGGGCTGAGCGATATCGTATGTCCGCCTTCAACACAGTTTGCAGTATATAACAAAATAACCTCGGAGAAGGATCTTCTTGTATACCACGAGTACGGGCATGAGTATTTACCTTATTTGAGCGACAGAACACTTCAGGAGTTCATGAAACTATAACAGTAAGAATGTTAAGGGGTCAGCAGCAGAGGTGATATACGTGAGATCAATGAATCAGGAGGAATACGATATTGAAGGGAAAAAAAGCTGGGTTCGTAGCATGAACCTGAATCCTGAACTTCTGTAGGGATGCGTCTATTAATTATTGTTTTTGCAGGAACTCTATTATTTACGATGTCGCTAGGGTTATTTTCCTATCAAATATCAAAACAACTATTCAGAATAATGCTAGATTCACGAATCAACATACCATCTCTCAAACAGCTGACATACTTGAATTAGTTCTGAAGCGTTATGAGGATTCACTCCAGTAGTCATTGTCCAATCGCGATATTCAGGACATGGTCCGACATATTATTTCCGAGCGGCTTCAATATCTGAAGTGAGTCCCTTGTATGCGCGTCTGGTTAAGGTAGTACAGGATACGTATCAAATTTTCCAGTCTGTGCAGGATCAGATGGGTATTTTAATGATCAGTTGAGTTCTGTTACAACTTCGATTAAGAACTTAAACAAATCGCAATTTACGATGTCGGATGCGATGGGACAAGTCAGTGCGGTGGCTGAACAGTCATTCTCAACCTCACAGGAAGTGGCCTCCGTGTGTGAGTACCAGAAGGAAGTCGCGAACAAGCTTGTTGAGCTGTTAATCGAATTGGAAAACGAGTCAACCAAATTGAAAGAGAAGCTGGCTATGTTCACGACCTAATGTGTGCTGGCCCGGCTTTCACTTGAAGGGAGGTGATGTTCAGGCAGTCATTATTATTCATTATGATGGTAACCGGACGACTAACATCTTGATTATGGAGGGGTAAAATGAGATCGGTAAGAAAGGGTATGATTATTTTTCTGATCATGATTCTGTTATTCACAACATTCGTTCAAGGCACAGTGACTGCTGATTCCTTGTCGGGAACTTCTTCCGCGGGTTCTGTTAATCAGACGTCACAATCACAGCATTGGGCTCAGTCCAGCATCGACAAGTGGACTCGTCTTGGCGTGGTGAAGGGGTACGAGGATGGTACCTTTCATCCCAATCAGCAGGTAACAAGAGCAGAGCTCGCAACGATGATCAATCGGATTTTCGGGTATACTCAGGCTTCCGGGCAATCATTTACCGATGTGCCCAAGGATGCTTGGTACAGCAACGCGCTATCCATAGCCAAAGAAGCTGGATACTATGAAGGTTTCCCTGGAAATCTGGCCAAGGCAACTACATCTGTGTCCAGACAGGATGCAGTAACGCTAATTGTGAAAGCGTTTTATTTGAAGTCCCAGGTAGATGGAGCATCCAAATCTTATTCTGACTATGATGCTATTCGCCCATATGCACGAGAAGCCATCGCTGCTCTAAGTGATGTTTTGAAGGGGTATCCCGACGGTTCATTTAAACCGGATAAATCCATTTCCAGAGCAGAGGTGGTCAAGGTATTTGACTCGTTAGTTTCGGAGTTGTACTCCTCTGCAGGTACCTATAATGGTGGAAAAATCAATAATCATGCCGTTATCAGTGCAGATGGAGTAACGCTTAAGGATTCAGATATTTCAGGCAATCTGTATCTATCTGCCGGGATCGGAAACGGTGATGCAACACTGGAGAAATCGCAAATCAAGGGCATAACTTATGTAGCCGGTGGCGGCGAGAACTCTATTCATATGAATCAGACCACTGTAGGAGATCTTGTAGTTCAGCGTCCTGACGGCAAGGTTCGTATCGTGTTTTCAAAGAAATCGAACGCTGGGAATATTATAGTGAATTCTCCGGCGATTCTAGCCTTCGATAGCGACTCCTCAGTGAATCATTTGACCATTAACAGCGGTGGGGCTGGAACAATCATTGAGGGAGCAGGTACAATTTCTGAAATAACCGTTTTAGCTGATGGTGTGACGGTTAACGGACAAATGCTCACCAAAAACACCAGCTATGTTCTTAAACAAGGCAAGCTTGAGGTTGTAGGCACTAAAACAAATACGACAGGAACGACGGGGAATGGAACTAGTGGTTCCGGCAATCCAGTCGACCCAGTCAATCCAGAGAATAAAACGATTGATTTGGTGGATGTGAATGCTACTGCGGAGACCGGATCGTTGTTCCAATACCTGAATGAAGTTCGGGGAACTCAGGTATTGTTTGGACATCAGCATGATACGACAGAGGGTTTATCTATTACAGCCAAGGATGGTACCCAATCCGATGTGCTGAATGCGGTCGGCGATTTACCGGGAGTGTTCGGCTGGGACACGCTAAGCCTGGAGGGGAAAGAAAAGCCGGGTGTAGGGCTGAACAACAAACAGCAGAATAGGGATAATTTAGTCGCTGTGATGAAGAAGGCGTATGAGGAAGGCGGCGTAGTGACTTTAAGCGCTCATATGCCGAATTTCGTCACCGGAGGCAGCTTCAATGATACTAAAGGCAAGGTTGTATCCAGCATTCTTCCAGGCGGAGAAAAGCATGAGGAGTACAACCAGTTCCTGGATTTGATTGCGGATTTCGCCAACAATCTGAAGGATGATGACAACAAACAGATTCCAGTCATCTTCCGCCCGTTCCATGAGCAAAACGGAGGATGGTTCTGGTGGGGAGCCCCATACAGAACCAAGGAGCAGTACATTGAGTTATATCGATACACCGTAGAGTATCTGCGTGATGTCAAGGGCGTTAACAACTTCCTATATGCCTACTCGCCGAACAGTTCGTTCAACAATTCGGAAGCTACCTATATGGAGACTTATCCTGGAGACGAATATGTGGATATCCTTGGCTTTGACTCTTACTATAATGGTAATTCGGAAGGCTGGTTCGGAGGCGTTTTGCAGGATGCCAAGCTGGTCTCCAGACTGGCTGATTCCAAAGGCAAGGTAGCGGCCTTGACGGAATTTGGTTACTCCAATTTGCGGCCGTCCGGAACCAACGATCTTCACTTTTTTACCAAACTGCTGGATGCTTTAAAATCCGATCCGGATGCCAAGAAAATGGCTTATATGATGACCTGGGCCAATTTCAGTACTGATAACTTCTTCGTTCCTTACAAGAACGGGCTGAACGGACTTGGGGATCATGAGCTGCTGCCGGATTTGGTGAATTACTACAATGATCCGTATACTTCCTTTAACAAAGAAGTGAAGACTGACAACATTTACACGAAGGATGTGGAGGCGTCCAAAAAGAATCCTTATCTGCATATCGCAACACCAACCAATAATGAAACAGTTCTTATTGAAAGCGCTTCACTCATTAGGGCACGCGTGTTGCATCAGAATACTGAGAAAGTAGTCTATCTGATCGGCAGTGATTCTGTTGAACATCCGATGACGATTGACAACAGTGGATTCTATTATTTGGCTTCATGGACGCCGGGTGCTGCACTTTCCGGGCTGAGCACGACCATTACAGTCAAATCGTATGCAAAGGACGGCAGCGTCATTAAGCAAACGATTCAAGTATATGTTAATGATACGCTGCCAAATTCAAACACCTTGGTAGTGGATACGTTTGAGAATTACAATGGCAATAATGAACTGCTTGACAATGCATACAGTCCCGGAGGTGACTTGAGCACAATTTCTCTCGACACGGAACACAAGAATAGCGGTCAGTACGGCCTGAAATTCGCTTACAACGTAGGGGTTCAAGGATATACCGGACAAACGAAGAATATGGACAATGTCAACTGGTCCGAAGCAAACCAGCTGAAATTCTGGTATGAGCCGGACGGAAGCAACCAAAAGCTGGTTGTTCAAATCAAGATGAGCGGCATTTCCTTCGAGGCCTATCCATCCTTGGCCGGACAGACGGCAGGTGAGATTGCGATTCCGTTCAGTGAGTTCAAGCCTGCTCCTTGGGATACCGCCAATGCGGGCCAAGTGATTACAAAGAAGTACCTGAAGGATGTCCAAACGTTCTCAATATTTGTGAACAAGAGTTCATCGGTGGCTGCTACAACTGGTACCTTGTACTTTGATGACATCCAGGCGTTCAATGACGGAACAGGCGGAGTTCCCGATGGCGGTACGGCTGCAGGGCCTCAGCTTCTGTATGGATTTGAAACGGATACTGAGGGATGGACCATTGAGTCAAACACTGCAAGTGCAGAGCCGGTGACTGTAACCTCTGAGGCTTCTACAGAAGGCGCTCAGGCACTTTTCGTTGCCTTTTCTCTTGCTGGAACTGAGTTCGAATTGACGAAAAATGTGACATTGGATTTGAGCGCTGTTGATACGCTAAGCGCAAAGGTAAAGCTTTCGAATGGAACAGCGAAGGCTCGTCTGTATATCAAGACGGGTTCCAATTGGACCTGGACAGACAGCGGACCGTTCGATGTGGACTCCACTGCATTTACCACCTTGTCGCTGCCTCTTGCCGGAATTTCCGATTTAAGTCAGGTGAGGGTCATAGGCGTGAAGTTTGACAGCTTTAGCGGATCGGGCAATACTGCGGCTTATCTCGATGAGGTACGAATTTCGAGTGATAGCGTCATTCCCGAGAATCCGAATACGATCAAATTTGAGGCGGAGAGCGGCACTTTAAACGGAGGAGTAACTGTATCCACTGAAAGTGGCGGGTTTTCCGGTACAGGCTATGTAACAGGCTTTAAGACTTCCGGGGACACTTTGCAGATTCCAGTCAATCTGGAGCGTGCCGGGACGTATATGCTTGCCATCCACTACAAAACAATAGGCGGAAGTAAAGTAAATACGGTCAAATTGAACGGTACAACCCTTGCCAATTACACCTTCGCTGAAGCGGGTGTCTGGAAAGACGCTGTACTGGGACAATATGATTTTAAAGCGGGCGCCAATACGATCGAGATTGCGACTAGCTGGGGCTGGATGGATATCGACTATATTCAACTGACTGGCGGGGGAGGACCAGTGACCTCTGTGAATCTGAAGTCATCAGGAGCTTCGGGTGCGGTTGACATCCCGGTAACGCTTTATGCGCTCGCAGACAATTCGGCGGAATACCGCTTCCTGGCAAGAAAGGCAGGCGGCGAATGGGAGTATGTGAACAACTACAGCAAAAACTATTCCTATGTATGGGCGGCCCCTGGTTCAGGCGAATACGAATTGAAAGCATATGCGCGGCAAATTGGCTCCACAGCCGAATTCGATGCCGAGAGTGCGATTCTGGATTACACCGCACTGCCTGATTACACTGGCAAGCCACTTGTGAATCCGATATTCAGCAGCCAAATGGTTTTGCAGCGAGACAAGGAAGTGTCGATCTGGGGCTGGGCGGAGCCTGGAACTGAGATAAGCGTCAAGCTTGATGCAACGGCCTTCACGGGAACTGCCGATGCTAACGGGAATTGGAATGTACCGATTGGAGTCAATCAAACAGGCGATTCTCATACGATCACCGTGACAGGTGCGGGGCAGACAGTTACACTTACTGATGTTCTCTTCGGTGATGTATATCTGACATCCGGGCAGTCGAATATGGCATTTCCGATGTCCCAGGTTACCAATGCGGCAACGGAAATCAGTAATGCGAATAACCCGAACATCCGTTTCTTTACCGTTCCGCAGCTGACCAGCCGGTACCCGGTTTCCATGGTTACAAGCGAGAAGAAATGGCAGGTGGCTTCGCCGGAAACAGTACCTGGGCTTACAGCAGTAGGTTATTTCTACGCGAAGAAGCTGACAGAGGAAACAGGGGTTCCAGTCGGAATTATTTTCTCTGCGGTAGGCGGAACAAAGATCGAGAACTGGACCAGCTATGAAACGCTCGAATCCATGCCTTCTTTGGCTCAGGCTGCTTTGGACATCAAGAGCGGAGCGGCGAACATAGATACAGCAACATCTCCAACAGCACTTTATAACGGGATGATTGCGCCGGTAGCCCCTTATACGTTGAAGGGCGTACTGTGGTATCAGGGCTCGGCTAATTGGGGCGAGGCTCGTTATTACAAAGCGCTTCCTACGTTGATCAAGGATTGGCGTCAAACTTTTGGTGATGATCAATTACCGTTTACAATTGTTCAGCTTGCGGCATTCGGTACACTTCAAAGCGTTGACAATCCAGCACAACCCGATACCAACCTCGGTCAGCCGATCGTTCGGGATGCGCAGCTTCAGACAGTGCTGAACGATCCACTTACGAGTCTGGTTGTAACGACAGATGTGGGTACGCCGGGAGATATTCATCCAACCAATAAGCGAGACGTTGGCGAACGCGCCGCAATTAGTGCGTTGGGCAAAATCTATAATAAACCTATAGAATACTCCGGGCCTATCTATCAATCTATGGAGAAATCAGGAAACAAACTGATTCTTTCCTTTGATCATGCCGGATCGGGATTAATGGCAGGAGTAAAGGTGGATTTGGTGCCGGTAACGGAAGATACGAACGGGCTTAAAGGCTTCGCGATTGCAGGTGCAGACGGCGTCTATCACTGGGCGGATGCACAAATCGTTGGCGACACGGTGGTCGTTTCTTCAGAGCAGGTCAGTGCCCCTGTTACAGTGAAATACAACTGGAATGATTCGCCAATAGGAAATCTATATAATAAAGATGGTTTGCCTGCTTCTCCTTTCAGAACCGACAATGTGTCGTATTTGTCCGTATTTGGCGGAAGCGGCTCCGGGTTCCATACACCTGGCGAAGCGGTAACCATCAAGGCACCTTCCAAGGCAGGCAAGAAATTCGACAAATGGGTTGGGGACATCGGGGCGATTGCGGACCCTCTTTCCTCCAACACGACTCTTGTCATGCCAAATGAGCATTTCACGGAAGTGGGAGCTACGTATGCAGATAGTTCGGAACAGCCGGACAGCATTATGGCATATGCCAAGGATGCAGTCTTGACGGGCGCCGGAGCAAGTTTCAGTAAAACTCCTGTCAGCCCTGACACTGAATATGCAGGAGATGGATATATCTGGTTTAGTGGGGACGGAACGGCCGATTTCACACTAAATATTCCGAGCAACGGTGAGTATGAATTGAGTTTTGGCTACTATATTCCAAACGGTTCGAAACATACATCTGTAAGTATTAATGGAGGTGCGTCCTCGGATATTACGATTCCGGATACCCAAGGTAAAGTGGCCGGGTTCTCACTGGGCAAGCAACAGCTAACGGCTGGTGCAAATGTTGTCAGCTTCGCCAAGGGCTGGGGATATTACGGAATTGAATATGTGAAGGCCGTTGCCGTTACCGAGACAGTTCCAAACAACACGATAGAGGCCGAAAGCGGTATCCTAACCGGGACAACAACAGTTGCGACTTCAATCGGCGGATATTCAGGGGACGGGTACGTAGCCTTCAAAAACGACGGTTCCATTACTCTCACATATGACGCCAAAGCTGCGGGGAATTATGATTTGGTACTAGGATACAGCTCACCTTATGGCGACAAGAAGACCCAACTGACCATCAACAGTGGAGCAGCAGTAGAGTTAAACCTTGCTTCTTCAGGCTTCTTCACAGAGAGTGAAGCGATTCCTGTCAATCTGGTTCAAGGTTCAAATACGATTCTGATCAATAGTGGCTGGGGCTATTACAACCTCGATTACATCAGACTGACCCCTTCCGTTGTTGTTGAGAATCCGAATATCATCAAATTTGAGGCGGAGAGCGGTACGTTAAATGGAGGAGTAACCGTGTCCACAGAAAGTGGCGGGTTTTCCGGTACAGGCTATGTAACAGGCTTCAAAACTTCCGGGGATACTTTGCAGATTCCGGTCAATCTGGAGCGTGCCGGGACGTATATGCTTGCTATCCACTACAAAACAGCAGGTGGAAGTAAAGTAAATCCGGTCAGCCTGAACGGTACGAGAATTGCTAATTATAACTTTGCCGAAACGAGCATCTGGAAGGATGCCATATTGGGGCAATATGACTTCACAGCGGGCGCTAATACCATCGATATTGGAACCGCTTGGGGTTGGATGGATATTGACTATATTCAACTGACTGGCGGGGGAGGGTCTGTGACCTCTGTAAATCTGAATTCAGCAGCAGGAGCTTCAGGTGCGGTTGACACTCCAGTAACGCTATATGCGCTTGCTAACAATTCGGCAGAATATCGCTTCCTGGCAAGAAAGGCAGGCGGTGAATGGGAGTATGTGAACAACTATAGTAAAAACTATTCCTATTCATGGAAAGTGCCTGAACAAGGCGAATATGAATTGAAAGCCTATGCTCGGCAAATTGGCTCCACAGCTGAATTCGATGCCGAGAGTGCGATTCTGAAATACACCGCCCTGCCTGATTATACTAGCAAGCCACTCGTGAATCCGATGTTCAGCAGCCATATGGTTTTGCAACGAGATAAGGATGTGGCGATCTGGGGCTGGGCGGATCCTGGAACTGGGATAAGCGTCAAGCTTGATAATACTACTTTCTCGGGAATTGCCGATTCAAATGGAAATTGGAAAGTATCGATAGGAGTAAATCAAACAGGCGCACCTCATACGATAACTGTGACGGGCGCGGGGAAGAACGCTACATTTACCGATGTTCTCTTCGGCGATGTGTATCTAACATCCGGGCAGTCAAATATGGCGTTTCCGATGTCCAAGGTTACCAACTCAGCAACGGAAATCAGTAATGCGAATAACCCGAACATCCGTTTCTTTACCGTTCCGCAGTTGACCAGCCGGTCTCCGGTCTCAATGGTTACAAGCCAGAAGCAATGGCAGGTTGCATCGCCGGATACGGTACCTGGGCTTACAGCAGTGGGTTATTTCTTCGCGAAGAAATTGACGGAGGAAACGGGTGTTCCAGTCGGAATTATTTTTTCTGCGGTAGGCGGAACAAAGATCGAGAACTGGACCAGCTGTGAAACGCTCGAAACCATGCCTTCTTTGGCTCAGGCTGCTCTGGACATCAAGAGCGGAGCAGCGAACATAGATACGGCAACATCGCCAACAGTTCTTTATAACGGGATGATTGCACCAGTAGCCCCGTATAAGCTGAAGGGTGTGCTATGGTATCAAGGTTCAGCCAATTGGGGTGAGTATCGTTATTACAATGCTCTTCCTGCGTTGATCAAGAATTGGCGTCAAACCTTTGATGATGAGCAATTGCCGTTTACAATTCTTCAGCTTGCAGCATACGGTGCACTTCAAAGCATTGACAATCCTGCACAACTCGAAAACAATCCCGGTGAGACGGTCATTCGGGATGCTCAGCTTCAGACGGTGCTGAACGATCCGCTTACGAGTCTGGTTGTGACGACAGATGTAGGTACGCCGGAAGACATTCACCCAACCAATAAACAAGATGTTGGCGAACGCGCCGCAATTAGTGTGTTGGGCAAATTCTATAATAAATCGATAGAATACTCCGGGCCTATCTATCGTTCGGTAGAGAAGTCAGGAAATAAACTGATTCTTTCCTTTGATCATACCGGATCGGGATTAATGGCAGGAGTTAAGGTGGATTTGGTTCCGGTAACGGAAGATTTGAACGGGCTTAAAGGCTTCGCGATTGCAGGTGCAGACGGCGTCTATCACTGGGCGGATGCACAAATCGTCGGCGACACGGTGGTCGTTTCTTCGGAGCAGGTCAGTGACCCCGTTACAGTGAAATACAACTGGAATGACTCGCCAATAGGAAATCTATACAATAAAGATGGTTTGCCGGCCTCTCCTTTCAGAACCGACAAGGTATATTATTTGTCCGTATTTGGCGGAAGTGGCTCCGGGCCCCTTACACCTGGCGAAGCGGTAACCATCAAGTCACCTACCAAGGTGGGCAAGAAATTCGACAAATGGATCGGGGATATCGGGGCAATTGCAAACCCTTTTGCCTCCAGCACGACTCTTGTTATGCCAAATAAGTATTTCACGGAAGTGGCGTCCACGTTTGTAGAGGATGATGGGCAGACGGACAGCTTAATGGCATATGCTAAGGATGCAATCCTGAACGGAGCAAGCTTCAAAAAAGTCCCTACCAGCCCTGACACCGAATATTCGGGAGATGGCTATGTCTGGTTTGGCGGAACAGACGGAACTGCCGATTTCACACTGACTGTTCCGAGCGACGGTGAGTACGAACTGAGTTTTGGTTACTATAATCCATACGTCGTAAATAAGAAAACATCTGTAAGCATAAATGGAGGTGCGTACTCGGATATTACGATTCCGAATAACGAAGGCAAAGTGGCTGAGTATTCACTGGGCAAGCTACAACTGGTGGCTGGCGTTAATGTGATCAGCTTCGCCAAGGGCTGGGGGTATTACGGAATTGAATATGTGAAGGCGGTTGCCGTTACCAAGACAGTTCCGAACAACACGATAGAGGCCGAAAGCGGCACCTTAACCGGAACAGCAGCGGTTGCGACTTCTGTCGGCGGTTATTCAGGGGACGGATACGTAGCCTTCAAAAGCGATGGTTCCATTACTCTCAATTATGATGCCGAAACAGCGGGGAATTATGATCTGGTACTAGGATACAGCTCACCGAATGGCGACAAGAAGACCCAACTGGTTATTAACGGTGGAGCCGCAGTAAATGTAGACCTCGCTTCTTCAAGCTCATTTACAGATAGAGAAGCGATTCCTGTCAGTCTGGTTCAAGGTTTAAATACCATATTGATCAATAGCGGCTGGGGCTACTACAACATCGATTACGTTAAACTGACTCCTTCCGAGGAGGTTGTAGAACCATCGTTCCCTTCTTTGGTCTACGGATTTGAAGATCAGACATTACAGGGCTTTGCTTTAAATACTGCCAGCAATAATCAGTATAATACAGCCTTGGCTACTAATCTTTCGGTTACGAACGCTGTGTACGCACAGGGCAACTATTCAATTAAGGCAGATTTCAGCTTGGTTGCCGGCGGCGGATTGTTTCAAATCCGCCACGTAGGTCAAACCGATTTGTCCGGCGCTTCGACAATTACGGCTAAAGTGAAAATCGTACCTAGTGACGAGGGGACATCATTGGCTGGCGTAAGAGTCCATTTGTTTGCACAAAGCGGAGAGTCTTGGCAGGGCTGGACGATCTCAGATCCGTTTACAACTCAATCTGCAGTAGATGAAAATGGATTTATGACCGTTTCGCTGGATATTAGTAGCCTAACAACTTTAAATTTCATGAAAGCATTTGGACTTCAGGTCAGGACACTTTCCGGTCCAACTGGTCAAGCAACAATTTATGTGGATGAAATAACAATAAAGTAAATCTACTAGCACGAAACCCTCGGGTTCATTTCGAGGCCGCTGAAAAAGGTTAAGTTTGGACTTATGAAATGCCCAAAAATAAATAAAGGCGAAATTCCATTCAATTATGAATGAGAATTCGCCTTTATTTTATAGATTACTTCTTGTTTTCTACTTCAATAGTGTCATTATTCTTTTGAGATTTACTGCAACTATGGCCATTGCCCCTTGCATGTGCATGCCAACAAGACCTCGTCCACTCTGCCTTGATCCGCCATGGTCTGATCGACAATCCGTATTTTAGCCATAACGACCTGCAATGCCGATGGGTAGAGGAGAAGAGGTGGTACCGCACCTTTGATTATGTCAAGGGCGACGCAGAGTGCTTGGTTCAGGTTTACGGTTACTTTTTGGTCAACCAGATCCATAATAAAGGGTATCATGCAGTTATTTACCGATGCGCTGGGTAGCTACAGAAGGAGGGGCATTCAGTGAAATCATGCTTATTTCGATGGAATGACTTAAGATTAAGGTATAAATTAATGGTTGTATATTTTGCTGTCGTTTTTATCCCGGTCATGCTGACTAATTCCGCTTTCTATTGGAAAACTGCCGAGAGTGTGCAGAGGCAAAAGACCGCTGATTACCATTTGTCCTTGGAAAAGAATAAGGAAACCTTTCAAAAAATGATTGAAGGATTGATTGGTTACTCCTCTGCACTGTATAGCGATGTTTCCTTATACAATTCACTGGACACCTCATATACCGATGAGGATGCCATGCTTCAGGCCTACAACACCGTCATCAACCCTGCATTAAACCGCTTCGTGCCTATCGAAAAACAACTATATAACGCTTATGTGTATACGAATAACCCTACCTTGATTTCAGCAGGGGTGTTGAAACCACTGTTGAAGGACAAGGATCTGGAGGTATTGTACGAGGAACTGAAGAACGATCAAGCTCCCGGCAAGCTGTTGGTGTACACGAATCCCTCTGTATGTGAGGACCAGACCATTTCCCCGACGAAAGGTGCGTGTGGACAGCCTTACCTTAGCATTATCCGCAAATTGGATTTCTATAAAGGGTATAGCAATTACGATAAGCTGCTCAAAATTGACATCATACCGCAGTTTTTAGAGAATACCTTGCAAGACAATTCAAGTTCAAGGCTTGTATATTTGTTGAACCCGGAGGAAATCGTGGTTTTTTCGTCGGGGGGCAAAGCTGTTGGGGAAGTGTTAGGGGAGCAAAAGACTGATCATACTATGGTGTTGTCCAGAAACTTTGATAACGTGAGCTTTTTGAAAGGCTGGAAGATGGTCGGAGTTTACCCTGATAATCAGGCTTTGCAAGCAGTATTAAAATCCCAGTCGTTTATCTTGTATCTTACGATCGTGAATTTTTTGTTTCCAAGTGTTTTTATTTTTCAGTTCTCCCGCTCATTGAATACAAGAATTGGACTTTTGCTGAAGCAGATTAAACGAGTGAAAAACCAGAGGTTTGAGCCTCTCCCCATAAAGCCCTCTACCGATGAAATCGGCCAGCTAACAGAAGAATTCAATCGGATGACCGTGCAAATCAGCAGGCTGATTCAGGATGTGTACTTGGCGGAGCTTGATCGCAAGCAGGCTCAGTTTAATGCGCTGCAAAGCCAAATCAATCCACATTTCCTGTTCAATACGTTGGAATCCATTCGCATGAATTGCGTGAGCAACGGAGAATTGAAAACGGCTTCAATCATCCGCAGGCTGGCAAAAGGCTTTAGAAGGTCTATCGAGTGGGGGAATGACCGGATTCCGTTGAGGGAAGAGATGGATTTTGTCTCTGATTTTTTGGAGATTCAGAAATTTCGCTTCGAGCAGCGGTTTAGCTACCAGTTGTCCATGGATGATTCTGCATTGAATATTCTGATCCCAAAGCTGAGCATCCTGCCGCTAGTGGAGAATGCCTGTATTCATGGAATCGAGAACAGCGGAAAAACGGGTCTCATTCAGGTATCTGCGCATATTCATGATGGCGTGCTTGTGATTGAGGTAACCGATAACGGACTGGGCATGGATGAAGAGGACATGGAAAATCTGAGGGATTTTATGGAAAAAGGTGTCAATTATGGGCGCCATGTTGGTCTGAAAAATGTCCATGATCGACTAAAATGGCACTTCGGATTAGCAGCCGTTTTAAATATTGATTCTAAAGCAGGTGAAGGAACATCCGTCAAGATTTATGTTCCTGTTAGCGAGGAGTGAGATGATGCTAAAAACCATTATTGTCGATAACGAGCCGAAAGTGAGGGAAGGACTGAAAAAGATCATCCCTTGGGAGACATTTGGCTTTACATTATGCGGTGATGCTGAAGACGGCAAGCAGGCCCTTGTGCTAATTGAACGTGAAAGGCCCTCTTTAGTAATCACAGATATCCGAATGCCGTTGTTGAGTGGATTGGATTTGATGATGGAGGTTTCGGGCCGATTTGATTGCCAATTTGTCGTGATTTCTGGTTACGGCGAATTTGATTATGCCCAAAGGGCGCTGAAATATGGCGCTATCGATTATATTTTAAAGCCCATCGATGAGGAACAATTAATTGAAGCCCTTCAGCGCACACGGTGTCGTATTGCGCTTGCTAATAATTCCTTGCCACTAGAAATACCGGGGAATGTAGTGCAGAATAGCGAAGCAGTAGAAGAGGTCATCCGGTATATTCGAGAGCATTATAAGGAACCGTTAATGATAAAAGAGATAGCGGATAAGGTTTTTCTGAATCCCATTTATTTGGGTCAGCTCTTTAAAAAGCAAACCGGAAGCTATTTTAATAATTTTGTTCATCAAATCAGAGTGGAAGAAGCTAAAAAAAAATTGAAAGGCTCATCCAATAAAATAGCAGATATTGCGTTATCTGTGGGTTACAGCGATTCCGATTATTTCGTCCAGCAGTTTAAAAAACTGGTTGGCTGCACCCCCTCTCTTTATCGGGGGAAATGAGGAACAATGTTAAATTTGTCAGGTATACTCCTAAGATGTCGCGGGTACGGAATCTCCCGAATTCTTGATATGATTTGTAATGTCAAAAACATAAGGAGGTTAACGATTTGTTTAAAAAGAGAACGCTTACAATGATGGCTGCAACAACCATGCTTCTAACAACGGTGCTTGGAGCATGCAGCTCAAATGAGTCCCAGCCCTCATCCTCACCAGAGTCCACACAGAATTCTATCAAGACGGCCAGCTTTTCGTATTTCATTATGACTTCGGGCGACAATGTGCCGGAACACACCAAGCTCGGAGATATTATTCAGCAGAAAACAGGCGTGACCATCAAGTATGAGCGTCTTGTCGGGGAGAAGGATCAGAAGATAGGGGTTATGGTAGCAGGCGGGGATTATCCAGACATGATCTTTACGGATGCAACCACAAAGTTTGTTGATGCGAAAGCGCTTATTCCGTTGGAGGATCTGATTGAGGAGCATGCGCCCAACATCAAGAAGCTCTACGGTCCTTATTGGAACCGCTTAAAAAGCTCCGACGGACATATCTATTCGCTGCCGATGGGAGCTCCTGTGACCAATGCCACCAAAGGAATCAGCGCTGCCTTCTGGGTCCAGAAGGAGGTTCTGAAGGAGGCGGGATATCCCAAGATCACAACCTTCGATGAATATGTTGATGTTCTGCGGGATTACTGGAAGAAGCATCCGCAGATTGATGGCGCAGATACCATTCCTTTTGAAATTCTGACATACGATACCCGCAACTTCACACTCACAACAGCTATGCAGTTTCTGGCGGGTGGTCCCAATGATTCCAGAGCCATGGTGGACCCTGAGAAAAATGAACTGACATTTTACCAAACCGATGAGAACATAACGAAACGGTATTATTCCAAACTTAACGATATATATAATGAGGGTATGATTGACAAAGAAGCATTCGTTATGAACTATGAACAATACCTGGCAAAGCTGTCAAGTGGACGTGTTCTGGGCATGTTCGATCAAAAATGGCAGTTCCAGACGGCCTTGGCCTCCCTGAAGCAACAGGGCAAGAGTAACCGCATGTTCGTTCCGCTTCAGCTTACCTTTGACGATAGCATCAAAGGCGATTATCTGGATCTTCCAGGCATGAACTATAATACCGGCTGGTCCATATCCGTGAATTGTAAGGACCCGGTAGGAGCCATCGAGTACGCGGACTATTTGGCCAGCGATGAGGGCCAAATTCTCCGAAACTGGGGAGTGAAGGGTGAAGACTTCATGGTCAGCGACAACGGGCGCTTCTACCGCACGGAGGAGCAACGCAAATACTTGTCCGATTCCAAAAACGCTCTGAATTGGAGTGGCAACGTTGTTTGGTTCTGGCCAAGCGCTTCCGGCACCATGCCGGACGGAAACCATTATGAGTCTTACAGGCAGCCGGAAATAATTTCTGCCGATTATGATGAGATGGATAAGGAAATCCTGAAGGGTTACGGGGTTCAGACCTATGAGGATTTATTCAATCCGCCGAATACCAAGAGAAAATATTTCCCGTTGTGGAGCATTGAGCTTTCCGATAAAGGAAAAATTTTCAATCAAAAGCTCGACGACCTGAACAAGAAATATCCTCCGCAAATGGTCTTATCCAAGACGAAGGCGGATTTTGAAAAGTCCTGGAAGGATTACGTCGCTGATGTCAACAAGCTGGATGTAAGTAGCTGGCTGGAGGAGCTTACGGCAGGAGTGAAGGATCGTCAGGCTAACTGGTAATTATAATTGATGACGGCACACGGGGGACTAGAATGCCACCTTGTGCCGATCATCAAAGAAAATGAGGAGGGGAACCATGGACGCTGCAAGTGAATTAAAGGCAAATCCAAAGGCAGGATCGGTCAAACCGACCCGTTCATTATGGAAAAAGGTCAAGCAACAGAAAGCTCTCATGGCCATGTCCATTCCTTTTGTACTGTTCGTTATCGTGTTTTCTTATTTTCCCCTGTGGGGATGGCTGATGGCATTCCAAGATTTCAAGCTGGGCACTCCCATGCTACAAAATCAATGGGTCGGGCTGGAAAATTTTCGAGAGCTGTTCCGGGATGATTCTTTCCTTCGTGTCATTCGCAATACATTGGCGATGAGCATTATCAACCTGGTATTCGGCTTTTTAAGCTCCATTACGCTTGCCCTCTTGCTTAATGAATTGCGCAGCATTATGTTCAAGCGTTTTGTGCAAACCATAAGCTATCTTCCCCATTTTATATCTTGGGTTGTTGCGGCAAATCTAATCATGAATATGCTTTCCATTGAAGGAATTGTGAATCATATCTTAGTAAGTCTTCATTTGATACAGGAGCCTATTTTGTGGTTGTCAAAAGGAGAGTATTTTTGGTGGATCATAGGCGCATCCAATGTCTGGAAGGGTGTTGGGTGGGGAGCGATCATTTATTTGGCGGCCATGACGATGATCGACCCTTCTTTATATGAAGCTGCAAGTATTGACGGTGCAGGCCGTTTTCGAAAGATTTTCCATATCACGCTTCCCGGAATCAGACCGATCATTGTCATACTGCTCATTATGAGCATTGGTCATATTTTAGACGCCGGGTTTGAACAGCAGTACTTGCTGCAGACTCCAATGGTTGTGGATCAAGCGGAGACGATTGACCTGTTCGTACTCAAATATGGTATCAACTTATCCAGGTATTCGTTTGCCACCGCCTCCGGCATATTTAAAACGCTGATCAGCGTCATCCTGCTGGTTTCCGCTAATCAGTTCGCCAAGCGCATGGGGCAAGAAAGGCTTTTTTAGGAGGGAAGAGAATGGAAAGAATAGATACGGGGCAGAGAAGAAACTGGAAGCTGTCCGCATTTGATTATGTCAATGTGTTGCTGATGCTGATGCTGTTGGTTGTCACATTATATCCTTTTCTCAATACATTGGCTGTGTCCTTTAACCAGGCTACAGACACTGTGTTGGGCAGCAATTTCATTTGGCCGCGCAAATTTACTACTTTAAATTATTCGAATTTGTTTGAGGACAATATGATTTATCATGCCTTTTACATTTCCGTTTCTCGGACGGTTATAGGAACGATAATTAGTGTATTTTGCACGGCTATGCTGGCTTATACGATCAGCAGAAAAGAATATTTTCTGCGCCGCCAAATATCGTTTCTCTTTATCTTTACCATGTATTTCAGCGGTGGACTGATTCCAGGCTATATGCTTATCAAAAACCTTCACATGAATGGCACCTTCTGGGTATATATTATTCCCGGGCTAATCGGGGCTTTTAATCTGATTGTTATGCGTTCTTTTATGGAAGGGCTGCCGGATAGTTTGGTGGAATCTGCGCAAATAGATGGAGCCAATCATTTTACGATTTTCCTTAAAATTGTTTTTCCACTCAGTATGCCGGTTCTGGCGACAGTGGCATTGTTCGTAGCTGTGGGACAGTGGAACAGTTGGTTTGACACCTTTTTGTACAACTCTTCCAAGCAAGATCTGAGCACCTTGCAATATGAATTGATGAAAAAGCTGCAATCCGCCAGCATGAGCGTTAGTGGAAACGCAGAAACCTTGTTTTCAAACTCCGAGAACCAGCAGGCGAACATTGTTACACCAACCTCCATACGAGCTGCCATTACGATTGTGGCTGCAGTGCCCATCATCGTGATCTACCCGTTCCTGCAACGATATTTTGTGCACGGATTAACCTTGGGCGGTGTGAAGGAATAGGCTAGAAGAGGGGTGCTTGCTTTTATTGCTATTTTCTAAGTGTCCGTGTCTGACGAAATTCTCTTCGTCAGACACGGTTTTTGTGCGCCTTTAAACTAAGATTAGCAAAATAATCAATGGCAAACTGACGAAATAATCGCGCTGCCTGTGGCAGATAGCGTTCTACAG
This sequence comes from Paenibacillus paludis, assembly GCF_042610515.1. Lineage (NCBI taxonomy): Bacteria > Bacillati > Bacillota > Bacilli > Caryophanales > Paenibacillaceae > Paenibacillus > Paenibacillus paludis. Next base: position 86,993 of record NZ_JBGJZP010000009.1, read on the forward strand.
TATATGAGAGAGAGAGGGTTCTCTCACATACAGGTTCTTCAATATGCAAGAGTTTCATAGAAGTGCCTGTAGACCCGCCCCACGTAATTGCAGGTATAAAAGCGATCCCCTGCCCTGCTCTTATAAGACCACGAACCGTTGATGGATCATCGCTTTCAAAAATAACATGAGGTGTGAACCCCGAGTGCTTGCAGAATTTATCAGTGATCTCCCGGAGACCCTGCCCTGTTTTTAGGCTAATAAAATCATCACCCGCAACCTCATTTAAATAAATACTTTCCCGCATTGCAAGAGGATGTTCGATAGGGACTGCAAGGAAAATTTCTTCCGTTAGAATGGGAATACTTGTAGTTCCTTCTAGCTTGATGGCGGATGAGGAAATACATAAATCATAGTCTGGCTTGGTTATTGAATTGGAGAAATGTTGTATAAGGTTGAAACTTATATGTGGATACTCCTTTCGGAAAGAGCTTAAGAGATCGGGTAGCAAATTTGAAGCAGCTAAGACGGCAAGTTTTACGGATCCAATTGATTTTCCAGTTAAATCATTAAGTTCATTTTTACCATCCTCTATAGCAGTCAAAGCTTGTTCTACTCTTCTTAAGAAGGCTCTTCCATATTGATTAAGGTATATATACTTTCCGCGGCGGTCAAACAATAAAACTCCAAGTTCTTTTTCTAATGAAGAAATTGTTTTGCTAAGTGCCGGTTGAGGGATATGAAGTTCTTCCGCTGCTCGTGTAACGTGTTCATAACGGGCAACTGTCCGAAAATATTTAAGTTGTAATAGTTCCATAAATAACTCCTTTTATACATTTAGATGTATACATACTATACATAATGATATCTTAGACGTTATATATATTCAATCTTATAATATAATTAGTGGAGCAGTAGGCTGTTAAAAAGGAGAAAATATATGATGAATGAATTGGACTTAGCTAAAAGTTCAGGACGATCTTGGACCACTCGCCGTGACAAAAAAACACGTCAATTAGCTAAGGTTGAGAAGCTAGTGAAAGGCCGCATAATACCCACTGACAGAATAGTTGAAGTTCTTGAGAACCTTATAGTGACTGGTGACTGTGTGGCACTGGAAGGCAATAATCAAAAGCAGGCGTCTTTCCTTTCTACTGCACTTAATAATGTAGATCCGGGTAAAGTTAATAATTTGCATATGGTCATGTCAAGTGTTTCAAGACCGGAGCATCTTGAAATCTTTGAAAAGGGTATTGCTAGGATACTTGATTTTTCATATTCTGGAGCTCAAAGTCTTCGAATGGCACAAATGATTGAGGATGGCATTGTGAAAGTAGGTTCAATTCATACCTATCTTGAGTTATATGGAAGGCTATTTATTGATTTAACGCCAAACATAGCTTTGGTTGCTGCAGACAAGGCAGATGCAGAGGGGAATCTTTATACCGGACCAAACACGGAAGAGACACCCACTATAGTTGAAGCTACAGCATTTCGTGATGGCATTGTTATTGTTCAGGTTAATGAAATGGTTGATGAATTGCCAAGGGTGGATATTCCAGGTTCATGGGTAGACTTTATCGTTGTAGCTGATAAGCCCTATCAGCTGGAAGCTTTATTTACGAGAGATCCCAGACTGATTAGTGAGATGCATATTCTAATGGCTATGATGACTATTCGTGGAATATATGAGCGTCATAACGTAACTTCACTTAATCATGGAGTAGGCTTTAATACGGCAGCCATTGAGCTGATTCTTCCAACTTACGGGGAATCCCTCGGGTTAAAGGGAAAAATATGCAAAAATTGGGCGCTTAATCCTCATCCCACACTTATTCCTGCTATTGAAAGTGGCTGGGTGGAAAGTGTCCACTGTTTTGGTGGGGAAGTAGGTATGGAAAAATATGTTGCAGCACGACCGGATGTATTCTTTACTGGCCGTGACGGAAGCCTTCGCTCTAATCGGGCGATGTCGCAGGTTGCTGGACAATATGCAGTGGATTTGTTTATAGGATCTACTTTTCAAATAGATGCTGATGGAAATTCATCAACGGTTACCTTAGGCAGACTTGCCGGCTTTGGAGGAGCGCCTAATATGGGAGCCGATCCTCATGGGAGAAGACATGCAACGGATGCTTGGTTAAATATGATTACTGGGGAAAGCCCTGTAGTTCGGGGGCGGAAACTAGTTGTTCAAATGGTGGAGACCTATCAAAATGGTCATACACCTGTATTTGTTGAGTCCTTGGATGCGATTAAAGTTGGGCATGATGCTAAATTGCCTATAGCGCCGGTAATGATTTACGGTGATGATGTTACACATGTTGTAACAGAAGAAGGAATTGCTTATTTATTCAAGGCAAGGAGCCTTGAAGAGCGGCGTATGGCGTTAGCCGCAGTAGCTGGGGTAACACCCATAGGACAAACATGCAGTATTGAGATGGTGCAACAATTAAGACAGGATGGAATTGTGGCTTTGCCGGAGGATCTTCATGTTAGGCGGACTGATGCCAAACGTTCCTTACTGGCAGCAAAAAGTATAGATGATCTAGTGAAATGGTCCGATGGATTATATGAACCACCGGCTAAGTTCCGTAACTGGTAAGGTGATTCATGGGAGGTGTAAGAATTATGGAGCAATTGTCTTTTGAATATAAAGCTACAAAATCCGTGACTAAGCATGCATATGTTGGAGTAGTTGCTTCAGGGGATTTGGAAATATTACTAGAGCCATCAAAAAAAGAGGTTTCGTACGTCGTTGTAAGAACTTCTTCTGATGGTTTCAGGCAGACATGGAAGAGCGTTTTAGACAGATTTTTTTCTGTAAATGACATTGCAGCAAATATTGAAATTAACGATTTCGGCGCAACTCCAGGAATGGTTTCGATGAGATTATTACAGGTGTTGGAGGTGTGCAGCGTTGAAAAAACAGAAGGATAGTTTTGTAGAGCTAAATGCCCGCGAAAGGTCAAGGGCCCTACTTGATAAAGATACGTTTAGAGAATTGCTTGGGCCATTTGAAAGACTGGAATCTCCACACTTGTCACAGCAAGGTATAGTACCGCAAAGCGATGACGGTGTAGTGGTAGCTCGCGGTTTAATTGATGGAAAATCCGCTGTAGTTATAGCTATTGAAGGGGCTTTTCAAGGAGGCGGGATTGGTGAAGTTTCCGGTTCGAAAATCGCCGGAGCACTGGAACTTGCAATTCGTGATAACGAGAAAGGTGTAAGAACTCTTGCAGTAGTTGTGTTGGACAGCGGTGGTGTGAGACTTCAGGAAGCCAACTATGGATTGCTTTCGATTTCGGAAATTCAATCCGCTATTGTTGCTTTACGTAAGCTTGTACCGGTAGTCGGTATTATACCGGGAAAGGTAGGTTGTTTTGGCGGAATGTCCATGACAGCAGGCTTATTCAGTACGATCTTAATGACTCCTGAAGGTAGGCTCACACTGAACGGTCCCGAGGTTATTGAACAGGAGGCTGGTATAGCTGAATGGGATTCTACAGACAGACAAATGATATGGAATACGATCGGAGGTATACAGCGTCATGCTACAGGTTTAGTAGATGTTCTTGTTGAAGACGACATAACTGCGATAAAGGAAGCGCTTCTAACTACTTTCAGAAGTGAACAATGCAACGGATTCAGAAGCTCTCAAGTAGATTCTTATCTTTCCAAGCTTTACGCTATTGACCCTACTAAAACGCTAACTCCTTTAGAATTACGTCAAATGTGGGAAAGCGAAGCTAGTATGGGGGTTGTTGAACATGAAGTAAAGGACCATATTGAAAATTTTGATGAAGAAGTGATAAGTCGCGGGAAAATCTGGTTTAAAGCCCTAACGGGCTTGTTAAATCCAGGATTCGGGAATGTGCCGTCAGTATTATGTGCTGATAATGAATTAAGCGGGGAACTTGTTCGATATATTACAGTGGTTCCAAATCCCAATAGCCGTTTTCCAAGAGCTCGTCATGGTGAAGTGGGTTTGGAGGAAGGTTGGACTATTGCAAAATATGTCCGTGAAGCAATAGAAGAAGATGCAAACAAAGAAATACGTCGGGCAATAGTTGCAGTAGTAGATGTACCGAGTCAAGCTTATGGTTATAAAGAAGAATTACTAGGAATATTTTTATCCTGCGCAGCTTCAGTAGATGCTTATGCAACTGCAAGATATGCCGGTCACCCGGTTATCGCATTACTTGTTGGGCCAGCTATATCTGGAGCATTCTTGGCACATGGATATCAGGCGAATAGGATTATAGCGTTTGATGATCCGGGTGTTATAGTGCATGCAATGTCAAAACAGTCTGCTGCCAGAATTACAAAGCGAAGTGTTGATGAATTGGAGTCAGCTTCTAAAAAAGTCCCGTCAATAGCCTATGATATTCGGTCCTATTCAACCCTTGGAGCTTTGCATGAATTAATGACGGGTATCAATGCGGATGACCCAGGCAAAGAGGATGTTGAAAAGGTATTAACTAGTCTGGCAGCGGCTATAAAAGCTGCACGTGAATCTCCAAAGGACTTGAGCAACCGGCTCACTTCCCATAATGCTGTAACAGGAAGGGCTGCTTCCATAAAAGTACGGGAAAGGCTTGCAGAGGAATGGAATTAAATCCGCACGATTTAGTACGATTTAGAAATATTGACAGTATAATCTTTGATTCACCACAACCTCCATGGGCTATTCAATCTCTGATGAAAGCGCCCTTCGTAGTGGTACGCCGAGCTCCAATACTAGGGTGTGCGGTTCCGGTGGGGATACGCGGAAATCGTCGAAATCAGAGGTCCGCTGCGACTATAGAAATCGATAATATAATTGAGCGTGTCTCTCCAGAAGAGCTCGCATTCCGCAAAAGCTGGAGAACAAATAAGCATCTTCAAGAAATCGGGATTTCTTATGCCCTTGAGTTTGTAGACAGCATTTTAACTCAGGAGGGAATAAGCTGGGGACCGACTGGAAGCATAGGTTATGAGCTTGCTAGTGGAATTAATACCGCTACAAAAAACAGCGATATGGATATTATTATTCGAGTTTCGGAGTGTTTGCCTGTGAACACTTCAAAACAGTTGATGAATAGGCTCCTGCAGACAACTGTCAAAGTTGATGTGCAACTAGAAACATTAAAAGGCTGTGTAATACTTGCTGAGTACGCAAGAGGGGAAAGTTCAATTATGCTACGAACAACAGATGGGCCTCGGCTCGTTGAGAGTCAATCACTATAGGATTATGTTTGGAGGTGCAGAGTGAGCATTGCATATTTATTTCCAGGTCAAGGATCACAAGCACCTGGCATGCTTCATGATTTACCTAAACACCCTATAATAACTGAAAAAATTGAGGAAGCAAGCATGGTTTTAGGAGAGGATGCACTTACACTGGATACAAATGAAGCCCTTTCTTCTTCAACAAGGGCAGTTCAGCTTTCTTTACTTATTCACGAAGTAGCAGCAGCCAGCTTATTAAAGTCTAAGGGAGCGGTTGCAGACATGGTTGGAGGGCACTCCATAGGAGCTTTTGCAGCAGCTGTTGTGTGTGGTTCGCTCCGCTTTTCAGATGCAGTAGCTGTAGTGGAGTTAAGAGGAAGGCTAATGGAAGAGGCTTATCCATCAGGTTTTGGGATGGGGGTTATTATTGGACTGGATGAAAGACATTTAACTTTACTAATAACCAAGATAAATACAGAGAATAATCCGGTTTATATTGCAAATCTGAATGCACAGGATCAGATTACGATTGCAGGGAGTATTTCTGCTGTAGAACAAGTTTTTACATTGGCCCGTTCAATAGGAGCGTACAAAACAAAGCTGCTTGACGTAAGTGTACCATCTCATTGCAGACTTCTTAGTTCGGTTTCTAATGAACTCACTAAGGAACTGAAGAGTGTTAAACTTAAGGATTCAAATATTCCGTATATTGGGAACTGTAGGGCAAGGGTACTAAGAAAAGCAGAGGAAATAAGGAATGATTTATCAGAGGGTGTAGCAAATCCCGTTCGTTGGCATGAAGGTACTACATTAATGTTTGAACGGGGCACCCGATTATTTATTGAGATTGGACCAGGAGACACTCTTACAAATCTCGCAAAAAAGGGTTTTCCTGATTCACGATGCATATCTGCCATGAATAGTGGACTAGATTCTGCGATGTTGCTAATAACAAGAGAAAGAGAGAAGTGCAACAACGGATAAGCTGAAAATTTTTTGGGGGTATCATGGAGAAAGAAAAAATAGTATTTCTAAACGAAATTTCTTTAACAATCAGTAGCTTCGCATTGCAGTCCATACTTTATGAAGTATCATGTTTTCCATCCCCAGGGCTGGTTTCTCCGACATCTAATGGAGCGCACGAGGATATGGACTACTTTACCTTTATTGATAGCACTGCAGTCTTGAGTAAGTATCTAGCCCTATTTGTGCAGCATGGATATAGCAGTCAAACTTATCTGGAAATTTTTAAAGATGTTAGAGCCCTCGGAGTCAAAGCAGAAGAAGAAATGTTTATGAAAACCAAAGGGATAAATACTCACAAAGGGATGTTATTCCTGATGGGCATAGCTTGTGCTGCAGTAGGTAAAGCTTTTTATGAAAAAAAAACCTTTGGTGAATTAAGAAATATAATAATAAAGATGGCTAACGGTTTGGTAGAAAATGATTTTATAGCACTGTTAAATAAGCCGGAACTATCACACGGGGAAAAAATATACCTGAAATATAAAATTGAAGGTATAAGAGGTGAAGTCGAAAGAGGAATGCCGATTGTTTTTCAATATTCCTTAGAACTATTTAAACAAAATGCAGATTTAAGTATTAATGACAGGCTAGTTCATACATTGATTGGTTTAATGGCGCAATGCAATGATACGACGATACTTCATAGACACAGTATAGAAAAACTGGAAAGCGTTAAAGAAAAAGCGAGAGTCATCATTGAAATAGGCGGTATGAAAAGTACCCAGGGTAAAGAACGGATAGCAAAAATGAGCCAGGAGTTTATAACAGAAAAAATCAGTCCGGGTGGAAGTGCAGACTTACTTGCCATCACCGTGTTTTTATTTTTAGTTGAACAATATATGAATAAGGAAATTTAAAATTGAACGGGAGTGATTATTATGACAACAAACAGAATGAAGGAGCTTTTACAAGACCCGGAAATTAATGAATTAATAAGACAGAGGGAGCACAGTAATTTTCTTGAATATCAAAAAGCTTTAGTGAAAAAATATAGAATGCGTAATAAGTATATTAAAAAGGGACAGATTTTATTTGTCGGCTCTTCATTAATGGAACATTTTCCTATTGAGGAAATGCAAGCTGTACTGAGTTTAGACCGTTTTATCTATAATCGCGGAGTTGGTGGCATCACTACAAAAGATCTGCTTTCTCTAATGAATGAGTGCATTTTTGAATTAGAACCATCAAAAATATTTATAAATATTGGATCAAATGATATCGGCGGTGGTCTGGATAATGAAAAAAAAGAAATACTTTTAGAAAATTATAAAGAAATTCTGCTGCGCATCAAAGAAATATTGCCTACATGTGAAGTGTACGTAATGGCTTATTATCCAGTAAATGCAAAGGGGAATTTTGGGCTGGATTCAGAAAGTCAAAGCAACATGTTTGCTTCTCGTAATAATACAAATATTTTGTCAATAAATGAAGAAGTCAAAGAATTAGCTATGAAATTAGGGCTTAACTTTATAAACGTTAATGAAGGTTTAACAGATGAAGAAGGGAATTTAAGAGCAGAATATACTGTGGAAGGTGTTCATATGTGGCCAAATGCATATTCAGTTATTCTTGAGAATATGAAAAAGCACTTATATTAACTCGACTTTCATAGCTTGAATTCGATAACTATTCCTTGATGTAACAGGGATGGGGCAAAGCCAAATCCGCTGCTGGAGTTAATGCTAAATGAGCGCTAAAAGCGTCTTGCCCCTCTACTGACTTTCTAAATCGTTAGTAATATTGTTCAATCTAGTGAAAAGTAGGATTTCATTATAGCGAAGAAATAATTAACGAAAAGCTGATATGGGATTTACAAACGGACTTGTTATTAATCATGAGAATAAGACGCTGATTTGCATTTAGAAATAGAAGTATGCAAGCGTATTATAGCCCATCCCGAAGGGGAATTGAAAAGCTGCAATCGGCTGCAACCTTAATAATAACATCAAAGAAAGCGTTGACATCTTTATTGGTGTATTCTTATAATAGATTTGAAATCGATTTCATTTGTTGCCTTATTCGCTTCAACTATTTTATGGTTTTGAGAGTGGGAGGGATGAAAAGGGGCAATCTGTTTTCTTTAATGAAATCGATTTCAAGAAAATGAGATTCCAAAGGAGTCATATTACATTTGATGCCTTAGGTGCTCAAACCTTTTATACGGTTTTGAGAGAGGGAGGAATGAAAAAATAATTCTGTTTTCTTTTTTTATCATGAAAATGAAATCGATTACAAACAATGAGAGTCGAAAGGAGTCATGTATGCAGTCCATAAGCACATCGGTAAAGCGCAAGCGGGGGCATAACAAATATTTCGCGGCTGCCATGGCACTGGTTTTGCTGTTCCCAGTCGTGTTCGGGGGAATGGCACGAGATATCGCATACGCGCAGGAGACGCCACCACAGACGCAGACAGACAGCAAGTGGTATCAGAACTTTGAGCAGGCCGGGCCGGATGGAACCTATGGAATTTCTGCCGTTGGCACCTCATCAACAGCGTCGGTTACAGACCGGACACCTGGAGGCGGAAGCCGGGGAAGTGTACGCCTGATCCAGACGAACGACAATAATCCCGGCGGCGGAGCCTGGAACACCGATGTTTACGGGTTCACGGTATCGCCGCAGAAGGATACAGTTACAGAAGCGACCTATTATGATGCTTCTGCCTATAACTATTTAAATTTTTACATTCTGGACGCCGATGTTCATAACCCGAATGTTGTCATCCGGGATGCAGACGGGAAAGTATGGAATGCCAATACGGACCAGGCACTGTCCGTGAAGGATGAGTGGACGAGGCTTTCGATTCCGCTCGATAAGACAAAACTCGATTTTTCGCGGATTGTCTCCATTTCGCTGGGCGAGTATTGGGGCTGGGGCAACATCTATTATTTTGACGAGCTGTACTTTGCCAAATCTGCTGCCGCTCCGCCGCCCGCTTATCCGGATGATGGCGTAGAGCCGTCGGCGCCTGTCATGTACCAGAGCTTCGAACCACCCGGCAGTGATGGCAGCTATGGCTTGGCAGGTCAGGGAAGCGCGACCGCCGCCAAGCGTGTCACCACGGATGCTGCTTATTCCTCAAGCTCCGGCAGTCTTAAAATGGTGCAGAACACCTATACGGACGGGGAAGGGAAGGAACGGAACGAAGCCTGGGACACCGGCGTTTATGGAGCCGGAATTAAACCTGAAGGCGGCTTGACCGTATCCGGTGCGACGTATATGGATGCTTCCCCCTTCAGTTATCTGTTGTTCTATGTCAAGGATACGACAGCGGCAGCCGGATCCAGTATTCATGTTGTATTCAAGGATGCCCAAGGCGGGGTCTGGGATACGGAAACAAGCGCAGCGGTCAAGACGGAGTCAAAGCAATGGGTGAAAATGACCGTAAAGTTGGACAAATCGAAAATTGATTTGTCCAGACTGCAGCAGATTGAGCTCGGAACGTACTGGGGGTACGGTAATGTGTACTACTACGATGATCTTTATCTGGCCCAGAACGAAACGGATGCTTCGCCTGCCTTTGAGCCAGAGCGCACGGCCTTGTTCAATGATTTCGAGAGCGGAACCGGATACTCCGCAGGCAGCGCTGCCACCGCCGAATCCTCAGGGGATATAGCCAACGCAGCAGGCAAGGCCGGTGTCATGGTCACGACAGGCAAAAATGACTGGCCTTATACGGCCGGGAGTTATTTGAGCGTACAGCCCAAAGCAGGCGGTACGTTCGATGCGTCGGCTTATTCATATCTTGCTTTCTATCTGAAGGACACCCAGGGCAGCAATGGAGTTGAATTCCGTATCAAGGACGCCAACGGGGGCGTCTGGGACACGTGGGGAACCTCCAGCTCGACCAAGAATAAATGGGTCAAAATGCTGCTTCCGCTGGAAGGTGCCTCGAAGATTGACCTGACAAAAATCGTTTCGGTCGACGTCGGCTTTTACAATGCCGGAGTGTATTATCTTGATGATATGTATTTTGCCATAGCCGAAGACGATGTGCTGGCCGGCTTCATCAGCGTAACCCAGAATATCGGAGCGGTCTGGTATCAGAATTTCGAGACGAGAGGACAGGACGGACAGTACGGGATTACGGCCGGTACTGGGGTGAGTACCGCACTCAGCATGGAGAAGTCTGCGAGTGCATACAACTCTGCGAGCATTCGGGCTGTGCTGTCCGAGGATTCGTCCAACCCTGCCATGAATGGCATAACCGTCAGGCCGCAGGCGCTCGAAGAGTCCCCGGATAAGAACCTGCCATACGACTATCAGCCGGAGTTCGACGCCACAAATTTCAGCCATCTGATCTTTTATGTGTGGGATGAGCAGGGCGGTCAGACGCTGTCGGTACAGTTGAAGGATGCTGGCGGCAGAACGGTTGACTGGCAGACCGGAGGGACGACAGCAGACGGCTGGAATCGGATCGTCATGCCTTTGGACAAAAGCGTGAGTTTCCAATTTGCACGCCTTAGCGCGGTGACGGTGACGCCGGGGAAAGCGGGGACCTATTATCTGGATGAATTTTATTTCGGTAAAAATGAAAGCGCAGGCTTTCCGAATGCCGGCTTTACGCAATTGGTGCTGAAGGATGTGGACGGTGAAGCGATGCCTTATTCGGGCAATCTGCCGCTGGGTTCTTTCGAGAAGCAGCAGGACAGAACGTACCTCTCTTTAAACGGGGATTGGAAAAAAGAAAGAACCACCCTGGATTCCCAGCTGTCAGCAGCACCCCGGGACAGCGCCAGAACTGCCGGTCTTGAGGAAGAGGCGGGCGGCAGACAGCAGACTGGTTACAACGACTCCGGCTGGGCCGGCAAGACGTTGCCTCTCCCGGAGGATGAGAGCGCGGTTTACGAATCTCCGAGCGGACCGGAGAACAAGAGTGACAAGTCGGGTTATCAGGGCGGGGTATGGTACCGCAAGCATTTTGAGGTGAATAGCTCACTTAAGGGGCAGCCTGCACAGCTTACTTTCCTCGGCGTCAACTATTTCGCGGATGTGTGGATCAATGGACAATATGCGGGCGGGCATCAGGGCGGTTACACGCCGTTCGCACTGGACGCTTCCGGTCTATTGAACTATGGCGGCGACAATGTGATCGCGGTGCGGGTCGACAATCCGAAATGGGACACGTTCAATAACGGGGAAATACTGCCATACGCGACGTCCGACTGGTTCAACTACACAGGAATCCTGCGGGACGCCTACTTTGAATTTATGCCGGACACTTATGTGGTGCGCAGTGATGTGCGTACGCTGGATACCGATGGACATCTGTCGGTCCGCACCTTTCTGAATCATACGGGCAAAACGGCGGAGCAGGTTCAGCTGTCTTATACAGTCTATGAAGCGGAGATCGGAGAGGGTAACCGGCTCAGCGAATATGCACAGAACCTGACGGGTACGGAAGCCGCCGCGGTGCAAGGAGGCGCATTTACGGTTCCGGCCAGCGGGCAGGCGGTACAAACGGTCGAGGTGAAGGTACCTGAGCCGCAGCTGTGGAGTCCGTCTGAACCGAATCTGTATATTTTAAAGGTAGAGCAGAAGACCGGCGGAGCAGTAACGGACACCTTCTATACCCAGTTCGGTATCCGTACGCTGGAAGCGGAGGGTGTACAGCTTAAGCTGAACGGAGAGTTGGCCCCGTTCCTTACCGGGGTCGGTTATACGGAGGACAGCAGTGAGAAAGGACCTTCTCTGGATGATGCTACCCGGTACAGCGACCTGCTGAAGATCAAGGAGGAGCTGAAGGCCAATTTCGTCCGGACCGGGCATTTCCCTCACAGCCTGCCGACCTATCAGTATGCCGACCGGATCGGCCTGGCCATCTGGCAGGAAATTCCGGCCTATTGGTTCAGCGGAGAAGCCTTCGACCTGCAGCGTCAGCGGGGCCAGGCCAAGCAAATGATGGAGGAAATGATCTTCAGTAATTACAACCGGCCTTCCGTCTGGTTTGACGGAGTCAGCAATGAGTCAGGCGGGCAGCTGGAGCGAGTCAACTTTATCCAAGAGCTGCGCGACGCTGCACATGCCATCGACGGAACAAGACTGGTCGGCCAGTCCGCCGTGGCGAATCCGTACAAAGGCGTGAGCGACCATTCGCATTCCCCGGCGGATATCATCGGAATGACCATGTATTTCGGAGCCTTCTACGGTGCAAATACAGACTTGGAGACACAGGAGGAAATCGAGGCTATACATGCGCTGCATCCGGGCAAGCCGATCATCGCCACAGAGTACGGCTACTGGTCGGGTGACGAAACCGCCTCGGACACAAGGCAGACGACGCTATTCACCGGCACCTTCAATGCCTTTGCCCGCACAGCTACCCGGGCGGAGGACGGAACACCGAACCCGGGCGGACTGCTGAGCGGCGCGGCCTGGTGGACCGCATATAACTGGTATACCAATATTACGGGCCTGCAGACGATGGGCCTGTATCATATGGACCGGACAACGCCGAAGCAGGTGAAGGATATTCTGGCGGAGCGGTATAACCGGTATAACCGGATTTCGGCCGGAACACAGCCGCAGCCGGCAGGTATTTCGGCTTGGTTCCAGAGCTTTGAGTCGGGCCGGGGTTATTTATCTTCATCCGCTCAGCTGCAGCTGGAATCAGCAGCGGACAGTGCAGCCGGCAACGGCACGAAGAGTCTAAAGATCACAGCAGACTCCGGTGCGGACGGGACTTATGCCGCATTTGTTCCGCAGGGCGGCGCGATCAACAGTGATCTGACAGGCTACAATTACCTGAACTTCTACGCTAAGGACAGCGTGGGGGACAGACCTCTTTCCGTTACGCTTGTGGATGCCGAGGGGCGTTCCTGGACAACGGAGACGGAAGGGAAGACGGTAAAAGACACATGGACGCGGCTGAGTGTTCCGCTTCTGAAGGCGCAGGGCGTGCCGCTGTCCAGCCGGCAGCTGAATACGCTGGCGATTACCCAGATCAGGATCGGTGTGAATGCTTCTGAACAGCTATGGGTCGACAACTTCTTCGCGGCAACCTACAAGAACGGCGCGGAGCCCGCTTCGTATCCTGTTGGTTCCAGTGGCTGGTTCCAGTCTTTTGAGGAGACAGACGTACAGGTCGGCCAGGGTGTGAATGCCGCTGCGGCGGTGGACCGGACATTCGGGGTCAATCCTGGAGGAACGGGAAGTGTGAAGCTGGAAGTCACTGGAGACGGCGGCTCACCGGGAGCAGATAAGCAATCTGTCATCATTAGACCCCAGGGCGGCGCAGCTTCGATAGATGCTTCCGGCTTCAATTATCTGGCTTTCTATGTTAAGGATATGCAGGGGTCGAACACCGTCCACGTTACCTTTGCGGATACGGACGGTACGGTCTCCGTGAACAACTGGACCGATGTCGGTTCAGTCAAGGGGCAGTGGACGAAGGTGTATCTTCCGCTGATGAAGACCTCTGCGGACATCAGCCGTCTAAAAGAAATCCGGTTGTCGGAGTGGAATCCCGGCACCTATTATTTTGACGATCTGTACTTTGCCGAATATCCGTCGGATGAAATTCCCGCCACGTATACGGAAAAGATTCCGGAGAAGAACCATCCGGAAGGCCAAATCAAGGTAGCTGCGGTCGGCGATAGCATCACAGCGGGAGCCGGGCTGAAATATGCCGGGGTAACAAGTTATCCGGCACAGCTCCAGTCGCTGCTCGGCAGCAACTTTGCCGTCAAGAACTTCGGTGTCAGCGGCCGTACGCTGCAAAAGGATGGCGACGATCCGTACTGGAAGGAAGCGGCATTTGCGGCTAGCCAGACTTATGCACCAGACGTCGTGGTTATCCAGCTTGGCACCAACGACACGAAATCCTGGAACTGGAAGAAGGGGCAGAACCAGTTTCTGAGCGATTATAAAGAGCTGATTCAATTGTATCAGGCACTGCCAAGTCATCCGAAGGTCTTTGTCAATCTGCCGCCGGTAGTGTTCAACGACGATCCGAACGAGGCTTATGGCATTGTTGCCTCCGTCCTGCAAAACGGAGTCATTCCTCTGATCCGTCAGGCGGCCGAAGCGACAGGCGCAACCCTGATCGACGTGAACGCGGCCACAGCCATCCGGGGCACACTTTACAGCATTGGGGATACAGAGGTTACGACCTGGAAGGATGGCAAGGCCGGTGCGTATTCGATTATGTACGATGATGGCATCTACGAATCCAATTTACGGTTTGCCGGATTGCATGAAAAATACAGCCTGAAGGGAACATTGGCGCTGATCAGCGGCTGGATCGACGATGCCTATAATGACACTGGCGCTTCCACGGGAACGTGGGAGCAGTGGAAAGCGCTGCTGGATAAAGGGGTTTTCGATGTAGCAAGCCATACGGTTACTCACCGCAATCTGACTACGCTCAGCGCGTCAGATGTGTCCTCCGAGTTCAAGGATTCTGTCGCGCGGATCAAGGAGAAGACCGGCTATAAGCCGGAAACGCTGGCGCTCCCGTACAATACGGGCAATGCGGCGGTTGCGGCGGAAGCAGCCAAATATTTCGTTGCCGCGCGCCAGGGAGGCAACAATGCCGGCAACGCCAGCGGCACAGAACAGTATTACAACCTGAGCAGCACAATGGTTGAAAGTACGACAACGGCTGCCCAACTGGATGCGTGGACCGACTTTGGCATCGCCAAGGGCAACTGGCTGATTCTGACCGGCCATGGCAATGATGGTGAAGGCTGGTCCTCACCTCCGCTCAGCCTGTTTGACAATCATTACGGATATGTAGCCCAGCGGATAGATGCTCTTTGGAATGGTACCTTTGCCGAGGTGGGCAAATATTCGCGTGAAAGACAGAACGCCACGGTTAAGGCTGCTAAAGCCGCTTCCGGTGCAATTGAGGTTAAGCTGGAGGGCACACTGGACCCGGCAGTTTACAATGAGCCGCTGACCTTGAGAACGAAGGTTCCGGCAGAATGGAGTGAGGTTACTCTCACCCGGGGAGCCGCTTCGCAGAACCTGAAGCCGGTCCGTGAGGGTGAAGGCACATTCGTCTATTACGAAGCCGTGCCTGGAACGCAAATGCTGGTTATCAGCAAGAAAGGAACGCCTGCTACCAGCCCGGATACCGGAACCGGCACACCGACCCCGTCCGTCTCCGCTGGCGTAGCAGACGGTGCGAAGTCTGTTCTTGCTCCCGGCACAGCGGAGCTTACGAAGGCGCTTGCCGCCGCTCCGGCGGATGCCAATGGAGTGCGGACGCTTACGTTTGAGGCCGGATCAGCCGCGGGTAAGACAACATTCGAATTGCAGCTGCCAGCCTCGTATCTGGCTTCGATGAAGCAGGTGCTGATCAAATTTATTACCCCTGCAGGCAGCCTGCTGCTTCCGGGCGATATGTTTGCAGGCATGGCTAAAGACGCGAAGCAGATTGCTGTGTCCGTTAAGCTCGCGGATCTGTCCGGTGCGGATGAGGACGTCAAGCAGGCTGCGGGCAGCCGTCCGGTTGTCGAGCTGGGCGCAGCCGTGGACGGCAACCCTGTCAGCTGGCAGAACAATCTAGCGACCGTTACGTTCCGCACGCCTTACCAGCCTTCTTCCGCCGAAGCGCTCAACCCGTCTCGGCTGACGTTCTGGCAGATCGGGGAAGACGGGAAGGGACAGCCGGTAGTCAGCGGACGATATGACAGCGCAGGCGGCGAGATGTTATTCACCACACATCACTTCAGCCGCTATGCAGTTGTCTCTGTAGCCAAGAGTTTCGGCGATTTGGGCCGCTACGGCTGGGCGCAGCCCGCGGTGGAAGCTCTTGCCTCTAAGGGCGCCATCCGGGGAGTCTCGCAGCATTCGTATTCGCCTGCGCAAACTATTACCCGCGCGGATGCGGTAGTCATGATTATGCGGCTGCTTGATCTGCAGGTGCAGGCGTCCCATTCCTTTACGGATATAGCGCAGAGTAATTATTACTATGAAGATGTGAATGCTGCGCGGACGCTGGGCATTGTGCGCGGTACGGGCAGCAGCGAGTTCCGGCCGGAGCAGCCGGTAACCCGTCAGGAAATGATGATGATGCTGGACAACGCCATGCTTGCTGCAGGCAAGGAACGCTCCGTGGGCAGCGGGGAGGCATTGCCAGAATTCCGGGATGCTTCGCAGATATCCGCTTATGCCAGGGAAAGTGTCGCCCGGGCGGTTTCAGCCGGCTTGTTCCAGGGTTATAACGGTTACTTACAGCCCGCTTCGCCGATCACCAGGGCTGAAGCTGCTGTCACGCTTTATCGGTTGTACGGAATAATGTACTAGTTGAATTGGCGGCCGTTTCGGCGAACGTATTTTGCCGGAGAGGGCCCGATCCTTCGAAAGGAAGGGCAGAAATCAGGCATAGCTTGTGCTGTGCCTGATTTGTTTTGCCGTAAAACGTAAAGAAGTGAAGGCTATATTGAATGAACTTAATAACTACACAAAAGGGCAATACAGAGGGAGGGGGATTTTGGAAGATTATTGAGATAACAAGTGGAAAGTTAGAAGGGCTGTAGGAAGGCAGATAGTGTGTCTTCAAGGGCATTCCTTATGCCACGCCGCCTGCAGGCAGGGAACGAAAGGAGATTGAAATCGATTTCATTAATGCTATAATGGATTTATCAAACCTTGAAAGTATGTGAACTGATGAAGGATAGCAAAATTATCGATGTTGCCCGAATTGCCAATGTCTCACCTGCCACGGTATCCCGCGTATTGAACGACAGTCCGCTGGTAACCAAGGAAACGCAAAGCAAGGTACTGAAGGCCATTCAGGAATTGAATTATAAACCGAACGCCATGGGCAAACAGCTCCGATCCCGGAAGACCATGACGCTGGGCGTCGTCGTACTCGATATCGGTATATCCTATCATGCCGAGATTATCAAGGGAATTGAACAAAGGGCGAACGCAATGAATTACAAAATCCTCATCTGTGATTCGCAAAATGAGAAGGAGAGGGAACTGGAGTATTTGTCGCTGCTCCAGAACCGGACAGTAGACGGCATTATTCTGGTGGCGCCGATGCTAAGCGACGGAGAGATCGCAGCCTTCGCTGGTGAAGGCTACACGATTGGGGTTATCGGACGCCGGCTTGGACATCTCAATATTCCCTGCTTCACTACGGATAACTGGAAAATCGGCCGTGATGTGGTCACTCATCTGGCAGCGAACGGGCACCGGCGTATTGCTTTTCTGAACGGCTACGAGGATGCGCTGGATAGCATCGAGCGGCTGCAAGGGTTCAAGGAGGGGCTGGCTGCGGCTGGACTTCCTTTTCTGCCAACTCTGGTTGACAAAGGAGAATTCTCCGAAGATGGAGGATATGCGGCTTTCCGTCGTCTATGGGAAGAGAGCAGCGATTTCACAGCGGTTTTTGCCGCCAATGACGAGATGGCACTAGGTGTGTACAAAGCTTGCTCTGAGTATAGCATTGCGATTCCGGACCGCATGGCGGTGGTGGGCGTCGACAATATCCGGATTACCAACTATGTATCGCCTAAGATCAGCTCAGTTGAACAGCCGCTGTACGAGTTGGGGGCGCTGCTGGCGGACAAGGTTATCGATCAGATCAACGGTAATCTCCAGCCGGGTCAAAGGGATTTTATGATCGATTCCAGGTTGGTTGTCAAAGGTTCTTCGCAAAAAGGGGCTGATTCGAAATGAATGCCTACTTACGCGGCTGGAACAACACTATCCTTTGGTGGGGGGATCATGCATGAAAATGCCGCACAGAAAGGTAGATCGCTACTTCGGGAAGTTTTTTTCCGTAATGGTAGTCACGATTTTTCTGACAATCTCCATCCTGTCTATCATTCTGTATATGAATTTTGAGAAAATCGCGCTCCGCCAATCCTATGATCAGACGATGGACAGTCTGGCGCAGACGACTCAGGAAGCCTCCGTGATGGCTGTGACCGCCGCCACATTCGCCAAGCAGATTCACAGCGACCAGAATGTCGCCAATCTGCTTAATTTTCCCGACGTCAGTGCGCTGGACATCGCCGCTTCCATCCGGCAGCTGACCAATTACCGTGAAACCTCGCCGTTTATCGAGTCTATCTATGTGTACAATGCCGAGGCGCGCACCTTCTATGTCACTTCCGATATGAACGTGCCTTCTGTGTTCAGCGAGCCGGATTTTTACGACCAGGAGCTGCGCAGCATGCTCCATCATGTGAACGATTACAACACGCTAATGCCGATTCCCCGCAAGCTGAGGATCGATGGGCTCGTCGGAAACATCGCTGAGCGGGAACGGGATACGTATACTTTTTTGCTGTATGACACGCTCAGCAAGAAGTCGCGGAAGAATGCGGTCGTCGTCAATATCAAGGAGACGCAGCTGCATAAGCATATCGACGGTTCTCTGACGAATGATCCGACGAATACCTTTCTGATCGACGAGAACGGCACACTTGTCACGAACAGCTGGAAGACACCGATGCTGACCAGCCTTAAGGGCACGCCGTATATAGACCGGATATTGCGCGATCCGGAGGGCTCAGGGTATTTTGCCGCTGCGGTAGATCATGTCAAATCACTGGTCACCTACAGCAGGCCTGACTATCTGGGCTGGAGGTATATCCGCATTGTGCCTTATTCAGTGATCAGCCGGAATATCGACAGTATGCGGACCAAGACGATGATCGTTGCCGGGGGCATCCTGCTCGCCGGACTTGCGCTGTCTTCTCTGCTGTCCCGGCGGATTTTCAGCGGGCTGAACCACAAGCTCTCCCGGCTGGGTAAGCTGGAAACAGAGCAGCGGGAGAGTGTCCAGGCCATGCGCACGGATTATCTCCGCAGCCTGTTGAAGGGATATACACAGATGAACGCCCGGCATGCAGCCGCCCGGTTTGAACAGTACAGCATTCCGCTGGATCCTGTACAGCCGGTCCGTGTCTTGCTGATCATGGTGGACGATCACCTGCTGTTCGTGAACCGATACAAAGCGGAGGACCGCAAGCTGTTGCTCTACGGAGTGCTCAACATTGCCCAGGAGCTGTTCGCTGCCGCCGGCATTCCCGCCGCCGCGGCGGATATCGGGGATGAACAGGCGGCGGTGCTGCTTCAGATGTCCGGCGATGCCGAAGGTGACCGGGAGCGGTGCCAGGAGTCGGCTTCCTGGATTCAGGCGGCGGTCAGCGAATATTTGAAGCTGTCGGTCACTGTTTCCTCCAGCCTGAGCGGCCCGGGGATTGAAGCGGTGCACGCCTTATATCAGCAGGCGGTTGAAGCCTCATACAGCTGGGTGTTCAGCGGAGCCGGCAGCCATATCGAAGCTGAAGAGGTGGAACAGAACAAGACCAAACGTTATGAATATCCACTGCATAAAGAGAAGCAGATGATTGATGAACTGATGCTGGGGCGGATAGCTGATGTAAGGCAGCAGTTCCGCGAGATCATTATAGATACGGCTGGTTATACCTATATTTCCTACCAGTTTGCCGTTTCACATCTGACCTTTGCGCTGCAGAACGCGCTGCGGATTATCCGGCAGCATTCTCCGTCGAACGAGGACTGGGAGTTCATTAACCTGCAGCTGTATATGCCGCACTCCAGGATAGAGACGATGGAGCAGTTCATTGAACGTTGTATGTCCCTATTTGATCAGCTGGAGAATCAGATGAATGAACGGAAGAAGAGCCGGCAGGATGAATTACCGGGCCGGATCAAAAAAATTCTCGATGAACGTTATGCTGATCCGAATCTGTCTCTGGACATGCTGGCAGAGGAGCTTGGCATGTCCGCCACCTATATCGGGCGCGTGTTCAAACAGCATACGCTGCAGACGATACTCGGTTATATCCAGGAGGTGCGGATGAGCAGAGTGCGCGAACTGCTGCTGCATACGGATGCCCCCGTCGGAGAAATCGCAGAACGCGCCGGCTTCTCGAACAGCCCGTACTTTTTCAAAGCGTTCAAGAAGTACAATGGTGTAACGCCTGCGGAATACCGCAGAACGGGCCGGGGGCGAAAGGATGATGACGGCGTAGAGGCAGGCATTGCAGCTGATTAGAAGAGAAGGCGATCCATGGCGGCGAAATCGCGCAGGATCGCCTTTTTTAACGGACAGAGGTAGCAAATAAGCAGTCAGTTCGGAAAAAATTAGTCTGCTTTTTAAGCGGAAAGTGAGTCATATCGCATATGGTAAGTTGCCCGGAAAGAGGCGGTCTCCTAGTATGGAGCTTGAAGCCGGGAGTACCGGCGGAATATACAAACAGAAGGAGAAGGAGGCCGATTCGATGTCCGGAAAGGGCGGGATCATCCGGGAGCTGCGTCAGAGCAAGACGCTTCTGCTAATGATTGCACCAACCATTGTGTTTTTCATTGTGTTTAGTTACATCCCGATGATAGGCGTGTATTACGCCTTTACGAAGTTTGATTTTGACGGAGGGCTGTTTGGAAGCCAGTTTGTCGGGATGGAGAATTTCAAGTTCTTATTTAATACTGGAGTGCTGTGGAATCTGACCAAGAATACCGTGCTGTATAATCTGGCGTTCATTTTACTGGGTAATATCATGCAGATTATTTGTGCCGTATTCCTTGCTCAGCTGTCCGGCAAGCTGTTTAAGAAGACAGCCCAGTCGCTGATGTTTCTTCCCTATTTTCTGTCCTGGGTGCTGGTAGGCGCGTTCGTCTATAACCTGTTCTCAGATCTTGGGGTAGTCAACAGCGTACTTAAGCAGCTTGGACTTCATTCCTATGATTTCTACCTGCATACGGCACCGTGGAAGTTCATTATTGTGTTCTTTAGTGTCTGGAAAGGGCTTGGCTACGGCACTGTCATTTATTTGGCGGCCATTATGGCGATCAGCGATGAATATTACGAAGCGGCGAAAATCGACGGGGCGACTATCTTTCAGCAAATCCGCAATATTACGCTGCCGTTGCTGAAGCCTACATTCATTCTGCTGATTCTGTTCAGTCTAGGCGGCATTATGAAGGGGCAATTCGATCTGTTCTATCAGATTATCGGCAGCAACGGTATGCTCTACGATGCCACAGATATTATCGACACGTTTGTGTTCCGTTCCCTGACAGTCAATTTTGACATCGGTATGGGTACGGCAGCCGGCCTGTATCAATCATTCTTCGGCTTCGCTTTAATCATGATTGTCAATTACATCATCCGTAAGACGAACAAGGACTACTCCTTGTTTTAGAAAGGAGGTATACGCATGAGTACCCAAGTCAAACAACTGGCCAAAGCGGATGCCTTCAAGGGCAGCCGGATCAAGCAGGACAAGGAAACCATCGTTTTTAATATCATCGGCTACACGCTGTTGACATTCGTTTCCCTGATCTGTCTCATCCCCTTCTGGCTGATCGTCGCCGGTTCTTTTACCGATGAGCTGGAGATTATCTCAAAAGGCTTTCAATTGTTCCCGGACACGGTCTCGTTCGAGGCGTATAAGTCCTTATTTAGTACGCCGGAGCAAATATACCGGGCTTATGGTGTAACGATCGGTGTGACCGTCGCCGGCTCGCTGCTGGGTATTTTCCTGACCTCGATGGCCGGGTATGTCCTCTCCCGCAAGGATTTCGCGATGCGCAACGGCATTTCGTTCTTTATTTACTTCACAACGCTGTTCAGCGGCGGCCTGATTCCCTGGTATATTCTCATGACCAAAAATCTGGGGCTCAAAGACAGCTATTGGGCGCTGATTCTGCCTCCGCTGCTGAGTGCCTGGAACATTATCCTGATGCGCAGCTTCATGAAGTCGATCCCTGAATCCATTGTAGAGTCCGCCAAAATTGATGGCGCAGGTGATTTCAAAATCTACCAGAGGCTGATTCTGCCGCTGTCGACGCCGGGACTCGCCACAATCGGGCTGTTTCTCGCACTCGGCTACTGGAACGACTGGTTCAATGCCAATATGTTCATTACAACGGATAGTAAATATCCGCTGCAATTCCTGCTCTATAAAATCCTGTCCAGCGCAGCGGTGCTGCGGACGAATAACGGGGCCTACTTGGCCGCTAATGTCGTGCCGCCGACAGAAACACTTAAAATGGCCGTTGCTGTAGTGGCGACAGGGCCAATTATCCTGCTATATCCTTTCGTTCAGCGCTACTTCGTGAAAGGGCTTACTGTTGGAGCGGTCAAAGGTTAGAACCGGCTTGCCGGCTAACATAGTATTTTTTTATAAGTAATAAAGGGCAAGGTCAGACAGGCTCGAAGCATTTAGCACATTAATTGAGGAGGAATCAAGTTGGGGAAAATCAAAAAAAGATGGACGCTGCTCGTCTCGCTCTCCATGCTGGCATCGCTGCTGGCAGGCTGTGGCGGATCGAATAACGGTGCGGCGGAAAAGAACAATCCGGATACGTCCGGAGGCAATGCCAGCCCATCGGCAAATGAGGCTACAGCAAAAAAGGTAAAGCTGACCTGGTATCTGGTTGGCGATACGCATAAGGATATGGACAAGGTGATGGACGAATGGAACAAAATGCTGGAAAAAGATTTGAACACTACGGTCGATCTCAAGTTTACCACCTGGAACGACTGGCAGACTAAATATAATCTGCTGTTAACCTCCGGTGAGAAGATCGACATGATCTTCGCATCGAGCTGGGCAGATTTCTACAAGCTGTCCAAGCAGGGGGCGTTCCTGGATCTGACGAAGCTGCTCCCTGAATATGCGCTGGTAACCTGGGGCAATGTGCCGAAGGATGACTGGGGCTCCGTCACGGTCGGCGGCGGTATTTACGCGGTGCCGAATACGGTTCCGGAATACACGCCAGCCGGCTACGTCTACCGGGAGGACTGGCGCAAGGAATTGGGCCTGCCGGAGTTCACCGACCTGAATTCGATTGAGGCTTACATGGATGCCGTGAAGACGAAGAAGCATGTTACCCCGATCAATGGCTTGGTCTATGATAACGTGAAGTTCCTATCCGAATACTGGAATGATTTCCGGATGATTGGCGGAAGTGAGGTGATCGCGGCCAATTCTTACGATACTCCGCGGGACATTCAAATCGTACCGTTTACCGACAAGTACGAAGCTTGGGTCAAGAAGATGAAGGAGTGGGCAGACAAGGGCTACTGGAACAAAAATTCGCTGTCCTCGAAGCAGGAAGCCGGCGATTTCATCAAGACCGGACAAGGAGCGCTCTACTGGCGCAACCCGTCCAGCGCCGGAGGCTTTATTAATGAGGTGAAGGCAAAAAAACTGAATATGGACATCGGCTACTTCCCGTTCACCCGGTTCCACAATTATGTAATGCCGACGCTGCCAAGCTCGAACGCGATGGCTGTTCCGAAGAGTTCGGAGAATCCGGAGCGCTCGCTGATGGTGCTCGATAAGCTTCGCAACGACCCTGTTTACTTTGATCTGATGACCTACGGGATCGAAGGCAAGCACTGGGCCAAGGGCAAGGACGCCAAAACGATTGTCATTCCGGCACCGGGTGTCGATCTTAATGTGACGCCGCGTTTCGATATCGCAAGCTGGGGCTGGCGCTATGAGCCCAACATGCTGAAAGAAGAAGGAGGCTGGGACGGCCTCGATAAGCTGAAGGTAGAATTCAATGCAATCAGCAAACCGGATATTTTTGGACCCATTTATATGGATTATGATCCGGTCAAAACTGAGCTTGCAGCGGTCAACCAGGTGTTTGAGCAATACGGCAAGCCGCTGATGCTCGGGCTGATACCTGATGTGGACGCTGCACTCAAGACCTATCGCGACAAGCTGAAAAAAGCCGGGGTCGAAAAACTCCTGGCTTATGTGCAGGAACAATCGAATCAGTATTTTGACGAAAAAGGAATTAAATAAAACTTGGAATGATGAGGAACAGCGGCGGAGGCAATTTCGCCGCTGTTCCAGTTCATATTCAGAAAAGAAAGGGTTAAGTCATCAAAACTGTTAGCACTATAAGGGCATTTTGAGAAGTTCATATTATTCAGGGAGAGTGAACTGTTATGGCAATCAAAAAAATGCTGACTCTGGCAGTTGTTCTGGCTATTTCCGTGCCCATGGGGGCGGTGTCCTCACCGCAGCAGGCGCAGGCTGCAGGTGAAAACGTACAGGTATGGCTGTCCAATCCCAACACAAATACTTGGTTGGCAAGACAGTCGGATGTCAGGTTCTCTGCATCCAGCGCAGGTGCCGACTATACGATTGCTGTCAATGAAGGAAGCACGTATCAGACGATGGACGGTTTTGGAGCTTCACTCACAGATTCATCCAGCTGGCTGCTGCAAAACAAACTGTCTGCAGCCAAAAGAACCGAGGTCATGAATCAGCTGTTCAGCGCCAGCGGCATCAACATCAGCGCCCTCCGCCAGCCGATCGGCGCGAGTGACTTCAACTGGGAAATGTGGACCTATGATGATACGAACGGGAACAGTGATGATATGAACCTGAGCGCTTTCTCGCTCTGGAGGGATGAAGCCTATATCCGCCCTATGCTTAATCAGGCCTACAACGTTAATCCGGGCCGGATCAAGCTGTTCGCCGCCCCGTGGAGTCCTCCGGCCTGGATGAAGACGCAAAAAAGCCTCTACGGCGATACGGGCGGCACTCTACGTACCGATAGCTATGATGCCTATGCCAATTATCTGGTGAAATATCTGCAGCAGTATGCTGCACTTGGAACACCTGTCTATGCCCTCTCCCTGCAGAATGAACCGAAATTTGCCCCACACTATCCCGGACTGCTAATGTCTGCCAGTGAACAAAGCAATCTGATCAATGTGCTGGGCCCGAAGCTGGCACAGAACGGACTTAACACTCAAATTATGGCCTATGACCACAACTATGACGATATCAGCTATGCCTCGTCAGTGCTGGGGTCTAGCGCATCTGCCTATACGCAGGGCAGTGCTTTTCATTATTATTCGGCCCTTAGCCATTCCAACCTGACCACGCTGCATAACCAGTATCCAACCAAACGGATCTGGTTCACGGAAGGCGGCAGCGGAACGTGGATTGGCGGCGGCACGAACATGGGAATGTTCCAGGATCTGATGATGCATATGATCCGCTTCCCCAGAAACTGGGCAAAGTCCTATATCATGTGGAATGTCGCGCTGGATCAGAATGGCGGCCCCGCGCTCGCCGGAATTGATACTGCCAACCGCGGCCTGCTGACCATCCGCTCTGACACTACGGACTCAGTGACCTACAACCCGCAATTTTACGGTCTGGGACACAGCAGCAAATTTGTCGACCTCAATGCGTCCCGCATTGATTCGAATACGTTTCAGGACAGCATGGAGGACGTAGCCTATAAAAATCCGGACGGCACCATTGCGCTTGTGCTGTCCAACCGGCTCTCCAGTGCTAAGACCGTCAAGATTCAGTGGAATTCCCAGTCATTCACGTACACGGTTCCTGCCGGGGGCGCGATCACATTCAAATGGTCGTCCACCTCGGCCCCGGTGACCGGCGGCACCTATAAGATCTTGAGCAAAGCAAGTGAAATGGCCCTGGATGTGACTGATGTTTCTACTGCGGATGGAGCGCTTGTCCAGCAATGGGAGTATACAGGCGGAAATAACCAGCGGTGGACGATCAGCGATGCAGGAAGCGGGTATGTCAATATCGTTAACACAGCCAGCGGCAAAGCCCTTGATGTGATAAACGGCTCCACCACGGACGGTGCGGGCGTTCAGCAGTGGGCGCTTACCGGTACGGGAGGAAATAATCAGCAGTGGAAGCTTGAAGCGGTAGGCGGGGGTTATTATAAGGTGGTGAATAAGCACAGCGGCAAAGTGCTGGATATTCCAGGTGCTTCAACCATGAACGGGACCAAAATCCAGCAGTGGTCCTATACCGGAGCGGACAATCAGCTATTCTTTTTTGTGGCCCCGTAAGGTTTGCTACCCTCCGTATATGGTGAGGGACGTTTATGAAGTAGTCAAAAAAATATAACTATCAACATTAAATAGCTTGTGGCAGAAACTGCCGCAGGCTATTTTACATTTATTTGAAATCTGTCTAACTACCCATATGTATATTAAGAAACAGCGCATAAGAAACTGATGCGCTGTTTCTGTGGAATCCTCTAATTTGATATCTGGACTGCCACATTTAGATAGAATATGAATGTTTATTTTAAGAATTTAACAAATTTGGTGAAAGGCCCATCAAATTACTCTCTAACAAAAAAGCATGACAAGGCATTAATTATAAGTATTAGCTATGGAGAAGCTGTTGATTTAAAATCAAGCTAATTAGCGATGCAATCAGACGATAAGTGCATTCCATATAACAGTTTCAATAAATGAGGAGTGTGACTTTGAATACAGCACTAGTGAACCATAAGTTATTTTCCAATAAAGACTTAAGCAAGCTGTTTATTCCTCTAATTGTTGAGCAATTCTTAGAATTTTCAGTTGGCCTAATAAGCTCTATAATGATCGCAGCTGTTAGTGAAGCGGCAGTATCCGGCGTATCATTGGTGGAGTTTGTCATGGCCTTGCTAATCAGTATCTTTGCCGCGCTTGCTACTGGTGGTGCTGTGATTGCCGGGCAGTTCCTTGGAAACAAGCAAGAGAATGAAGCACGAAAAGTCTGCAATCAATTAATATGGTTACTGGGCTGCTTAGGGTTAATCGTCATGTTACTAATATACTTGATGAAAAATTTCATTTTACATGGACTTTTTGGTCAGATTAGTGAAGAGGTATACGGACATGCTAATACCTATCTGATGATTGTAGCGTTATCCATTCCTGCTCTGGCACTTTATAATGCAGGTGCTGTCATTTTTCGTACGATGGGAAATTCAAAGCTACCCATGAAGATCATGCTTTATATGAATATTTTGAATGTCGTAGGAAATGTATTATTTGTTTATCTCTTTGACATGGGTACTTCAGGTATTGCAATTTCCACATTAGCTTCGAGACTTGGGGCTGCAGGTATCATTATCTTTCTCGCATTCAACCCTAAAAATATCTTATATCTACAAAAGACATTCCGGCACAAATTTGATTTGGGAATGATCAAGCGCATATTGGCGATCGGCGTACCCTTTGGTTTAGAAAATGGCATGTTTTATTTCGGAAGGCTTCTGGTACTGAGTCTTGTATCTACCTTCGGAACAGCTGCAATAGCTGCCAATTCAGTCGGGGGCACGATTGTGTCGTTTCAGGCGCTCCCCGGAATGGCCATAGGGTTGGGTTTGACGGTCATCGTGGCCAGATGTGCAGGTGCCAATGATTATGAGCAGGCCAGATATTACACGAAGAAAATTATCCTCATTATCTATATCGCACAGATCATTAGCTCGATCGTCATCTTGTTGCTGTTACCGGCTATTTTGAATGCTTATGACTTATCAGAAGCAGCAACTCTTTTGACGACCAAAATCGTATGGAGCCATGCCATTGTAATGATGCTAATATGGCCTCTTGGCAATACATTGCCAGTTGTCTTCCGTGCTTCAGGGGATGCAACCTACCCTATGAAAATTAGTATGCTAACGATGATATTCTGTCGTATTGCACTTGCTTATGCATTTGTATATTGGTTCCACATGGATATGTTTGCAACATGGATCGCCATATACTGCGATTGGTTAGTAAAAGGAATCATCTTTGTCTGGCGATATGTAAACGGGAAATGGACAAAATTCCATACTATAAGGAGATGTAGTTAATGAAAACTACAGAAGCCGCAAAAGAGTATCTTGAAAAACTGTTTCCAGGGTATGAATCCAATTTATTGGAGACTGCCCCACTTTAATCGGCTGTCAAGGAATTGACCAGCTTAAATACATGCGTCCGGCCGCACTTAGCTTTGGTGTTTCTCCCGTAGAAGTGTGGATTAATATCATTTTATTAAACTATCCTGCCTTTAGGAGGGTTCGTGGTGGAATTGAGAGTAATAAATTACTATTTAACTGTAGCTAGAGAAGGAAGTATTACCAAAGCAGTTGAGGTTCTTCATGTTTCACAGCCCAATTTAAGCCGCCAACTCAAGCAGTTGGAAGAAGAGCTAGGTGTTACCTTATTTATCCGAGGGAATAAAAAAATCACTTTAACAACTGAGGGGATTCTGTTTCAGCAAAGAGCTAACGAAATCGTTTCCTTAGTTAGCAAGACCACGCATGAATTTACCCATCAGAAAGATTCTGTTGGGGGAACAGTGTCTATTGGATGTGTAGAAACTAATGCCTCACGTATGCTTGCAGAGGTGCTAAGGGAGTTTTCCAATCGTTATCCGCTTGTTCGATATGACCTATATAGTGCGGACGGAGATGATATTCGCGAGAAGCTTGATAAGGGTATCATTGATATTGGGATACTACTAGAACCGATTGAAACCGCAAAATATAACTATATTCATTTGCCAACCTTGGAAAAGTGGGGGATTGTAATGCGTGAGGACGATCTTCTAGCACAAAGAGATTCAATCGGGATAGAAGAAGTGATAAAGCTGCCTCTTATTCCACCCAGAAGAATGATTGTTAGAAACGAACTGTCCAGCTGGTTTGGTATTTCAGAAGAAGAACTCCAGATATTTGCTACCCATAATTTACTGACGAATGCATCGCTATTGGTTGAGGAAAAGTTGGGTTATGCCATTTGTGTCGAAGGTGCTCATGAAATTCGCGGCAGCAAAAATACTCGGTTTATTCCTTTCACACCACTGCTTACCACTGGACATGTATTTGCATGGAAAAAGTCACAAATCTTCAGTGCCGCAACTGAGCTGCTTATTCAATATATAAGGGATAACAAAAAAGCATGAAAAGGCATTGATTATAAGTATTTAGAAATGGCTCATTCGGGAATTTGGTATACATATTTCGGCGTGCAAGCTATATCCACCTCACTAATGTAGCTCTGTCAAACGCGCTAGAGACATTATGGAATTGCAAAGATGTAAACTTGAAGCATGTGTCTGCAAGAGGAGATTACTTTGGGATGAATAGTGAAGGTGTTCAAAAAGAATGGATTTTGTTTTGTACAGGTGTGGTGTAGAAATGTTCTCGTAAACGAGTTGGTATATAAGGACCATCAGTACTCGATAGGAGGGCAAAGCTTTTTGGAGAATCCGTTCTTGAAAGAAAATGTTCTACCCTCATTAAATAGACGGAGTAGGTACATTTAAGGATAATCAAGCGTCTAAAACTACTTTTAAAAACGAAATAGAGTTTGGGCAGATTGATGTATTAGTTAATAATGCGGGTATCATGCCGTTTAAGAAAAAAATTGAGGAATGGGAGCAGATGATTGACGTCAACAATAAAGGGGTCTATATGCGATTGCTGCGGTACTCCCGTCAATGAGAGAACGTAAATCAGTTCATATCATTAGGTATTAACAGGCAAATGGTCTTAAGGTAACTATAAATCAGCAAATTTATTCGACCTGCATAATGGACTTGGGAAAACGTTATTAATGCCCGGACTTTTAGGGGCATCCTCCGGAGCTGTGCTTGCAGCCCTACTCCGGATTAACTTCGCTGCAGACATTGCTTTATCTGCTTGTTGAAGCGTGCTAGGATCATTAGCGCTATTGGTACAGAGTATAGAATCGTGCCAACGTGGGTTATATAAAGATTGTTCTTGGTATAGGTCTTATTTATTTATTTTGTTCCTTTTGATTCTACGAATCGTGGAGAGCAGGCGTTTCTTCGGCAGGAGTAGGGGATTTACCAAATTAGTAGACTTGTCATAATCGTAATTATTATGGATAAACATGAAATAAATATTTTTAAGACTACTAATTCAAAATTATTGTGATATAATCGTAATAATTACGATTAATAATTTGGAGTTGAATGCCATCATTCGTTATCTGTTGCAGCGTTTGCTGCAGATGATCCCCGTGCTGTTAGGCATCTCTTTCATTACCTTTGCGCTGATGCACTTAACGCCAGGTGATCCGGCGGAGATTATGCTGCGTGTTGACGGCATTAAGCCTACACGTGAAGCTATTGAAGCGACCAGGCATATCCTTGGTCTGGACGGTCCTATACATATGCAGTACTTCCATTGGTTGTACCGGGTGCTCCATCTCGATTTAGGGATATCTTACAGCAGCAGCCGTCCCGTGTTCACGGAGCTAATGAACCGTTTTCCGGCCACAATGCTGCTCAGCGCCTGTTCCTTATTGGCTGCAATTCTTATTGCCCTGCCTCTTGGAGTGGGCTCAGCACTGTATCCGGGGAGACTGCCCGATCGGCTGGGCAGAGTAGTCGCACTGCTCAGTGTTTCAATGCCAGGGTATTGGCTTAGCCTGCTCCTGATTTATTATGGTGCAGTGAAGCTTAAACTGTTTCCTGTTACGGGAATGGAGGGGGCTGCCAGTGTAATTCTGCCTGCATTTACACTAGGCTTTGGTATGGCAGGAGTCTATATCCGTTTGATTCGTTCCAGTCTGCTGAACGTTCTGGGCAAGCCGTACATCACGGCAGCCAGAGCCAAGGGACTGCAGGAATGGAGGATTATCACAGGTCATGCACTCCGCAATGCGCTTCTTCCAAGTCTTACCCTCCTTGGTGTTAACATAGCCGGGCTGCTCGGCGGCTCTGTTATTGTTGAAACTATATTTTCCTGGCCGGGAATCGGTAAATATGCCATCGAGGCTATTTTTGGGAAGGATTATATTGTCATTCAGGGTTATGTATTATTGATGGCTGTTGTCGTTGTCCTGATTAACCTGGCAGTGGATCTGCTGCATCTGCTGCTGGATCCTCGAATCAGGCTGCGGTGAAGCTCTAGAAGGAGCCGCTTGTCATGTTTCGTATTAGCTTATTTAAGAATACAGGAGCCCGGTTGGGAGCGGGCATAGTGCTCTTATTCATTTGTATAGGACTCTTCGCCCCCTGGCTGTCACCCTCTGATCCGCTGCAGATTCACATGGAACACAAATTGAGCATGCCTTCCTGGCAATACCCGCTCGGTACCGATCATCTGGGACGCTGTGTCTTATCCCGGTTGATCTATGGAACCCGGACATCCCTGTATTATTCATTCATAGTACTGATCGTTGTTTTTGCGATCAGCATTCCAGTTGGTCTTCTTGCCGGTTACGTTGGCGGAAGGATCGATCACTTGATGATGCGGATCATCGATATCCTGCTTGCCTTTCCGAGCCTGATTCTATCCCTTGCCATTGCAGCCATGCTGGGACCCAGTATGAAGAACCTGTTAATCGCATTTGCCGCAGTATGGTGGACGGGGTACGCCAGGGTGATCCGCAGCATGGTGCTTGAAATTAAGGAAAGTGGATATATTCTGGCAGCCAAAGCGTCAGGCACTCCCCATCTGCAAATCGTACTCAGGCATATCCTGCTGAACGCTGCCCGTCCCATTCTGGTTCTTGCTTCTATGGAGGTGGGTACAATTATGCTCTCGATTGCAGGTTTGTCTTTTCTGGGTTTGGGAGCCCAGCCGCCAACACCGGAATGGGGGATTATGCTGAACGACAGCCGCGCCTACATTCAGACGCAGCCGCGGCTAATGCTGTTCCCCGGACTGGCAATAATGCTTGCTGTCCTGGGCTTTAATCTGCTGGGGGAGGGCTTGCGCCGGTCAGAGCATGATTCCGTTACTATAGGGAAGTGGGGATTCAGAAGATGATGGAAGGACCTGCACTGCTGAAAGTCAGTCATTTACGTACCAGCTTCCATACAGGGAGTCGAAAAGTTACGGCTGTGGATGATGTCAGCATCGAAGTGAAGCCGCAGCAAATTGTAGCACTTGTCGGTGAGAGCGGCAGCGGCAAAAGTGTTACGGCAATGTCCATCTTAGGATTAGTAGACCCGCCAGGCATTATTGAGAGCGGAGAAATCCGGCTGGGATGCAACAACCTTCTGGAGTGCTCCAGCCGCCAGTTAAGGAAGCTCCGGGGAACAGAAATGGCTGTTATCTTTCAAGATCCCATGAATGCGCTGAATCCGGTGCTGACTATTGGCAGGCAGCTTATGGAGACGGTTATGCTGCACAAACGGGTATCGGGAAAAGAAGCTAAGGCGCTTGCCTTGAGGCAGATGCAGCAAGCAGGCTTGGCCGAACCTGAGCGGCTTTTCAATAAATATCCTTTTCAGATCAGCGGTGGCATGTGTCAGCGGGTAATGATCGCCATCGCACTGGTTTCCGGTGCACGCCTGCTTATTGCAGATGAGCCTACAACAGCACTGGATGTAACCATTCAAGCCCAGATTCTCAAAGAGCTGGACAGAATTAGATGGGAGAACCATGTCGGCATCTTGCTGATCACACATGACCTCGGCGTTGTAGCTGAGCTCGCAGATTATGTATATGTGATGAAATCCGGGAAGATCGTGGAATCGGGAAACGTGTTTGAACTCTTTTCGAATCCAGTGCATCCATATACTAAGTATTTAATAGAATGCAGATAACAACTGTAATAACACATAAATTCAAAGAAGGTGGGAGCTATAAAGCTGTTGGAAGCGGTAAGCCTGAACAAAAGGTATAGTGCGGAAAGGGGGTGGTTCACACATAAGGCCAAGAGTGTTCAAGCCGTGAACAATCTGTCACTCAGTCTTGAGGCCGGTGAAAGCCTGGGACTTGTAGGTGAAAGCGGGTGTGGTAAAAGCACTTTGGCCAGAATTCTGCTGGGATTGGAGAAACCGTCCTCCGGAAGGGTTCTGTACCGAAGCACGGATTATACGGATTGGAGCCACAGCAAGATGCGTATGATCCGCAGCAATATGCAAATGGTGTTTCAGAATAGTCTCGCTTCCTTCAATCCCTTGTTTACGGTAGAGCAGATTATCGGCGAGCCGCTGCGAAACTACGGAACGGGCAAGGCCGAAAACCTCAGGGAAGTGGTAGCAGATACGCTCGATCTTGTGGGTCTGGAGCAGCGGCATATCCGCCGCTATCCGCATGAACTCAGTGGCGGCCAGCAGCAGAGGGTAGGGATTGCCAGAGCGATCACGCTGCGGCCGGAGCTGATTGTATGTGATGAACCCTTCTCGAGTCTGGATGTTACCTTGCGGAAACAAATGATGGATCTGCTGCAGGAGTTGAAGCATGGGCTGGGATTATCCTATGTTTTCATTACACATGACTTGTCCGTTGTAAGCCGTTTGTGCGACAGTGTGGCTGTGATGTATCAAGGGGGAATTGTGGAGAAGCAATCGGGTGTGCATATCATGCAGCAAGGGAGCCACCCTTATACACGAACATTGCTGTCATCAGTACCAGTGCAGGACCCCAGGTTAAGAAAGAAAGTCTAGCAAAGCTTGGCACTACAGCCGTTCTGATGATGTTAAATGGAGAAGGGGAGTACTGGGAATGAGAACGAATTCAAAGACAAACAGCTTATTAACACAACTATTATTCTTAATGCTTCTTGCGGTAATTATGGTGACATCAGGCTGCAGCAACAGCAACAATAATAGCAGCACTCCAACGGCCGGTTCGAATAACACTGCCAATAATGAAGCCGCACAAGCAGCCAACGCTCAGGACAAGGTAATCACTGTTGCTATATCGGCTGATGCCGGTGTGGATCAGCTGGACGCCGGTGCCTATAAGGGCTCGATGAATGTGCATGCGATGATATATGACGGATTGGTGGAGTACGGAGAAAAGGGCGAAATCCTGCCGGCACTTGCGGAGTCCTGGGATATTTCCGAAGATGGAAAAGTATATACTTTTCATCTCCGCCAAGGAGTCAAATTCTCAGATGGTACGGAGTTTAATGCTGAAGCTGTTAAATTCTCCTTTGAACGCTGGATTAAAGATCCGGCCAATTCGTTGAATGTGGCTACAGCGATGCAATCTATTGATGTTGTGGATGAGCATACGATTACCATGACCTTCACCAAAGCTTATTATCCCTTCCTGACAGAGCTTTCCTTTGCAAGACCAGTACGGATGATCAGCCCTTCCGCGGTGGAGCCTGCAGGGGATGTTACCGGCAAATTCATCAAAGCGATTGGAACCGGGGCATGGATGGCCGAGAGCTTCACAACCGATCAGGAAGCCGTACTCGTCAGAAATCCCTATTATTGGGGAGAAATGCCGAAGCTGTCCACAATCATTCTGAAGGTCATTCCTGACCCGCAGTCCAGAGTACTGGCGCTGCAAAGCGGGGATATAGACATTGCCGGGGGACAAATGGGTAAGATTCCGGTGGAAAGTGTAGCCGTGATCGAAGCGGCTTCCTCACTGAGCTTGCAAAAAGCACCTGGAACAAACTCTCATTTCATGATCTTCAACTACAATACACCCGCTCTGCAAGATCTGAATGTGCGTAAAGCCATTAATTTGGCTATTAACAAAAAAAGTATCGTCAATGATCTGATGGATGGTATCGGCAGTGAAGCTAAAGGTTTGTTCCCGCTGACAGTTCCTTATGTGACGGACTCCAATAATACCTGGTACGGCTTCGATCCGGCGGAAGCGAAACAGCTTCTCGCGGATGCAGGTTATAGTGATTCAAACGGAGATGGAATTGTCGAGCAGGCTGGTACGCCGCTTGAGCTGAACTTTGTACTGCAGCAGGCTGAATTTCCGGAATGGAAATCGATCAGTGAGCTGATTCAGTCCGAACTCAAAGAGATTGGGATTGCTGTGAATCTTCAGGTTCTGGAGCCTAATGCCTATTACGATGCCTTATGGACAACCAAAGCTTATGATCTGATCATGTACCGGACCTACGATGATGCATATAATCCGCATGCGTTCCTCCTATCTCTGTTCCATGAAACTGAGGAAGCACCTGCTGTGGTCTGGTCAGATGCTGGACTGGAATCACTGATTGACACAGCCGTAGGTACAACCGATCTGCAGGAACGCCAGAGCGCTTATGACTCTATTTTCACCAAGCTGTACCAGGAGGCCATGTTTGCTTCTATATACTTCCCTGATGATATCCTGGCAGTGAACAAGAGAGTAACAGGGTTCAAAGCCGGGTATACCACCTTCTCGCCAATCTTCTGGAATCAGCTGGATATAGGTGGAGAATGATGTTGAGAGAAATTTCGAAATATTGGACCGCAAGCTCGGAGAGTTATGACAAAGTCATACAGACCCAATTCCGCAGCAAGACAACCATTAACCTGTGGAAGCAGCTGATTACAAAAGGCTTGAGAGTTAAATCCCATCAAAAGGTGCTGGATGTGGGAACCGGGCCCGGTTTTTTCTCCATCCTCTTATCGCAGATGGGACATCTGCCTACAGCCGTTGATGCATCTCAGGGGATGATCTATAGAGCTTCACAGAATTTTGAACATTTTGGATATAAAGTTCCTGCTTATGTCGGCGATGCTGCGGATTTGCATGCTGAGCTGGACGACAGCTTTGATGCAGTGGTTTGCCGGGATGTGGTATGGACGCTGCCCGATCCACAGAAGGCTTATGCCGAGTGGTACCGGATTCTGAAGCCTGGAGGGGCCCTGATTATTTTTGACGGTAATTATTTGTATAACGAGAGCAGGACTGTATTTCGCAGACTATGGTATGCCTTGTCTTGGACACTGATTCTGCTTACAGAGAAGAGAATCCGGCAACGGAGTAATCAGGATAAAAGTATGCTAAGCGAGCTGCCGTTTGTTAATGTACTGCGGCCTGAGGCCGATGAGAAAGCGCTGATACGGGCCGGATTCCGCAGCATAGATGTTCAGCGGAACTTTATTCCTGCCCGTGCGATGCCGCTGAATTATTTGAAATACGGCTACCAGAATGTAAACCGGTTCATGATTATAGCCAAGAAGGAGTGAATGATACATGAGTATCCAGCAGGAAGTAGAAACATATTGGGAAGGTGAAGCAGAGCTGTATAGTGAAGGCATTCAGCGGGAACTGAACGGATTCCAGCGGGAAGCGTGGCTGAAGCTTATCCTGGCGAATGCACCGCAGAAGGATAGACTGCATGTTCTTGATATTGGCTGCGGTCCCGGCTTCTTCTCTGTGATTCTCTCCAGTGCCGGGCATCTGGTCACTGCGGTCGACTGCACAGACAATATGCTGGAAGAAGCGAGAGCACATACCAGCCGGGAAGGTGTCACCGTTACTTTCCGCAAGATGGATTCACACAAGCTGGACTTTGCAGCGGAGAGCTTTGATCTGATCGTATGCCGTAATGTCACCTGGAGCCTTGCCGATCCGCAGTCAGCGTACAAGGAATGGAGAAGAGTACTCAAGCCGGAGGGAAGGCTGCTGGTTTTCGATGCCAACTGGAACCGTCATCTTTGGGACGAAGAGATGCAGCTGAAGCATGCCGAGGATCAGCAGGCCTACATAGACAGGGGTTTTGGTGAGCTTCCGCATCACAAGGATATCGAGGAGACTGACCGTCTGAGCCTTTTATTGCCGCTGACCAGAGAGTGGCGTCCGGAGTGGGATGTACGGACCCTCAAGGAAGAGGGTTTCTCCGCTGTATATACAGAAGAGAACCTGAACGCCATAGTGCTGGATGAGAAGCAGCAAGTATTGAACCGTTCAACACCGATGTTCATGATTTGCGCCGAGAAATGATAATGAGCAGCTATAATAATAATGAAATGAGAAAAAAAGCAGCGATTCTCTAAAGGAGAGTCGCTGCTTTTTGTATGGAATTTTCGTTTTCAGCTCAATCTTGGCAACGTCCAAGTTGGAGGGTTGTCCATTTAAGAATTTGATATCATAAACGATTGGTGTACCTCGGCTGGGGAAATTGTTGAATATCAAGTAATAATAAAAGAATATTCGGGGGAAAGGCCGGTTTCCGGATGGCAAGCCTTTTACAGATAGGCTCTGCTTCTGGAGCCGCGTTTTTCCAGAACGCTCTGTCCTGTTCGTCCGCCTGCAGGGCAAATAATTCATAGAAATGCGGCAGAGGGTAAGAGGGATCGCTGAAAGGAGTTTCAGGAACGAACTTAATCAGCTTGGTCGCCGGATCCCACATCGGATCGCCTCTCCGACATTCCGTTCTCCTGGAAGAGGTTTCTGTATTTTCCCGTATAGAAGGAGCCTTTTTTGAAGATGTTCATAACAATCCTCCATTGGATATGGTTTTCTCAAAGTCTAACATAAGCGGTGGTATAGAAATTAAAGAGTTTTCCTTGAAATTTATAGATGATTCAGGCCTGGTTCTCCACACCGCAAATCATTTCCGGAACATCTAAGAATAGATCAATGTTAAGTGGCTATATGTCATGGACTTCGATCAAGGTGCTTCACTATACTGTAATGGACAAACCGTGAAGCAAAAAAAATGTAAGGGTGATGGGTAGGAATAGGGTGAAAAATCATGTTCCGCACCGCTGACGGCTCTTTCGGCATTGTCGCGGTCAGAGTTGATGCATTGGGAGATGATGACGTAGAAAGCAGAGGGCATATTCTTCTGTGGACCTCCCCGGATCTGGTTACCTTTCATAATCATGGTCTGGTTCAACTGCACAAGGAGCTTTATGTCAAAGAGGCTGTTTGTGACCTTGATGGCACCGGTGAAGAATGCACGCATAAGCAGACAAAATTTATAAATGACAAGGGGGAAATTACGATGGCAAAAAAACAAGGATTCAATCCGTATCTCCCGTCTTGGGAATATGTACCCGACGGAGAGCCGTATGTTTTTGAAGGCAGAGTGTATGTGTATGGCTCTCATGACCGTTTTAACGGACACGCTTTTTGCTTGAATGACTATGTCTGCTGGTCGGCACCGGAGGACAATCTGGCCGATTGGCGGTATGAGGACGTAATCTACCGGACTACGGATGATCCGTTTAACCCTGAAGGCAGCATGTGCCTGTATGCTCCCGATGTCACCGTGGGACCGGACGGGCGGTACTATCTCTACTATGTACTGGACAAGGTTCCCGTCGTTTCGGTAGCTGTCTGCGACAAGCCGGGAGGCAAGTATAAGTTCTACGGCTATGTCAGATATGCCGATGGAACACGCCTTGGAGAGCGGGAAGGCGACGAGCCGCAGTTTGACCCCGGCGTACTGACCGAAGGAGAGAACACCTACCTGTACACCGGATTCTGCGCGTATGGAGACCAATCCAGACATGGCGCAATGGCAACGGTGCTTGGCCCGGATATGCTCACAATTGTCGAAGAACCTGTATTTGTTGCGCCGAGCCAGCCATACAGCAAGGGGAGCGGATTCGAAGGTTACGAGTTCTTCGAAGCTCCTTCCATCCGCAAAAGGGGAGATACCTACTACCTTATCTATTCCTCGATCTCCATGCATGAGCTGTGCTATGCGACCAGCAAGCATCCGACAAGAGACTTCACCTACCAGGGAGTCATTGTCAGCAATTGCGATCTTCATATCGATACGTACAAGCCGGGGGACCAGCCGATGTATTATGGCGGCAATAACCATGGCAGCATCGTTGAAATCAACGGAGAATGGTACATTTTTTATCACCGGCACACCAATGGGACGGCATTCTGCCGGCAGGGCTGCATCGAAAGGATTGAATTCCGCGGGGATGGCACTATTCCCCAGGTGGAGGTAACATCCTGCGGTCCGAACGGAGGGCCGCTCGAGGGCCGGGGGGAATATCCGGCATACCTTACCTGCCATTTGTTCTGCAAAGATCAGGAAATATACACCGGAGGCTTCGGCCGTACCGGAGCATGGATGGACAGCCGGTTTCCGAAAATTACCCAGGACGGCAGGGATGGCGACGAGGAAATCGGCTATATTGCCAATATGACGGATTCGGCTACCGCCGGTTTTAAATATTTCGCGTGCGAGGGAGTCACCAAAATCAAAATCAAGGTGCGCGGATATTGCCAGGGCGTGTTTGAAATAAAAACGTCGTGGGACGGACCGGTTCTCGGACGGATACCGGTAGGGTTTGCAAATGTCTGGAAGGAATACTCTACTGAACTAGCTATTCCGGACGGTGTACAAGCACTGTATTTTACGTATACCGGCAATGGCGGTGCCAGTCTGGCCTCATTTACTTTGGAATAATCCCAAGTGGATTTTGAATACTCTTTAAAAAGAATGCAGCGCTTGGGGTATACTCTGGTGCTGCCTTTTTTTCTCTTGCCGGTTGGCTGGTCCGATGGCTAAAGACCGGAAGAATAACTGGCCTTGTAGTCTGAAGGCGTCATATTCATATAAAATTTGAACCACTTGGAAAAATAACTGACATGCTGGTAACCGGACTCGAATGCGGCTTCCAATATATTGTATGATCCGGTGCGAAGCAGATTCGCCGGATCGGCATTTGCGGAATCGATCTGCACGCGTATCACGATATAGTATCGCTATGTTCAACACTATTAGGCAGATTAAAGGAGGGTACAAGCATGACAAGCATGGTACACAAGCAGCAGTTGTGGTACCGCCAACCGGCGGGAGAATGGAATGAGGCTTTGCCGATTGGAAACGGGCGGCTCGGTGCTATGATTTTTGGCGGTGCAGCCGAGGAGAAGCTGCAACTTAATGAGGATTCCGTATGGTACGGCGGTCCGCGTGATCGCAACAATGAAGATGCGCTGCCTCATTTACCCGAGATTCGCAAGCTGATTCTGGAGGGAAGGCTCATGGAGGCTGAGACACTGGCTGCAATGTCGATGGCGGGACTGCCCGAAGCGCAGCGGCATTATTTGCCGCTGGGTGAGCTACTGCTGTCATTCGGAGGTCACGAACAGCCTGCCGATGACTACAGAAGAGAGCTTGATTTGGAGTGCGGCGTATCCCGGATTAGTTACCGGATCGGTGAGGTTTGGTATACCCGCGAGATGTTTGCTAGCTACCCGGATCAGGCCATTGTCATTCGAATTTCCACCGACAATAAGGAAGGAGTTTCCCTGAAGGCGAGGTTTAACCGCCACAGCTGGAGATACCTGGAGAAAACAGAGAAATGGCAGAACAGCGGACTGGCGATGAGCGGAGATTGCGGCGGCAAAGGGGGCAGCTCCTTTGCCGCTGTCTTGAAGGCTGTCACGGAAGAAGGTATCTGCCGGACCATTGGCGAGTATTTGCTTGTGGATGGTGCATGCTCGGTTACGCTACTGCTGGCCGCAGGAACCACGTTTCGCCATCCTGATCCGGAGCTTTACGCCAAAAGACGGCTGGAAGAGCTGAGCCAGGTTCCATATGAAGATCTGCTGGCCCGGCATATCGCAGATTACCGCGGACTGTACGGACGAGTTGAGCTGGCACTGCCGGAGATCCCACATAAACGTGCTTTACCGACCGACGAACGGCTGAAACTGCTCCGGAAGGGAGAGGAGGATAACGGTCTGATAGCGACCTATTTCCAGTATGGCCGCTATTTGCTTATCTCCTCCAGCCGTCAAGGCTCCTTGCCCGCGAATCTGCAGGGTATCTGGAATGACAGCTTCACCCCAGCTTGGGACAGCAAATTCACGATCAATATCAATGCGCAAATGAATTATTGGCCTGCGGAAATCTGCAACCTGGCTGAATGCCATGAGCCACTGTTTGATTTGATCGAGCGGATGCGGGAGCCAGGGAGGGTCACAGCCAGGGTTATGTACGGTTGCCGGGGGTTCACGGCACATCACAATACGGATATCTGGGCAGACACAGCTCCTCAGGATACCTACCTGCCGGCTTCTTTCTGGCCGCTGGGCGCAGCCTGGCTGTGCCTGCATCTCTGGGAGCATTACCGGTTCAGCCAGGACCATTATTTTCTGGCACAGGCGTATGAGACGATGAAGGAGGCGGCCCAGTTCCTGCTTGATTATTTGATGGAAGACGCCGAAGGCCGGCTGATTACCTGCCCGTCCGTCTCCCCTGAGAACACCTATAAGCTGCCAAGCGGCGAGTCGGGAGTGCTCTGCGCCGGGGCTTCGATGGATTTTCAGATAATAGAAGCGCTGTTTGGAGCCTGCATCCGCAGTGCAGAGATTACCGGCAGGGACGAGGCGTTCCGCGAAGAACTCGCCTCCGCTCTGGAGCGGCTTCCCAAACCACAAATCGGGAAATATGGCCAGATCCAGGAGTGGATGGAGGATTATGAAGAGGTGGAGCCGGGGCATCGCCACATCTCCCATCTTTTTGCACTTTATCCCGGCGACTCCTTTAGCATGGAGCATACGCCAGAACTGGCTGAAGCCGCCCGGACGACGCTGGAACGCAGGCTTGCGAACGGCGGCGGTCACACCGGCTGGAGCCGGGCCTGGATTATTAACTTTTGGGCCAGATTGAAGGATGAGGGCAAAGCCTATGCAAACGTCCGTGCTCTTTTGGAGCATTCTACGCTGCCCAACCTGTTTGACAACCACCCTCCGTTCCAGATTGACGGCAATTTTGGAGGAGCGGCGGGGATTGCCGAGATGCTGCTGCAAAGCCATGCCGATGGAATCAAGCTGCTGCCCGCGCTGCCGACAAGCTGGAGCGAGGGGAGCGTCAAAGGCCTGCGGGCAAGGGGCGGATATACCCTCGATTTCACCTGGGCGGAGGGTCTTGTTACGGAAGCTGTTGTGACCTGCACAGTTACCGGTCCTTGCTGTCTGGAAGCTCCCGGTCTTGACCCCGTTTCGTTCACAGGAGAAGCCGGATGCTCCTATACGTTCACCCGGTAAGAAAATATATCACCTCCAAGACCATATTTACCTGCCAGGGTGTTTTTGTCTGTATAATAGAACAGTGCTGGCTGGGGTTGGCGTATTAACGCCAGCCTTTTTTCGCTTGGCAGGGACTTCGTTTGAGGCAAATCCATTTCCGCTATGCAATCGACGTTTCTTGAAATCGTTCTGCATCGCTTTTGCTTCACCCGCAGAAATAACTTTTCTGGAAGCCTTCACTCCATCCAATTTCGGTAATCCGGTATGGACAAGCCTTGTACTTTAGCAAGTCAAAGGAGTACATGAATAACAAGCGCTTACATTCTATCGTATTTTTTGGGGGGAAGAACTATATTTTATGAATTGGAAGCGCATTCTTGGGAGGTATAATTATAGTTGTCACCAGGTAATGAACCAATATAAGCAACTAGCCAAAAAGGGGAGGCATAACAAAATGCACAAAACGGCAAAACGTTCCGCCCAGGCAGTAGCAGCCGGTGTATTCGCGCTAGCACTGGCAGTGACCGGCTGTAGTTCGAACAGCACGAACAGCACGAACAGCAATACAGCCAATGGAGGAACCGCTAGTCCAGCGGCAAATGGGGACGATAATTCACCGGCAACGTTCTCGGTATTTATGAGCGGTCCCGGGCAGCAGCCTACAGCCGACAACAAGATTCTCAAACTGATCAAAGAAAAAACCGGGGTCAGCTTCAATATGGAATTTCTCGTGGGCGACCTGAAGCAGAAGCTGGGAGTAATGATTGCCGGCGGAGACTACCCGGACATTATGTCGGGCGATGACAAATTAATCAATGCCAAGGCTTACATTCCGCTTGAGGATTTGATTGAGAAGCACGCTCCAAACCTGAAAAAACATTATGCTGCAGTCTGGAATCAGATCAAGGATGAGACCGACGGCCACATCTATGTTTTGCCGAGCTATGGCGTATATCAAGGTAAAATCACTGAACCGACTTACCAGGGACCAGGCTTCTGGCTTCAGAAGGCCGTACTTGAGGAAATGGGATATCCGACACCGAAGACCCTGGATGAGTATTTCGATATCATTGCCAAATATAAAGAAAAACACCCGGATATGATCGGATTTGAATCGCTCAACTTCGACTGGCGTGTATTCCCGCTTCAGAATGCTCCTGAGCACTTGTCGGGCCATCCGAATGACGGGGCCGTTGTTGTAGACAACAACAAAGCGCAGATTTTTGCTGATAAGGATATTTCCAAGACCTATTACAAGAAGCTTAATGAAATTAACGATCAAGGTTTGATGGACAAGGAAGCCTTCGTACAGAACTATGACCAGTACTTGGCCAAAGTCGCAAGCGGCAAGGTCATCGGTATGTTCGACCAGCACTGGAACTTTGAAGATGGTGAAAAGTCCTTAATCTCCCAAGGCAAAATTGAAAATACGTATATCGGCTTTCCACTGCTCTATCCAGGCGCTGAGGAATGGTACCGTGACCGCGGAGCGGTCGGCACCAACCGCGGATTCGGGATTTCAATCAATGCCAAGGACCCTGTCCGGATTATCAAATTCTGGGATCAGATGATTACGGAAGATTGGCAGAAAACGATTCAATGGGGTATCAAAGGCGAAGATTATGAAGTCAAGGAAGACGGCACATTCTACCGGACGCCGGAGCAACGGGCGAACGCAGATAAAACAAGCTGGCAGGTAGCTAACAAAATCACAACCATGCATGGGTATATGCCTAAAATTCAAGGTACCTACAGCGACGGAAATGCAGGAGATCCAGGAACTCAGCCGCAGGAATTCTTCGACAGTCTGAAGCCTTACGATCAGAAAATCCTGAAGGCGTATAACAAGAAATCATGGTCTGAATTCTTCAAGGAACCCAAAGAAAATAATATCTACTTCCCTGCCTACTCCATCGTTCTTCAGGACGGTTCGGCAGCCCAGCTTGCGCAGTCCAAGCTGAATGACCTTCAGATCAAGTACTTGCCCAAGGCTATTATGGCCAGTCCGGCTGAATTTGAAGAGGTCTGGCAAGATTATGTCAAGCAGATTCAAAAGCTGGATATCAAGGCATATGAAGACCGGATAAATGAAGGAATCCAGTTGCGCATCAAAAACTGGAGCGTGAAGTAATTCAAAGCTGCAAACAGAGCGGGAAATCCTATTTCCCGCTCTTCATTAATCCGGATAGTATGGAGAGAATGATCTTACAGGAGGGGAACACTACATGTCTGATACCGTACTGGACAAACAGGTCAAAACACAGAAGACCAGAAAACGCAGAGTCGATCCGGAAATCGGTGTGAGCCTTAGCTGGAAAACGCTAAAAACGCAAAAGCAGCTTATTTTCATGTCCGTGCCGCTTGCTATTTATTTAATTATCTTTAACTATGCTCCCATTTGGGGCTGGCTGATGGCCTTTCAGAA
Organism: Paenibacillus paludis; assembly: GCF_042610515.1. Taxonomy (NCBI): domain Bacteria; kingdom Bacillati; phylum Bacillota; class Bacilli; order Caryophanales; family Paenibacillaceae; genus Paenibacillus; species Paenibacillus paludis. The sequence goes on from NZ_JBGJZP010000009.1 coordinate 131,033, forward strand.
CTACCGCCCGGCGCTACCCTTCGGCAAGCAGGAATGGGTAGGCTTGCAGCAGTTTAAGTTTTTATTTGAAGATGAGACCTTTATGATGGTGCTGCGCAACACGATTGCCATGAGCTTTATTAACCTTGTGCTTGGTACTGTTACAGCAATCGGCCTGGCTTTGCTGCTGAATGAGATCAAAGTCAAGTTTTTCAAACGTATCGTTCAGTCAATTTCGTATTTGCCGCACTTCTTGTCCTGGGTTATCGCGGCGGGCATCGTTGCCACTTCGCTGTCGATTGATGATGGAATTGTCAATATAATCTTAATGAAGCTTCATTTAATTAAAGAACCGATTATGTGGCTCAGTGAAGGGAAATATTTCTGGGGCATTGTCGGGGCTTCGAACGTGTGGAAAGAGGTGGGCTGGGGTACTATCATTTATCTGGCGGCCATTACCTCGATCGATCCTTCTCTGTATGAGGCAGCGTCCATAGACGGCGCCAAACGTTTTCAGAAGATGCGCTATGTCACACTTCCGGGGATTAAGGCTACATTCGTTATTTTGCTGATTATGAACATCGGACATATTCTGGATGCCGGCTTTGAACTCCAATATTTGCTTGGCAACGGGCTCACTGTGGACTGGTCGCAGACCATTGATATCTTTGTACTGAAGTATGGTATTTCTATGGGGAATTACTCTCTGGCTACGGCGGCAGGGATCTTCAAAACCATCGTCAGTGTCGTTCTTGTATTCAGCGCAAATTATATCGCAAGACGCCTCGGCGAAGAGCGATTAGTATAGAGGAGGAAGCCCATATGAAAGCAGTGACGAAAAGTTCAAGCCGCATTGAGCCGGTTGTATTTCATACGATTAACACGATATTTATGCTCTTTGTGGTTGCCATCACGCTCTATCCATTCCTCCACACGCTGGCTGTTTCTTTAAATGACGGCAGTGACACTCTTGCCGGTGGAATCAATATCTGGCCCCGTGAATGGACCTTGGAGAACTATAAAGCCGTCTTTATTTCAGGGACGATTTATCATGCCGCTTTTATCTCTGTGTCCCGCACGGTGCTCTCTACAGTATTCGGCGTTTTTCTGACCACCATGCTGGCATATACCCTGGCGCAGCCGCAATATATTTTTCGTAAAAAAATCAGCATGCTGTTCATCCTGACCATGTATTTCAATGCCGGGCTGATTCCGAACTACTTCCTGATTAAAGAGCTGGGCCTGCTTCATAGCTTTTGGGTTTATATCCTTCCCAGCTTGGTCAGCGCGTTCAACCTGATTATCATGCGGACGTATATCCGCGGCCTTCCATTCAGTCTCACGGAGTCGGCGAAGATCGACGGGGCGGGGGATTTCCGGATTTTCTGGAAAATCATTTTCCCGCTGTGTACTCCTGTGCTGGCAACCATAGCTTTGCTCATTGCCGTTGGCGCGTGGAATAACTGGTTTGACACGTTCCTGTACGCATCATCGGATATCAAGCTGAGCACACTGCAATATGAAATGATGAAGCTGCTCGGTTCCATCATGAGTACGAATAATGATCCTTCGCTAATAGCTGGCAATCAGAACAATCAGGTGCAGTCATTGGTTACACCGGCTTCTATGCGTGCAGCCATCACCATTGTTACCGCCGTGCCGATTTTGTTCGTATACCCTTTCTTGCAGAAGTACTTCGTGGTAGGATTGAACCTGGGAAGTGTCAAAGAATAACTGGACGTATCTATTGAAATAGATCATAGGTGAATAATAACCGTTTCGGCAGCGACCGAAGCGGTTTCTCTTTTCAATAACGGTCAGCTTATCGGAATCATAATTCAGAAATAAAGTTGGTGATACAATGCTTAAGGTAGTGTTTGCCGATGATGAGCCGCTGATGTTGGAGGGGCTGCGATTTTTGTTGGACTGGGAGGACCTGGACTTTGAAGTGTGCGGCGAGGCTCTCGATGGCGAAGATGCGCTGCAGCTTATTCATAACACGCGGCCTGATTTGGTCATAACTGATGTACGCATGCCTGTAATCGACGGACTGGAGCTTATTGAAAAATTTTCTGAAAGCGATTTCCAGCCTAAGTTCATCATCTTTAGCGGGTATGCTGACTTTGAATATGCCAAAAAAGCTCTTAAGTATGGTGTGTCCAACTATTTGACGAAACCCTTGGATGAAAAAGAACTCACAGAGGCACTGCAGGCTGTAGCCCAGCAAATACAAGCTGAACGCAAGGTTGCTTCAAGGCGCGAAGCGGTTTCCGCTTTCATGCAGATGGAAACCATATCCCGTCTTTTGATGCGGGAGAACACTCCAGAAGAAGAATTGGCGGCAGGGGCGAAGGCGTTTAATATCCGTCCCGATTCCCGGATATGCTGTGTATTGGCCCGGGGTGCTTCGCCGGGCAGCATGCAGCTGCGAAGCCAGGTTGGTTCCATGAACGCCAAGGAGCCGTTCCGCAATATAACCGCTTATCCTTTTACAGCCGGAAGCCATAAGCATGGCTATTTGCTGGTTTCCCCGCAGGAAGGCCCGGTGCTTGACCCGAAGATGATTGCGAGCTGGGTCCATGAGGTGCGGACTGAATACAGCGGTCATGTACATTTCTCAGCAAGCCTGGAGCATCGCGGGGCGAAGTTCCTGAATACAGCCTATCATGAAGCGCTGGCGGCTGAATTACACCGACCGGACTTGGATAACATCGATATTGGTTTCTTTCGGGAACAGGACAAGGATCAAATGGCGTCGCTTTCGGCAGGGCTGAGGAAATCGCTGCTGCAATCGGTTACGGAAGGGGAATTTGACCGGTTAAGCGCTCAATTGAGCGATATATTCAAAATTTTCTCGAGTGATGTTGCTTCAAATGCATGGATCGACGCTTTTCTGGCCAATATCAAAGCAGAACTGCTCCGTGAAATCGACGCTAGAGGAGGGGAAGCGGCCATATGGGCGAATAAGTGGTTTCCGCCCCGGGTCACCGCTTGCTGCTTGCCGCTGCTTGAGCGGCAGACAGAGGAAGAACTTCATGAGGTTGCAGAATGGTTCGCCGCAGCGGACAACCGTCAGGAGGACCAGATCGTATCGGCGGCGATGGATTATGTCCGGGCACATTATCAGGAGAAGCTGAAGCTGCAGGACATTGCGAAGCACTTGCATGTGAATTCCGCCTATCTGGGACAACGAATCAAGAAACACCATGGCAGTTCCTTTAACGAATTTCTCCATGAATACCGCATTGAAGAAGCCAAGAAGCTGCTGCGCCGGACGGATATGTGCATTTCGGATGTCGCGGGGCGTGTGGGCTATTCCGACGCGGATTTCTTCGCTGCCAAGTTCAAAGCGCTGAATGGCGTCTCGCCTTCAGTATACAAAAAGGGCTAATTCAAAGGGGAGGAGGGAAGCGGCATGAAGGGTAAACGGAAACCATCTGCCTTCGTCAACGATATTCCACTCAAATATAAATTTCTGTTTATCTATTTGCTGTGCGTACTTGTCCCCATTCTCAGCATTAACGCCCTCTTTTATGTTCAGATCAGCCGTAATGTAGATGCTCGTGAAAGAGGCAATCTTGAGATCTCTGTAGATCGCGTAGTCTATGATATCATGCAAATCGTGAATGAATGTGTAGCGATAAGCAATACGGTCGCCGCAGACAGTAACTTTAATGAAATAATGGATTATACTTTTCCGGATAACGAGGCTTATTATGAAGCCTATGACAGTGTTCTAAGGGATAAGATGCGGCAATACAGCACTCTGCATTCCTATATTTATTGGATGGGTGTGTATACTACGAATCCGACCATCCAGAATGGCGGCAGCTACTTTGTGTTCTCCGACAGCGACAAGGAGAGTGAATGGTACCGCAAAATTTCCAGTGGTGCGGACAAGGTGCTGTTAACCGCGTATCAGGGAACCAACCCGCTTAATCCGCCTCAAAAGGAGGTGTTTGTCAGCCTTATCCGCAAATTGGATAACTTTACGGGACAGCCCTACCATAAATATCTGCGGATTGATCTGCGGTTGAACAATATCCAGGAGCTGTTTCAGAAGGAGCGCGACTATTTGCGGTTCAAGCTCTTGGATGAGCAGAGCCGTGTTGTGTTGGAATCGGATCAATCCTTCTACGCACTGGATAAAAACGCCTTGTTAAACGTTGACACGGGCGACAGCCAGCCGTCCAAGCAGATAGTCCGAACTTTGGGCAGTGCAGGATATACAGAGGGCTGGAGGCTGATCGGAACTCCGGAAAGCAGAAAAAGCAATGGTGAGATGAGCCGGGCACTTCGGGTTTCACTAATTTTTGCTGTATTGACGATAATTATTCCCACACTATTAATGATTGTAATTATACAATCTTATAATCTGCGGGTAAGGTTGCTCTACAAACATATGAAGCTCGTCAAATACGAACATTTTGAGAACATTGATATGTATGAGGGGAAGGATGAAATCGGCGGCTTGATCCGCAGCTTCAATCTGATGACGGAGAAAATTCGCAATTTGATCAATGATGTCTATAAGCTGGAAATTCAGAAAAAGGACCTTGAGCTTGAACAGGTAAGGGCTGAATTGAAGTATTTGGAAAGTCAGGTGGACCCGCATTTTCTCTTTAATACATTGAATGCCATATTGGTCATCTGCAAGAAATACAAATATGAAGAGGTCACCGATGTGATCCGGAATCTCGCTCTTATTCTGCGCAGGCTGCTAAGCTGGAAGGACGATCTGATTACCGTCGAAGAAGAAATATCCTTTATTGAAATGTATCTGCAAATTGAAAAATTCCGCTTTCAGAGCCGATTCACTTACGATCTGGACATCGACCCTGCCGTGCTGAATTGCCGGATTCCCAAGATGAGCGTACAAGCTTTGGTGGAGAATTCCTGCAAGCATGGCCTGCAGTCGGTCAAAGGTGCAAGGAAGATTCACGTGTCTGCTTCTATGAACGACGCAGGTCTAATGATTGTTGTGACTGACAACGGAAAGGGAATCGAGAAGGAGAAGCTGGAATGGATCGAGTCCCACCTGCAATCGGAGCAAGAATTCGGTAAAAATATCGGGCTCCGAAATGTTTATAAGCGCCTGATGATGTATTACGACGACAGAGCCGGGTTTACCATTGAAAGCATCGAGTATGAACGGACGGCTATCACCATTCAAATTCCCATAGATTTGGCAATGGTTTCAAAAGTGGAGGAATCTCATGTTTAAAGTGGTTTTGGCTGATGATGAAACGATTGCATTAGAGGGATTAAGAACGTTGACCGATTGGGAGGAGCTGGGCTTTGAAATCTGCGGAGTATGCGAGAACGGGGAAGAAGCGTTGACTGCGGTTACTGAGTGCTCTCCGGACCTTGTGATTACAGATATCCGCATGCCCGGCATCGATGGACTGGAGCTAATCAAGCGCGCACGCCAGTTGGATATGGAGCCGCCCATCTTCATCGTCCTTAGCGGTTACGGTGAGTTTGAATACGCGCGGACAGCAATCCGTTATGGTGTGAGACACTATTTGCTGAAGCCTGTTCTAGAAGCGGAATGGGAGAAGGCGCTTGCTGCAATTACGGACGAGCTGGAAACGCGCATGAAGCAGAAGACGCAGCAGAACATGCTGGCGAACCAGCTTCTTCCCGTTGCGATCGCCCGTATGCTTGAAGGGCAGTGGACGGAGCCTGAAGAGGAGATTGCCGAACAAATGGATCGTCTGGACGAGGCAGTTTCGGGGTGGACTTATATACATGTAAATGGCCCCAAAAGCAGTATCTCGGAAATCTGCCGGGAACTGGCTGTTTCGGTGGGCGCCTTGTTCATTGATTTGTCCGGCGATCAGGCGGGAATTGTTGTGGATAGCTCAGCACGAGCGGCGGAGCTGGCTAGGCGGGTACATGCCGAGCTGTCATTGTCAGGGAACGGTGTGAAGGGGGCTGTCAGCATTGGGCCAAGTGTGCGGTCGCTTCGGGAGCTGCCTGTCTCCTATATGGTGGCTGCAAGGGCCGCTTCCCGCCATTTTTTCTATTCGGAGCCGGACGGGCCTATTGATTCCGCCACGAACCCCCGGAGCGAGCTTAGCTATAATCTACCTTCCGCAGAGCTGACCGAGGAACTGATGAGCGCAGTGGAAAGATTGCAGGAGCAGAAAGCTTGGGATAAATTAAAGGAAATATTCAGGATTTTCAAACAGAATAGGACTGCGCCTGAAGTTGTACAGATGACCAGCGTTGATATCATGCTGAAAAGTATAGAGCTGGTGCAGGAGTTCGGAGGGACGGCTGAGCAGTGGAGCGACTCTTTAGACTTTTTTAAAACAGAGCCAAAGTCGCTCGGAGCGCTGGAGGACACCCTTCGGGTTTTGTTGAATTCATGTATGGGATATATCAAGCAGCATAAGGAACGCGGCTCCGAGCATCCGCTTATACGGGTGGAGTATTTTTTGAAGGACAATTATTCAAAGCCACTGACCGTGAAAGAGATTGCGGAGCGATTTTATATCAATCCGGTATATCTTGGCCAGGCTTTTATCAAGAAGAATGGAATCAGCATCCTCGAATATATTCATAATTTGCGCATCGAACAAGCCCAAAAGCGGCTGATTGAAACGGGCGAGACCGTGCGGAACATTGCAGAGAATGTGGGTTATGTGCATTACCATCATTTTTTAAGAGAGTTTGAGAAGCGGACCGCGCTGAAACCAGTCGCTTACCGCAACCAGGCTCACTCTGAAGGATGATGGGTATATTTCTTTAATTTGGTAATGGTGAACGCATACAAAAGCGATATCATAGACTTAACTGTCTGATAACATTCAAATTAGGAGGTTTTAGATGATTACACAGACAAGCAGCGGGTTACCCGCATTGCATGAATTGTTCCGGGACGGCTTCAAAATTGGCGCTGCGGTCAGCACTGATATTTTATCTGCCCAAGCTCCTTTCATTGCCAAGCATTTCAACAGCATTACAGCGGAAAATATAATGAAGCCGGAGGAAGTCCAGCCGCAGGAAGGAATCTATACATTTGATGCATCCGACCGTATCTTTGAGTTCGCGGAGGCCAATCAAATTGGAGTCCGGGGCCATACGCTTCTCTGGCATAATCAGACAGGAGATTGGATGTTCCGCAATTCGGCGGGTGAGCCGTGCACCAGAGAGCAACTGCTCAGCCGTCTGCAAACCCATATCAATACGGTTGTAGGACGATACCGGGGGCGGGCCTATGCCTGGGATGTGGTCAATGAAGCCATCGAGGATAAGTCCGATCAATACCTGCGGGATACCAAATGGCTGGACATCATCGGAGAAGATTATCTCCGCCAGGCTTTTGAGATGGCCCATCAGGCAGACCCGGACGCCTTGCTGTTCTACAACGACTATAATGAGACCGATCCTGTCAAACGCGACAAAATCTACAAGCTGGTCCGCAGCTTGCTCGATCAAAATACACCGATTCACGGGATAGGCATGCAGGCGCATTGGAATATCTATGGCCCTTCAATCGACGAAATCCGCAGTGCGCTTGAGCTGTATGCTTCTCTTGGCGTTAGAATCCACATTACAGAGCTGGACCTCTCTATGTTCCGGTTCGAAGACAAGCGAACTGATTTGAAAGCGCCAACAGATGAGATGTTGAAGCTGCAGGAGGAACGTTATGCGGAGATTTTTGCCCTGCTGCTGGAATATAGAAAGGCTATTGATTCTGTTACATTTTGGGGTGTGGCTGATGACTATACCTGGCTGGACGGTTTCCCGGTTCGCGGACGTAAAAACTGGCCTTTTTTGTTTGACGAACACCAGCAGCCCAAAGCTTCGTTCGGACGGCTTGTCGATCTGGCGGCTTCGAAATCATAACATTCACTGAAATTTGAAACGCTTAACAACAATGGAGGAATCAAATGACACAGCAAATGAATCAGGCCGTCGGAAAGGTACCGCCAAGCGGCAATCCGCTGGTTGCGCACAGATACGGGGCCGATCCCTATGCCCTGGTATTCGGGGACAGGGTCTATCTGTACATGACCAACGACGTGCTGGAGTACGATGGGAACGGCACGGTAAAAGAAAACTCTTACAGCAGCATCCGTACGATTACGGTAATTTCCTCCGCCGATCTGGTCAACTGGACCGATCACGGCGAGATCGCGGTGGCCGGGCCGGAAGGGGCGGCCAAGTGGGCTACCCAGTCATGGGCGCCTGCGGCGGTCCATAAAGTGATTGACGGCAAGGACAAGTTCTTCTTGTACTTCGCCAATAATGCCAGCGGCATCGGCGTTCTGTCGAGTGACAGTCCGGTGGGGCCATGGATCGACCCCATCGGAGAGGCGCTGATTCTGCGCTCCACTCCGGGAGTCGAGGATGTAACCTGGCTATTTGACCCGGCGGTTCTGGTCGATGATGACGGCAAGGGCTACATTTATTTCGGAGGTGGTGTCCCGGAAGGACAATTCGCGGAGCCTGGCACAGCACGGGTCATGAAGCTGGGAGATGACATGACCAGCGTACTGGGTACTGCTGAGGTTATTCCTGCCCCCTTCATGTTCGAGGATGCCGGCATACATAAGCGAGAAGGCGTCTACTACTATACCTACTGTTCAAATTTCTATTACGGGGAACGTCCGGAAGGCAGTCCTCCTGCGGGAGAAATCGCGTTTATGACGAGCAGAAATCCTATGGGTCCCTGGATCTATCGCGAGACGCTCCTGAAGAATCCGGGACATTTCTTCGGAGTATCCGGAAATAACCATCATGCGATTTTCCAATTTCATGACGAGTGGTACATCGCCTATCACGCACAGACATTGTCCAAGGCACAGGGAATTGCGAACGGCTACCGTTCGACGCATCTCAACCGTCTTTTTCATAACGAGGATGGTTCCATTCAGGGTGTTGAAGCAGACTATAAAGGTGTGCAGCAAATCAAATTTTTAAGCCCGTATCAACGCGTACAAGCGTCAACAATAGGGTGGAGCGCAGGCGTAAAGACGGAATTCGGGGCAGTCGTGGGAAAACGGGTTGTAACGGATATTGACAATGGTGACTGGATCGGATTATCCGGGGTCGATTTCGGCAGCAAAGGGGCAGGGGCATTCAGTGCTTCCGTCATAAGCCTTGAGGGCGGCGGTACCATCGAACTGCATCTGGATGAACCGGCAGGTCTATTAATTGGCGAACTGTCCGTTCCCGCCGCGAATGGGCCGGAGAAACGGATGGAGTTAAAGACGGAGGTCCAGGGAGCGGCAGGAGTCCATCACCTGTATCTGGTGTTTGCGGGCGAGAGCGGGACCGGCTTGTTCGAGCTGGAAGACTGGGGATTTATAGAGCAGCGGAGTTAATCCCAAGGAGGCCAATATATTGAATACCGCCATCATTACCAATCCTGTTATGTGGGCAGATGTCCCGGATGTTGATGTCATCCGGTTTGGGTCTGTGTTCTATATGGTTAGTACCAGCATGCATTCCATGCCGGGTTGTCCGATTATGAAATCGGTGAACCTGAACGATTGGGAAATTGTGAATTATGTCTATGATACCTTTGAGGATAACGAGGCCCACCAGCTGCAGGACGGAAAAGGTATTTACGGAAAAGGCTCTTGGGCGGCATCCCTTCGATACAAGGACGGGATATTCTACGTCTGTTTTTCATCCAATGACATGGACCGGTTCTATATCTACCGCACGGAGGATATTGAACACGGAATATGGGAGCGTTCGGTGATACCGGGGCTTCACCATGACCCTAGTTTGCTGCTGGATGACGATAGCAAGAATTATGTGATCTACGGTAATGGTAGTATCCGTATTAAGGAGCTGACGGAAGATCTTACGGCTGTGAAGCCAGGTGGAATCGATCAACTGCTGCTCGAAGGCGAACGGACAGACATTGGTCTGCGGATCGAGGGTTGTCATGCGTACAAGCTGAATGGTTATTACTATTTATTCTTTATTGAATGGCCAAGAAGCGGCAATCGGCGCAGACGCCAGCTATGCTACCGTTCGCGCGAGCTTCTGGGTCCTTATGAGCGGAAGATTATTCTGAATGATGATCTGGATTACCATAATAACGGTGTCGCGCAAGGCGGCATTGTAGATACTCTGGGTGGCGATTGGTACACGGTGCTGTTCCAGGATCATGATGCTGTCGGACGGATTCCCTGCGTGTTTCCCATGAGCTGGGAGAATGATTGGCCGGTCGTCGGGGAGAACGGCAGAGTGTCTCAAGTTTTTGCGACGAAGCTTCCTGCCGCTGAGCCGAAGCCGCTTGTCATCAGCGATGAGTTCGACTATGCAAACAACCGGCTGGCACTGAACTGGCAGTGGAACCATAATCCAGACAACGGGCTATGGTCTGTCACTGAGCGGCCGGGTTTTCTGCGGCTCCGCACCGGTCAAATAGCAGACAGCATCCTATGGGCACGCAATACGCTGACGCAACGTACAGAAGGTCCGGCCTGCAGCGCGGAGACGGTGCTGGACCTCTCCGGCCTGCGGCCCGGCGACCGGGCAGGTATGGTAGCCCTGCAAAACGGGTTCGGCACTGTTGGGATTGCAGCCGGGGAGCAAGGCCGGTTCAACGTGGGCATGTGTGTCAATGGCGGCGACGGCGGCGAGGAGACAGTGGAGAGTGTGGAGTTCACCAGCGACCAGGTTTATCTCAGAATTGTTTTCAATTTTGAGGATAGTCTGGATCAGGCCGATTTCTTCTATTCGGAGGATGGAACCGCTTGGAAGCCGATTGGCCGGACACTGTATATGAAATATACGCTGGACCATTTTATGGGATACCGGATTGGCCTGTTCAATTACGCAACTAAACAGTCCGGCGGTTATGCCGATTTCGATTATTTTCATTATCACAGGCAGGGTTAGGCTGGACCCGGAAGTATACAAGTGATAGAACACAGACAGTCCAATATGGAAATAACGTGATGAGATCCAGAGGCGCATTCTTCCGGTTTTCTTATTGTTGTGACCGAAGGCGGGCGGAGAGTTGGGCGAGGATGCCGCAGACGTTTGGGTCTTCCCGGGAATGCCGGATGCGCCCCTGGAGCAGATTCCTCTGTTCTTGCGCGATGATGCGGCGTTGCCTGTCCTTGGTGAACTCAGTAAATAAGAAAGAGCTATATAAGCTGAAACTGGGGAGCCGTTCTCAAGTTATTGGTCCGCCCGGGCTTTTGGTTCTTTGGAGGAAAGCTTGTCACGGTAGGCCCGGGGGGAATAGCCGGTAAGCTGCCGGAACTGCCTGCAGAAATGCTCCACATTCACATAGCCGCAGAGCGCCGCGATTTCGGCGATTTTGTGCTGGCCAAAGCCAAGCTTTTCTTTGGCCAGCCGAATCCGGCAATGAATAACGTCCTCCATACAGGAAATACCGAAGGTTGATTTATAGATGGTCTGCAGATAGCCTGCGCTGATGTGCAGATACTCGGCCATCGTTGACACGGTCCAAGGGTGGCCCGGGTTGTTGTACAGAGTTTTGCGTAAGTCCAGAAGATTATAATATTGCGGACTCAGCTTGTCTTGGGACGCTTCTAATAGCTTGTTGAAGAAGATTCTGAACAGGTAGTCGATGGAAATCTCGCGATAGTCGTTCTGAAAAGTGTTCTCCAGGGTCAACAGTTGAAACAAATGATGGCAATAGCCGGGGTCTGGCAGTGAGAATGGAACACCAACAGGCAAAGTGGTTTCTGTAATATAGGATTCGTCCGCATCGAAACGGACCCAGTCGTTAACGTACTTTTTGGAACAAGCACGGTAATAGATGTAGTGCTTAGGCGGATATAGAACAACAGAGTGGGCCGGAAACTCCTTCAATTCTCCGTTTACTTCAAACAACGCCGCAGTTTGTGTGAGTACCAGAAGCCAGGCATCCAGCCCTTCGGGTATGCTGTACACAAAATCGTCAGAATGCGCAGCGTCATACTCTACGTAGTGAATCGTGGGCATTGGGTTCTCCTTTCTTTGGATAGATCAATTAATGATCAGTAAATGTCATTGTTAGAGTTACAGTGCTTCTCTATAATTTATATTGTAAATTAAGGGGATTTTGGCGAAATCCAAAATTAAGTCACTGAGTTTCTAATTTATGGAAATTAGAAATCATCAATAATGAAGGAGGGTCATTTGTTTCATGATACCACAACAAAACGAAGATCGGAATTATATCCTTTGCTATACTCGATTACCGCAGGAGGACATGGTGTACGCTCCAAAACTGGCACACAGCATGCATTTAGCTTACAGCAATGACGGGCTTTTTTTTCAAGAATTGAACCATAATTCGGGCGTTTTATTCGCCAAGGGGACAGAGAACGAGGATGGTACACTACGGGCCAAGAGCTTGAAGAATCCGTATCTGTTCCACACCTCCGAGGGGAATTTCGGGGTGATCGCCGTTCGTACGGAGGCAGAAGGCGAAACCGATGCCCAGAGCAAGGGAAAAGTGTTACTGTTCTCTTCCGGTGATTTGCTGCAATACAGCGAGGTTGGACTGCTGGAGCTTAAGGCCGATACCTTTGTAAGTGAAGTTTCCTGCGAGTACGATACCGACCGGAAGGGCTACCTGATCCGCTGGATCGACGAGCTGGGGAATGGTTATCAGAATTTTATAACCAATATTATGAGCTTGAAGGATATCTCGGCACCGGAAGCGGTGTTGCCTTTTACCCTGGATACAGTGCTTGCCGATATTGAGGGGATTCTGCCGCGCAACTACATCCCTGTAGCCAAGGAAGTAGCCCGCAGGCTCTACTGTAAGCTTACGGTTCCGACCAACATTGTAATTGAAGTTCCGGACCGTGTGACAGCGGCATCGGAAGAGGACGTGAAGGCTATCCGGGCCACGGCGCTGTACAGCGACGGCACTAAAGCGCTGAAAAGGGTGAATTGGAATACGGACGAAATCGAATGGGACAAGGCGGGAACCTACAGAATTTCCGGTGAGGTCCATCAGGAGCATTACCCGTTTCCAATTGCGTTCGACCGTGCGGACCCTTGCATTGCAAAATGGAAAGGGAAGTATTATTTCATTGCCACCAACGACGCGGACCAAAATCACACGCTGTATATGCGGGAAGCCGATACCATCCCCGGTCTGGTAAATGCCGAGGAAGCATTGATTCTGGATTCGAAGACGTATGAGCAGATTGGCGGGCTGCTGTGGGCGCCGGAATTTCATATCATTCAGGATGAGCTGTATCTCTTTCATGCGGCAACACCGGGGGAATTTCTATATGAGGAGTCACATTTAATGAAACTGCGGGCAGGCGGAAATCCGATGTGCGCAGCCGATTGGTCGATGCCCCGGCGTGTAGTGAAGAAGGACGGGACGAATTTGTGCGAAGCAGGGAAGACCATTTCCCTTGATATGACCGTAATTCAATGGAACGGAGAGTATTACGCCGCATGGTCAGAGCGCCAGTTCATGCCTGTCGATCTTGGAGCTTGGATCTATATCGCCACAATCGACCCGCAGGAGCCGTGGAAGCTGACCAGTGATCCGGTGCTTTTGACAAAACCTGATTATGGCTGGGCCAATAATCACACCTTTGTGGATGAAGGGCCCTTCGCTCTCTATACCGATGACAAATTATTTTTGACCTTTGCCAGCGCAGCGGTGGATGCAACTTATGTTGTGGGGCTTTTAACTGCAGACAAGGGTGCAGATTTACTGGATATCTGCAGTTGGACCAAGGGGAACTATCCACTGCTGACTTCAAGAAACGTGCCGGGGGAATATGGCCCAGGCCACAATTCCTATGTGACAGACGAGGATGGAGTCATTTGGAACGCCTACCATGCAAGACCGGAAATTGACGGACCGAGAAGCTCGGGTTTGCGCCGCGTGCATTTTGACATTGACGGTGTTCCGGTCCTGGATCTGACAGAGGATAAAGATCTGAACCAGGAGCTGAAAAAGATATTTATAGAAGTAACCGTGAGATAAACCGCCACGTTTCCAATCAAATATACAATATAAAAAAGGAGATGCAATATAAAATCAATTCCGAAGCCTAACGAACCTCTCGTCACCCATATCTATACCGCAGACCCGTCCGCGCATGTGTTTGAAGGTAAAATTTATATCTATCCTTCCCACGATCTCGATCATGATGAACCGAGCAATGACAACGGGGATCAATATGCAATGGAAGACTATCATATTTTCTCGATGGAGAATCTGGCTTCACCGGTGGTGGATCATGGGGAGGCTCTTCATCTGAGAGACATTCCCTGGGCCTCGCAGCAGTTGTGGGCACCGGATGCGGCTTACAAAAATAATACCTATTATTTATTTTTTCCTGCCCGTGACAAGGAAGGCATTTTCCGTATTGGCGTAGCGACTTCTCCTTCTCCGGCAGGTCCGTTTCAGGCACAACCCGAGTATATTCCAGGGAGCTACAGCATAGACCCTGCCGTCTTTGTCGATGAAGACAACCAGGCCTATATGTATTTCGGCGGTCTTTGGGGAGGGCAGTTGGAGAAGTGGCAGACTGGAGAATTTAATCCTGAGCAAGAAGGGCCTGCCTTGGATAAGCCGGCGATCGGGCCGCGTGTAGCGGTGCTGAGTGAAGATATGCTCTCATTTGAGGAGCAGCCGCAGGAAATTTCCATTGTGGACGTGGAAGGGAAGCCTATTCTTGCCGGCGACGAGGACCGGAGGTATTTCGAAGGGCCATGGGTCCATAAATATAACGGGCTGTACTATCTGTCTTACTCAACAGGCACAACGCATACGCTGGTATATGCCGTCAGTGAGCAGCCTATGGGCCCGTTCACCTTCAAGGGAGAAATTCTGTCGCCTGTGATCGGCTGGACCACCCATCACTCGATTGTACAGTTTGAAGAGAAATGGTATCTGTTCTATCATGACTGCTCGCTCTCTGATGGCGTCAACCATAAGCGGTGTGTCAAATATACAGAGCTGAAGTATAACCCGGACGGCACAATTCAACCCCTCAATCCGTACCCTTCCAATTAAGCAGAGGGAGTACTTCCTCTGCTGATCGAATAAACAAAGAAGTAAGCGCTAATATTCAGAGAGGAGCAAAGGTGTGTTAAGAATAGTGCGTGTGGAAAATGGTATTGTTCAAGGACTGCCGGCGGCTGATCCGCGTATTACCAGCTTCAAGGGAATTCCGTTTGCTGCCCCGCCTGTGGGGGAGAACCGCTGGCGTGCTCCCCAGCCTGTGCAAGACTGGGAAGGGGAATTGAAAGCGTATGATTTTGCCCCGATTTCGATGCAGGTCCCAACCATCATAGATGTGAATAATATTTATTCCCGCGAATGGTCGGTTGACCCGGATCTTCCGATGGATGAGGACTGCCTTTACCTGAATGTCTGGACACCGGCCGTCTGCGCAGATGAGAAGCTTCCCGTCTTTGTATGGTATTTTGGCGGAGGATTTCAGGTCGGCCATACAGCCGAAATGGAATTTGACGGCGAACGTATTGCCCGCCGGGGAATTGTCGTGGTGACCGTGAATTACCGCCTGAATGCGTTTGGCTTTTTGAGCCATCCCGAGATTACTGCGGAATCCCCCGTGGCTCCCGCGAATTTCGGGCATCTGGATCAGCAGTCGGGCACGCAGTGGGTGAAACGCAATATCGCTGCTTTTGGCGGAGACCCTGACCAAATCACAATCGGGGGACAATCAGCCGGCGGTGGAAGTGTGCTGAGCCAACTGGCCTCGCCGCAGAATGAAGGGCTGTTTCAGCGAGCCGTGATTATGAGCGGGATCTTTACTCCGCTGTACCCGAACAACCCCGTGCCTCCGATAGAGCGTACCCTCAGTCAGGCTGAAGAGGAGGGGCAGCCTTCTTTGAATTTATGGGAGTGTCGACTCTGGAAGAGGCCCGCAAGCTGGATGCCCTCTATGTCCGTGATAAAATGCTGGAGTACGGCAGCTTCTGGGGAACGGTCATAGACCAGTTGTACTGTCCGGGCAACCCCTATAACCTTTTTCTGAAGGGACAGCACCATAAGGTGCCGGTCATGCTGGGAAATACCTCTTCCGAATTTTTCGCTGTTCCCGATGCCGGCAGCGTGGAGGAATTCAGAGCCTTGGCGGTTGAAATGTTCGGCAGTAAAGCGGAAGAGTACCTTAAGCTATGCGGTGTTGATTCAGGGAAGCTGGAGGAAATGATCCATAAGGCTTCCGTGAGCAATATTGAATATGCGGTCCGTGTTGCCGTTAAGGCCAATTGCGATTCCGGCAGCGGCGTACCAATGTATTATTACACTTTTGATACGGAAATTCCGGGCTGGGATGATCCGGGAACCTTCCATTCGGTGGATTTGTGGTTCCACTTCGAAACGCTGGCCAAATGCTGGCGGCCTTTTGTGGGCAAGCATTATGATCTTGCCCGCCAGATGTGCAATTATCTTGCCTATTTCATCGGCACGGGCGATCCGAATGGCAAAGATTCCACCGGGGAGGACTTGCCTCTCTGGAAACCGTGTACGCCGGAGGCGCCTTACGGCATGGTTTTTGCGGACAAGGCAGAATTTGTGAAGGAGCCTTCGGGTGAGGTTATGCAATTTCTGGTCGAGCAATATTTCAAGCGGCAATCCATTTATATCTAGGGGAGGAATGAGGGGGAATGAACGAGAGCAATCAGAATTATACGATACCAACGGCCGGATATGATAAGGAGAGGGAAGCCATTGCGCGGGGAGTGATCCGTACTATAGAATATCCTTCTACAACGGTAGGGAACGCCCGGAAGGCAATGGTATATACACCGCCCGGATATTCCGCCGCCGAGGAATACGGTGTCTTGTATTTGCTGCACGGAATTGGCGGAGATGAGAGCGAATGGTACAATCACGGCAAGCCTCAGATTATCCTGGACAATCTGTATGCCGATCAAATGCTGAAGCCCATGATCGTCGTGCTTCCGAACGGCCGGGCGATGTTGAATGACCGGGCGGAAGGAGATGTTTTTGCTCACGACAAGGTACAGGCGTTCGAAACCTTCGAGTCGGATTTACTCCATGATCTTATCCCTTATATAGAAGCGAATTATTCGGTCCTGACGGACCGGATGCACCGCGCCATTGCCGGATTATCCATGGGCGGAGGGCAATCCCTGAATATCGGTCTGAACAATCTGGACCAGTTCGCCTGGATCGGGGCGTTCTCCCCGGCTCCCAATACGAAGCTGCCCGAGCTGCTGGTGCCGGAACCGCTGAAGACGGCAGAATTGCTCAGCCTGCTCTGGCTATCCTGTGGTGATCTGGACAGTCTCAAGAATGTCAGCGACCGGACGCATGCCTATTTATCGCAGCATTCCGTGCCGCATATCTGGGTGGAAGAACATGGCGACCACGATTGGCCGGTCTGGAAGAACGGCTTGTATCAGTTCTCCAAGCTTATTTTTTAGCTGACCGCTCAAGGATAACCGCTGCTTCAGCCTAGTACGACAAAAAGGGGGCATTCCCGGCTTCGGGACAGCGAATATATGGGTGGACGGAGCTTTAATCTGAACAGCCGATCCGCTTGTTGTGAACTGGACGCTGCCATGCCATGATCTTGTTTAATGAACGATACTGGGATTTGGGTATGTGTTGTAACACCAATTTAAAGCGACCGTTTCCTTGTTCAATGGGGAAACGGTTGTTTACTATGAGCTGCTAAGAATTCTGAATCTTATTAAAGTGATTTGGATGGAGCTCCAGTTATAACCCCGATCCGCGGCAGCTGTTATGCCTTTGTTATGGGAGCCAAGGGGCCGCTGCTTGAACGGGCAAATCGCTTTGAAGGAGAACACCGATTGCATCATTTGAGTTGATAAAATGTAATAATATTTATCTAATCTTTAGGTTCAGTTTAGAGTGTATAAAGATTGGAACGCTATATTAATACAAATAAGCTGGATAGAGCAGGAGATGGCAGATGAAAAATGTAAATAAATTTCTTACCATAGGTAAAGCAATACTGCTGGTCCTTGCAATCATTTATGTGGGTTCTTTAGTGGATTTTATTTTTAAACCCTTTAAGGCGCTGACGGGTGTAATCCTCATCCCGATGCTGCTAGCCGTTTTTTTCTACTATATCTTGCGGCCTTTAATTCCTCTGCTGGAAAAGTGGAAATTGAAGCGAACACCGGCGATCCTTCTGATTTACCTTTTCTTGTTTATCATTGTAATGGCATTCTTTGGGGGTGTCTGGCCTCCCTTGAAATCGCAATTAATAAATCTGGTGCAAAATGCGCCTCATCTTTTCAATTTATTAAACGATAAAATTGTGGAGTTGGAGAAGACAGGAGTTTTCTCGAAAATTTTCCCCGAAGATTTCAGCCTGCTCTCCCAATTAAATGAATATTTAAACAAGGGGTTCACTTTATTAACCAGTTATGTCACAGGGCTATTTTCAGCGGTCTCCAACTTAGCGATTATACTGTTTACCTTTCCAATATTGTTGTTCTATATGCTTAAGGAGGGCGACAAATTCGGGAAAATCATCGTAAGAGCTGTTCCCAAACGTTTTCGCGGGAAAACCAGTACAATTACAAAAGAAATCGATGCCGCGCTCAGCAGCTATATCGTTAGCAGAGTTATCGTTAATCTGGCGCTGGGTGTCCTGATGTATCTCGGATTCCTTTTGATCGGGTTACCTTATGCTCTTGTATTGACGCTGATTGCTGTCATTATGAACTTTATTCCTTATTTTGGGGCCATCATCTCATCTGTTCCTATTGTGATTGTAGGACTGGTTGAATCTCCTGCTGTGGGATTGTGGGCTTTGGTTATTATCCTGTTGGCACAGCAGGTTCAGGATAACATCATTTCACCGTTGGTCTTTGGCAAAAGCCTTGATATTCATCCCATTACCACAACAGTTCTTGTGCTCGGAGTGGGGAATTTCTTTGGATTCATTGGCATGCTGATCATTATTCCTGTGTATATGGTCATCAAAATTTTATCTAAGCATACGTATCATTTGTTCTTTAAAGAAAAATGGGAGGGACTATAGTTCGTATAAATCGAAGGAGGCGATAGGATGAACAACTTAAATAACGGATATAGAGGTAACATTACGATTTCAAATCGGGCCATATTGAAGATTGCCGGCAAGGCGATTCAGGAAGCGGAAGAAGTGAAGGCGCTTATGGAAGGCAAAACAAAACGCAAAAACAGAGATGACTTCTATAAAGCTATTGACCTCCAGATAAACGGGGGAGAACTGGCGGTTCACATATTTCCGGTTTTTGTGCTCGGAACTCCTCTTCACCAGCTTGCACAGCTTTTGCAGCAAAAAATTAAGAGCAGCCTTGAAATACTGACTGGATTAAAAGTGTCACAAGTGAATGTAACCGTGGTTGGCATTATACCGGAGCCAATTTGAATTTTTCAATAAAACAGCGGCAGTCAAGGACATTATTCTATCGTCCTTGGCTGCCGCTATTTATTTGGCGTTAGACTATTTTTGTAAACTGATCTTAAAGACAGTTGATTCCTTCCCGGGGTTGGCCAGTTCCAAAGTTCCGCCCATTCTTTCCGTATTTTTCAGGGCTATAGCCAAGCCTAAGCCGGTTCCTCCAGATGCCGTTCTGGCTTCATCTCCCCGCACAAAGGGATCGAAAAGGGTGGATCTGAGTTCTTGAGGAATCCCCACACCATTATCGGCAATTTCAATGACCATTCGGGTGGCCTGGGGAATGAGCTCAATCCGAAGATTCGTTCCGGGCGGATTATAAGTCAGAGCATTGGTGATCAGATTATAGACCACTCGTGACAGCAGTTCAGGATCAAAGAGCGCATAAATATCCTGATCGGGTACTTGGAACTGAAGCGTAAACCGCTTTTGTTCGATTTCTCCATACGAATCGGCGATAATTTCCCGCAGGAAGTCGCCAAGCTCGTGATGCCCCATTTTCAACAGGAAATCCGGCGAATCTGTTTTGAGCAGTTCCATCATATTTTGAATTAATTTAGTGACTTGGGAGGACTTATTGTGAATATATGACAGATATTTCCGCTGTCTTTCCACATCCTCGACGCGGCCTTCATACAGGGCTTGCGCATAACCCTGAATGCTGGTAACCGGAGTCTTCAGATCATGAGAGAGGTCCATCATCATCCGCTGCTTGCTTTCTTCCGCCAGCCGCGTAGCCTTGGTAGTTTTCTCAATCATATCTGCCATGTAGTTGAACGTTTCAGCCATTTGCTCGAATTCCTGCTCAGCATGGACAGAGATCCTGGTGCTGTAATTACCTTGGATCATTTCCTTTAATCCTTCGTTAATTGTTTTGAGCGGTTTGAGAATCCGCCGGGCTACAGAATAGCTGTAAACAACAACCAGCACCAGAAGCACCATCGCCCCAATCAAAATATAGAAGGTAACCGAATGGTTAAAATAGGACATAAACGGGTAGCTGTTAATGGAGATGTCAATACGGTCCCGTGGGATTTTCAGCAGCAGCCAGTCTGGCGAACCAGGGCCCGGGTAGCGGGACAATGAATAGTAATAATCCTGACTTCGATCATTCTCAAGCAGTTTATACAATTGTTCCTCTGAGTAGCTAATCATCTGATCCTGTTTATTTCCGATCACTTCTTTGATGAGCTTGCTTCCGTCCAAGATTTCAAGCCAGCCCCGGCTGCGCAGCAATTTCTCGGTTTCCGGTCCGGATTTGGGATTATTCAAATATTGGCTTGCCGTGACCTTTAAATCCGGATCCGCAAGTTGATAATCCTTTAGTTTTTGCGTCACATCCAGTTGTATAAACAAATAGGCGCCAAGCGAAATGACAAGAACAATGACAAGAAACCGTAAAAAGTCAAGGGCTAGCGACGTCTGCAGCGGCCGTTGGTTTCTAGTTCTCCACAGGCGCATTAATTTTGTACCCCAATCCCCGGATGGTTTTCAGATACTCAGGTTTCTTGGAATCCAGCTCAATCTTCTCACGGATGTTGCTGATATGTACCATGATACTGTTGTCCTCATACATATAGAAGTCTTCCCAAACCGCTTCATAAATTCGCTTGCGCGTGAACACCCGCCCCGGTTCCTCCATCATCAGCTTAAGGATTTTATATTCAGTGGAGGTCAACACAACCGGTTCCCCTGAGACATACAGAACACACTCGCTCAGATCTAGTGTCAGTGCTCCAAGTACAATTTTCTCAACCGCCGGCTCCTTCTCCACAGGAGAAACATCAAAATGATGGACTCTCCTCAGCAAAGCATTGACACGGGCAACGACCTCCAGCGGATTAAAGGGTTTAGAGATATAATCATCCGCTCCGAGCTCCAGACCGAGAATTTTGTCATGATGCTGGCTTTTGGCCGATAAGAACAGGACGGGAAAATGATACGCCCGGCGAATACTCTTAAGCAGCTGTAATCCATCCATCCCCGGCATCATAATATCGAGAATAGCTAAATCGATGGTATGCTCCCCAATGATATGTAAAGCGTCCATACCGTTGGTAGCCTTCAAAATATGGTAGTCCTTTTCAAGGTAAAGCTGCAGCAATTCGACGATTTCGAGTTCGTCATCAGCGATCAGTATCGTAAATATAATAAATCACCCCTACTCAATATAACTCTCTAACCTTTATTCATTCTAAACCAAACCTAAAGATTGGATAAATATTTATGGAATATTGTATTTATCTTTTTTTCATTCGTTCGAACGGGGCTTTACAGTTTCTTGCGCTGACTGTATAATTATTTTTAATTGTATACGGAATCAAACGGAGGAGCCTGCCAAAAGCGGGCTCTTTTTGTGTTTTTTTACTGGGAAAATAAGTTAATTATCAATACCTGAGAATTGTACAGAATGAATGGATACAACCGCAATAGCAGAAAACTAGAACATGAATAAAAGAGGAGGAGTGCTGGACCGTGCTGCATCTTGTAGTTTTACTTCCATTTTTGCTTGCTGCATTTATTCCGCTTACTAAATATTTGCCGCGTTTTCATGTGGGCTGGATCGTTCTGCCCTTGCCTGCAGCTCTATTTCTCTACTTCCTGACAAGAATCCCAAGTATTCAAGCAGGATCAAATCTAAT
The DNA here is from genome assembly GCF_042610515.1 of Paenibacillus paludis. NCBI lineage: Bacteria > Bacillati > Bacillota > Bacilli > Caryophanales > Paenibacillaceae > Paenibacillus > Paenibacillus paludis. The sequence goes on from NZ_JBGJZP010000009.1 coordinate 153,036, forward strand.
GACAAGCTTCTCCTGGATGCCTTCACTTGGAGTCGATATTACACTTTACCTGGATGGACTCAGCCTGTTGTTTGTTTTGCTGATTACCGGAATGGGCGCTCTGGTGGTACTCTATTCCATTTATTATCTGAGTAAGCACTGCGAAGGGATTCGCCAATTCTACATGTACCTGCTGATGTTTATGGGGGCGATGCTGGGTGTTGTGCTGTCAGATAATCTGATGGTTCTATACGGGTTCTGGGAGCTCACCAGTATTTCTTCATTCCTGCTGATTGCTTTCTGGCACCGCCGGGAAAGATCGCGCTACGGTGCAATGAAGTCGATGCTCATTACGGTGTTTGGCGGTCTGGCTATGTTTGCCGGATTTAATCTGTTATACGTCATGACTGGAACTTATAGTATCCGGGAAATTGTAGCTGTAGCCGGATCTTTGCCGGGCCACTCCATGTTTATCCCGGCGATGCTGCTGATCCTGCTGGGAGCGTTCACGAAATCCGCGCAATTTCCATTTCATATCTGGCTGCCTGATGCGATGGAAGCACCGACACCGGTCAGCGCCTATCTTCATTCGGCTACGATGGTTAAGGCGGGAATCTATTTGGTTGCACGGCTCACCCCTGTATTTGCAGGTCAATCCGGGTGGTTCTGGCTGGTTTCGCTCACAGGAATGGTGACACTGATCTATGGAGCATTTAAAGCGATTAAGCAAAGCGATCTCAAAGGCTTGCTTGCGTACTCTACCATCAGCCAGCTTGGTCTGATCATGTCTCTGCTGGGACTTGGTTCGGCGGCTTCCTTTTTTGCCGGGAAGGAAGAAGCTGTTTTCTATACTATGGCTACTACAGCGGCTCTCTTTCATCTCCTGAATCATGCTGTTTTTAAAGGCAGCTTGTTTATGGTTGTCGGAATTATTGACCATGAAACGGGTACCCGGGATCTCCGCAAGCTGGGCGGGCTGATGTCCCTCATGCCCATTACTTTCTCGGTCGCATTGATCGGCGCATTCTCCATGGCGGGCTTGCCGCCGTTCAGCGGGTTCCTCAGCAAAGAAATGTTCTTTACCGCTATGCTGAATATCCGTGAGTTCGACATACTGAATACTGGCTCCTGGATGGGGATTTTTCCGGTAGCCGCCTGGCTTGCCAGTGTGTTTACCTTTGTGTACAGTATGATTCTCGTCTTTAAGACCTTTGGGGGTAAACTTCAGAAGGCTAAACTGGATAAAATGCCGCATGAAGCACCGCTCGGCCTTCTGCTGTCACCAGTGATGCTGGTCTCCCTTGCTGTAGTCTTTGCTTTCTTTCCTGAGCTTGTTTCTAATTCGCTGATTATGCCGGCCATGGCGTCGATCCATAACGGGGTATTGGCGCCTGAAGCTACGTTCGAGGTCTCGATTCATTTCTGGCATGGCTGGACACCGGAGATATTTATGACCATAGGTGTTATCGCTGCCGGTGTGCTGTTATACCGAAGCTACAGCCGGTTGCGGGTCTTGGACCGTGGGCCAAGCGGACGGAAAACGCTCAACCATCTCTATGATGGGAGCCTTCAATTGTTGGAGCGGGGCTCAAAACGCCTGACCAATGCTTATATGACCGGCTCCAACCGTCATTATTTGCTGTATATTTTCAGCTTCTTTATTATTGCGTTGCTCGCTGCTCTAATAGGACAACCGGGTATCAGCTTCGGCATGGAGCACTATGCGCCATTGTCCATTTATGAGACAGCGGTAATAGCCGTTATGCTGCTTGCGGCATTCGCGGTGCCTTTTGCCAAATCACGGGTCAGTGCCATTTTATTCACTGGCTGTGTCGGCTATATGGTAACGCTATTGTTCGTCATCTTCCGGGCGCCTGATCTCGCGCTTACGCAAATGATGATAGAGACGGTGTCGGTCATTCTCTTCCTTCTCTGCTTCAGATATCTTCCGAAGCTGAAGAAGGAGAAGGAACGCCTGCGGTTTAAGCTGCCGAATTTGATTATCGCCCTTGGTGTTGGTATCACCACAACTTTAATTGCATTGGCGGCGATGGGGAGCAGTCCCTTTGAACCGATTTCCGAGTTTTTCCTGAAAGAAAGCTACAATTCAGCCGGCGGTAAAAATGTAGTCAACGTCATTCTGGTGGATTTCCGCGGCTTTGATACCTTGTTTGAAATTATGGTGCTCGGTATCGCCTCAATGGCTATCTATGGCTTGATCCATTTAAGAATGGAACCTGGTCAGACTGAATCCGGAAAAGTCCATTCTGGAAACTCAGCCTTGCGGCTGCGGAGTAATGATGTGATCCTTCAGACCATGTCCAAGGGAATTGTCCTCATTATACTTACGTTCTCCTTGTACTTATTCTTTGCGGGCCACAACCATCCGGGTGGAGGTTTTATTGGAGCGCTGATGACTTCCGCCGCGCTTGTTCTGATGGCTGTCGCTTTTGGCATGGATACGGTCCGTAAGGTTATTCCGGTGAACTACCGCTTGATTACGGGAGCCGGATTGCTGATCGCGATTGTTACGGCATCGGGTTCCTTCATATTTAATGCACCGTTTCTCAGTCATGCCTTTGGTCATTTTCAATTGCCTATACTCGGGGATACAGAGCTTGCGACAGCGGTTCTGTTTGACCTGGGCGTGTATTTGGCCGTAGTGGGTGTAACCATGAACATCATATTATCGATCGGGGGGGATAAACAATGGAACTCATAATGGCGGTGGCTGTAGGGATTTTATTTACAATTGGTGTCTATCTGATTCTGTCCAAAAGTCTGCTGCGCATTGTGCTGGGAACTTCCCTGCTGACACATGGCGTCCATCTGCTGCTCCTCACGATGGCCGGACTCAAAAAAGGCGCTGCACCGGTGCTGGGAGACAATGCGGAGACTTATGTCGATCCCCTGCCGCAGGCGCTGATCTTAACCTCCATTGTGATCAGCTTTGGAGTTACTGCGTTCTATTTTGTTCTGGCCTACCGTTCCTACCAGACACTGGGTACGGATGAAATCGATAGTATCAAGGAGGAGAAAGAATGAGCAATCTGTTGGTGCTGCCGATTCTGATCCCCCTGTGTACAGCTGTGATCCTGATCTTCCTGAAAGAAAGAATCCGGCTCCAGCGCTGGATCAGCTCCGCCAGCGGATTACTGAATATCGGCATTGCTGCTGTCCTGGTCTCACGCGTTCACGATAAGGGTATACAAACCCTGCAGATGGGGGGATGGTCCCCGCCTTACAGCATTGTGTTCGTTGGCGATATGTTAGCGTCATTGCTGCTGCTGACGGCTTCGCTGGTCAGCTTTGCCATATTGCTCTACTCCTTCCGCAGTATAGGTGAGGAGCGGGAGCGTTTTTACTACTATAGCTTTTTTCATTTCTTGCTCGTAGGGGTATACGGTTCCTTCCTTACAGGGGACATCTTTAATCTGTTCGTCTTCTTCGAGGTGATGCTCATTTCTTCCTATGCGCTTATTTCTATTGGCGGGACGAAGCTCCAGCTCCGGGAGACGTCCAAATATTTGCTGATAAATATCGTATCCTCCACACTGTTCGTGGCGGCGGTAGCTTATCTCTATGCAGCAGTGGGCACGCTCAACATGGCCCATTTGTCCCAGCGTATTGCCGAAGCGGGGCAAGGCGGCGTACTTAATGTAATAGCCATTTTGTTCCTGATCGTATTTTCTTTAAAGGCCGGGCTCATGCTGTTTTATTGGCTGCCTGGATCATACAGTGCACCTCCGGTGGCGGTCAGGGCTTTGTTTGGCGCATTGTTGACTAAAGTGGGCTTGTATGCAATTATTCGTACATTTACCCTCCTGTTCGTAAACGATCCGGGCTTCACCCAGCCTTGGATAGCCTGGATGGCGGCGGCTACAATGATTCTGGGCGGATTGGGAGCTGTAGCCTATCAGGATATTCCCCGTATTCTTAATTACAATGTCATCATCAGCGTTGGTTTTGTCGCCTTTGGCCTGGCAGTTGGGACACCTGACTCTCTGAACGGGGCGGTATTCTATTTGCTGCATGATATGTTGGCGAAAGCACTGATGTTTATTCTCGGAGGAATGATCATCTCTGCCGCAGGAACAGAACACTTGAAGAACATGGGGGGGATGATCAGAAAGTACCCCTTGATCGGCTGGATGTTTTTTATACTGGCGCTTGCTCTGGTGGGGATTCCTCCGCTCAGCGGTTTTACCGGCAAGGTTCTGATCATTCGCGGAGGGTTGGATACCGGCATGTTGACCTTGTCTCTGATTGGTCTGGCGTCAAGCTTTCTTGTACTGTATTCCTTGATGAAGGTGTTCAGACTGGCATTTTGGGGAAATGAACCGGAGAAGGAATTACCAAAGGCCAACTTAAAAAGCGCTTCGGCCGTTGCTGCCGGACTGCTTGTTCTTGTTATTGCAATGGGTATTGGGGCGGAGTGGGTATACGCCTATGTATCGCAGGCCGGAGATATCTTGGTCTCACCCGGGCTTTATATTGAAGCTGTAATGAAGGAGTAGAGGAGATGGCTTTGCAAATACTGTTCAACCTGATGATTGCTTTCATGTGGATGCTGCTGAATAACAACAGTTCGGGCTCAAGCTTTATCGTGGGGTTTGTGCTTGGAGTGTTCATTCTGCTGATCCTGCGGAAATCCTGGACGCAGCCCTTTTATCTCAAACGAGTATGGGCAATGCTGAAGCTGCTGCTGATATTTATCCGCGAGCTGCTGGTATCGAGCTTTGTGGTGATCGGTCATATCGTTCGTCCAAAGCTGGCTATACGTCCCGGTATTTTTGCTTATGAGACTGCCCTAACATCCGCGTGGGAAGTCACTTTATTATCCTGTTTGATTTGCCTGACACCGGGAACACTGACACTTGATGTTTCGGGAGATGGAAAGATCCTGTACATCCATGCCATTGATATTGAAGATGCACAGCTGCTTACCGAGCAGATCAGAGGCACTTTTGAGCAAGCCATTATGGAGGTGACCCGCTGATGAGTCTGACTTTGTTAACTGCAGCGCTGATTATATTATCGGTGGCCATGCTGGCCTGTCTGTACCGTCTGCTTAAAGGACCGACCCGTTCTGACAGGGTTGCTGCACTGGATACGATAGGCATCCATGTGCTGGCCATGATTGCGGTAGTCTCTATGCTGCTGAATACACAGGATTTTCTTGAGATTATTCTGGTGATAGGCATTCTTACTTTTATAGGAACGACGGCGCTGGCCAGATATATTGAACGGGGCGTTGTATTTGAAGAGGGAGGTGACAGGCATGACCGGTGAGTTGTTCAGTTCGATTCTGGTGCTGCTAGGCGCTGTATTCTGCGGTCTGAGCGCATTCGGTTTGGTCCGGCTGCCCGATGTGTACCTGCGTTCACACGCCGCTACTAAAAGCGCGACACTTGGGGTGCTCTGTGTGCTGAGCGGAGCGTTTGTCTACTTCCTGTTTCACGATGGAACGGTTAGCTATAAGCTGCTGCTTGCTATCGTCTTTGTATTCATTACCTCTCCGGTAGCAGGCCATTTAAACGGCAGATCAGCCTACCGGTCGGGAGTCCCGTTATGGGAAGGCAGCATTCAGGATGACCTGAAGCCCTCCATGGAAGAGGATCAGGCGCTGTCTGTAGAACAAGATCGCTGACAGGAGCAGGCGAGCTGTGGAAGAGCAGCTCCACAATTCGCCGCTTCCGGCTGCGTTGTTCCGCAGAGAACCCCGCAGTTTACACCACACCCTGTTTAGATTTCATACACTTTAGATTATATGTGCGGCCATAGGCGTTAGCGTATTTGACGATCCGTTTAATCATGCTTTTGTCCTTCAGCTTGGTAAACGGACAAGGATCGGGGGAAGTATTCACTTCCAGAATCCAGGGCTTGAGGCGCCGGTCCAAGGCAATGTCCACGCCAATTTCCTGGAGGCCGGGAAAGGTTATGCTTAGCTGCTTGGCGGACTTCACACCCATTTCCTTCAGGGCCGAGATCAATGCTTTACGCTTCTCCAGGCTGGTGTAGGCGTTCAACAATACTTCAACCGGATAAATCGTCCCCCCCTGGCTCCCGTTTGTAACAACCTTGCGGGGATGCGCCACGCGTCCTGCAACCCCCGTAGCTTCCCATCCACCCTTAAGATTTCGCTGCACCATCACCCGGATATCGAAGGGGCGGCCTTCATAAACCAAAAGCCGGATCCCTTTCTGCACTAAATAGGACTTCCCCTGGGTCTCCTTTAAGATTGCGCGATAAGCTGTTTCGTAATCCGGGAAGCTGCGTACATGTATACCCGCCTGATAGCTGTATTGAATCCGTTCCTTCCGGGCGGTCTTTTCCATCCGCATCACACCTTTCCCAAAGGATCCACAGCATGGCTTAATGTAGACCATATTATATTTTTGCAGCATCTCATGCAGTGTGCTTTGATCCATTTTTCTCGTTACCGGGATGTATGTCCTTAATTCTTGGCTTCGAGCCATCACCTTTGTCTTCGTCAGCTTATTGGATATATGCCTTATTTGCTTCTTCATCTTGTCCCTCCGTCTCTATAGTTCCATAGGCTATATTACGGAAATGTTCAGTTTTTGATTGGGCATCTACACAGCAATAGAACACACCCGGAGAATTCTACATAAGATTATTGCAGGTGTTTATCTAATGAGGCTGCAGCATGCGGCCAATAGGAGGCGGCGAAGATGCTGCTCGGCAATTTGCAGGATAAGGTGCTAGAAGTCACCGGGGTTTTTCCTTGGTACAAGAGGCTGATCGGCGGGGAGAAGACGAGTTATAGCCTACAGAACCTTCCGCTTATGACGTCGGAGATTCTGGATACCCATTATTATACCCAAGATAGTGACCCTACTCTGGCCGTATACCGGACCTCGGGCACAAGCACGGGCCGCCGAAAAGCGATATTCTACTCAGAGGAAGACGATAAAAACTACATTGATATCAAAACAAAGCTGTTCGGTGAGCTGCTTGCGGGAAGCGGCTGTACAAGGGCTTTGGCGGACATGGGTACGGGACATGCAGCGAACACGGCCCTGTCCATATTTGAGCGGCTGGGACTCGAAAAGAGTTCAATACCCTTTGAGCTTCCCATCGAACAGCACATTGAACGGCTGCAAGCCTTTAAGCCTGAGCTGCTGTATACGATGCCTTCCATCCTTGACCATATCGTATATGCCGCCGGAAATCCGCGCGACTTCGGCATCCGCAAGATCATTCTGGTCGGGGAAATCGCCACACTGGGATGGCAGCGGAATATGGCGCGCCTGTTCGGTCTTGATCCACGGGACATCGTCGATACGTATGGCTCCATTGAAATGGGCACGATCGCTTATTACTCTCATGAGCTAGGCAGATACATCCTTGCCGACGGAATTTTTGCGGAAGGGCTCGGGACGGAGGCGTTAGGTGAAGATTTAAGGCCGCTGGGTAAAAATGAAAGTATTCTGGTTCTTACTTCAACCGTCCGCAAGATGATGCCAGCCATTCGTTTTGTTACCTATGATGTGGTAAGGGATTTCAGACCTGTGAAGATAGGCGGTGTGGAAAAGCAGAGTTTTGCCTCAATCGTCAAACGGGTGGGCCGGGAACTGAAGCATGGGGAAAAAATCAGCCTGTACGATATCGAACAGGTTGTATACCGTCATATAGAAGATGCGATCATCCGGGTGAAGGTAAGGAACAATGCGCTGACCATTTATATCAAAAGTAAATCGGCAGTTAACTCCACAGCTCCGGCAATCAGGGAGGAAATCAGGGAGTGCATTCCGGAAATCGGCATGATGATTCGGAATCACCTGCTTGACGATATTGAAGTCTTTATAGTGGCCAATGGCGAGACGCTGGAGAGCGGGCAGGTAAAGAACAAAAAGCTATATTACCAGAAAGATAAAGACAGGGCAGAGATGAACTTGAGTGGCGGCATACTGTCGACCATCGGAAATACGCCCTTAATCAAGCTGAGCAACCTGTTCCAGAACAGCGGGTTTGAGGTCTACGCCAAAATGGAGCTGCTGAATCCGGGCGGAAGTGCGAAAGACCGTCCTGCCCTGCGGATGATCCAGGAAGCTTGGAAGGAAGGTAGAATCAGGCCTGGAACTGTCATTATTGAATCGAGTTCGGGGAATATGGCGATTAGCCTGGCGATGATTTGCAAATATTTGGGGCTGCGGTTTATCAGCGTTATCGACCCCCGAACAACCGAAACTAATATTCAGATCCTGAAGGCTTTGGATGCAAAAATCGACTATGTCGCGGAGCCAGACCCGGAAACAGGCGAGTTTCTGCCTGCGAGGCTCACACGCGTACAGCAGTTATTGGCGGAGATACCCGGCAGCTTTTGGCCGAATCAGTATGGAAACGCAAATAATTATCTGGCCCACTACCATACGACCATGAAAGAGATCGTGACCGAACTTGGCCGGGTGGATTATTTGTTTTGCAGTGTCAGTACATGCGGCACGATCAGGGGGCTGGCGGAGTACGCAAGGGATCATGGGCTAAAGACCAAGATCGTGGCTGTCGACGCGGAGGGCAGCGTTATTTTTGGCGGAAATAAGGGCAGCCGGCGTTTCCCCGGACTGGGTGCCGGCATTGTACCGCCTTTCTGCAGAAAAGATCTAATCGACCATATCGTGTATGTTTCGGACTGGGAGATCATAAAAGGCTGCCGGGCGCTCTCGCAGAATGAATCGATCCTGGCCGGTGCATCCTCCGGAGGGATTATTGCCGCCGTCAAGCGTATGGAGCAAGAAATAACTCCGGGATCTCACTGCGCGGTCATTCTGCATGACAAGGGAGAACGTTACCTCGATACCGTATATTCGGACTCATGGATTCAGAACCAGTTCGGCCGGGATCTCTCGTCTGAAGACGGAGATGTCCCTACCTAATAGCCAAAGGAGGGAGTGGCATGCTGTACTTAAATGACCAGGATATCCAGGCGATAGGCCTTGAGTGGCCTGACCTTGTGGAGTCTGCAGAATCTGCGGTGCGCATTCTTGATTCCGGTGATTACGCACAGCCAGTTAAGCCTTATCTAAGGTATAACCATCCTCAAAACCGGATTATTGCAATGCCCGCGTATGTAGGGGGAGACGTGAATGCAGCAGGGATCAAGTGGATTTCCAGCTTCCCGGATAATATCGGGGCCGGTCTTCCCCGCGCACATAGCGTTATCATATTGAATGATCCCCATACGGGCCAGCCTTCAGCCGTTCTGAACTCGCCGCTGCCCAGCATCGTCAGGACAGCTTCGATCAGCGGGCTGATGATCCGTCACTTTATGCAGGCGCGGCCGCTGGAAAAGATTCAGCTCGGCATTATCGGCTGGGGGCCGATTGGGCAGCATCATTTTCAAATGGCAATGGCTCTGTACGGTGATCGAATTGAACGTATCCGCATCTTCGATCTAAGGGGAGCCGATCTGTCAGGAATTCAGTCCTGTTACAGGGACAGGATTGAAGTGGCAGAGACCTGGGCGGACGTCTATCTGAAGTCTAATATCTTCATCACATGTACCGTATCCGATCACCGGTATATCGATCTTCCCCCTGCAAAAGGTTGTCTTCTGCTGAATGTTTCTCTGCGTGATTATAAGCCGGAGGCGTTAGCTTCGGTGAAAGCTGTCATTGTCGACGATTGGGATGAAGTGTGCCGCGAGAATACAGACATCGAGCGGCTCCATCTGGAACAGGGGCTGACCCGTACCGGCACCCGTAAGATTAGCGACGTCGTCTGCCGAAGCGGCCTGACTGAATTCGCCGAAGATGAGCCGGTCTTTTTCTGCCCGATGGGGATGGCTGTCTTCGATATTGCAACAGCGGTATATTATGTAAAGAAGGCCAGGAAAAAAGGGATTGGGAGCGAGCTTGAGTAAGATGGGAGCAATTTGCTCTGCGCAAGGATCGTGTAATACAGCTTTTCACCGCTCGATATATGATGAGGTAGATCTAACACAAACAGCGCGAGCCAATGGATACTGGCACGCGCTGTTTGTGTTCTATTCCATTCTGTAAATTATCTTGCCACCGTAATAATATAGTTAACTTCTTTTTGAGGAAAGTTTTGTGAAATAGATATATTACCATTTACATTAATTTCTCGAATTGCTGGATAAACTGGACGACTATAAGAGTCGCTAGCAAAGCCTCCATAACTAGCCCCAAAAGAAACAAGTGGATGAATGTCAGCCTTACCCTTAGGAATACTTTCACCGGTTATGTTTGTTGCATTTATGGTGAGCTGAAATGTGTTATTGCTTTTATAAGTTATTGCATAGTCATTGATTCTCAGGTTTTTTATCCATCACAACAGTTTGTCCATCCATTTGAGTATTCTTTGAATTTCGGAAAATACAAACAATATAAGTTGAACTAAAGAACACCTAGAGGCAAAAGCAGCGGAGGGGAAGTTTGGAACTGTAGGAGCGCTAGCGACCGCCTTTGTCTACGGATTTCTACCGCTAAGAGCGGTATTGATCAAGAAATCTGTAGACAACAGCGGCCGGAAGTCCAAACATTCACCGCAGTTGTGTTCTATGCCGGCTCGGTAATTCTACCCCATGAAAGCAGAACTATACTTTCTTCAGCTAGCCGATTATACTGAATTATAAAATTCACAATCTGAAATAGTTGAAAGGTGCTGCCCATGTTATCGTTTTTGCTTACGCTTAAGCGTCTGGTGACCGGCTTATGGCGGGCGCTCAAACTTAAGAATTTTCAGGCATTGCTCGTATTGGTGGTCATCACGCTGACGTCCGGAACTATTTTTTATGTCAAAGAGGAAGGACTTTCTGTAATTGACGCGATCTATTTTTGCGTAGCCACGCTTAGTACAATCGGACATCCTACCTTTGTTCCGCAAACCACTTTAGGGAAAACTTTTACTATTGTCTACATCATCGTTGGCACCGGGTTATTCCTGGGGATGATCGGCTATATCGCTTACTTCTTGATCAAACAAACAGACAAGGAAAGTGATTGATCCGCAGCAAATAGAACAGAATAATTTCTTCTTAATTTATGAACTGTATGTGACGATAATAATTAAAAACATTCACATTTAGGAGATGCATCATGGATAATTTGACCGCACTTGTATTGGCTGCACCAATGATTAAGCAAATTCACGCACAGGATATTATGATTGGGATTACGGATAAGGAGATCTTTCATTACTACGCACCCAGCAAGGTACTTGATTTTGGCCTGACCAAGGGAAGTCCTGTTCCAGAGGATGACCCGTCGCTTGGAAACGCACTTGCAGGACGTGCTACGACGAATCGTCTGTCTGCCGAGCTGTACGGTGCGACTGTAATCTCCTCGGCAGTGCCGATTTACGGAGATGAAGGGGAGATTATCGGGGCATTTGCGATTGCTTATACGCTTGAGAACGAAGACAAAATGGAACAGCTGACTGATAGTATCAACCAGATCAGTGGCCAATTGATGGATATGGTCCAGAACGTTGCCGCACAGTCCGAGGAGCTGTCAGCTACGACGGCCCAAATTCTGGAGAATTCGCGCAAGACGGTTGAGGAGTCAAAGCAGGTGAACAAGGTGGCCGGTTTTATCCGTGAAATCTCGGAACAGACGAATCTGCTTGGCCTGAACGCAGCGATTGAAGCGGCCCGCGTAGGGGAGCAGGGTGCAGGTTTCGGTGTAGTAGCTACCGAAGTGCGCAAGCTTTCCGTCAACACAAAGGAAGCGACGAAGACGATCGAAGATTCACTCAGCACCGTGCAGCATTCCATTCTGCAGATGGAACAGGAAATTGAAGCCATTGCGGATTCTTCCTCTGCACAGGCCGAATTGGTCACCCAGTTCAGCGAGCTTATTGAGCGCCTGAATGAGACCAGCAGTGAGATGGAAAAGTTCATTTCATCTATTCTTCAATAAGCTCGGTAAAATTGGCTGCAACTGTAAAAGCTCCGCAAATGAGGACACTTATTTGCGGGGTTTTTTGCTATGAAGAAGCCCAAATGCGGTCTCTCCTGTTCAGGCAGGAGGTATTATTGACAATTACTTGTTAATAAATGGCCTATCTAGTTTAAGTAAGTGACATAGCTGTATTTCATGGTGGCATGCACGCTGTGCTGCATCATGATGAAATAGAGGCATTTTCAGGTTTGACAACCTGTATATACAGGTGTACAATCCATCTTGTATATACAGGTTAAAGAGAAGTGAGCTAAACCTATAATGGGTGGAAAATGCTACATACAACTAGGAGGGACAAATAAATGGCAAATACACCTGAACAACAATGGTGGCAGAAATCAACGGTGTATCAGGTCTATCCGAAAAGCTTCAAGGATACGACCGGGAGCGGAACAGGTGATATAAAAGGTTTGACCCGGAAGCTGGATTATTTGCAGGACCTGGGCATTGATATCGTTTGGCTGCAGCCGGTTTATGTATCCCCGCAAAATGATAACGGTTACGATGTCGCGAATTACCGGCAGATTGACCCGACTTTCGGAACGATGGAGGACTTCGATGAGCTGATGCATGAGCTTAATAAGCGCGGCATGCATCTGATGACGGATATTGTGGTCAACCATTCCTCAACAGAGCATCCCTGGTTTCAGGAAGCCCGCAAATCGAAGGACAATGCTTACCGCAATTATTATATCTGGAAAGATGCAGCACCGGACGGCGGTCCTCCCAACAACTGGCAGTCCAAGTTTGGCGGACCTGCATGGCAGTGGGAAGAGACAACGGGCCAGTATTTTTTGACACTGTTTGATAAGACACAGGCCGATCTGAACTGGGAGAACGAGCAAGTGCGGCAGGAAGTGGCCGACCTGATGATTTTTTGGGCGGAGAAGGGAGTCAGGGGATTCCGTATGGATGTTATCAACCTGATCTCCAAGGATCAGGGGTTTCCGGAGGATGACGGAAGTATTTCACCCGGTGACGGACGGCGTTACTATACGGACGGGCCGCGGGTGCATGAATACATCAAGGAGCTGTATGCCAAGGTCTTTGGTCCATACAATCTTGTAACTGTTGGAGAGATGTCTTCAACTACACTGGAGCACTGTATCCGCTATTCTAATCCGGAGGAGAAGGAATTCTCCATGACCTTCAACTTTCACCATCTGAAAGTGGACTACCAGAACGGGCAGAAGTGGGAACTGAAGCCTTACGATTTCGAGGAATTGAAGCAGCTGTTCACGAAATGGCAGTCCGGCATGCAACGGGGAGGGGGCTGGAACGCGCTCTTCTGGAACAACCATGATCAGCCGCGGGCTTTGTCCCGGTTTGCGGACGACGGAATCTACCGGGTGGAGAGTGCCAAGATGCTGGCGACGACGCTCCACGGGCTGCAGGGTACACCCTATGTGTACCAGGGTGAGGAGATCGGAATGGCAAATCCGAAATGGCTGGACATAAGTGAGTTCAATGATATCGAATCCACCAATATGTTCAAGATCCTGCAGGAAAGAGGCCTGTCAGCGGATGAAGCACTTGCCATCATCCGGGAACGCTCCCGCGATAATTCACGGACACCGATGCAGTGGGATGAGACAACGAATGCCGGATTTACCAGCGGAACCCCATGGCTGAAGGTGGATGAGAGTTACAAGAAGATCAACGTTAGCGCACAGCTTGGAGATCCGACTTCCATCCTGGCTCATTACCGTAAGCTGATCCGTCTGCGCAAGCAGGAAGAAGTGCTTACCAACGGACGTTATGTCCGGCTTGATGAGGCGCATCCTCAGATTTACGCGTATGCCCGGATTAACGAAACCGAAATACTGGTCATCGTTTCCAATTTCAGCGGTGAACATGTAGTATTTACTGCTGCCGAAGTGTTCTGGGAGACGGTCAAGGGCAAGGAAGCAGAGCTGCTGGTCGGTAATACCCCGCAGACCCCGGTATGGGGCCAGACGGTTGAGCTATCACCTTATGCATCCTACATGTGGATTATCCGATAACAGCACGAATATAACCTAACTAAATTAAGGAGTGAGAACATGGCGATTAACCGGCAAAACGTGGAGCAGATCGTACAGGCCATCGGCGGAAAAGACAATATCGAAGCAGCCACGCACTGTGTCACAAGGCTGAGATTTGCCTTGAAAGACGAGGGCAAGGTTGATACCTCTTCGCTGGAGCAGAATGATCTGGTGAAAGGTCATTTTTCTTCCCAAGGCCAATTTCAAGTGATTATCGGTCCGGGACTGGTGGACAAAGTATATGAAGAAATGATCGGCATTACCGGCGGAGCCCGTTCTTCGAAAGACGAGGTAAAGACGGCGGCCAGCAAACACCAGAATCCGCTGCAGCAGGCAATCAAGACACTGGCGGATATCTTTATTCCGATCCTCCCGGCCATTGTGATGGCGGGTCTGCTGCTTGGGATCAACAACATTCTGACGGGTCCCGGCATCTTTTTCGACGAACGTTCCCTGGTGGATGTGTATCCGCAATGGAAGGACATCGCTTCGATTATCAATACGATTGCCAGTACGGCCTTTACGTTCCTGCCCGCACTTATTGGATGGTCGGCAGTAACCCGGTTCGGCGGCAGTCCGCTGCTGGGGATTGTGCTTGGTCTTATCCTGGTTCATCCTGATCTGCTCAGTGCATACGGATATGCGGATGCCAAGCTGGAAGGTACGGTTCCGGTCTGGAATTTATTCGGCTGGGAAGTTAACAAGATCGGCTATCAGGGACAGGTGCTCCCGGTGCTGGTCTCCGCTTATCTGCTCGCCCGGCTGGAGCGCTGGCTTAACAAGCGTGTGCATGATTCCATTAAGCTGCTGGTCGTTGCACCGGTAGCGCTGCTGGTTACAGGATTTCTGGCGTTTACGGTTATCGGTCCGGTTACATTCATGATTGCCAACGCCATTACAACGGGATTGGTCAACATCTTTGGCTCCTTCCCGGCGCTGGGAGGACTCATTTATGGGGGGCTGTACGCACTGCTGGTTATTACCGGCATGCACCATACGTTCCTTGCTGTTGATATTCAGCTGATCGGCTCCGAAGGAGGAACCTTCCTCTGGCCGATGCTGGCGTTGTCCAACATTGCACAGGGTGCAGCCGCACTTGGCATGCTGTTCGTGGCCAAGCAGGAGAAGACGAAAGGTCTGGCCGTGACCTCTTCCATTTCTGCCTTCCTGGGGGTTACAGAACCGGCGATCTTCGGGGTTAACATCCGTTATAAGTATCCGTTTATCTTCGGGATGATCGGTTCGGGTCTGGCGGGCATACTGCTGGCGCTCAATAATGTACTGGCATCCTCCATCGGGGTCGGCGGGATTCCCGGCTTCCTGTCCATCTTCCCGAATCAATGGGGAATCTTCTTTGTCGGCATGGCCATCGTATTAATCATTCCTTTCGGAGCTACCGTATTGTTCGGCAAGATCCGCGGCCGGGGAGGAGAAGAACCGGATAATAACGCAAAGGCGGATAACGTCCAGGCCACAACTCCGGTTTCCCTTCCTCCGATGATTCAAGAGAAGGATGGTACCAAGGAATCAGCAGCGAATGTTCTGGAAATCGTCTCGCCGGTGAGAGGACAGATTGTACCGCTGGAAGAAGTGCCGGACCCGGCCTTCGCCGAGCGGCAAATGGGTAAAGGAGTGGCGGTAAATCCGTCCGAAGGAAAAGTGTATGCTCCATTTGACGCTACGGTCGCCCATGTCATCAAGAGCAAGCACGCGATGATTCTGGAGCATGCTACGGGAGTACAGATTCTGATTCATATCGGCATCAATACCGTTTCGATGAAGGGCAGCGGATTTACGGCTCATGCCGCCACTGGAGATCAAGTCAAGGCGGGTCAGCTGCTGCTTGAATTCGACCGGGATGTTATTACCGCAGCAGGATACCCGCTGACTTCACCGGTTATCGTGCCTGACGGGCAGGATATCATCGAACGGGTGGAGGAGCTGATCCCTAGTTCAAATCCTGTTCAGGGGCAGGCGGTTCCTGTTCTAAAGATCTATCTTAAAGGTTAACAATCGTGGTACTATGGGCATGGTGATTAAGGATGAATAAGAATATATATCTTCATATTTATAATGATTATTCGGCCCGGATTCAGTCCGGGCAGCTCCCTGCCGGCAAGAAGCTGCCCTCGGAAAGCGAGCTTGCTGAAGCTTACGGAACTTCAAGGGAGACGGTACGCAAGGCTTTGCTTATGCTCTCTCAGAACGGCTATATCCATAAGATTAAGGGCAAAGGTTCCTTTGTACTCGATACCCAGCGGATGAATTTCCCCGTTTCCGGCTTGGTCAGCTTCAAGGAAGTGTCCAAGAACCTGGGACGTTCCGTACGTACCATTGTATATGAGAACGGCTGTGTGCCCAGTACATCCGAGGAGGAACGGCGTCTTCAGATGAAGGAGCCGGGCCTGCTTTGGAAGGTAGTTCGTGCCCGGGAGATTGATGGGGAGAAGATCATCCTGGACAAGGATTATTTTCTAACCTCCTATGTACCGTCTCTCACTGCTGAAACCGTCGGGAATTCGATCTATGCGTATTTGGAAGGAGAACTTCATCTCACTATCAGCTACGCTAAAAAAGAGATCTCTGTGGAAGAAGCCACACCGGAGGATAAGCTTTTGCTTGATTTGCACGATTATCAGCATATTGTCGTAGTCCGCAACTATGTGCATCTGGTGGACACCAAGCTGTTCCAGTATACCGAATCACGGCACCGGCTGGATAAGTTTCAGTTCGTGGACTTTGCCCGGCGGGCTCAGAGCGAAAGGGATCTGTAGCATTGACGGATACCGTCCTTTTGAGGACGGCGAAGCCGTTTCCACTTGGGAAAAATTGGGTGTGATTCCTCCGTCAAAGAGGGATTGCACCCGATTTTTTATATGAAGAAGGGAGTCTGAATTATGATGGATAGACCTGAAAGTTGAGTAGAAGCTTTAAGCGGGTAGAATACGGAAGGTAAATTGTTAATAGAAAGCGCATACAAAACATCAGTCCATTTTTTTGAACACAGCCCATAACAGCCCAATCAAGCATAAGCCTACAGCCAGGAGGACAAAGGGGAGCCACTGCGGACCGGCTGCAGCGGTTATATTTATTGAGACCATTGGCGGGTTCACCCCCTTTCCGGGTAGAGATTGCAGGCTACTCTGTGGGGCCATAGACCAGTGAAATCTGATGCTCCTTGAAAAAATCAATCCATTCCTCCGATGGCTTGCGGTCTGTCACAATGTAATCCACCTTGTCAAAGCTGAACAATTTGATGAAGGCAATACGGTCGAATTTCGAATGGTCCACAAGCAGGATCACCTTGCTCGCCTGCTGCTGCATCAGAACCTTAAGCTCGCTCTCTGCTTCATTGGAATCACTCAGCCCGCCTGTCATAGACAGAGCTTTGCAGCTGAACAAGGCGACGTCCACATTGTACTTCTGTAGAGTATAGGAGGCAGTTGGTCCGACAAAAGAGTTCGTCTCAGCACCCAGCACACCACCGGTAGAGATCAGCTTGTGGCCGGAATGCTGGAACTCGGACAGGACTACCAGTGAATTGGTGATCACCGTCAGATTTTGTTTAACCTCGGTTATTTTCCTTAAAGCTTCAAAAGCGGTCGAACTGGTGTCTGTCATCAGGCTGTCGCCATCATTGATCAGTCCCAGCACGTTGTCGGCGATCATCCGCTTCTCGTCAAGATGGACTGAATGCCGGAGGGAGTAGGCGGGGTCTTCATTGGTGTGAACATTCAGAACCGCTCCGCCATAGCTCTTCTTGGCAATTCCTTCTTTATCCAGCTTGTCGAGATCTCTTCTTATCGTTTCTTCGGAGACTCCGAAATCCTGTGCCAGATCAGCAACATGGACTTTCTTATAGCGGTGCAGCTTGTTGATAATATATTCCCGGCGTTCAAAAGCTCTCATGTAGTTCCTCCTGCATTAAAACATCTATAAGGTTAGTGTACTACAATTCACTTCAGAAATAAAAGGATATTCCACATTTATTAGCGATTATCAAAATAAAATCCACAAAAAGTCACATTAACGTGTGGTTTTTTGTTGACATTCCATTTCCCAGATTTTATGATGAAGCAGATGAAAGCGATTTATTTATATTATAAACCCATTTACCTTTGAGGAGGTTGTTCAGTATGGCAGTAAAGTATCCGGCAATCGGCATTCGTCCAACGATCGACGGCAGAAGACGCGGTGTGCGCGAATCGTTAGAGCTGCAGACTATGGGAATGGCACAACGGGTAGCTGATTTTTTGCAGGGAAATTTGCGTTATCCTGATGGATCGCCCGTGGAATGCGTCATTGCGGATTCTACCATTGGCGGGGTCAGTGAGGCTTCGGCTGCACGTTCGAAGTTCTCCGGAGCAAATGTGGGGGTATCCATTACAGTAACTCCTTGCTGGTGCTACGGCTCCGAAACGATGGATATGGATGCGGCAATTCCCCATGCGGTATGGGGGTTCAATGGCACGGAAAGACCCGGTGCCGTTTATCTAGCCGCAGTTCTGTCGGCATACGCCCAGAAGGGAATTCCGGCCTTCGGGATCTACGGGGAGGATGTGCAGGACTCCGGAAGCGAGGAGATTCCGGCCGATGTTCAGGCCAAGCTGCTCCGGTTTGCCAAATCGGCGTTGGCTGCTGCCATTATGAAGAGCCGCTCCTATTTATCCATGGGTTCCGTTTCCATGGGAATCGCCGGTTCCATCGTGAACGACCAGTTCTTCCAGGAGTATCTGGGCATGCGTAATGAATATATCGACATGTCTGAGTTCGTGCGCCGCTTCGAAGAGGAAATCTATGATCCGGAGGAATTCGCGCGGGCCTTGAAATGGACCAAGGAGAACTGTCAGATAGGGCCTGACAACAACCCTGCCCATCTGCAGGTCAGCGAAGAAGAGAAGGAGAAGCAGTGGGAGATCTGTGTCAAGATGGCCCTGATCGGACGTGACCTCATGATCGGCAATCCTGTGCTTGCGGAGCTTGGCTTTGAAGAAGAAGCGCAGGGACATAACGCTATTGCTGCAGGCTTTCAAGGGCAACGCCAGTGGACCGACCATTTCCCGAATGGCGACTTTATGGAGACGATCCTGAATTCCTCCTTTGACTGGAACGGCAAACGGGCACCTTATATTCTGGCTACCGAAAATGACAGCCTGAACGGCGTGACGATGCTGTTTAATTATCTGCTGACGAATACGGCGCAAATATTCGCTGATGTCCGCACGTATTGGAGTCCGGCAGCCGTGAAGCGTGTGACCGGCTACGAGCTGGAAGGCGCTGCTGCGAATGGCCTGCTTCATTTGATCAACTCCGGTTCGGCCGCGCTAGACGGAACCGGGCAGCAATCCCTCGAAGGCAAGCCGGCGATCAAGCCCTTCTGGGACATTACGGATGAAGAAGTGGCTGCTTCGCTTAAGGAGACCTTCTTCCGCCCTGCCTCGCAGGAATATTTCCGCGGCGGCGGTTTCTCTACCGACTATTTGACCAAAGGCGGCATGCCTGTCACGATGGCGCGGCTTAACCTCGTCAAAGGCTTGGGACCCGTTCTGCAGCTGGTGGAAGGGTATACCGCCGAACTCCCCGGAGAGGTTCACCGCCAGTTGGATGAACGCACCGATCCGACCTGGCCGACCACCTGGTTTGCTCCAATCCTTACCGGAACCGGCTCGTTCAAATCGGTCTATGATGTGATGAACAATTGGGGAGCCAATCATGGAGCCATCAGCTACGGCCATATTGGAGCCGATCTGATAACACTTGCTTCTATACTGCGAATTCCAGTCAGCATGCATAACGTCGACGAATCACAGATCTTTAGACCGCGTGTGTGGTCGCTGTTTGGAACAGACAGCCTGGAGGATGCCGATTACCGGGCATGCCGCAATTTCGGTCCGCTGTATCATTGACAGAACTTAGGCAGGTGGTTTCGATGAGCGAGTTCAAAAGAGTGCTGGCCGTGGATCTTGGAGCCAGCTCCGGCAGAGTGATTCTGGGAACTTATGACGGCAGCCGCATTGTCACCGAGGAGCTTCACCGGTTTGCCAATACTCCGCTGCACATCGGCGGGGATTTACACTGGAACGTGCTGGAGCTGTTTCAGGAAATTAAGCAGGGTATCAGGCAGGCCTGCAGCAAATACGGGGAGCTGCTTAGTCTTAGTGTGGACACCTGGGGAGTGGATTACGGCGTGCTGGATCAGGACGGAATGCTGCTGTATCCGCCTCACCATTACAGAGATCAGCGGATGCAGGAATACCGCCTCAAGCTGGAAGAGCTGCTGCCGCCGGAGGAACAATTCCGCCTGACCGGCAACCAGCCGGACCCCATCAACACAGTGTATCAGCTGTTTGCTGATGTTCAGCGGAATCCTGAACTGCAGGCAAATGCTGGCCGTATCTTAATGATGCCGGATTTATTTCATTATTTATTATCAGGAACAGCCGCCGCCGAGAGGACGATCCTCAGCACAAGCGGCCTCATGAAGGCCGGCACGGCAGAACTCTCATCCGAGGTGTTCAGCAGACTGGGAATTCCTCCGGCGCTGATTGCCGAGAGGGTGGATGCCGGGACAGTTATCGGCTCCCTGCTTCCCGGCCTCCGCAAGGAATTCGGAGGCAGTGCCCTGCAGATCATTGCCGGCGCTTCACATGATACAGCTTCAGCGGTTGCTTCCATTCCCTATCGTGACAAGGAGCATGCAGCATTTATCAGCTGCGGCACCTGGTCGCTGGTCGGATTGGAAACGGAGCAGCCCGTGCTTACAGAGCGCTGCTACCGTTATGGCTTCACCAATGAGAGCTGCTACGGCAGGGGCAACCGGCTGCTGAAGAATATTACGGGTCTTTGGCTGCTGCAGGAAACCCAGAGAGCCTGGGCGGAAGCCGGTGTGGCCCTTAGCTTCGGGGAAATGGTGGAGCTGGCCGAGAGCGAGCAGGCTGTGCAAGGTCTGATCAATCCGGGTGATCCGCTGTTCAGCACCCCGGGAGATATCCCCGGACGTATTGCGGAATATTGCCGCAGCACCGGACAGCCGGTGCCGGATACCAAAGGTGCAGTCGTCCGGCTCATTCTAGTGAGCCTCGCCGAGGCGTACCGCAAGGCGATCGCGGAGCTGGAGGAGCTCACCGGCAAAACGATCCGTACCGTGCATATGGTTGGCGGCGGTATTCAGAACCGGCTGCTGTGCCAGCTGACGGCGGATGCGACCGGGAAAGAAGTGATCGCCGGCCCGGTCGAAGCAAGCGCGATCGGGAACGTTATCGTGCAGCTTAATGCACTTGGCTTGCTGGATTACAGCCGGGCCGGGGAAGTGGCCGCCGCTTCCGGAGGTCTTGCCGTGTACCGGCCTGTTCAAGAATGAATATACAAAGAGGAGAAATGACAATGGATGAAATGGAACGGAAATTACGACTGCAGATTTGCGACATTGGGAGAAACCTGTTCAATAAAGATTATATTGCCGCCAATGACGGCAATATTTCAGCAAGGTTGAACGAACACGAAGTATTGGCCACCCCTACAGGTGTAAGCAAAGGATATCTTGAGCCGGATATTCTGGTGAAAGTTAATCTTCAGGGCGAAATTCTGGAGGCACAGGAAGGCTACCGCCCTTCGACAGAGGTGAAAATGCATCTGCGGATCTACCGGGAACTTCCCGGCATCCATGGTGTGGTTCACGCCCATCCGCCATTTGCCACCGCCTTTGCCATCAAGGGAGAAGCACTGGATAAGATGATGATGCCGGAATCGGTCATTGCCATGGGCGAGATTCCTCTGGCCCCGTACGGTACGCCTTCCACTGAGGAGGTTCCTGATTCGATTATGCCCTTCCTCGGCAAGAAATCCGCTGTGCTGCTGGAAAGCCACGGGGCCTTGTCCTGGGGGAAGGATGTAATGGCGGCTTACATGAATATGGAGAGATTGGAGTATACAGCGAAGCTCACTTTTCTGACCCGCATGATCCAAGGGGAGCGTGAACTGCCGGCAGACCGGATCGAGCAACTGGTAGCACTTAGATCATTTTACGGAATGTAAAGGAGATTATAGGATGCTCAAAAAGATTCCCAAGCTGCTGTCCCCTGAGCTCGTACGGATAATGATGGAAATGGGCCATGGGGATGAGCTGGTGCTGGCGGATGCGAATTTTCCGGGACATGCGCTGCATCCAAGGGTGACAAGATGCGATGGCATAGGAATTCCCCAGCTGCTGGCCGCTATTCTGGAGCTGTTTCCGCTGGATCATTATGCCGGGCATCAGGCCGTTCTGATGGATGTAGTGCAAGGTGATCCCACTGTTCCTGTGATCTGGGATACTTATAAGGAGATTATTAGGGGTGTTGATCCTCAAGCGGTGATTGGTTACGAGGAACGCTTCAACTTCTATGAACGGTCCAAATCCGCTTATGCGATTGTAGTAACCGGGGAAGAAGCGCTGTATGGCAATCTCATTCTTAAAAAAGGCGTTATTGAAGGGTGAAAGTAGAATTACAGGCATTTTTTAATTTTTTTGTAATATACTTGAGTGTTGCGAAATCGACTTGAATGTTTTGAAAAAAACAGAGCTGTAGAAGGTTACCATATGAATGGGACATCTCCTTTATCTGGAAATTGTGGTCTGGTAAACGACAATTTCTCCAACAAGGCTGGATGTCCTTCTTCTGTCTGCCTATTCGATAAAAGTTCTAACCGTTGCCGCGAATACTCAGCGCCCCCTCGTTAGCCCTCTGCTTATATAACTTAAATATAAAATATCCCAAATTTGTTTTAATCGTTCCCAAATGGGTTATATATCTCCTGTGCTTTGTAATGGGTAATTTTGGATTACGCACCATAACCCTCATTAAGACAACCCAGACAGGAGAGGACGTTAGTGAAAGTGAAACAATTGGCAATGATTATGCTCATCATGTGTATGATTCTAACAGGCTGCATGGGGGGCGGCAAGGAAGCCGGTCCAGCGCCTTCACCCGCACCGACGGCCAGTCCGGCTGCAGAAACGAAGAAACCTTCAGGGAACCCTCCGCCGGACGCTTCGCAGACGGTGTATAATCTGAAGCAGAAATACGATACTGACAACAATCCGGGCATCATGCCTATGTATAATGTTGAGCAGGATATGGAATTTATCTTCAGATTCAATACGGATCTTGGCTCAGAGGCAATTGGCAAGACGCTGTCCGTACATACCGATATCAAGGCACTGCCGGAGAGCAAGGTAGGGACCCTTGAAGACTCACAGCTTGTAGGTGGCAAAAGCGTATACTCCATCAAGCCGCTCGGCTTCGGCGTACTCCCTTCCGATTCCTTGCGCGAAGCCGGAGGCAGCTCCTGGGGGAACGCCCCCGTGTACTACATCCGGCTCAACTATGACCTGGATGCCAAATCGCCTACTCCGCTGAAGCAGCCGATTATCATTCCGTTTACGGTGAAATCGGATCTGCCCACACCGACTCTGGATGCCGACATCAGCCCTGACGGCAGACTGACTCTCGTATGGAATGAGGTGCCGGGCGCAGAGAGCTACAATATTTACAGCGCTTCGCATATCACGATGGAGAATACCAATGAGGCGCTGAACGGGGCGGAGCAAGGATATGTGAATCAGCGTCCGCTGAAGATTGCGACGGTGCCCGGCACTTCTTATAACGACTTCATGAAGGACGGGCGCGGTGCGCTTGGCATTGTGGATGAGACCATCACCAGCCTTCAGAACAACAATGTGCAAGGTGAATATTATGTCACCGCTGTTCAGGGAGGCAAAGAGTCCAGGTTCAGCCGCTCGGTGGATACCGTGTCGCTGTCCAAGCTGCTGCCGCGCACCGTAGCTTCCGAGGATAATATCAACCTGAAATTGTTCAAGAACGCTGCCGAATTGCCCAAGACTGTACCTGTCCAGTTCATTGACGGCTCCAAAGCCTCGGGGACTGTGATATATGACACGGATTCCATCACGATTCAGCAGTCCGGTCCAACCGATGTGCCATACTCCATTCAAGGTACAGCGCTCAAGGGGTACGTACAGGTTACGCAGTTGGCGGATGCCGATATTGCAGGTCTTGCAGCCGCCCAGAGCAAAGGGGCCAATCAAGGGTATGTGGAGCCGGAGAATAATACGGAGTATGTGCCTGCCCCTGATGTTCCGACCATCATTGACAACGACAATGCGGGCGAATCCGGCGATAATGCCATTGACCGGCAGAAGGAAAATACCCGCAGCAAGGTAGATGAGGGGAACAAGCAGGCCGTGCCTGCCTCAACGATCCGGGCGGACCTGATTCATGCCGATTCTGCGCTGGAAGAGTATCTCGCCTTGTTACTGATCAGCGGAAAGACCGAAATTTCGCTTCTGGCCTTCCCGGAGGCGCAGAATGCGCGAACCCTGGTCGATGTAGTGGAAAAAGTAGTCTATCAGAACCCGCTCATTCTTGGATTCCGCAGCTACGGCTACGATTATCAGAACCTGACGCTGCATGTGGAGTACGATGATTCAGCCGAGGTCATTGCGTCCAAACAGCGTGAGATCCTCTCAGAGGCAGATAAAGTGATCGCCGCCACACTCAAGGACGGTATGAGCGCCGATGAGAAGCAGATGGCGATCTACGATTATCTGAATGACAATACCGCCTATGACGATGCCGCGCTGGAGAATGCCAAGGAGCAGCAGTTCAAGAGTGTGGATGCCAAATTCAATGATTCCTTCAGTACCTACGGCATTCTGGTCAAAAAAGTTGGCGTATGTATGAGCTATGCACACACCTTCCAGTTGCTCGCTGACCTGTCCCAGGTCCCTTCGATGGTGGTCACAGGAACCATGAGCGGCGTGAATCACGCCTGGAACAAAGTGAAAATCGGCGCGGAATGGGTCAATGTCGATCCGACCAATAATGCTACCAATAGCGGACTTCCCTATCTGCTCTACAATTCCAGCGATGCCACTGCCACAGATGTAGAGTATGCGATGGACAAGGCTTATTGGCTGGACCATGAGCTGTCCCTGTTCCAGGCCACCAGCAATGCCTATGATTATTATGTGACGCAAGGGCTTGAGGTGGATTCCCTGGAAGCGTACAAGACCAAATTGGCCGAACAGTTGAAGAATGGGGAGACCCTGGTGGTCCTGCGCGTTCTGGCCGATACAGACAGTTCAGAGCTGATGCAGAAGACCGCCGAGGTCATCAAGCAATATGATGCAACCAAGCTGGACAAAGCGGGTATGGTTGAATTCGGAAGCTACGTGGCGGTTCAGCTGTAAGCCTGGCCCCTATAGAAATGCCAAAAGGTAAGCTCCTGCAGCGGAGCTTACCTTTTGACTTTCCAGAAGAAACAAATTGCAGTCTGGGCTATGAACTTAGTTCCAAAAATATTACATCCGCTTATACCCGACATCCCATACTTTTTGGTTCCCCTCAATGGTGATCTTCAGCTCGTTCCCCGGCTCGAGAGGAATCTTGAATATCGACGGGAATAGATCAGGATCACTCCGCTGATCTTCTCCAGAGCCGGTCATTATCTCTTTTCCATCGAGGGTAACACGGATGCTTCCCGAATAATCGGTTGGTTCAGGGATTCCGTTATAGAACGAGAATATCGTCTCCCCCTCAGACGTATACGTGAACGTTCTAGAATCTACGCCTTCAGCGCCATACATATTATACAAGGGCTTTACAGTTTGACCGCTTATTTGAAAGCCGTCCTCCGGCTTGTCTCCAGCGGATGAATTCCCCGAACTGTCCGTCCATTCATTGATCGCCACAAACGGGCCTTCTACTTTGGTTGTCGCTTTATCTATCGCCCCGCTTAATCCCCATACGGCTGTTTTAGGCAGAGAGTCGAAGCAATTTTAGAATGTCGAAAAGAGGCTTCTTTTCCAGGGCTTGCTGATACACAATGAATGGGACATCTCCTTTATCTGGAAATTGTGGTCTGGTAAACGACAATTTCTCCAACAAGGCTGGATGTCCTTCTTCTGTCTGCCTATTCGATAAAAGTTCTAACCGTTTGACTTTAATTTCATTTGTTCGTCAGCATGTTTTTTACAAGACTCAAGTAATATAGTGAATACAAAAGGGGCGCTCCGTAACCATTTCTGGTTGTCGGAGCACCCCTTAGTAGGNTGACTTTAATTTCATTTGTTCGTCAGCATGTTTTTTACAAGACTCAAGTAATATAGTGAATACAAAAGGGGCGCTCCGTAACCATTTCTGGTTGTCGGAGCACCCCTTAGTAGGTTGTGATTATTCGCTGCGCAGCGCCGTTACCGGATTCTTCTTGGCGGCAAGCTTGGCCGGAATGAATCCGCCGAGCATGGTGAGCACCACGTTGATGAGGATCAGCAGCAAGGCATGCAGCGGATTTAATTGGGCGACATTGGAAAGATCTGTGAGCGATTTAATAATGATGTTCGCCGGGATGGTCAGCAGATAGGTAATTCCTATCGCCAGAACCCCGGAAAAGGCACCGATGATAAAGGTTTCTGCGTTGAAGACACGCGTGATGTCCTTTTTGCGTGCACCTAATGCGCGTAGCACCCCGATCTCCTTAGTCCGCTCCAGTACAGAAATATAAGTGATAATTGCGATCATAATCATGGAAACGACGAGCGAGATCGAAGCAAAGGCAATCAGTACAAGTGTTATGGCATTCATAATCCCGCCGGTCAGGCCGGTAACGATGGCCGCCATGTCCGTGTATACGATCATATCACTCTCAGGCAGGTCTTCATTCCATTTGTCCAGATACTTCACGATGGCTTCCTTGGAATCAAAGTCCTTCGGATAGATGGAGATCGAAGCCGGAATGCTTGTAGCACCCAGAGCAGCCAGAACATCTTCTTTCACAGGAGCCGTATTACTGCCTGCGCCACCTGGCATCATGGGTGCACCAGGCATCATGTCTGTCTGAGCAGAGGTTTTCGGAAACACATCGCCGGTCAGAAGGTTAACGGTATCTTCCTGCTCCTGGGCCTTTACCACCTTGGAAGCCTGTGCGGAGGTAATGAAGCGGAGCGCCAGGTCGTCGGAATAGGCGATCCCGGCAGCCATAGTGGACATCGGAGAATCCTTCTGCGCCCGGATAATTCCTGCAATCCGAAGTGGAATGGCATCCGTGCTGTTATACATATCGCTTAAATTGGCAGCCGTTCCATTGACCACGAAATGGTCACCGGATTTTACATAGTACAGATCATTCGGGATCAGCTTAAACTCTTGGCCGACAATATCGTCAAATTTGATGCTGTCCGAAGTATAATCCAGGCCGAGTGCTTCTACCGAAGCAACATTCAACTGGTTGTATTCATCCACGATCAGTACAAGGTCGGTATCCTTGGACGGAAACGAACCGGCGAGCAGGTCATAATAGTTCTCCAGATAACTTCCGGGAGCACCGCCTGCCTTACTTGGGAATGAGGAGAAGTAGCTTGTATTGATGGCAGTTGCTGTTTTACCATCAGACTTTAGAATGTTCATATTCACTTTACGGGCATAAGAGATGCCGTCGATCAGGGACGGATCAATCTGCTTCGCAAAGTCCAGATATTTTTCGGTCAGAACATTGGTGTGCATAATGGTATTGGCACTCGGATCGTATGGATAGATTTCCTGCGAGTCGCTGTACTCCTCCTTGCTGGTTGCTGCATTATCTGCCGCAGTTTCCGAGCGGTCAAAGCTCATCGCAGACTGGCTGATCGACACCGGGAAATTGGAGAGCGCACCCGCCTCATAGTTGTTGATTTGTTTATTGAAGCCGTTGGAGAGCGCCAGGATTAAGGCAATCCCGATGATACCGATACTGGAGGCGAAAGCGGTTAAGGTCGTTCTCCATTTTTTGGTCATGATGTTTTTGAAGGACAATTTGAGCGC
The DNA here is from genome assembly GCF_042610515.1 of Paenibacillus paludis. Taxonomy (NCBI): domain Bacteria; kingdom Bacillati; phylum Bacillota; class Bacilli; order Caryophanales; family Paenibacillaceae; genus Paenibacillus; species Paenibacillus paludis. The sequence goes on from NZ_JBGJZP010000009.1 coordinate 180,846, forward strand.
TGTGGAGAAACCCATTGCTGTCTTTTTCAGCTTGTAGTCAGAGCTTACTTTCTGATCGGGAAGCGGATCGGTGTCAGAAATGATTTTACCGTCTCTGAATTCCACAGTCCGGTCAGTGTATTTCCGGGCCAGTTCAGGGTTATGCGTAACCATAACGACCAGCTTATCCTTGGCGATTTCCTTGATCAGCTCCATAATCTGTTCACTTGTCTGGGTATCCAACGCTCCTGTAGGTTCGTCGGCAAGAATAATGTCGGGGTCATTGGCGAGCGCCCGGGCGATGGCTACACGCTGCATTTGACCGCCGGACAGCTGGTTCGGCTTCTTGTGCAGGTGATCTTTAAGGCCAACCTTCTCCAGCACCTCTTTTGCCTTGTGCCGTTTCTCGGCTGCGGGGACACCGCTGAGGGTCATGCCCAGCTCGACATTGTCCATAATACTCAGATGTGCAATCAGATTATAGCTTTGAAAGATGAAGCCGACGCTATTATTACGGTAAGCATCCCAATCGCTGTCCTGAAAGTTCTGTGTGGATTTACCGTTAATGATCAGGTCTCCGCTGTCATATTGATCCAGCCCGCCGATGATGTTCAGGCAGGTGGTTTTACCCGAGCCGCTGGGACCCAGGATGGCGACAAATTCATTTTCCCGTAAATTGAGGCTGACCTTATCGAGCGCTACCTGTGTGAAATCTCCTGTTGTGTAGCTCTTGCTGATGTTTTTTAGCTGCAGCATATCTGTAAACCTTCCTTTCAAATAAAGCAATAAAAGTTGAACAAAAGAACTACCTAGAGGCAAAAGCAGCGGAGGGGAAGTTTGGAACTGTAGGAGCGATAGCGACCGCCTTTGTCTACGGATTTCAACTGCTAAGAGCGGTATAAATCAAGAAATCTGTAGACAACAGCGGCCGGAAGTCCAAACATTCACCGCAGTTGCGTTCTATGCCAGCTTGGTAAATCTAAAGTTCAACATATATAGCTTGATGATTGCTGACAGCATATCATACGAATATGAACTGAACATCAACTGGCTTCCGGCTACAGGGAAAGACTATAATTTATTCAAAGGCTAAAGAATGCAGGTGATTTCATGATTACTATACTTGTTGTGGAAGATAATGAGACGTTGCGCCAGCTGATCTGTACGGTGCTTGGGAAACATGGCTACAGGGTGCTTGCAGCAGAGGATGGTCAGAGTGCGCTGGATATTTTGGAAGCGGAATATATTGATTTGATTATTTCTGATATTATGATGCCGCAAGTGGACGGTTACGAGCTGATTGAGCATCTGAGGCAATCCAATAACAATCTGCCTGTGCTGATCATTACGGCAAAAGACAGCTTTCAGGACAAGCAGAAAGGGTTCCTTGTCGGCACAGACGATTATATGGTGAAGCCGGTTGATATCAATGAGATGGTACTGCGGGTGGGGGCTTTGCTGCGCCGGGCGCAGATTGTTAATGAACGCAAGCTGACTGTGGGCCGGGTGACCCTCGATTATGATTCTGTAACGGTCTACAGGGATGGGGATAATACGGTTCTCCCGCAGAAAGAATTTTTCCTGCTATATAAGCTGATTGCTTATCCAAACAAAATATTTACCAGGCAGCAGCTGATGGATGAAATCTGGGGGATGGATACGGAGACGGATGCCCGGACAGTGGATGTTCATATCAACCGGCTGCGGGAACGTTTCAGGGAATATACGGAGTTTGAGATTGTAACGGTCCGGGGACTCGGGTATAAGGCGGTGAAGCATATATGAAAAAGAGGTTCAGCAATTTATGGTTTGCCTTTGTGATGCTGGTATTTATGATCATGCTGTCTTCTGCGGTCTTTATGATGACTATTATATTCGTTATAAAGAGATTCACAATCATCGAGCCGGGCCAATTCCACGCCTTCGGATTTCTGGCAGCGGTACTGCTTACAGGGATCCTTACTGGAACGCTTATCACTGCCGTCATCGGGCAAAAAATATTGCTTCCCATCAGCAGACTGAGAGAAGCAACCAAGGAAGTCGCCAAAGGCAACTTTAATGTTCAGTTGTATGAGAATATTAAGATTGAAGAATTCCGGGAGATGGCCAAGGATTTCAATAAGATGGTTCAAGAGCTCCAAGGGATTGAAACACTAAGGACCGATTTTGTCACGAATGTATCCCATGAATTCAAGACGCCTATCACAGCCATTGAGGGCTATGCTGCACTGTTGCAGAATTCGGATCTTCCAGCCGAGGAAAGAGAGGAATACGCGGGCAAGATCATTAGCAGCACGAGGCAATTATCCATGCTGACCAACAATATTCTGAAGCTGTCGAAGCTGGAGAACCAGGAAATCATCATTGAAAAAACAGAGTTCAGTCTGGATGAGCAGATCCGCCAGGCGCTTCTTCTCCTGGAGCCGCAGTGGAGCGGCAAACAGCTGGATCTGGAGATTCAGTTGGCGGAGACTGGCTTCTACGGCAGCGAAGAGCTGCTGATGCAGGTATGGATTAACATTCTGGGGAATGCGGTAAAATTCTCAAGAGAATACGGGAACCTGTCCGTCACCTTGACCGAATCCCCCCAGAACGTGAGTGTTGAAATTACCGATACCGGAATCGGCATGACCCCGGAGGTGCAGCGGCATATCTTTGAAAAGTTCTACCAGGGCGATAAAGCGCGGGCTTCTTACGGGAACGGGCTCGGACTGCCTTTGGCCAAACGGATTGTCGACCTGTGCGGGGGACGGATTGTTGTGAGCAGCAAGCCGGGCCAGGGCTCGACATTCCTCATTGAATTGCCAAGAGGATAAAGATCGGGAACCTCTTACTGCGAGCGGACACCGGACCAGAAGGTAAGCCCGTCAAGGGGATAATCGGCTCTGCCGGAGGCCCCGGCTGCTGAACTCAAGGAGAGCTGCGTACCGTTTGACTTAAGCTTGAACAGCTGCTCAATATGATGTATTCCCGCCGGATGGGTTTCCTCATATACACTCAGGGCAACCCCGGCGGCCACTCTGGCAGTGATTGCGGATTCCCGCATTCCTTCGATACCGGCTTCCATGACAACAGCTTTACCGCTCCGAACACCATAAGCATCAACTTTGACAGCATATTGTTCTGAACCCAGCCGAAGTTTGCCGAAAGCCTGGACCGTGAGCTTGCGGATGACTTTGTTGCGGAAGAGGGCGGTTAAGCCGATTTTCCGCATAAAAGCGATGCCGGAGGTGGCCACCCGGGAATCAAAGCATAAACGTGTAGCGACAGAAGGGACTTTCAAGGTATAGGGCAGGATCTGCTGATCGGAAAAAGGGAAAAGGTAGGTCTTGCGCGTTCCCGGCGTACCTCCGAAATTCACCTGCTTGCGTTCCGTGAAGCTTCTTGCGGCAACCTTGTGTCCTTGCTCCACACGCTCAAAGGCAGAGCCGAGACTATCAACCGTCCATTCCAGGGCAGCTTGGCCGTGACTGTCGCCCAGACCCAGCATGATGGAGATGTCGATGCGCTCACGTGTATCCAGTTCATTCACCGCTTTGAGGGATAGCAGATTGGTTAAGCCGGGAGCAAGCCCCACGCTTAGAACAGCTGTACCCTTGAGCCCGGCTGCTGTGTCTCCCAGGCTCTGAAGCAGCCGGAAGTATTCCCCATTTGCCGACACATCGACATAATGGGTTCCGCTGCGCAGGCAAGCCTCCGCAAACGCGGTATCCTGCTGATCCAGGCACATGACCACCAGCTTGGTCCGCTTCAGCAGTTCTCCATCTATCGCTTCTCCCACACTAAGCCGCAGCGGCTTCACTTTGCCGTCTGTCGTCCTGCAGAATTGTTCCGCACGTTCGAGGCTTCGTCCCGCCGCATATACCACTCCAGGATGCTGTTCTCCCAGAAGCCGGCAAATTTCTGCGCCGACATGGCCATACCCGCCGACAACCACTATGTCTGTTTTCATTTCGCAACCTCTTTTCCTTGCTTCACAGCGAACCAGCCATCAATCAGATAGGAGCTGAAGAAGCGGGTGACACCGGAGAACCCGCTGCTTGCGAGCAACGCTAGAAGTTCATGTTCCGGAATGGGGAAGGAGGTTTCACCGATGGAATGCTCGAACCATTCGCATTCCTGCCCGGATATCCCGCCTGCCAGCATGTGTTTTTTCCATGCCTTTAGCGGCAAGGACCCGGGGATAGAACGGACGTCCCCGCTTAAGGTTGCCACAACCAGTATCGCCCCCTCCTTAAGCCGGCTATGGATTTCTTCCAGCATCCGCTGCTTCTGTCCGGTTTCCTTGACAAAGTGAAGCACCAGCATGCATGTGGCGGCGTCAAACAGCTTGTTCTTGTCCAGTTCATCAACCGTGCTTTGCTGGAGAGTGATTTCAGCGGCCAGCTCCGTGCGCTGCATCCGCTGCCGGGCAAGCTCAAGCATCGCCGTTGACAGATCAATGCCAGTGAGCCGCCAGTGCTCATGCTGAGCGCCGAGGGTTATCAATTCTTGTCCGCCTCCGGCCCCGACAATCAGCAGGTCTGCCGGAGTTTCGCCGCCGAGGTGTGCACTCAGCAATTGCTCCATGATGTCATAGAGCAGAGGATACCCCGGTATTTTTGCAGCGATTGTTGTCTCGTAATGCTGAACATCGGGATGCTCCCAGTCTCTGGCATGATGTAAATGTTTCTCTTGCATGATATCTGCTCCTGTCTCTATAGCTTGAATGTGAGTTCTCCTGATATATAATAAGAATTATTACTAATTATCAGGATTAAACACGGAATAGGCTATCCCACATATGTGGGATTTGGAAAGGACATCAGGATGAGCGAGGTTCTAAAAGGCTTGAGGATGCTGGAAATCAACCGGCAGGAGATGAGAATGACATCTCCGCAATACAGGGAGGCGGTAATCTCCAAGCTGCGGCAGTACATTCCGTTTACCGCTGCCTGCTGCACTACCGTGGACCCGCATACGCTGCTGTCCACCGGGGCGATCACAGAGCAGGGTCTTGAGGATCTGCACCCGCAGTTGTTTGAATATGAATATCTGCATGAGGATTATATGAAGTATGAGCAGTTGGCCGCAGCGGCAGTGCCGGTCGCCTGTTTAAGTGGTGTAACGGAAGGGCAGCCCGGGCGGAGTGAACGTTACCGCAACGTACTCCAGCCTGCGGGCCTGGGAGACGAGCTCCGGGCTGCGCTGGTTGAAGGCGGTGGCTGCTGGGGGTTCTTAACCTTGTTCCGGTCGCAGCACGAACCTCCTTTTCAGGAGCGGGAGTGTGCGGTGATATCATCTGTTGTTCCGCTGATTGCCGGCGCACTCCGCAGCTATGCCTCCGAGCCCCCTCTGGGACGGATGGATACCGCACCGGAGGACAGTGGAATCATGATTCTGACGGACCAGCTGCTTCCGGTCAGCGCGAATAGTGCGGCCCAATATTGGATGAACCGTCTGCAACAGCTGGAACGGTTGGATCACGGAGTTCTTCCCCGGCCGGTCAATGCCGTATGCCTGAGGGCACTTGGCGAGAATACGGAACCAGGAGGCTTGCCTTCCAAGGCGAAATTATGCCTGCGTGTCGAGGATGGGGCTTACTTGACAGTTACGGCCAGCAGGCTTGAAGGAAGCGGCGGGAAGACGGAGCTGGCCGTTGCCTTTGTCTATGCCAAGTCCTCGGAGATCTTCCGGCTGCTGGCCGATGCCTGCCAGCTGACCGCCAGGGAGAAGCAGCTGGCCGAAATGCTCTCCCGCGGATTATCTACCAAGGAGCTGGCGGAGTCGCTGCATATTTCTGCGTACACCGTACAGGATCACCTGAAATCGATCTTCTCCAAGACCGGCGTATCCAGCCGGAGAGCGCTCATCAGCAAGCTGTTCTCACAGGGGATGGAATAGCCGGTAAGCACGCTAAACAAACAGTCCCGATGCTGATACAAGGGGACTGTGCTGGCTTTTATAGGAGCTGCGGGATCTGGGAAGTGAAAGCAGGATGGGTCCAGTGCTTCTCGCTGCCGGGAAGATCATCGAACCATTCCGCATCCGGTGGACATTCCAGGATCATAAATTTGCCGTACTCCTGCGCTCTGGACTGATGGTATTTCAGATAGGCCTTGCCGTCTTCAATCGCCAGTATCTCGATTTTGCCGGAGGAGTGGCTCATGGATAGACGGACTCTTTTACCCAGACCTGAGGTTCTGGCCTTGGCTTCCTCAACAATGTTGTAGACACGCTCCAGCGGCAGAACGAACTCGCGGTTGCCGGCAATGGGCCGGTTCACGAAGAAATAATAGGGAGTGACTCCGGCCCAGGACAGCCGGTCGAGCAGTTCTCCGAGTACCGCCGGATCATCGTTGATGCCTTTCAGCACCGGTGTTTGATTAACTACGATTGCCCCGGCATTATGAAGTGCTCTGAATGCTTGTTTGGCTTCGGGCGTAATTTCCCGGGGATGATTAATATGCGCCATGACGTAAATGCGTTTGTCCTCCGATGAATAGGTACGGATTAGTTCCAGCAGTTCTTCGTCCTGATAAATGCGCATGGGATTAAATACGGGAATTTTGGAGCCCAGCCGGATAATCTTCACATGGTCAATGGATCTCAGGCTTTCGATGATGAAGCGCAGCTTGGAGGTAGAGAGAATCAGGCTGTCTCCGCCGGTAAGCAGCACATTATTGATCTCAGGATGATTCCTGATGTATTCCAGCCCAGGAGCCACATCGGTTTGTGCTTCCTTCACATCATTGCGGAACAGGCGCTTGCGGAAGCAGTAGCGGCAGTAAGCTCCACACACCTCGGAGACAATCAGAAGGGCCGTTGTTCTGTATTTGTGCTGACATCCCGGCACTACATAATTCATTCCCTCATCGGATGCATCCCAGCAGCCGTACTCCGCAAGTTCACCTTCACTTGGAATGACGAGCCTGCGGATCGGATCACCCGGGTCATCCCAGTCGATCAGCGACAGATAATAGTCATTGACCCGAAAGGCAAATTTGCCGGTGATCTCCTTCAGCTTTTCTTTTTCCGTTTCAGACAGCATGGCAACCTTGTTGATATCCGTTATGTACCTTACCTTTTGCACTTGCATCTCTCCTTGGTCTCATAGTGTGAGAAGTAAGGGAGCCTTGAGGTCGATAGCCAAACTGCTGCCAGCAGGGTCATTAGAATACAAAAAAGAGACCCTTAGCAAGGGTCTCTGGTTATGAATATACCTAAAAAAGCAGACCCATCCACTACTGACGAGGTTAGCTGACGGACTCGGGTAAGATGGTACCCTACATTCTGTGAATGATTCGCCCCAAAAGACTGGTTCCCCCGCTTTCCTGCCCAAAGGCTGGAAATTAAGCGTAGGTAAAGTATAACCCGGGAAGTTTTGAAAAGTCAAAGCTAAACTTGCCCGCGGCAAGGCATACGGGGCCAAGCCAAATCAGCAGAGTAGAAATTTTTTTTGTTGTGGGATTGCCGGTCGTTTTGAAATGCTTCATACGCAGAGTCCCGGCCGCAAGGCATAGAAACGCGAAATCCTTTGTACAGAAAGGTTTTTTTGTTTTTTTTGGTGCAAACAGGAGCGACCGGGAAAACGCTTTTTTTAGGCTTGTCCCCAGTTTCGTTTTTGTGCAATTGTAACCGCCCTCATATGATGGAAGATAAGCTGCCCCGGTTGACGCGGCCAGAAAACCTTTGTTATGGTTTTTACAGACATACGCCAGCCGGAAGCATTTTTGGAAGCGGATTGCACGCTTTTGTGTGAGCTTAGCTTACCGGACTACTGTGAGGGAGATGGTTGATTTGATCAAAGGGATTATATTTGATTTTGACGGAACGATTATCGACACGGAAACAGCTTGGTACACCGCTTTTAGCGAAGCCTATGGAGAGCATGGGGTAGACCTGTCGCTGGAACAGTATTCTACTTGCATAGGCACCAGCCTTAACAGTTTTAATCCCTACGAATATTTGATGACTGACCTTAAGCTGCCTATCGACCGGATGGCATTCAGAACAGCGGTCCAGCAGAGGCACAGCAAGCTGATGGAGCTCGAACAGATGCGGCCGGGAATTCAGCAATATCTGGATGCTGCCCAGGACGCCGGACTGCGGATTGGCCTTGCTTCCAGCTCCTCTATGGACTGGGTGGAACGGCATTTGGAGCTGCTGGGCATACGCGATTATTTCGAGAGCATCCGCACCTCCGATCATGTGGAGAAGGTGAAGCCTGATCCGGAGTTGTATAACCAGGTCATGTCCTCTCTTGACATTAAACCACATGAGGCAGTCGCTATTGAGGATTCGCCAAACGGCGCAAGAGCTGCGACTGCAGCCGGAATGTTCTGTGTGGTGATCCCGAATGCCATTACCCGTTTTCTTGAATTTGATATGCCGCATCACCAGACCGAAAGCCTAAGTCTTCTTGACTTCGATCACGTGATTTCCCGGAGCTGCTTCGAAATCTCTGATGTGCAGGTATAAATCACTACGGTGTACTAATTTTCTGCGTATAACAACTATGATTCGTGAAATTTTATAGAGTTGAATTTACTAAAGGGGGACACCGATTTGAGAGCCGTACATTTTGGAGCGGGCAATATTGGCCGGGGATTTATCGGTCCAGTGCTGTCAGACTCCGGTTATGAGGTTTGTTTTGTCGGAAGAAATAAGCTGAAAATCGCTCAGCTGCAGGAACGGGGGCGCTATCCCGTTACCCTTGCCAATGATGAGCGGGACCGCTTTATTGTGGAGAATGTAACTGCCCTTCATCTGAATGATCAGAAACAGGTGGCTCAAGCTGTTGCAGAGGCTGAGATCGTGACGACAGCGGTCGGGCTAACAGCGCTGAAAGACATTGCCGGAGCCATCGCGCAGGGTATCGAGAACAGGCTAAACAGCAACCCCTATCCGAAGCCGCTTCATATTATTGCCTGCGAGAATGGCGTGGGAAGCAGCCAAAAGCTTAAAAATCTGGTTTACCGCCATTTAAAGCAGCCTTTAAAGGGGCGTGCAGACCGCTGTGTCGCCTTCCCCGATGTTATGGTGGATCGCATCGTTCCTGTACAGACGCATAAAGATCCGCTGGAAATCGTAGTGGAGCCGTTCAGTGAATGGGTCATTCCCCGCAGCGAGTTAATCGCTGATTATACGGAAATCAAAGGCGTCCATTATGTAGACTCCCTCGATTCCTATCTTGAACGGAAGCTGTTTACGGTGAATACCGGGCATTGCAGCGCAGCGTATTTCGGTTACCTGGAGGGCTGCTCCAGCATTCAGGAGGCGATGTCCGACCCCGGAATTAAAGACCGTGTCCGTGGAGTGCTGCAGGAGACCGGCGCGTTGCTGGTCCATTTATACGGTTTTGATCCTGCGGCGCACGACAGATATATCCATAAGATCATGGACCGGTTCATCAACCCGAACTTCAACGATAAAATATCGCGCGTAGCACGTTCCCCGCTTCGCAAGCTTTCACCAAATGACCGGCTGCTCCGGCCTGCTATGCTTGCCCATGAGCTTGGTCTAGAGACCTCGTATCTGGTGTCGGCCATTACTTCCGCACTTCTCTATGGCGACCCAAATGATCGGGAAGCCGTGCTTCTTCAGGAAGAAATTCGGACTGCCGGTTTAAGCGCAGTGCTTGCCGCCCGGTTAGGGGTTCCAGCCGAACATCCGCTTCACGGCGAAATCCTCAAGACATACCGGAGAGCCTGCTTGAGACATCCTCATATGGCCAGCAGCGGCTTTGAATCCATGGTTCAAATTCTTCGCGGCTAAGCTGTCCAGAAATTCGCATATCAACGGCAGTCCGAGTCATAATGCTTATGCCGGCCTGCCGTTTTAATAAGCAAAGATGGCTTTTACAGCAATCCCGCATGTGAAAAAAGGACGATATCCCGGGGCCATTCGACTGCTGGATATCGTCCTTTTGAGTACGGCGAAGCCGTTTCCGCTTGTGGCAGCAGAGGATTCAGGAAGAGGGCTTGCTGAGTGTAGCAGAGCTAAGCCGATAAATCTGGTCTTCCAGAACCGTACTTGCCTTGCCCAAAAATTGTGTGATGAGTTCAAGCTCTTCTGCCGTATACGAGGAAGCAAGGTTCAGCATTTCCGAGTGAAGCTTGAGGTAGGTGCTGCTTACCTCTTCCTTATTCTCATACAACGGGACAATAATCACTTTGCGGCGGTCATTGGGATCATTTTGCCTGCGGACATACCCGCTTTTTTCAAGCCGGTCAATTAATGCGGTAACGCTGCCGGTAGTCAGCCCGGTCAGTTTGGACAGTTCCCCGGCCGTAATGGGACCTTTCTCACGCAGGATATCTACGGATAAAAAATCATTATTGTATAACCCGAGGGAAGCGGCCACGTTCTGCTGATAGATTACCGTTCGGGTTCCCAGTCCACGCATGAGTAGGGTGAGTTGTTCCTGCAGCTCCGTAGGTTGATCTTGTTCATGACTTGACATAAGACAACCCTCCTTCTGGAATGTTAATATCTCGATGGGCCAGATATTACAATCTTAAAATATTTGATGGTATGTAATAAATTAATTTTATTTTATCGAAACCATTGATATTTTGCAAAACAAGTTCAAAATAGTGTGGACCACAGTGATTGGAACAACGGTCTGGTCGCGGACCATTCGCACCAAGTGCTCATGCCTATCCTGTTCACCAAACGAGGGGTGTCCCAAGCAGCCATTTCATGGCTAATGGGACGTCTCTTTTTGTTTGGTGAAATTAATCAACTATATCAGTTGAACTGAAGAACTACCTAAATAGATTGAACTTGAGAATTACATTTAGGGATAAGTGACGGAGGGGGATTTTGGAACTGTAGGAGCGATAGCGACCGCCTTTGTCTCCGGATTTCAACCGCAAGTAGCGGTATAAATCAAGAAATCGGGAGACAACAGCGGCCGGAAGTCCAAACATTCTCTGTAGTCACGGCCAATCCCAAAATAGAAGAATTATAAGTTCAATATATTGATAGATTAAAGCTTGACGGTTAATACAATAATGGAATAAAGTATTAAAAGAAACTAAATATCAAATTAAATAAAGTTTCAAATATATCAAAGGGAGCAATTGAATATGGGACAGATGATCCGAGGATTCGCCGAGCTAAGCCCGGAGCAATACGTCGAAGCAGGAGGTAAGGGAGCGATGCTCTCCAGAATGCTTCAGGCGGGATATCCTGTGCCGGAGGGATTTGTTGTCTTTCCTTCGGCCTTTGAAGGCGATAAATTAAAGGAAGAGGCTTGGACTGAAAGTGCAGCCAGGTTGCGGAAAATCCGCATGTCACATAGAAATGTACGATTTGCAGTCAGATCTTCGGGTTTAAGTGAAGATTCCGCTGAGGCATCATTTGCCGGAGAATTCGAAACGGTGCTGAACGTGGAGACAGACGAACAGATTCGCGAAGCTATGTACACGGTCTATCAATCAAAGGATAGCGAACGGGTTCAAGTCTACAGCTCCATGCAGGACATGGACTCCTCCCATAAGGTTGCCATTGTCGTGCAGCTGATGATTCACTCGGAAATCTCCGGAGTCCTGTTCACCGCCGACCCCATTACAGGCAGCCGCACGGTTCTGCCGGGGAATTATGTCTATGGGCTGGGAGAACAGTTAGTTTCAGGGGAGAGCAACGCTTATTCCTTCACACTGGCAAGGAACCGGGGCAGATATGAAGGCCCGGATGATTTCAAGCGGTATGCAGCCAAGTTATACCGGTACGCATGCCGGCTGGAGAAGGAGCTGGGAGCTCCCCAAGATATCGAGTGGGCGGTCGCAAAGGGGCGGGTCTACCTCCTGCAGACGAGACCGGTTACGACCTTGAACCCGGGAAACCGCAATACCTTCGAGATCAACGACTCGCTGGCCGGTGATTTTCTCTGGACCAATACCAATGTGGGCGAATCCATCTCTGGTGTCTTAACACCTCTGACCTGGTCTATCCTGCGCTCCTTGGATGAAGAGTACAATATTATTCCGGGGCATTATGTAATGTCCGGCAATATTTGCGGAAGGGTGTACACTAATGTTAGTCTTTCGGTATCAATGTTCTCGGCATTTGGACTGAACACCAAGTCGATATGGAAGAAAATGAGCCGGGTGTTTGGAGAGCTTCCTGAAGGCATGGCTCTGCCGGTATATCCATTTACCAAACGGGAGCTCCTCAAGACAGTGCTTCCCAAGATGATGCACAGTATGAAACAAACGCGCAAGACCGTTAGAACCCTTCCGCAGTTTCTGGAAGATTCACCGGAGTGGTGCAGACGGCTGACAAGCAGACTCCAAGCCGCAACAACCCGCAAGGAACTGCTGTCGCTCTGGAAGCAGGAGCTGTGGCCGCAGAATGTCACGGCGCTGTGGTCGGCGCTGGAAGCGCCCTCTGCCCAAATGCAGAAGTTTGAGAAGCTGCATAAGCAGCTCAGCGAGGCAGTCGGAGAAGAAAAGGCCAATATGCTGCTGTCCAACGCCGGAGAAGCCGCCCAGCTGGAAAGTCTGGGACCGCTGATCGGAATATCCAGAGTAATAAAGGGAGAAATGAGCCGGAAGGAATACCTTGTGAAGTATGGCCACCGGGGACCGAATGAAATGGAATTATCGTACCCTGACCCGGGAGAAGATGACGCGTGGCTGGACAAGCAGATCGCTGAGTTCCGCAAGGCCCCTATGGACGTGGAGGACATCCTGCAGAGACAGCGGGTCCGGAGCGGAGAAGCCTTGAAGGCGTTCGAACGCCAGTTCCCGGCAAAGGCCAAGCGGATTGCCCGGCGGATAGAGGAAGCCTCGGAGGGCCCGCGCCTGCGGGAAGCCGTCCGTTCCGAATGGACCCGAACGATGCGGGTGAACCGCGCATTTGCGCTTAAAGCGGGTGAGCTTGCGGGAATTGGAGAGGATGTCTTTTTTCTTTATCTGGATGAGATTATGGATTGGCTTGCCACAGGCAATCTGACTGCTGTACAATATTTTTCTGCACGTAAGCAAACGTATGCAAGGTATCAGTCATTGCCGCCGCTGCCCTCGATGCTCCGGGGACGTTTCGAACCGTTCAAGTGGGCGAAGGATCCGCACCGGCGGCTGGATTACTACGATGCTTCCCAACCGGTCCCCTTATCTGAACACCCTCATGCCGAAAGGCTGAAGGGTTCTGCCGGTGCCGCAGGTAGGATTGAAGGGCGGGTGCGTGTACTGGCCAAACCGGAAGAGGGAGAGCAGTTTCAAGCCGGTGAAATTTTGGTCGCTTCGACGATCAATGTGGGCTGGACACCGCTGTTTCCGAGAGCTGCGGCCATTATAACCGATATCGGTGCGCCGTTGTCGCACGCGGCTATCGTAGCCAGAGAATTGGGTATCCCTGCTGTTGTTGGCTGCGGCAGCGCGACAGCAAGGTTGAAGACCGGCGACCGTGTTATTGTGGACGGGGGACAGGGAGTAGTAGAACTTATTGTGAACTGACATATGGAAATATGGGAAAATTCATTACAAGTTAATTTTAACAGGACAGGATGTGTGTACTATGCCTACAGGCGGGAAACGAAACATGGGATTGCGTGAACGTAAAAAGGCGAAGTCCATGGCAGAGGTTCAACGGCATGCCCTGCGGCTGTTCCGTGAGCAAGGCTATAAGTCAACCACTGTGGAACAGATTGCCGAAGCTGCTGAAATTTCCTACAGCACTTTTTTTCGCTACTTCTCAAGCAAGGAGGATGTGCTGACCCGTGATAATTATGATCCTCTGCTCGTGTCTGCCTTTGAGGCACAGCCGCCCGAACTTAGTCCGCTCCAGGCGCTCAAAAACGCCATGATGTCCGAGGTGATTGATATGTCTGAAGATGAGCTGGCTACGATGCGCGAACGGAATCAGCTTGTGATTGCGATTCCCGAGCTGTGGTCAGCGATGATGAACAGCATGACGCAAATGATGCAGCTGATTGCGGAGATGGTAGCGGGGCGTGTTGGCCGTCAGCCGAATGATCTCGCAGTTCGCACTTTTGCGGGAGCGGTCATCGGTGTGAACATCTCGGTCATGCTCCATTATGCAGAACACCCGGAAGAGGATTTCGCGGCAGTGCTGGATGAAGCGCTGAGCAAGCTGGAGGACGGACTGCCGTTGTAAGCAACTAATTCTTTTTAGAGGTACTTTCTTTTTGTGGAGAAGTAGGGTTTCACCAAGCCTTTCGGTTTGCCGGAGGGCTGTTAATGTTTTCAAATTAGCTATTGACCCGCCGGTTTATTTCTGTACCGTAAACCGTGTAAACTCAGGTAGAGGATAAGTGGCTGTTTATTGTAAAGGAGAGATGAGATGATGCATTATACAATCCGGCTCATGGAAGAGCAGGATGCGCGGGAAATTGTAAAATGGAGATATGAAGCGCCGTATGCGATGTACAATCTGTCTGACGATCCTGAAGACATTCAGGAACTGCTGGACGGCTCCTATTATGCTGTGATCAGCCCTGAGAATGAACTGGCCGGGTTTTTCTGTTACGGGCGCTACGCGCAGGTTCCCGGTGGAATCCGTGAGGGTTTATACATAGGTGACAGAGCGCTCGATATCGGTCTTGCTTAAAGCCGGAACTCACCGGACGAGGCAAAGGGCGCGATTTTCTGGAGTCCGGTATGGAATTTGCCCGGCGGATGTACGGCCCTGAGCGATTCAGATTAAGCGTGGCCGCGTTTAATCAGCGGGCCATTGCTTTGTATACCGGTCTTGGCTTTAAGCCGGCAGGGGAGTTCGTAAATAACAATGGAGAACACGAAATGATGTTCTTGTTGCTGGAGATGTAGATTCAATTTGATTGAGTGCTATATAGATTGAACTTGGAAAATTAAAAAAAGGGTGAAAGTGACGGAGGGGAAGTTTGGATACTTACGGAGCGACAGCGTCCGCCTTTGTCTGTGGATTTCAACCGCGAAGAGCGGAATAAAATCAAGAAATCTGCAGACAACAGCGGCCGGAAGTCCAAACATTCACCGCAGTCACGATAATAACCCAAAATAGAAAGATCTTAAGTTCAATCAAATAGTTGTTGCTGCAGGTTAACCTTCTTGTGATTTGTGCTCTTTAAGAGCGGATCACACAGAAGTTTTTTTGCATTTGATTAAGGATCGTAGAGCGGGTTATCGGCGTTTGTTCACAGAAGGGACAATATCTGAGGTGTGCTTAACGCAGTGAATGTATGGATTTCTCGAGAAATATGTCAAGAAACATATGCAATCTGCTGCCGGGATCACGCGGAAAACCTAAACAAAACCTGTTTGGAAACGCTTAATGTAATATGTTTGTCACAAATTATAACATGCACAATGACAATGTGCCTGAGTGCGCGTTTTGAGATTGAACTATATTTAGAATAAAAGTAATATAAATAAATAAATTTGGAATATTGACCAGCAACTGCTGGAAAGCACGCGTTACCTCAACTATTTTATGCAGGCGAAATAGAAGAAGGAGGGGTGTTCAATGCCCAAAGGTATCCCGAATCTGTACATTGAGCCTGATTGTGAGCACAACCGCCAGTTTGCTAAAGGCTGTGCCGCACCGAGCCCTGGCGAGATCACAAAGGGTTGTGTATTTCAAGGCTCCCAGGCTGTTCTGCTTCCTATCTCTGATGCCGCGCACCTGGTACACGGAACATCCGGCTGTCTTCAGAACAGTTGGAGCATGCTGGAAGCCGGTATGCCGGGAGGGCCGCTGTCGAAGTTCGGATTTTCCATGGGGCTTACGGAAATGGATATTATTCTCGGCGGGCAAAAGAAACTGTTTGAAGCTATAAACTATATCGTGGAGCACTATCGTCCTCCCTGTATATTCGTATATGCCACCTGCATTACGATCCTCACCGCCGAAGATTTGGATACGGTGTGCCGCAAAGCCGAGAGTCTATGGAGCATACCTATCATTCCGCTGCATAATTCGGGACTCACGGGGAGCGGTAATATGGGAAACCGCCAGGCGGGCGAAGCGCTGTTCGAAAAAGTCATTGGAACCTGTGATTCAGACCCCAGAAAATTAACCCCTTTTGATATTAATCTCATTGGTGATCATCATTTCTCCAAAGAAGGACATGAAATTGAAGCTATGCTATCCAAAATAGGGATCCGTGTCATCTCGCGCATTGCCGGCGAATGTACGTTCAGCGAGCTGCGCTCGGCCCATCAGGCCAAACTGAATATGCTGGTGTGCAGTCGCTCGATGGTTACCTTGGCCCGGAAAATGCGTGACTCCTTCGGTATTCCTTATTTTGAAGGCTCGTTCTGCGGCTCCCGGGAGATTCGCTTCTCCCTGCGGCAGCTCTCCTTCCACTTTCAGGATGAGGGTCTGGACAAACAGTTGCACCGCTATATGCGCCGGGAAGAGGAACGCCTTAATAAGGAAATCCTCCGCCGCTACAAATCGCTCAAAGGCAAAAAGGTTGTGCTGTTCACCGACGGCATCGAAAGCTGGATCTATATCTCGCTGCTCTATGAGCTGGGGATCAAAATCGCCGCCATTGGCACGAATCAGAATGCACAGGAGGATCTGTCACGGATCAAAGAGAGGATTCATGAGGACACACTACTGGTCGTCCAAAGCGATGAAACCCGGATTCTTAAGCTGTACCGGGAACGGAAGGCCGATCTGATGATCGTGAGCGGACGCAATGCGTTTGTGCCTCTGAAGGAACGGATTCCTTTTATGAACATCGATGAAGAGCAGCATGGGGGATATGCCGGTTATGATGGAGTTAGAAGATTTGCTCAGGGTCTAATGGATACCCTTGAGCAGCCCATCTGGAAAATAATCCGCCGGCGTTCACCGTGGGAGGTGGAAAGCTATGGACAAGGCTGACAGAGCAGCCTCGAAGCCGCTGTCTGTCAATCCCTTTCAGACCAGCCAATCGGTTGGCGGTGTGCTTGCGCTACAAGGGATCTACCGTGCCGTACCGGTTCTGCATGGTGCACAGGGCTGCGCGGAATCAGTGAAAACGGTGCTATCCCGCCATTTCCGCGAACCGATTTCGCTGCAGAACATTGCCATCCATGAGCAGAATTTGATTTTTGGGGGTGGGGATGGCATCCGCGAGATGATCCGGCTGGTCATGGAGAGGCATCATCCGGATGTTGTCGCGCTGATAGGCACCTCCCTGACAGAGGTAGTGGGCGAGGATCTACTGGGAACCGCTGAAACTTATTACAGGCAGCATAAGGAGATGTTCAAAGATAAGCTGATGTGCGGGTTGTACCTCCCCGACTATGAGGGCTCTCTGGAATCGGGTTATGCCAAAACGGTGTTTGCCGTGATCCAAAAAGTCATCCGAAGTCGCGGAAGGCTGTCACGGAAGAAGAAGCGGGGCCGAATCAATCTGCTGCCGGGATCTCATCTGACACCGGGGGATGTGATGGAGCTGAAGGAAATGATAGCTTCTTTTGACATCGAGGTTATCGTCCTGCCGGATTTGTCCTCCTCGCTCACCGGGCATTTAATGACAGGGCATACTGCACTCTCCCGGGGAGGCATTCCGTTGGATTATTTACGGGAGATGCTTACGAGCACGTATACGGTTGCGATCGGCAGCTCGATGGAGCCTTGTGCGAGACTGCTGCAGGAGGAACTGCAAATCCCTTATCAGATGTTTCACGGTGTAACCGGCCTGCGGGAAAGTGATGAATTCTTCCTGTTCCTCCGGCAGTTCAGCCAGAGTGAAGGACAGAATAAATACCGCTGGCAGCGGCAGTTCCTGCTCGATTGCTTGCTGGATACCCGTTCGGTCTTTAGAGGGAAACGGATTCTTGCCGCGCTTGAGCCCGATCATCTGGTTGCGCTGTACCAATGTCTCTCGGAACTCGGAATCAAGTCCTTCGGCGCGGTCATCTCCGCCGCTTCACCGGCTGTGGCTGTGATCCCGGAAGCGGTGCAGGTTGGCGATCTGGAGGATCTGGAGCGGATGGCCGCCGGGGGTGCCGACCTGTGGCTGAGCAATTCATACGGAGAGCAGACCGCGCTTAAGAACGGCATTCCGTACTTTCCGTTGGGCTTCCCTGTCTTTAACCGCTTTGGGTCACCGGCCAACGTTTCGGTTGGTTACCGGGGAACGGCCGATCTGCTGAACCAAATCGCTAATATTATGAATAGCAAGGAGAGGATCAGCTGATGAAGATAGCCTTTGCGTCCAACGAGGGCAGAGCTCTGGATTGTCATTTCGGGCAGTGCACATCATTTTCCATTTTTGATTTCGGGGAGAAGGGATACCGCTTGCTGGAGACAAGGCCGCTTCCGGCCCCGCAGCCGGAGACGGAGGAATGCGATAAATTCCAGCAGAGGGTGGATCTTATTCAGGATTGTACGGTTTTATTAGTAGTGAAGATTGGCGGTGATGCCACTAAAACAGTCTTGAAAGCAGGCATTATCCTCCTGCAGTCCGAACAGGGGAGCGAGATTATCCCGCAGCTTGAACAACTAGGGCGGATGCTGAAGGAGCGTCCGCCCCTGTGGCTGGTCAAAGCTTTGAAACGGGGGCAGGGACTGGGGCGAGCGGATCATCTATTATGATGGCGAAAGTATGCTGGACCCCTTTTTAGTCGGTGACGGCATCTGTGCAATCGAACAGATGGAGTTTCACCGGCGGTTGAGCGAATAGCAGAACACAAAACGGGTGCTGTCCTTTGTCAAGGGCGGCACCCGTTTCTGCTTATGAGGGCACGATCATGAAATGAATCTTTAGGCAAAAGGAATGGCGGCAATCTGGATGCAGTGGGTTGGACAGCTGTCAAAGGCTTCCTGCAATTCTTCGTGCAGATCCTGTTCAATGGCTGTTATGCCCCGATTCTTGTCTCCTTCATAGATCACTCCGGCAATTCCGCTGTAGTCCAGATCGAAAATGTCAGGAGCTGCGGAGTTGCAGGCGCCGCAAGCGATACAGGCCTCCTGGTTGACACTGGCAAATTGACTCATGGTTTTTCTCTCCTCTGTTTTTTGATGAACTCCGTAATAAACCTGAAGATCTGTCAAATAACATATCTCCTAAGGACTACAACATTCCTATACATGTCATTTTACATCCCCTCAATGACCAATCACAACGGTAAAACAGACGAATTAACAGTAGGTTCATCGAATGTGTCATATAAGCTGACTCTAATATTACAAAAGTGTACTTGTCATGAAAATGATTGCGCTTTTACAGATGTGTGTTACGAATTTGTTCGGGATTTATTTTATATATGTCATGTAATATCGGAAAAATAACGGTTACAAATGTCTGTTTGCGAATGAATAATAGATATGCCTGGATTATAGTTCGTCTATGCCGTTGACAGCTTTTTCAATTTTGTTATGATCTAGTCAATTCCAGAGCAACAACAGATTCAGACTAATTCAAAGGGAGTGTGGAGAAATGACGAGAAAGATTGCAATCTACGGTAAGGGCGGAATCGGGAAGTCGACTACACAACAGAATACAGCGGCGGCATTGGCTTATTTCCACGACAAAAAAATATTTATCCACGGCTGTGACCCAAAGGCTGACTCCACCCGGATGATCCTTGGCGGGATGAATCAAAAAACTTTGATGGATATGCTCCGTGATGACGGTGCAGAAAATATCACCACCGAGAAGGTAGTCAAGGAGGGCTATCTGGGTATCCAGTGCGTGGAATCGGGCGGTCCTGAACCGGGAGTCGGCTGTGCCGGCCGCGGCGTTATTACAGCGATTGATCTGATGGAGAACAATGGAGCCTACACTGAAGATTTGGACTTTGTATTTTTTGATGTACTGGGTGACGTAGTATGCGGTGGATTCGCAATGCCGATCCGTGACGGTAAGGCACAAGAGGTGTACATCGTGGCATCTGGCGAGATGATGGCTATATACGCGGCGAACAATATCTGTAAAGGTCTGGTGAAATATGCCAAGCAAAGCGGTGTCCGCCTTGGCGGTGTCATCTGCAACAGCCGGAATGTGGACCGGGAAAGAGAGTTTCTGGAAGAATTCACTGCTTCCATCGGCACGCAGATGATTCACTTTGTACCCCGCGACAATATTGTGCAAAAAGCTGAATTTAACAAAAAAACGGTTGTTGAGTATGATGCGGAGTGCAATCAGGCGCATGAATATGGAGAGCTGGGACGTAAAATCCTCGAAAATGAGAGCTTCGTAATTCCCAAGCCGCTGAGTATGGATGAGCTGGAAGCGATGGTTGTTAAATACGGAATTGGCGACTAAGCGGATGCTTGCGAAGCGAGAGTTATTGCGAAGAAATACAGGAAGGAATGCTCCATAAAACTTAGCGTATGCTTTCGAAGCCAGTTTTGTTCGAAGTGACTCAGGAAGTAAATGCTCACAAAACTTTTTAGGAGGAATGATTATGCCGCATCATACATTTAAGTGCAGTGAGTGCATCCCTGAACGGAGACAGCATGCAGTGATCAAAGGTCCCGGTGAGGATTTGACGTCAGCTCTTCCCGAAGGGTATCTCAACACTATTCCCGGAACGATCTCTGAACGGGGCTGTGCCTACTGCGGAGCCAAGCATGTTATCGGCACGCCGATGAAGGATGTTATCCATCTAAGTCATGGTCCGGTGGGCTGTACCTATGATACCTGGCAGACCAAACGCTACATCAGCGATAATGACAACTTCCAGATCAAGAACACGTTTGCGACGGATGTAAAAGAAAAGCATATCGTATTCGGAGCGGAAGGGCTGCTCAAGAAAAATATCATTGAAGCGTTCAAGGCTTTTCCTGAAATCAAACGGATGACGATTTACTCTACCTGTGCCACGGCGTTAATCGGTGATGACATCGGCGCGGTTGCCCAGGAAGTCATGGATGAAATGCCTGAAGTTGATATCTTCGTCTGTAATTCTCCCGGGTTCGCGGGTCCAAGCCAATCCGGAGGCCATCATATCATTAATATCGCCTGGATCAAGCAGAAGGTAGGAACGGTGGAACCTGAAATCACCAGCGATTATGTAATCAATTATGTCGGCGAGTACAACATCCAGGGAGACCAGGAGGTTATGGTTGATTATTTCAAAACCATGGGTATTCAGGTGCTGTCCACCTTTACCGGAAACGGCTCCTACGATGATCTGAGAGCGATGCATAGAGCGCACCTCAATGTTCTGGAATGTGCGCGTTCCGCCGAATATATCTGCAACGAGCTGCGGGTGAAATATGGAATACCGCGTCTCGACATTGACGGATTTGGCTTTGAGCCGCTGTCGGCATCACTCCGCAAAGTCGGATTATTCTTCGGCATAGAGGACCGGGCACAGGCGATTATCGATGAGGAAACTGCCAGATGGAAGCCGGAGCTTGACTGGTACAAGGAACGCCTGCAAGGCAAAAAAGTATGTCTCTGGCCGGGCGGGTCCAAGCTCTGGCACTGGGCGAATGTCATTCATGAGGAAATGGGACTTGAGGTTGTCTCCATGTATACGAAATTCGGCCATCAGGGCGACATGGAAAAGGGGATTGCCCGCTGTGATACGGGTGCGCTTGCGATAGATGATCCGAACGAGCTTGAAGGACTGGAAGCTCTGGAGATGCTTAAGCCCGACATCATTTTAACCGGTAAACGTCCGGGCGAAGTGGCCAAGAAAGTACGTGTTCCTTATCTCAATGCGCATGCCTATCATAATGGTCCTTACAAAGGCTATGAAGGCTGGGTCAGATTTGCCCGCGATATTTATAATGCGATCTACTCGCCGATTCATCAGCTGTCCGCCCTGGATATCAGTAAGGATGCGATTCCGACGGATAAAGGCTTTGCTACCCAGCGGATGACCTCTGATGCGAATTTGAGCGAAGAAATCCGGTCTTCTGTAACGTTAAGACAATATACAGGCGGGTATGATTCGGTATCCAAACTGCGGACCAAAACCTATCCGCATCTGCAAAATCAGCTTGCCGGCGTTTAGGTATAGGGAGGAGAGCCCATGGAAGAGTTGATGAAAGAGAGAGTTGCACAGCTGGAAAATTATATTTTGAAGCATTGTTTATGGCAGTTTCATTCCCGCACCTGGGACAGGGAGAAGCAGAACGAGGGCGTTCTTTCAAAGACCATGCAGATTCTGTGCGATGAACCCGTGGACAAAGGAACCCCCGCAGACCGCTGCTATTGGGTAGATGCCGTAATTCTGGCGGAAGAGTACAAGAAGCGGTTCTCGTGGCTTGCGGCTTTGGACAAAACGGAAATTAAGCTGTTGATGCAAGGGCTGAAGGAACGGATCGATTATGTAACCATTACCGGATCGCTGAACAAAGAGTTGACCGTCAAGCAATATTAATTCGTCGTCAGCTCTACAACAGGTCCAGTCAAGGTGGACGCGCACATGAATAATCGGAGGGGGTAATACTATGACTTGTGAAATCGTTCGAAAGGAACGCGGCGGTGTTATTAATCCGATATTCACTTGCCAGCCTGCAGGCGCGCAGTATGCCAGTATCGGAATCAAGGATTGTATCGGAATCGTTCATGGAGGGCAGGGCTGCGTAATGTTCGTCCGCCTGCTGTTCTCGCAGCATTTCAAGGATAACTTTCTACTCGCCTCGTCTTCCGTGCATGAGGATGGAGCGGTATTCGGCGCATTAAACCGTGTGGAAGAAGCAGTTGATGTCCTGCTTATGCGATACCCGGAGATTAAGGTGGTGCCGATCATCACCACCTGTTCCACGGAAGTCATCGGTGACGATGTGGACGGTGTGATTTTGAAGCTTAATAGCGGGCTTTTGGCGGAGAAGTATGCCGGCCGCGAGGTGCATTTGATACCGGTTCATACGCCGAGCTTTGTGGGCAGCCAGGTGAGCGGGTATGATGTGGCTGTGGAAGCTTTTGTGAAGTATTTTGCCCAAAAGGACCAGCCGAACGGCAAGCTTAATCTGATCACTGGCTGGGTTAATCCCGGAGATGTGACGGCACTCAAGCACCTGCTGGCCGAAATGCAGGTGGATGCGACGGTGCTGTTTGAAATAGAAAGCTTTGATTCTCCGATAATGCCGGATAAAAGCGGAGAATCGCACGGCAATACGACGATTGCCGATCTGGCCGGAACGGCCAACGCACTGGGTACCATTGCGCTCAATAAATACGAAGGCGGTAAAGCCGCCAAGTATCTCCAGAATGAATTTGATATACCGACGGTCATCGGACCTACTCCGATCGGTATCCGCAATACAGATACCTTTTTGCAGAATGTCAAACAATTAACGGGCAAAGCGATTCCGGAATCCTTAGTCCGTGAACGCGGGGTAGCCATCGACGCCCTGGCTGATCTTGTGCACATGTTCCTCGCCGACAAGAAGGTAGCGATCTACGGACATCCCGATCTGGTTATCGGTCTGGCTGAGTTCTGTATTGATCTGGAGATGAAACCCGTCCTTCTGCTGCTGGGTGACGACAACACGACCTATAAGAATGATCCCCGGATAAAGGCGCTGCAGGAAAACGTGGAATTCGATATGGAAATCGTCTTGAACGCCGACCTGATGGAACTTGAAACCCGCATTAAGAACAAGGATGTGGATTTGGACCTGATCCTGGGCCACTCCAAGGGCCGTTTTACCGCCATCGACAACAATATTCCCATGGTGCGTGTCGGGTTCCCAACCTATGACCGCGCGGGATTGTACCGTCATCCGACTGTTGGATATGCAGGTGCGATCCGGCTGGCTGAAGAAATCGCCAACACTTTGTTCACTGATATGGAGTACAAGAAGAACAAGGAATGGATTTTGAGTGTGTGGTAGGACCTGCGTTACCCAGGACTATATACGGGAAGGGTGAATCGTTATGCTGGTAACGGAAACAGATGTAGAGGCATTTGAAGAAAATTATCGGGATGCCATGGGATATCATCGCCGTGCGGAGCAGTTTTTGCATCAAAAACAGCGGCTAAGCCTGGTATTCAATGTTGGCTCTGTTGCGCTGGAACGGTACCTTGTCGCCTTATGCCACCTATATGGGATCATGCCCTTGAATCACAATTATATCTGTCTCATGAATGCAGTGGAATCTGTCATTGATGTTCCCAAAGAGCTGAATAAGGAGATCCGGTCGCTGGATTTTATTTTCGGTATCTGTTCGCTGGATGATTATTTTCATGGCACACCGAAGCCGGAGGATTCAACCCGTGTGCTGACCATGTGTGAAAAGGTGCGGCAGCTCTTTGATCCGGGCAGGATATCCTTGGCGAGAGCAGCTGGTGCCGTTGGCTGAGATGCGAATCCATTATCTGCAGCATGTAGCTATGGAGGACCCGGGCAGTATTCTGGCCTGGGCTAGTGAGCAGGGATGCAGTCTTACGCATACGTTGTTCCACGAGTCGGGTGCGCTACCGGCTGTGGACAGCTTTGATTGGCTGCTGATCCTTGGCGGCCCCATGAATATTTATGAAGAGGAGCGCTTTCCGTGGCTGGCTGAAGAAAAGCTGTTCATCCGTTCTGCCATTGCTGCCGGAAAGATAGTGATCGGTCTTTGTCTCGGAGCCCAGCTTATTGCGGATGTGATCGGCGGACAGGTAACGGCAAACCGTGAGCCTGAAATCGGCTGGCTGCCGGTACGTTGGAGTGCCAAAGCCCGGGAACACCCGCTTTTCTCTTTTTTTTCTGAAACCTCTATCGTGTTTGAATGGCATTATGACACCTTCAGCTCTTTGCCGCCCGAGGCGGAGGTTCTTGCCGGAAGCGATGCGTGCGCTCATCAACTCTTTATGTACAACGAACGGGTTTTCGGATTCCAATTCCATCTGGAGACTACACGAGCGATGCTGGAGCAGTTGATTGCGGAATACAGGAGTGAGCTGCAGCCTGCTGCCTATGTGCAGTCTGCGGGGGGAATGCTCGCTCATCCGGAATATATCGTGCTGAACAACACCTGGATGGCGGAGTTTTTGAACCGGCTCAGCGAACAGGAAAGGAGGAGCAGGTCCTGATGGAGCATATCAGCTATAAGCAAAGGGACTGCCGCGACCAGGATAAAATCGTGGATTTCCTGACTGTCGCAAGAATTGGCATTGTAGGAATCGGCGGGGATGCTTATCCCTATGCCGTGCCGGTCAATTATGTATGGCATCAAGGCTCTGTATATTTCCACGGCATGGGTTCGGGCAAAAAAGTGCGTCTGCTCGCGGAGCATCCGGCAGTAAGTTTCACCGTGTACCGGGAAGACAGCACGTTGATTGATCCGGTCCCCTGCAAGGCAGATACCGCATATTTCAGTGTGATGCTGTTTGGTGAAGCAGCCAAGGTTACCGATATGAGTGAGGCAGCTGGAGTCCTTCAGAAGATTCTGGAGAAGTATACACCGGGCTTCTATAAGCAGGAAATGTCGGAACGTATGGTAGCGAAATACAGGTCCTCCATGGATGGGAACGGAGTAGCCGTCTACCGGCTGACTCCGGTTCATCTGACGGCCAAGGAAAATGCGGCTGTCTGAGTAAACGTTCCGGCAGTATACAGCATAAGTCCGGAGCTTCACTTTAGCAGGAGTACCCTGCACTCAATCACATATGGATGGCGGAATTCCTGACGCGTACATGCCAGAGTCTCCTGTTAAAGGGGGCTCTTTATCTTTCCGGGTTCGGGTTAACCGATACTCCGTAAATTTGCACTAGGGCAAAAAATATGTTCTAATTTTAAGTATATTCTAAACCCCAGCTTTTTTGTTGCATATACATGTAGTATCCTGAAACGAACATAAGTGGTCCGGCCAATTTACAGAGGAGGCGATGGTATGTTTAAGAAATTGCTGAAAAAAGTGATTCATTCCGTTGAGCATTCCCAGCATAAACACTCCAGCAGCAAACGGGGAAAGCAAGGATATGGCCGTCATTCCAGCTCCGATAAGAAAATACAGTATTCCCGTCATTCCAGCAGTGACAGACCAAGATCCCGGGGAGGCTCTTCTTCGGACTACCGTCATGGCAGCGGTCATAAAGGGCATAAATATTATAAGAATAGATACGGCAGCCATTCGAGCTGAGCGGTTAAGACGTAAGCCCCGGGAGGCTTGCCGATAGTTCGGAGACAAACTCGGAGGTGCTCTGATAAGGTACACCTTCACCGAGCAGCCTGATGAGAATAAGCTCCAGCTGTGGTGAGAGCTCAAGCTCCTCCATCCAGCTGCCTTCAGCTGCACCGGATGTGGGGTTGAAACGGGAGTAGAGCATGAACAGCATCAGATGTCCGATATCAAATAGATCACCTTGTATGGTTGCAGGCTTCGATGGCGTTACGCTGTTGAAGCCTGTTTGTGTTTGCTGCCGGGCTGCTGTGTCATTGCCGCCGATCGGCGCAGCTAATCCGAAGTCGATCAGATAGAGGTCTTCACCCCGCATAATCACATTTGGAATACGGATATCCAGATGAACAAAACCCTTTGAGTGAACATATTGCACACGTTCCATAAGCTCCAGTGTCCACTTCACCGTGTTCTGTTCTCCGAAAGTCCGGCTGTCTGCAAAGATCAGATCCTCTAACGTTTTGCCTTCCACATAATCTGTCACCAGCCAATAGGAGCGGTTCTCGCTGAAATAATTGCGGCAGGCCGGGATGAAGGGATGCTCCAGCTGTGAAATGACCTCCCGTTCCCAGGCCAGCATTTTTTGCCCGATTCCTTTCTTGCTCGGCTTGGCCTGCTTCACAGCTACAATCTGCTGCTCCTGTTCGTCCCTACACCGGTAGGTAATTCCGTAGCTGCCAACGCCAATCTGCGCTATAATTCTGTACCGCTTACCGATAGAACTGCCTTTCTCCAGCGGATAGTCCGCCCATGCCTGCAGGAAGCTTTTTAGATATTTGTACACGTTGATGTTACCTCGTCTTCTTCATTTCTCATGATTAATAAATTATATCATTGGCCTTGGGGCATCTGCCATTGCCGCTGCTGAACTGTTGACGGATAGGAAGACAGCTGGCTATAATTATTTATATAATAACTAATTAATTAATATAATTATTAATGAAGAGGAAAGTGGTGAACAAATGAAGACAGAAGGAACATTAACAGTACATACGGGGCGGCGCGGGGCGGAACTCAGCGATCTGTTCGGCATCTTCTTCGAGGATCTCAATCATGCAGCGGACGGCGGATTGTATGCCGAACTGGTCCAGAACCGGTCCTTTGAATTCGATCCCATAGACAAGGCTGACTACCATGCGCTGACTGCCTGGGAACCAGTGATACACGGTGACGGGCAAGCTGTAATCACTATGGAAGACAATGAACCTTTAAATCCCCGGAATCTCCATTATGCTGTCATCGACATTGTGTCGGAGGGCGGCGGAGTCGGCATCATGAATCTGGGCTTTAACAGCGGCATCCCGGTAAAAGAAGGCGATAATTATAAATTCTCCATGTACGCACGCCGCGATAACAGCTGGGATACACCACTGACTGTAACGATAGAAGCAGTGGACGGCACCGTTTATGGTGCTGCGGAAATCACTGTGAACAGCAGTGAGTGGACCCGGTACGAGGCCGTAATACAAGCAAATAGTACAGACAACAGCAGCCGGCTTGTAATCCTTGCAGGGGGAAGCGGAAAGGTATGTCTGGACATGGTGTCCCTGTTCCCGGAGAAGACCTTCCTGAATCGGCCCGGCGGCCTGCGCGAGGATCTCTCAGTGCTGCTTGCGGACATGAAGCCAAAGTTTATGCGTTTTCCGGGAGGCTGTCTGATCCATGACGGGTCGCTTAACCCGGATGACAGAAACTCGATGTACAGATGGAAGAATACCATCGGGGATATAGCCCAAAGACCGCCCAGACGGAACAACTGGAGTTATAATCAGACGCTTGGATTAGGGTATTTGGAGTATTTTCAATTCTGCGAGGATATTGGCGCGAAGCCGATTCCCGTTCTGCCCGGCGGATACGACCCGCATCATAAACGGATTGTGCCACTGGATGAATTGCAGCCGTGGATTGATGATGCGCTTGATTTAATAGAGTTCGCGAACGGCGATTCCTCAACGGAATGGGGCGGCATCCGTGCCGGCCTTGGCCATACGGAGCCCTTTGGCCTGGAGTATATCGGCATTGGGAACGAAGAGGTAGGCGAGCCGTTTTTCGAACGGTATCCCTTTTTCCATGAGGCCATCAAGGCCAAGTATCCGGAAATTAAGGTGATTAATTCGAGCGGCCCTTTCTCAGCGGGCAAGGAATATGAACGGGGCTGGGCATCAGCCAGAGCAAACGGCTCCGATCTGGTAGACGAGCATTATTATGCGGCACCGGAGTGGTTCCTGGCCAATCATCACCGGTATGATGAATTTAAAACCGGTGAGCCGAAGGTATTCCTCGGTGAATATGCCTCATGGGGCAACACTTATTATAATGCGCTGGTCGAAGCTGCGTTCATGACCGGGCTCCAGAACAACGCCCACGCGGTCGGACTGGCCTGTTATGCCCCCATGCTCTGCAATGTGGATTATGTGAATTGGAAGCCGGATATGATCTGGTTCAACAATCATCAAGCCTACGGGACGGCCAATTATTACGTGCAGAAATTATTCATGAACCACCAGGGAGATCAGCTGCTGGAGATGAGAAGCTGCGGATTTGCACCTGCTCAAGCACAGGAGGATCAACCGATAACCGGAGCCATCACACTGGCGGTGGATGCTTCCGCTGCCCGTTTCTCCGAGATCTCACTGGTTAACAATCTGACCGGAGAAGTGAAGGCTTATGCGGACCTGTCCGGCGAAGTTGCGGATCTGCCGGATCCGGCATTAAATGGAGCAGCCAAGCGGACGCTGGAGCTGGGTCCTACGCATTGGACGGATTACACGCTGAGTCTGAAAGCGGTACGCACCGGAGGGGCAAAGGGGTTTGTGCTCTATTTTGGCAAAGCAGATGAACAAAACCATTTATTCTGGGAAATCGGCGGCTGGCAGAATCAGGATTCCATAGTTGCTTCCATTGCACAAGGCAGAAATTCCGTCTTAACCCATACCCTGTTCACCGTCGAAAGTGATGTGGAATACTATCTTACGCTGGAGGTCTCGGGAAGGCAGATCCGCACTTATATTGACGGAGAGCTGATTAATGAGGCGGAAGATAAACTGCCTGTAATAGAACCACTCTATTACACAGCAAGTGTAGAGCATTCGACCGGGGATATGATTCTCAAAACTGTTAATATGCAGGAAGTGAGTGTTACTGCTGAGATTGTTTTGGAAGGATTGGCCGATAAGAGACTGAGTATAGAAGTGTACGAAATGTCGGGACATCAGCCGGAGGACGAAAACAGCTTCGAGCAGCCCATGCTTGTCTCCCCGAAACAGAAGGCCTTGCAGACAGAGGGCAGCAGCTTTGCTTATGAGTTTCCGAAGCAGTCGGTGACAGTGATGAGACTCCGATAACCAACCTTGTATAGCTGAGAATAGACCATAAGCGCTGGCTTCCCGGGAAGCAGGCGCTTTCTGCTGTTTTATCCGCTCTTTTGCGCTGGTGTTAGGGGACGGGCCCTGCGGATTTCACCCGAAACTGGCTTGGGGTAAGCTTGACGAACTTCTTAAACTGCCGCATAAAATGCACGCTATTCTCATAACCGCAAGCGGAAGCAATATGGCTTACCGGGTAGGAAGTGTTCTCCAGCAAATACGAAGCGTACCCGAGCCTGTTGTGAATGACGTCAACCATGACCGGAATTCCGAAGATCTGCTTGTACATATGCTGGAAATGCGACCGGCTGAGCCGCAGCTTCTCTGCAAGCTGATCCACGGTAAACCATATCCAGGGCCCGGATCAGCGTGTCAAACGGAAGATTCAGCTGACTGAAGAAATCCTCGGCGTCCTCCATCTCAAAGTGGAACCAATCATGGATCATCGGACATCCGGCCCCCCGGTAGAACTGAAGGCTGCTTTTCTTGTAGATAATGTAGGTGTTTTTGTCGGCGATGATCCTTTGGCCCTGTAGCTGTATCTCCATGGTGCTGCGGAACATTAAAAACAGATAATCCCCCGAGCCATGGGGACGGTCTATCGTAAACCCTTCGGGATGGATGACTTTAAGGGTCAATTGATAAATATATGTGAGATTAACAGATAATAAGTTAGTAACGGAGATGAAAGTATGAGAGTGTTCATCCGGGATTCTGAATGGACGCATTCAGTTATTCGTAATCAGATGTCAGAACATTCAGAGAGAAATTGTGTCGAGTGTCAGTAAAATATATAATGAAAGAGTAAACGCAGCTAAGAACAGAGACGGCAGCGGCGAAGCAAGGCGGGCATCATACATACCAAAGGAGAAATTTAATGTGAATGAGAAGCTGAAGAAGGCATATGAACGAGTGGGATTGTCTGAAAACGTATCCAGAGAAGAGATAAATAAACGGTTTGATCTGCTGCTTAAACGGCGGCGTTCCAAAGCTTCCGATGATGAAAGGTCGGCGCCGGAGGAGGATTTTCAGGCCTTCAAGTTTATTCTGGATAGTCTGGACGAGCAGGAGATTCAGGAAGCCGAACAGCAGAGACTGGCGAAATACGGCAAGCTTTCCGGTTTTGCGAGTAAATGGGAACGGTTTATGCGCCTTTACAAGACACATGTAATTGTATCCATTATTATCGTTATTGTACTGGCTGTAGGCGGGAACGCGCTTTATAACAATTGGCAGCATAAGAAATATCTCGCCTCTCTGCCTCCGGTTGATGCGGAAATCATGTTCCTGGGCAATTTTGGGGTTCAGGACCCGGATGGTAAGACGGATGCTCTGGAAAAGGCAGTTATCGCTCAATACCCTGATTGGAAGCGGGTAGAGGCCAGCATCGTTTATCTCCCGCAAACAGGACCCGGTTCGGATACGTTTGATATGAACTATATGCAGAAGGCCGTTGTAGAACTGGCGGCGAATCAGCCGGATGTTCTCATTCTGGATGAAGCAACCCTGGAATGGATCGGCGGGCAGGATGGCTTCGGGAATCTGGAGGCTATCGTAGCAGACGGTGTAATTGCCAAAGACGATTCCCGCCTGAAATGGGGGAAAAATGAAGAAAGCGGACAGGAGGAGCTGTACGGCGTAGACATTACAGATTCACCCTTTGTTTCCGCGCTTCCAATCAACCACAATTCCAAAAACATCATCATTGGGGTCCTTGGTGAAGATGAAAACAAGGACAAGCTCATTTCGTTCATCGAGAAGATCGCCGGGAAGTCAGCCGCTCAAAAATAAGCCTTGAGGTTCTCTGAAGCTTCGATTGTATAGAACAAACCGTTATCATGCTGCATTGCGCAGCACGATAACGGTTTTTTTACAATAGGCAAACAAAAACCGTGACACCCTATACGGGGCACGGTTTTGTTATGCGTATAGCAAGCAGGTAGCAGGTAGCAAGTTGAGGGACGCATATCCCAGTCAGGAAATTACAGCCCTGTTTGTGCAGTCCTACAGCCCCGGCTTGTCCTACTGTTCCAGGCGGTAACCGCCATGAAATACAGGGCCGACATATTGATTAAAGGCGTAGCCACTGCGGATGGCTGCGGAGACGAAATCCTTCGCTTTGACTACTGCGTCATGCACAGACAGGCCGTTCGCCAGGCCGCCGGTAATGGCAGCTGCAAACGTGCAGCCTGCTCCGTGATTGTATGCAGGTTCAATCTTGGCGGTCTCAAGTACAGTATATTCGGAGCCGTCGAAGAAGACGTCAATCGCAAGGTCTCCACCTAGCGCTTTACCGCCTTTGACAACAACATTTTGGGTTCCCAGCAAATGGATCAGGCGCGCAGCCTCTTTCATTTCTTCAATCGTTGTGAGCTTGCCTAGTCCAGAAAGCACCCCTGCTTCAAACAGGTTGGGAGTGGCTACGGTAGCCAGCGGCAGCAGCAAATCACGGATGGCATTTGCGCTCTCCGGGTTCAGCACCTCGTCTTCACCTTTGCAGACCATAACCGGGTCAATGACCACATTGGTCTGGAGGTTTTCCTTGATCGCTTTTTCCGCAACAAGCACAATATCCACACTGCCCAACATCCCTGTCTTCATCGCGTCCACAGGTCCACCGGCAAAGATAGTCTTTAGCTGCTCCGCCACGATGGAAGAGTCAATCGGGTAGACATTATGGTGCCAGCCATTATCCGGGTCCATGGTGACAATAGTCGTTAATGCGCTGAAGCCGTAGGTGCCATACTCCTCAAAGGTTTTTAAATCAGCTTGGATGCCTGCGCCTCCACTGGAGTCACTGCCGGCAATGGTTAGGGTTTTTATGATCTTTGACAAAGGTAACGTCTCCTTCTTGTATATGAAATTCTAAAGCCTGATTCAGAGGGAATCATTTTAAACTCTACGATATTATAACAAAAAACACAGCCAGCGTCCTCAAAAAAGCACACTGCGCTTGTTTCACTCCGGGCTTTCTCCTTAGGGTCAGTGGTGAATGCGGAAATGTCATAGGTAGGAGCAAGGGTTCCATTCCTGCTGCGGTGCATATCAATATAGGAGAAAAGCGTGTGCTCACAAAACTTTGAGGAGGGTAACATGATAGAAATCAGCTTATGCATGATTGTCCGCAATGAGGAGAATAGCCTGCCACGCTGCCTGTCTTCGGTAGGGGCAATTGCTGATGAAATCATCATTGTGGATACCGGGTCAACGGACAACACCAAAGAAATCGCCTTGTCCTATGGGGCGGTTATTTATGATTTTACCTGGATTGATGATTTCTCAGCCGCCCGCAATTTTGCTTTCAGCAAAGCTACCAAGGAATATATCTTCTGGCTGGATGCCGATGACTACCTGAAGGACGTGGATCATGTACGGTTCAGGGAGCTGAAGCACTGCTTGCCAGACGGCGTGGACAGTGTGAACATGCAGTACAATCTGGCTTTTGACGGAGAGGGGAGGGTCGTCACCTCTTTGCGCCGCAACCGGCTGGTCCGCAGAAGCTGCAATTTCAAGTGGATAGGTCCGGTGCACGAGTATCTGGAGGTCTACGGGCCCGCTTACAGCAGTGATGTCTGCATCACTCATGAAAAAGATAAAGTGTACACGGACCGCAATTTGCGGATCTATCAGAAGCGGGTGGGGGAGGGTGAGGTATTCTCGCCGCGTGACCAGTATTATTTTGCCAACGAACTGCGCGACCATGGAATTTATGAGGAAGCCTGCCGCTATTATGAGCTGTTCCTCGACGGAGGTTTGGGCTGGATTGAAGATAGTTACCAGGCCTGTCTTAGGCTGGCTGAATGCCGGGAGCGGCTGGGAGACAGGGAGGGAGCCTTCCAGTCATTATGCCGCACGCTGCAGTATGATACCCCCCGGGCGGAGTTTTGCTGCCGGCTAGGTGCCTGGCATGTAGAGAAAGGCCAGCTGCTCCCGGCTGTCTACTGGTATGAGCTTGCGATTAAACTCCCGCGGAATAATGATTCTATGGGTGTGAAGAACGAGGCGTTTGCCACCTGGGTGCCTAATCTTCAGCTTGCTTTATGTTATGACCGGCTGGGCCAGCGCGAGAAAGCTAATCTATTCAATGAAGCCGCTTTGCTCTATCATCCCGTCCATCCCAGTATGCTCTACAACCGCAATTATTTCAAAAATGTGCTCGGAGACAATTATGTAGAGCTGCATTCACGGGAAGCTGGCGAAAAGGAAGCGGAATAACACGTTGCCCGCCCAGCTCCTTGGCCGCTTTGCGCTTTGAATATGGGGCTTTTGAGCAGACCTACTTGCACTTTGTGGCTGCATCCGGACTCCAATGCAGCTATTTCGGATAAACAGCATCATTCAGTGAGGAATCGGACCTCATGGACGTTATGCTCTACATTTGGCGATAAAAGGCCGCCTTTTGGCGAGAATAACGGCTATGCAGTCCGCCGGCAAGGATTACAGCACGTTCCAGGTAAGATAGCGGCTCCTCAGTCCGTTAGACGCAGCAAACGTAGTTTAGCCAGCTTACTGGAACAGCATTTTCTGAATGCAGGAGACAGAACCATCTGTTCCGCCAGCTGCCTGCGGTAGTTTCCATCCTATAATCCCTGAACAGGCGGCAAAAGGCCCGCTGCATCTATCGTATGCAGCAGGCCTTTTAGACTTTAATGACTGTGTGCAGCCTGTCCGGTGCTGTCCACCAGCAGCTGGGGTTCACTGCTTCGGATGAAATCCAGCACCTTGTCAAAGATGATGCGGTGTCCTTCTTTATTGGGATGAATCCCGTCCCGGCAGATGAACTTGGTGAAATCCGGCTGCTGGAGAAAAGCACCCCGGACATCAATGATTTTGGTTCGGGTGCTCTCGGCGACCTTGATAATCGTGGAATTGTATCTTTCCTGCCACCAGTAGATTTTAGTGATGCTGCCGAGCCATTTCAGAATATTCACTTCCGACGCCGGGTTGTTTCCGCTGACCCATTTGAAATAGCTGTCCGCATCCAGCGGAGGGAGACTCATCAGAATAGGCATAATCCCCTGGCTTTTCAGGAAATCAATCATATCCAGCAGCATTTTTTCGAAAGCCGTGAAATCGGTCTTGGGATTATGCTCTGCCTCAGGGTTATTCATAATTTCCTCCCAATGAAAGTCGCAGTCATTCCCCCCATATTCGATCAGTACCACATCCGGTTTCTCCTTCAGCACATCCCGTTTCAGATTGCCGAAGCCCTTGAGCAGAGTGTTGCCGAATCTGGCCGTATTGCGCAGCGCTCCCTTCAGATTGCCCTGAAGCAGCGACACGTAATTTTCTTCCAGAATGACATATTTGCTTCTCGCTTCATCATAGACCACCCCTTTGGAGATGGAATCGCCGCTCACCATATATTTAAACTGGGGCACGGCAGTTTGTTTGTCCGATACGTTCATATGACTAGCCTCACCTCCGATAGCTATATTGTACTTAATCTTAGTGTAATCCATTCGTCCAAGGATTGCCTATGTATATATGTCATGGATTTAGGGGCTGAAGAGGTCCAGTCACTTCTTTAATAATGCCATATCCTATATAGAGTTAAATTTGTGACAAGGAGGCGTTTTGTAATGACCCAGGTTGTTGATTTCAGTAAAAGCTCAATATCCAGCTTCAGCCAGACGATTTCCGTGCCGGTCCTTGGTGCTCCTTCAAGCAATACACTGACCCAGTTTGGGCTCGCGACAGCGCAGGGAGGCAGTGTCCTGCTCAATGCATCGGTTGGCGTTCAAACCACACTCGGAAGTCCGGACCTGCTGTTCACGATTTTGCGCGGGGCAGCTGCTATTTTTTCAATTCGTGCAAGTGCGCTGAACGCCGGACAATTTGACCCGATTAGTTTCTCGTATGTGGATTCCAATGTGCCTGCCGGATATTTTGCCTATACGCTGACTGTCTCGATTGTTAACAATGCTGCCCTTAATTCTGCAAATCTGGTAGGTCCTGTTGATTTCTCAGGACTATCGTTGGTGTGACGCCATGACACAACTTATTGATTTCGGAAAAAGCATCCCGTCGAGCTTCAGCCAGTCCGCATCATTGCCCGTAAACAGCTTGCCAAACAGCACTGTTCTGGGACAATTTGGTTTAGCTGTAGGCGCTAATGGCTCAGTTTTACTTCAAGGCACCATTGGCCTGCAAAGCACTGGACCAAACAGCTCCGACATTATTTTTACAATCTCGCGCAATGCGGTGCAGGTCTTCACCATTCGATCCAGCGGGCTGGCAGTAAACGACTTTGAAGCCGTTCATTTCTCCTTTGCAGATAGCGGAATCCCTGCCGGATATTATGGATATGCTTTAACGGCTTCTTCAATCGGTACGGTGAACCCACCGGTTATTATCGGTCCGCTTTTATTCTCGGGGCTTTCCATACTTTAATTTTTGGAGGCTGCCGGAGCAATCATGCTCCAGGCAGTTTTTTTTATGCTCCAGGCCTGTACCTTTACTATTATTTTCCGTTTTCTCACCGCTTAGGCAAAGTTTTTTCTCATTGGACAAATAATAACCACATACACATGAATGGAATTGTATTATACCTGATTGCGAAGGAGGTGAGCTGCGCGTTGTCCTGCGGGAAACTCTCTGCTTGCAGCAGACGGAAAGGAGTTTAGAAAATATGCCCTTTACAACGGGGGCGGTTTACAATCCGCCGGCCGGACTCAACCATATCGACCGAATACAGATTTCCTGCTTGAATGATTCGATTATAGCCGCAATTAATATCAATTTGCAGATCTTTCATTTTCGGGGCAATAATTTTACCCGCGTCCCGGTGGGCGAGTCCTTATTTCAGGTCAATCCCCAGCAGCTTGTCGTTCAGACCTTTTCTGTGAACCTTGCTGATTATTATGAAGCCCAGATCAATTTCTACAGTGCCGTTAATACTGTCATAAATGTGTTCGCCATGGATGCAGCCGGGAACATCGTTAACAGCATTCTTCAACCTGAGTTTACATACATCGATCGCTTAACAATTATCTCTACTTGAAAATGGGGTGATACGAATTGGTGAATGTCAATATTACCGCCGGGCTTCCGGGCAATCATATTGAACCTTCCATCGCAGTAAATACGTTGAGTCCGAATATTCTGTGTGCGGTGGCGGTGGATGACAGCACAGGTACAGCTTTGACCGGATTCTACAGATCTATTGACGGGGGGCAGACATGGTCGGCTACTATTCTGCCGCAGGCTCCGGGGTATATGAGTGCTGAAGCACCTACCATAGACTATACCTTTCCCAATACCTTTATTGTTGCAGTGCATTTTTTTAATGATTTTGATGACGGTACCATTGCAACCTATACCTCTTTTGACAACGGCGTGACCTTTAATCCCCCTGTTATCGTGCGGCAGGGTTTTGGTCTCTATATCCACAATGATGAGCCTTTTCTTGCCGTGGACCGCTCACCCTCCAGTCCGTACCTGGGAAATGCCTATGTAGGCTATACGCCGCTTTATGATCTGGCGCAGAACTCGGCGATTTTCTTTCAACGTTCCTTGGATCAGGGAGTAAGCTGGGAACCTCCGCAGCGGATATCAGACCCGAGGGGGAGGCTTGAGCGTGCTGCTCTGGCAGTCGGACTCGCCGGTGAGGTATATGTCGGTTATATTGAGCTTGGACCGTTACCCAAATACGCTTATATCCGGGCTTCGCTGGATGGCGGAGTCACCTTTAATCCACCCGTTACCCGCGGCGCTACATTTATCGCCAATACGGTTCCGGTGCCCAGTCCGCTGCCCGTACCGAATTATGCCTTCCGTGTGCAGACAAATCTCAGCCTTGGGGCAGATATTTCTGCCGGATCTTTCGGCGGGTTCGTCTATGCGGTGTGGAATGATTTCCGGCTGGGGTATGCAGACATCTTTTTCTCGCGGTCGCCGGATGGTTTGCTCTGGTCACAGCCGGTCAGCATAACAGGTGCGCCGGCAGGCTCGCAGAATTTTTCACCTTCGATTACGGTGTCAGCTTCCAACGGAACAGTGCGGGTAATATATTATACGAACCGTCTGGATGGTTTCCTGCTGGATGTCTTCGTGGCGGAATCCATCAACAGCGGCTTGTCCTTTGTGAACCGGAGAGTATCGGATGTGTCTACGAATCCGAACGGGAATTCACCTACACCAGTTCCGCTCATTGGAGATTATATTACCGCAGCAACGATCTTCCCGGATACACTGGGAGCTGTATGGAACGACACGCGGCTTGGGAAACAGGATGTTATTTTCGGGAATTGAACATATGTATGTAAGCCGCAACAGCATAAACAGCAGCTCAACGCCAAATTTCGGCAGTTGTGCTGCTGTTTTGCTTTTGAGGAAATCGTTATTTCCTGCCTGCCCTAAAGCTGTTCATCTTGCGCACCAGTGCAGACTTGGGCTGATTGTCAACAGGTGTGCCTTGGAGGAAATTTTTGATACTCCGCTCCATGATTCTGACGCTGTTCTCCCAGGTCCATCCGGCAGAATCGTTTTCTCCCTGCATGGCTAAGCGGGCTCTGAGCAGATGATCCTGGCTCAGGCGGAGGACATCCTCGGCGAGCCGGTTCTCGTACCGGTAGGAGAGCAGACAATTCTCTTCATGACGGGCATATTCCAGATTGCCGCCGGAGTACACAGAGACGAGCGCCGCCCCGCAGCGCATGGCTTCCAGTCCCGGAAGGGACCCGGTATCAAAAATGCTGGAGCTGACAAAGATATCCGCCCCATTGTAGTGATAGCAGAGCTCTTCATCATTAAGCGGTGTGAAGAAGCGGTATTTGCCGCTGGCCTTCATCTCCTGCAGGGAATCCGAGGTATAGAATTCATCCGGCGGACTGATGAAGTTGATATTTACACCGGGAAGATTCTGTTTGACGATATCCAGCTGTTGTACCAGATAATCCTGTTCGCGATGCCAGGAGAAGCCGTTCTCAACCTTGCGCAGAATGGCAGTAATGTTCAACGGCTCCTGCAGCTTGTGGCGGATACGCATATTATTAAAGGAGGAGCTGATGCCGACAGGCACAATACTTCCTGATATACCATGATTTAATTCAATCAATTCTTTCTGCCACTGTGATAGAACGATCAGCTTGCCGGTGGTATGATAACTGGGAAAGGATACATGATTTTCCGGCAAAAAAAGCGGCTCGTAACATAAGGACAGGCGTACATGAATTCCCTTTCCATTCTTGCTGGCGGCTTCGGCCACAGGCACAGTGGTATAGAAATTGGAAACAATGACATCGCTGGCCGGAAAGTCGGTTTCACGCAGCAATGTGTGGTCGGTGCGGAGCAGGGTGGAGTGGATCTCATAGGAAATGTCTCCCCCCAGCGGCATGAGAATCACAACCTGGTGGCCCAAAGCTGTCAGACCATTGGTGAGCTCCACCAGCATCCGTTGCGCCCCGCCATGGCATAGGGTGAGAATGGGGAATGTGAACCTCATCGATGATCGCCTCCCTTCTGGAGAATATAGCATCAGCAGCGATGCTTTTTGTATACTATTTTATTCAGAAGGATAGGAAAAGTACTGGGTATCCGGTCATTAATCAAAATCGGGACTAGCGAACAGGAGGCAAAGAGGATGAGTGAAATGATTGCGGAGTGTATGAGAAGGCTGGATCAATCCCTGGAGTATGTGGAGAAAGCTGTCGGCAAGCTGCCGGAAGAGAAGATATGGTTCCGTCCCCGACCGAAAATGAATGCGATCGGCAACCTTTGCCTTCATATCGCAGGCAGCGAATACCAGCATCTGGTCAGCGGGATTGGCAATCAGCCGGTGATCAGGGACAGACCGGGTGAGCTTCTGGAGACAGGCGGACATAACCGGGAAGAATTGCTCACCCTGCTAAGATCGGTAAGAGCCGAGAGCTGGTCCGTTGTCCGGAAGCTCACGGCTGCAGATTTGGAGCGGGTAGCTACCATTACCTACCCGGAGAATTCCGGCGTGGAGAGCTACCAGTGGAGCATCCAGAAGATACTGATCGGTGCGGCAGAGCATTATTCCTATCACACCGGGCAGATTGTGTATGCAGCGAAGTGGCTGCAGGAGGAAGACGCACATCTTTTGAACTGGAAGCATTACAATTAATCATTTCCCGAGAGCGGTCAGCAGGGCAACTGTTTCCCGAATCTCAGGAAGAGTGATTTCCTCCAGGGAGACATCAATCATAGGCTTGAAGGTCTGAAGCCTTTGCAGAAATTCTGCAGTGTGGAACAGCCCCTGGCCCGCTTTTCCGTGACGGACATGGTTCCCTTCGCGGTAGATATCCTTCAAGTGGGCCAGGATCATCCGGTCACCCAGCAGACTGAAGGCACTGTCCACAATTTCATCCTGCCGGGACACATCGTCACCGATCCAATTGCAGGGGTCGAACACGACGCCTATGGAGCTGGAAGGCACCTCATCCAATAGGCGGCGCATTTTTTGCGGGGTGGATAAGGTGTGGGTGCTGACGCCTTCGATCCCCAGAAATACGCCCCATTTCTCCGCTTCCTCGGCCAATTCTTCCACCGTAGTCCGCAGCGTTTCCCAACCGATCTCCTCGTAACGGTAAGGCTCCATCTCTTTAAACGTATGCAGGTCCCCGGTTTCTGTAGCTACCATCGGTGCGCCGAACTGTCTGGCAAACTGCAAGTGTTCCTTGAAACGGTCGATTTCTGCCCTGCGGACCACCGGGTCCGGATGAACGGGGTTGATGTAGCAGCCGAGAACACCGATACGGATCCCTGCCTTGTCGAATTGCTCACCGATATAATTGGCCAAGCCGGGATTCAGTTTGCCGGGGGAAGTGTCGATATCCTGTATTGCCTTGGACAGGGCGAGCTGCACGAAGCTGATATCGTGGGCCTGCAGTGTGGAGGTTAAGGTCTGGAGCGGCAGGCAACCTGCTGAATGCGCCAAAGTTCCGTATCGAATGATGAACATCTCCTTTTGAATTCTCTGGATTTATATTATTATTACTATTAATATTAATAACGCTTACAAGAACTTGCAATAACAAAGACTAAGTTTAGGAGATCATGCTATGAATACTATTGAACTGCGTAAGCAGGAACTGGAAAACTGCCGTCCTGAACCGACACTTGATGCACAGTCAGCCGACAATTACTGGGATGGAATCCTTGCGGAATATGAACAGAAGCCGCTGCACGTTACCACTGTTCCCGAAGAAACACCCTATCCGGGCATGGAGGTTAACAAAGTCAGCTTCAAGGGATTTGATGAAACCACGGTGTATGCCTGGCATATTCAGCCGTCCTGGAATGCAGAAGCCGGGCAGGCGCTGCCTTGTATCGTTACATTTCCGGGTTATACCGGAGACCGGGGATACCCGGAACGTTATGCCTCATGGGTGCTTCTCGGCTATGCTGTTCTGGCTGTAGATGTGCGGGGCCAGCTGGGTGAGACGGGAAACCTGCTGCCCCAGAGCAGCGGCGTTGCCAAAGGCTGGATCACCCAGGGGATCCTGGAGAAGGAGCACTCCTACTACATGGCTGCGGCGATGGATGCCGTTCGGGCCGTGGATACCGCCGCGCAGCTGCCCGGCATAGATCCCTCACGCATCGCTGTTACCGGCGGCAGCCAGGGAGGCGGACTTTCCTTGCTGGCAGGCGCGCTGAACCCGCGTGTCGCTGCGGTCGCTGCCGACATTCCGAATCTTTGCCGGCTGGATTTCGGGGTGCTGAATTCAACCAGCTCTTTGACAGAGATCGCTGATTACATCAAGCGGTACCCTGAGCATCTGGAACGCATTCTGCATAATCTTGCCTATTTCGATATCGTGAATCTGGCGCACCGCTTTACTGCACCTGTAATGATGTCTGTCGGCTGGAAGGACACGGTATGTATGCCGGAAACGATCTATGCGGCGTATAACCGCATTACGGCGCCCAAAGAAATCTGGGATTACCCATTCTCCGGACATGAGGTCGGCGAGTTCCATAACCGTCAGAAGGCTATATTTTTTGAGCGGCATTTGGGGACAGGGCAGCTGCTTTAGGTAATTTTTATACCCTTGATCTGGAGTAACACCAGGTCAAGGGTTTTAATTTTAGCTATATAGATTGAACTTGAGAATTACATTTAGGGAAGAGTGGCGGAGGGGGATTTTGGAACTGTAGGAGCGACAGCGTCCGCCTTTAGGTTTGGATTTCTACCGCGATTCGCGGTTATTTCAGGAAATCCAAACCTAACAGCGGCCGGAAGTCCAAACATTCACTGTAGTCACGGCCATTCCCAAAATAGAAGAATGATAAGTTCAATCTATATAGAGCGTTGCCCGAAGGGGTATGGTGTATATGTTATAATGAGGGAGCTTTAGAACTTATTAAGGATTAGTCTACAATCACAGGAGGGATCGCTAATGGAGAAGGACGGAAACAAGCTTCCTGCAGAGCTCGTAGTGGACCATTTCAAATACAGCAAAGAGAACGAGAGGCTGGTGCAGAAAAGCTTCTGGAGCAAAACCAGGAAATTCGCCGGAAAAATTCCTTTTACCAAAGATGCGATTGCGATGTACTATTGCGCCATTGACGCCAAAACTCCATTGTGGGCAAAAGGTATTGCCTTCGGAGCACTAGCCTATTTCATCTCTCCGATTGATGCTATTCCTGATGCCTTACTTGGTCTGGGACTGACAGATGACGCAGCTATTATTGCGGCAGGCATTCGGGCAATCGCCGGACAGGTAACGGACGAACACCGGGAGAAGTCAGAGGTTTTCTTCAACGGGGATAAATAAAAGCAGGTCATACAAAAAAAGGTGCAGCATCAAACCTGCACCCCTGTTTCTGAATCAACTAGGGCAGCTTTCTTTGGAAAGCTGTTTTATTTTGTATTCCTCGCCCCAATCCCTCATCAGCATAATGATCGGGATCAGTGTCCGGCCGAATTCGGTCAGGGAATACTCGACCTTTGGCGGCACTTGATGGTAGACCTCACGGTGCACCACCCCGTCTTCCTCCAGCTCACGGAGCTGCAAGGTCAGCATCCGCTGGGTAATGCCGGGACAGATACGGCGGAATTCATTGAACCGTTTCTTGTCGTCCATTAAATGGTATAGAAGCACACCCTTCCATTTGCCGCCAATAACGTCGAGCGTAAATTCTACGGGGCACGCTGTTTCGTTGCCGTCCGGGCATTGGCCAAATCCGCCTTTTCGATCTCGCATTCGGGGATCACTCCTATAGTATCAATTTGTATACTACATAACAAAAATGTGCGTACTACAAAATTCATTATATATACTTTAATATTATGCTTGTAAGCCAAATCAGTCAAACTAAACTCGTCCATTTATAGAAAGGGAGTATGTAAGATGGAAGCCAGCGCGACAGCAGCGGCCAAGCATGAAATCCTATCCGCCTTTGAATTCAGACATGCAACGAAAGTGTTTGACAGCAGCCGGAAAATCAGCGAGGATGATTTTCAGTTTATTCTGGAGACGGGACGGTTGTCTCCAAGCTCCTTCGGGTTTGAGCCCTGGCGGTTTGTTGTGGTGCAGAACCCGGAAATCCGCGAGAAGCTGCGCCCCTTTGCCTGGGGCGCCCAAGGACAATTGCCAACCGCCAGCCATTTTGTGCTGATCTTGTCCAGACAACCCGGAGATATGGCCGCCGGATCGGATCATATCCGGCATATGATGGAACAGGTGCAGAACCTGCCGCCCGAAGCTGCTGAAGGTAAGCAGCAGACTTACGATACTTTCTTGAAAGTCGACTTTGGTCTGAAAGACAATGAACGGGCCATGTTCGAGTGGGGGGCCCGCCAGACGTATTTGGCTCTCGGCAATATGATGACCGCTGCGGCGATGATTGGCATCGATTCCTGCCCGATAGAAGGCTTCGACAAGGCGAAGCTTGAAGAGGTACTGGCTGCTGAAGGTATTATGGACCCTGCGCATTTTGGGATATCCTGTATGGTGGCCTTTGGTTACCGGATCAATGAGCCGCGCGGGAAAACTCGGCAAACTGTCGGGCAAGTGATTCAGTGGGTGTAATGTAAAGAGGTGTAATGTAAATAGAAGAAACCTCTCCATGTGAGCGGGCAGTGTGAGAACACGATCCCGCTATGGAGAGGTTTCTTTTTAGGATATAAGGATTTATTTTGATCTACACGCATGAAAATACATAGAAGCTTCGAAAAATAATTGAAAATTTACTGAAAGTTCTGCTACTCTAATATAGTCAGTATTTTTACATAGGATATTCATTTTAAGACTGAAGGGATTCCTGCATCATGAAAATCATCCGCATTATTGCCGAGGTCGGAATATTGTACGCGTTCTATCTGGCCGGAGACTATCTGCAAAAGCTGCTGCATCTCCCGGTTCCGGGCAGTATTGTCGGGCTTCTGCTTCTGTTTATATTGCTGCTCTGCAAAATCGTGCCGCTCAAGCTGATTGAGAATGGCTCCTCCTTTATTCTGGCCTATCTTCCGATGTTCTTCATTCCGGCGACTGCCGGGATTATGAACCACCTCGATATTTTCAGCGGCAGAGGACTCTTGCTGATTGCCATTCTCGTGGTGAGCAGTGTGCTGACCATGGTCGTAACGGCCCATTCCAGCCAGTGGT
Organism: Paenibacillus paludis; assembly: GCF_042610515.1. NCBI lineage: Bacteria > Bacillati > Bacillota > Bacilli > Caryophanales > Paenibacillaceae > Paenibacillus > Paenibacillus paludis. The sequence goes on from NZ_JBGJZP010000009.1 coordinate 224,762, forward strand.
TCACCGGCCGCAGCGCCAGACGCAGAAGCAGAAACAGCTACCGCACTGGAAGCCTTAGAGAGAAGGGGAAGGAAGCATGAGATTGTTGCTCGCAGTTGGTTTTGTCCTGCTTAATGTGGGAATTTATCTTCTGATGTCCATGCTTTACAAACGTTATCGTTTCCCCGTACTCCTGCCGGCCCTGACGGCAACCTTTACAGTGGTTGTGCTGCTGATGGGCTTTCATATTTCCTACGACACTTATATGATTGGCGGTGAGTGGATCAACAAGCTGCTTGGACCTGCAGTTGTCTCTCTCGCTTTCCCGTTGTACAAACAGCGTCATGTGTTGTGGCAGAACCTCCCCGCAGTGCTCGGGGGTACGGTAACCGGACTTCTGGTCGGGATGTTCAGCGGCCTGCTGATGGCGGCAGGAATGGGATTTTCCAAATTATATGTTCTTTCAGTCCTGCCGAAATCGATTACGACCGCTGTAGCGATTCAAATTTCCAGCAATCTGGGCGGAGATTCTTCGCTGACTTCTGTATTTGTGATGATTGCCGGATTCACCGGAGCCATCGGCGGTCCTTACATCATCAAGCTGTTCCGCATCCGGGGCGAGTCCGGCATCGGGATCGGTCTGGGCACGGCTTCACATGCACTTGGTACGGCAAAAGCCTTGGAATACGGCGAGCAGTCCGTCTCCATGAGTTCCGTAGCGATGACGGTGTGCGCAATCGTCGGCTCCATTATCGGACCGCTTGTGGCCTGGATCATGTATCATTAATACCTCTGGCCTAGCCGTTCACCTGCAGCCGGATCACATTCCAGGACGCCTTAGGAAGCAGGGCGCTTACGCGTCCGCCGTCTGCCGTGGCAGTGCCGCGGTCATGCGGCAGGACTGTCCCCGGGTTGCTTCGGGTGTTCGTTGCATGAATATCCTCATGTTCCAGTACGGTATGCTGGAGCACGGTAACAGCCCCGAAGCTGCGCAGGTCCACAGCTAGCTCCAAGCCTTCTGCCAGATGGCGGTTAACGGCAAACACAGTTACCTCGTTCAGCTCTTCGTTGTATACACTGATCGCTTCCAGATAGGGAACATCGGTGAAATCCTTGGAATCATATTTCGGACTGGAAATGAGCGGGTGCAAAACAGTCCCGCGGCCATAGACAGAAGCATGCATATAAGGGTAGTACGTGGTCTGCTGCCAGAGCGGGCCGCCGTTTTCGGTCATAATTGGTGCAATGACATTAATAAGCTGGGCAATGCAGGCCATCTTCACGCGGTCCGCGTGCTTCAGCAGCGAGATTAGACAGCAGCCCACAACAAGCGCATCCTCCAGCGTGTACACATCCTCGAATTCCGGCGGGGCGACCTGCCAATGCTGCTCGGCGCGGCTTGAACCCTGGGACTTCCACACATTCCATTCATCCATGGAGAGATAAATCTTTTTCCTGCTCTTTTTCTTGGCCTTGATATAATCGCATACAGCGGCTACACTGTCGATAAACTGGTCCATATCCAGGGAGCGGGCCAGGAAATTAGGGGTATCGTCTTCATTGTTATTGTAGTACGTATGCAAAGACAAGAAATCCACATTATCATAGGTGAGATCCAGCACAGTAGCTTCCCACTCAGCGAAGGTGTTCATCCCGCTGCCTGAGCTGCCGCAGGCGACAAGCTCAAGCGAAGGATCCACCCAGCGCATGGCTTTAGCTGTTTCATTGGCTAGGCGCCCGTATTCGACTGCCGTCTTGGCCCCGATCTGCCATGGACCATCCATTTCATTGCCAAGACACCAGGTTTTGAAGGCATGGGGGGCTGCATAACCGTGGGAGATCCGCAGATCACTCCAGTAAGAGCCGGAGGGATGATTGCAATACTCGACCAGATTTCTGGCCGCATCAATCCCGCGGGTACCGAGATTGACGGCCATCATGACTTCGGAACCTGCCAGCTTAGCCCACTCTGCGAATTCATTAGTACCCATTTGATTGGTTTCGGTCGTCCACCAGGCGAGTTCAAGAGAGCGCTTACGCTCAGCCTTGGGACCAACTCCATCTTCCCAGTTGTAGCCTGAGACGAAATTTCCGCCGGGATAACGGATAATCGGGACATTGAGCGTGCGGATGGCCTGCAGGGCATCTCCGCGGAAGCCGTTCTCATCTGCCGTTGGATGTCCCGGTTCGTAAATACCGCCATAGACAGCCCGTCCCAGATGTTCAATGAAAGAACCGTAGACCCGCGGGTCCACCTCAGCCAGCTTAAAATCCTTATCGACAATCATTGAGGATTGTATCGTCATGAATTATCTGCTCCTTCGTATAGGATTAATGATTATATTAATCCTTTAAAGTAATAACTGATTACATAATACGTATGTCAAGCTATACTAAGCAATATAAATATTAAGGATTAATAAAAATGTTAATTCAATTACGGATAATGGAGGATAGGATATGTATTTAACAACGGATTCAGAATCCCTTAAGGTCTATGAAGCGCTGGCGAGTGAGGTCAGATTGCGGATTATTGAACTGCTTGGCACGCAGGAAATGCATATTAAAGAGCTGGCAGCCAGACTTTATCTCAGCAGTGCAATCGTGAGCTCCCATGTCGCCAAGCTCCAAAAGGCAGGAATTGTAAGTTCGCAAATGAAGAGAATTGACGGAGGGACCTACAAGTTCTGTTCACTGTCGGCTAATTTCCTGCAGATTAAGCTGTCGGGATCAAAGGGTATCGCCAGAAAAGTGGTCGAGGTGTCGGTGCCTGTCGGCCATTATACCGATCTGCAAGCTTCGCCGACCTGCGGCATTGCCACAACGGAGAAGCTGATCGGGTATTATGATGATCCGCGTTATTTTCTCGATCCGGAACGGGTGGATGCGGGGATTTTATGGTTCGCCAAAGGTTACGCCGAGTACAAGGTTCCAAATTATCTTTTTATGGACCAGACGGTTCAGGAGATCGAGATCTCCATGGAAATCGGCTCAGAGGCACCGCATGTGAACGAGAAATGGCCTTCAGACATCAGCTTTACCTTGAATGGTATGGAGCTGGGGAAATGGACCAGTCCCGGTGACTTCGGGGTGATGAGAGGACGCCTTACTCCGGCCTGGTGGAACTCGGATGTCAACCAATATGGGCTGCTCAAGGTACTAAGGATTAATAAAGGCGGTACGTATGTGGACGGGCAGCAGATCTCTGCGGTCACTCTTGATGATGCGGGTTGGGAGCAGGATCACTGGATCTTCCGGCTCACTGCGGAGGACACCACCCGAAGGCGGGGCGGTTTAACCCTGTTTGGCCGCGGGTTCGGGAATTATGAGCAGGACATTGTCTTCCGGGTATATTACGAATAGCCGACCTGCAATATTACAGGACTATCCTGCAAAATGTTTGCAAACCAGGTCAACGGGTAACTATAACTATGTGGCCCAAAAAAGTCTAGGAGGAATTCACATGTCAGATCAAACGCAAAACGAAGCGGATCTCCGCAATAAAGAAAACAAAGACGGTGATTCTCTCGCCGAGCGCAAAAAGATGGAGAACGGCGTCGATATTGAACCGGAGGCTGATGACTGGGTGGCTAAACCTGCAGAATCGGCTCATCCAGACCCGCTTCCCAAAAATTAATCCAAGTGAACTGCCAAAGCAGACTATCCTTTCGGGGATAGTCTGTTTTTTAGCTTGGGAAATTATACAGCTGATTGCGGTGAGGCATGATTTTGAAGACGCCACGGACCGTTCGCGATGAAAAACACAGCACAAAACAGCGGTTCTTCTGCTATCGGAGAACCGCTGTTTTGCTGTTTTTACGAACTATGTAAATCCGTTAAATCAGTTCCTGTCTCCGCTTCAAATATAGATACAGCACAATTGCCGACACGGAGCAGACCGCAGCGCATAATCCGATGAAACCATATCCCGCCTGCAGACCACGAAGCAGGCCAAGCTCTGTTGTACTGCCATACATAGCTTTAACGGTTTCAATTACCCAGCCGATCAGGTAGTTTCCCACAACACTTCCGAGGCCCATTAAGGTCACAACAAAGGTAATGGCTATATCACTTCCATTGGGGTAGCGGCGCGCAATAAAGGCCATAACAGTAGGATAGATGATGGCGATTCCTGCCCCCGATAAAGCGAACAGAAATGCAAGGCTCTCCCCGCCAGCCAGAGCTATGAAGGTACATACTGCCGAGAAGCATGAGAATATAATCAGGGAGAGCACAAATCCGATACGGTCGGTCAGCGGACCGAGCAAGAGTCGTCCGAGTGAGAACAACAGGAAGAATGCCGACAGCATGCCGGCGGCCTGGGCGGTATCCCAGGCATACGCTTTCTCCAGAAAGTTAACCAGCCAGCCGCCTACTGCCAATTCGGAAACGACGCCAAAGGACAGGATCATGACCATTATCCAGAGCGCAGGATCATGCATCAGGGTCCGGAAGGAAGTGCGGTCCTCGTGTGGCAGTTCATCGCCGGGAAAGGTGCTGCGCAGTGCGGACAGAATCGGCAGCAGACAGAGCGACAACATGACCAGGTACATCCCCCGCCAGTCCAGCAGATGTCCAAACACACTTAACGACATCACTCCTGTAGCCAGCAGCGGCGCTACGGTCGAACTCAGCCCATAGAAGAAGTGGGATAAATTCATCATCATCCCCGTATTTTTTACAAAAATGCGTGCCCCCAGAATCGCCAGCCCAATCTCCAGCATCCCGTTCCCGATGTACATTAGAAAGTAAGAGGAAGCAAACAGCGGATAGGTATGCGACAGAAAGATCAACACACCCGAGATGACCATCGAGGCGAATGCAATAATGCTGACCGCCTTGATGCCCCATTTGCGGACGAGAATAGCCGTGAAAGAACAGGCGATCAGATAGCCTAACGCATTCAGGGAGAGCAGCGTACCGAGTTGTTGCTCATCCAGGTTGAAATCAAATTGAATCCGCGGAATCGCCGGGCCTTTAATATTTTCCGAGATCCCGAATACAACAAAGCCTAGAAAGATGGTTACGAGCTGCATGATATAGATAGTGTTAGGTTTGCTCTTGGAATTGCTTGCTTGAGCCTTCACATTAAATAGCCTCCTGAGTTTGAGATGATGCGTATTTTATTTCCGTTCAACCAGCTGGAACCGGTAGGTCAGGCTTTCCATGGTTGTTGTAATCAGTCCAGTCATGTATTCCTGCCGGGTGTCGTTCTGGATGATCAGCTCAGGCATATGCTCGGGCGGAATGATCTCCTGGCAGCCGCTGCGCAGATCATCCAGCATCCCTGGCGATATATTGTCACCGGTGATCACGATCGTAGCAGGATTGATAATGCTGATAATAGATACCAGTGCATGAATTGCCAGCCTGCCGGGGTCCCCGGAACCCTGGACCAGCCGCAGCTGCTCCTCTCTGGAAATGCCGTAAGGCAGGTATGACACCTCACCGCTGAAATAGCTGTTTCCGTTAAGCAAACGTCCATTCACCATGAAGCCGGCTCCGGGGAAATGGTTCTTAGGGAAAGTCAGCACGGCAAAATGACTCTCTTCATCCAGGAACAGCTTCTGATACAAGCCGTAAACCGTCAGATTCATATCATTCTCAATGATGATTTCTACCTCTTCATAACGTTCCTTCAGAAGGACACCGAGGGTCTGATCTGCCAGCGCCGGCACATCACATATACCAATACGGTCATGCTGAACTACCCCCGGTATGCCGATGCCAATCGCCTGCACATTCGGATGAGCCTCTATGATCTGATCCAGCCAGTCTTCGAGGGTGCCCAGAGTAATCTGATCGAATACCTTAGCGGTCTCCTCGATCACTTCACCGTTTAGATTCGCGAGCACATAGGAAATGGATTGAACGCCGCCCTCGGAACGCACGATCATACAGATCATGAAGGAATAATCCGCGTTGAACTGATATTTTCTCGCCGGTCTGCCGCCGCTGGATTCCTCCCATCCAAGTTCCAGGATTTCACCGGTCTGGACCAGTTCATTCAAGATCGTGCCGCATGTGGCCACGCTCAATCTGGTCTGCTCTGCAATGGATGCTTTCGTGCCTGTGCCGGACGTGCGCAGCATGTTTTTAACCAATTCAACATTTATTTTCTTCACCAGCTGTGTGTTGTGGGATGGTTGTGACATCTAGGAACCCTCCTTCGGGATATTGATTATCATGCTATTTTTTAAAAGAGTTTTAACAAGTGTATTGTAGTTACTATTCTGCGAAGAAGCAAGACATTATTATATGGATTGAACTTGAAAACATGAGGATAGCGATGTAACGCAGCGCTAACGCAGTTCGCTCGGTGTCCGCAGCTTGACCTGTTTAAATACACGGTTGAAGGTACGGATATTGGAGAAACCGCATTCCAGCGCGATATCCAGAATGCTTTTGTCCGTGCTGAGCAGCAGCCGTTCTGCCTGATTGACCCGGATACTATTGAGGTACGCGATGTAACTCATGCCCGAGATGCTTTTGAAGAAACGGGAGAAATAGAACAGGCTCATATTGGCGTGACGTGCTGCGTCGGCAAGTGTGATGGGATGCATGTAATTGACGTCGAGGTATTCAAGGACCTCCTGCATGATCTTCATATTCGTAATACGCCGCTTATCCTTATGAGGATTGACTATGTCCAGAGGCATATTCCGTAGAATCAATGCGCACAGCTCGTGCAGCAAGCCGATCATAAGCTGTTCATGATGCGGAAGCTTCTGAACATGTTCCTGCAGCAGTTCCTGCATGATCGCGGACAGGCGGCTGTTAATGACCTCATCTTCCGGTGTGGCTGGACGGTTCTCCCTAAAAGGGGAAGTGAGCCGCATATTCAGGGGCCAGCCTGCAGGAAACCCGATCAGTGAAGGGTTAAAGATAACAAAGATAAGCTTGGATTTGTTGTCCTTGCTGTCATAGTAGTGAATATCTCCGCTGCTGCAAACGGCCAGATCGCCAGCCAGAAGTACCCGTGTTTCCGAGTTGATCCCCATCCGGATCGAACCCTCCAGTACATAGATAATCTCCAGATCATTATGCCAGTGGGCCAGAAAATCTATATTTGCACTCACAAATGCAGTGAAGGGAAAAGCTGATCCATACGTTCGGTTTTCGTGAAAAGCTCTCATAATTTCTCCTGTTCTGATCTTCCGCTATTTACACATAAACTTAGCAAAAAATGACCAGTCATTCAAGCAAAATGGCGAGCAGCCGGTACCCTTTTGGATTACAATTTCTTCAGGTAGACACGGTTATTGATTCCAGGACAAAAAGGAGAACTTGATATGGCGAAGAAAGCATTGATTGTAAAAGGCGGATGGGATGGTCATGAACCGAATGAGGTTGCAGCGATTTTTGCCGGCATTCTGGAGGCCGAAGGGTTTGAGGTTGAGGTATCGGATACGCTGGATAGCTTCAATAACGCCGAGGCGCTTAAGGAATTAAGTCTGATTGTGCCGGTGTGGACAATGGGTGAAATCGCGGGTGAACAGGTGTCTTCAGTTCTTGCAGCTGTGGCTTCCGGGGTAGGCATTGCCGGTTGTCATGGCGGGATGTGCGATTCCTTCCGTAATAATACAGAATGGCAATTTTTGACCGGATCGCAGTGGGTGGCACATCCCTTCAACGATGGAGTGGATTATGAAGTGAATATTGTGAGATCCGGCTCCAGTCCGATTGTGGAAGGCATCCCGGATTTCATGGTGAAGTCAGAACAGTATTATCTGCATGTAGATCCAGCGGTAGATGTACTGGCTACAACTACTTTTGTGCTGAGCGAAGGGGAGCATTCGGCGAACGGGGTCATCACCATGCCAGTGGTATACACGAAGAAATGGGGCAAGGGCAAGGTATTCTATAATTCACTTGGACATCATGCGGATGTTTTTGATATTCCGGAAGCCAAGGAACTGATGCGTAAAGGCTTTTTGTGGGCTGCTAACTAAAACCGTGATAAGGGGAGAATCATTGTGCGTAAAGTGAAGGTGGGCATCGTCGGCTGCGGGAATATCAGCGGCATTTATTTTGAGAATTTGACCGGAACTTTTGTGAACACGGAGGTCTATGCCTGTTCTGATCTGGATCTGGGGCGGGCACAGCAGGCAGCGGAGAAATACGGAGTTCCTCATGTATGGACGACAGAGGTATTGCTTGCTTCGGATGAGATTGAGATTGTCGTTAATCTGACCACGCCTAATTTTCATTTCGATGTGTGTAAGCAAGCTTTATTAGCCGGTAAGCATGTGTACGTCGAGAAGCCGCTGTCGCTAACACTTGAGAATGGAACAGAGCTTGTCCGGCTGGCACAGGAAAAGAATCTGTTCATCGGCTGCGCGCCGGATACCTTCCTCGGAGGCGGTCTGCAAACCTGCGCCAAGCTGATTGCGGACGGCTATATCGGAGAGCCGGTAGCAGCAACGGCCTTCATGCTCTGCCATGGTCATGAGAGCTGGCATCCGGACCCTGAATTCTACTATCAGGCCGGAGGCGGCCCAATGTTTGATATGGGACCGTATTATCTTACAGCTCTGGTATCTTTGCTTGGCCCGGCCAAAACGGTATGCGGCATCACCAAAACCTCTTTTCCTACACGGACGATTACCAGTGAGAAGAAGTTCGGCAAAGTGGTTGATGTAGAAGTACCTACACATGTTGCCGGAACCATTGAGTTCGTCAGCGGCGCCGTGGCAACGATGATTACCAGCTTCGATGTCTGGCACAGCACATTGCCGCGGATCGAAATCTACGGATCGCAAGGTACATTGATCGTACCGGACCCTAACACCTTCGGCGGTCCGATCCTGCTGCGTCCGGCTCACAGCACGGAGTTCCAGGAGATTCCGCTGATCTACAATTATGCCGGGAACAGCAGAGGCATTGGCGTGGCGGATATGGCCCGCTGCATCGGGACAGGAGACACCCCGCGCGCAAACGGCGAGCTGGCCAATCATGTGCTTGAAATGATGCATGCGTTCCATACAAGCTCCGATACCAAGCGCTATGCGGAGCTGTCCACCAGCTGCGAGCAGCCGAAGCTGCTGCCGCTGGGTTTGGTTAAAGGGTATCTGGAGTAGCAAATATACAAAACGAGAAGAAAGATAAGGATAATTTATTGCCCGATGCATAATAATTCTTGTTTTCTCAAAAAGCAGCGGCCCGTTTCCGGTACTTCCGGGAACGGGCATTGCTTTTATGTGTTGTAACAGTGCTGTTGGCATTCAAACGGCTCGCCGCTACCTGAAAACGGGTCTAACCAGCCCGCAAATTTGAGTTATTTGTAATCATTTCCTCTCCAGCGGTTAATAATGCATAGGATAGTAGGCTGGAAAGGGGCTTGTAATTAATGAAACGCAAACTCTTGCTAACAGGAGCGGCTGGAAGAATTGGCAATGCACTCTTCAAGGGGCTGAAAGAAAGCGGCAGATATGATGTTGTAGGAGCGGATATTCAAGCGGACGAAGAGCAAGGGATCATTCAGATGGATATCGCGGATGAAGCCCGGCTGGCAGAGCTTACCAAGGGTGTCGATACGGTACTCCATTTTGCCTGGATTAAGGATAATGATGATTTCCTGGGTAAGGTGCTTCAAGGGAATGTAGGGAGTGCTTACAAATTATTTGAGGCGGCTGTACAGAACGGTGTGCGGCGCATTGTATTCGCCAGCTCCAATCATGCGACCGGATATTACAAGACCGATGAGAAAACGGGTCCAAGCGCCCCTTACCGGCCGGACAGCTTTTACGGGTTAAGCAAATGTTATATCGAGCTGCTCGGCCGCCTATACTCAGACCAAGGCAAAATCTCTTCGTTGAATATCAGGATCGGCAACTTCCCCGGGGACGACCGCCCCCATTCGGAACGGGCAGGACATATCTGGATATCTGAACGCGATTTGCTGCAATTAGTAGAATGCTGCATTGAGGCGGATGAGGAACTGAAATATTTGAATCTGTATGGGACCTCTGCGAATACTGACAACTATTATACCATCGGGTATCTGGAGGAACTGATCGGATATAAGCCTCAGGATGATGCGGCGGAGCTGCTTGAACAGGCCAAGGCAGAAGGCAGGAATGTACGTCAGGATGAAACAGAATATCAGGGAGGGGTGACGTAAGATCATCGCAGATTTCTAGGGTCTCAAGCAATTTCAATTGCGGGGAGGAAATGAAATGCGTAGTCGGAACGAGAACGGCCGGTATCGGCAGAAACGCGGGGAAGCGCAGGCAGGCAACCTTGAGAAAAAGTACGGTTCGGACTTTGGTGTACGCAGCGATATGAAGCTGGAGACACTAAGAAGACAGACGGATGGCGAGTCGCTGACACCAATGCTCAAGGAACAGCATGTTAAGAATCTTAAAGAATAAACCGGCGGAGCGCCGGGCTCATATTTTGGTTTCTGGACATAACCCGCGAGGGTTATGTTTTTTTGCATAACAACAGTTCCAGAATGGCATACTAGCTCCCGAATATATGTGTGGTAATCCTCACAGGCAGGGGGCGGAACAGATCGTGATTACACCGGTGTTACCGCTGGACAGCTATGCAGCTGTTGCAGTTGCAGGAGAATATTTCTTTTACTTTATGGTCTATTCCTTTCTGGGCTGGGTGCTGGAAGGATCGTACAATCTCTATAGTCAGGGAACCTTTCGTAAAGAGGGGTTTCTGAAGGGGCCTTTTAAGCCGATGTATGGCTGTGCTCCGCTGCTCCTGCTGGCCGCCAAGGATTTACAGCTGCCGGTTCCGCTATTGCTTGTGCTTGCGCTGATCATTCCTTCAGCAGTGGAGTATGCAAGCGGGTGGCTGCTGAAAGCGGCTTTTCACAGGCAATGGTGGGATTATAAGGAGCTGCCGTACCAGCTGCACGGGCATATCTGCCTGAAGTTCTCCTTATACTGGTGGGGGCTGGCTACAGCATGCATTTACCTCCTCCAGCCGGTGATGGAAGGATTGTACACGGTCATTGAACCGTTATGGGGAATGGTGCTGCCGATGGCTGCCCTGTTGTTTCTTGCTGATTTACTTTGGACTTGCCGGGTCCGGCGGCGTGGGTTGAAGGGGCTGGAACTCGGGGAAGGTTAGAAATGAACGTTTGAATCATGTTTCTCTCAGAAACGGCTATCTTCCCTATCGGGAAGGTCAAGCCGTTTCTTTCTTGTGTTTTCAGACAAGGAATCTCTGGCAGTGGTGTCAAATATAGAGATAGAGGATGATGAAATTACATCCTGACAGGAGGAATTATGAAAGGGATCATGAAATACAGTAGAACTATTATGCTTTTGGAAGCAGTCATAATCGCTGTGTTGGCAACTCTATTAATCCTTGATTTCATTGAGCGGCCGTCCAGGTCAAACGATCAGCCGAATTTGATTACACATTTTGACCAGATGGATTTGGACAGGATCAAAGAAATGATTCAGCGGTTTGAGGATGGCAAGGGTGACAATCTTACTCTGCTGAATTGGGGGATAGACAGCGGGCCATTTATCCATGATGTCTATAATGATGGGCGGGAGCTGCACTGGACACTGGACAATACACGGGACAGCATGAGCTCCGCCACAGGGAAGACCGAATATGTATGCAAGGCGATCGGGCTTGAGAATACCACTGATTTTTACAGAGTAAATTTGTCAGAGTGCAGCGGCTATCCCAAGGAAGAGAAGATCAACATTATTTCCTTCCGCAAGGATGAGCTGTAGACTTACTCTGGCAAGGTTACATAAAGGGGGAAATGAACATGCCAATCTCGGAATACTACCGTGCTTTGCGTGAGAAGACAGGCTCCGGGCTGCTGATGGTGCCATCTGTAGCGGCAGTAATCAGAAATGACGACGAGGAGATTCTCTTTATTCGTAAAGGAAAAGAGCAGTTGTGGGGCTTGCCTGCCGGAGCGGTTGAACCGGGTGAAACTCCATCCAGGGCGCTGCGCAGAGAGGTCTTTGAAGAGACGGGGCTGATGGTGACACCCGGTCGGATCATTGGGGTATTCGGCGGCGAAAAGTATGCATACCAGTACAGTAATGGGGACATGATTGAGTATTCGGTAATAGTGTTTGAATGCTCGATCGTCAAAGGCACGCCGAGAAGCATGGACGGAGAGGCGGAAGAATTTAAATTTTTCAAGGAACAGGAGCTGCCCGAAATTGCCATCCCTTACCCCCGGGAGATTTTTATGCAGGATTCCGGTAACGGGCATGCGATATTTGAATAGAACGGGGATCCGGAAAGGGACAACATGAGAGAAAAATTTGCTTACAGCATCGCTATGCTATTGATGATGGTGCTCGGATTCGGTTCCAGAGCATTTGCAGACCAGCTGCCGCTGTTTATCTCCAAGCATTTTGGAGATGCGCTGTGGGCGGCCATGATTTACTTTGCCTTTCGCGTATTGCTTACCCGGCAACAACGGTGGATATCGGTAGTGCTGAGTTTCGGCTTCAGCTTTGGCATCGAGTTTAGCCAGCTCTACCAAGAAGTATGGATCAATGAGCTGCGTGCCACTTTATTGGGAGGATTAATTCTCGGCAAAGGTTTCCTCTTGATTGATTTGATCAGATATTCAGCAGGGATTTTGTTCTCTTATGTGGGGGACCTTTGGTTTCGCAAGAATTCGTGCTAATAGGAAAGGATAGGGTAGAGAACGTTAACGCATGTGTTTCTGAAGGGGGGAATACTCTGTATTCTTGTGTGTTTCAACATTTTGCTATACTAATAGTTGGCATACAAGGAAAGCTTGAAGGAGGAATCATATGTACCGGATTTTCATTGTGGAGGATGATAGTAAAATTAGTGCCCTTCTAAAAAGGAATATGGAGAAATACGGATTTGAAGCATCTTGTGTAACGCAATTTCGCGAAATAATTACTGAATTTGAGGCGTATGATCCACATTTGGTGATGCTTGATATTAATCTGCCGTACTTTGATGGCTATTATTGGTGCAGACAAATACGTACACGCTCCAACCTGCCGATCATCTTCATATCGGCGCGGGCGAGTGAGATGGATCAGGTAATGGCCATAGAGAACGGCGGTGATGATTACATTACGAAGCCAATTCATTTAGACCTTTTAATCGCGAAGGTAAAAAGTATTCTAAGGAGAGTTTACGGGGATTATGCGGCTTCTAACGGGAATGTCTTGCTGCCCGACAGTGAATTTAATGCACATGGCTTACGACTGAACTTAAGCCGTAATGAACTTATATGGCAAGATCAGAAAACCCAGATTACAAAGAATGAGCAGTTGTTAGCTGAATGCTTCATGCAGCAATACGGAAGAACCGTCTCGCGGGATCAACTTCTGGGAAAGTTATGGGACAACGCACAGTTTGTCGATGACAACACGTTAACGGTCAACGTGACAAGGTTGCGGAAGAAGCTGGAGGAACTTGGTCTGCCTAATGCGATCACGACGGTTCGTGGTATGGGTTATAAACTGGCCCTGGGAGAGGACCAGGGGGAGCTTGGCTCATGAGATTGCGATCGGTTGCTTTATTTTTTCGTGATCGGCTAATTTTTGTATTATCAACGTTTGCAATTATTGGGGTTGGTGCCTGCTTAATGCTGCTGGAAAATGCGCGTTATCCTGGAATGATGGATAAGAGCACGATTTTTTATTTTGTGGCTGCAGCTGCTTTTATCGGGGGCCTTGGATTGCTTGTTGACTATATTCGAAATCGTGAATATCACAAACAGCTCAGAAATGCGGTTGAAGGATCTGATGATTTGCAGGCGGCAGCGATCGTGCAGTCAGCCGTTACGGCAGAGCAGCAGCTGGTCATACGCTTGTTAGACCGGCAAAACAGCGCTTATTTGAATAAACTTGGAGCATATCGCCGCCAGCAAGAGCTCCACAACCATTTTGTTCTGCAGTGGGTGCATCATATGAAGACCCCTTTATCGGTTATAGATATACTCTTGCAAGAAAGCCTGAAGCAGATGCCTTCTTCTGAAGAGGAGCAGAAAGAGCTTATTCTCAGTCTGCATGAAGAGGCTGATCGAATGACGAGAGGTCTGGAGATGCTACTGTATACCGCGCGTCTCGATAAGTTCGAAATGGATATTCATCTCAAAAAAGTGCCGCTGCACAATGTAATTCGTGAAGTTATGATTGCACACAAGCGGCTTTGTATCCGTCATGCCGTAATACCGCAAATTGATGGTGAGGCATGGCCGGAAACAGATGAGAAGTGGATAACAGTTGTGCTAAATCAAATAGTCAGCAATGCAATTAAATACAGCAAACACAAACAAGGCATGAAAAGCCTTGTTTTTCACTTAGAGAATACAGAAACAGGTTGTAAAATTAGCATAACAGATGAGGGGAGCGGCATAGCAACGCACGATATACCACGAATATTTGATCCTTTCTTTACCGGTGAGAATGGACAATCTGCAGGAGAATCGACGGGAATGGGATTGTATTTGGCGAAGCAGGTGTGCGGCAGACTAGGTCACGTACTATCGGTAAAGTCGGAACTAGGCAGGGGTACGACTTTTACAATCGCTTTTCAACCTGAGAGTATACATATTCTAGGCGGCAAAACAGGAAAGAGCATGTAGGCTATGTGACAACTTTGTTATGTGTGAAGTGTGATTTTGTAATATAAATCGATGGGTTCAGCGCGCATGGCCCGCTATACTAAATTTTGTTAAGACATACAGACTATGCAGACTGAAACGGGGGGAGGAAAATTGAATAATGACTTTACTTGAAGCGCAGGGGCTGAGTAAAATTTACAGCTCCAAAGGCAATGTTGTTTGTACAGCTTTACATGACATTGATTTGCGTGTAGAAAGCGGCGAATTTGTCGGTGTTATGGGGCCATCCGGAAGCGGCAAGACAACGTTGCTTAATCTGCTCGCAGCAATTGATCGTCCGACGGCTGGATACATAGAAATTAACGGTATTGATCCAAGCAAGCTCAGCAATAAAAATTTGGCGTTTTTCAGAAGGCGCGAGCTTGGTTTCATCTTTCAGGATTTCAATTTGCTGGACTCGCTGTCCATCAAAGAAAATATTATCTTGCCGCTTGTATTAGAAGGGGTGGCCCCTAAGTTAATCGAACATAGATTGTATATGATAGCCGAGCGGTTAGAAATTGCCAAACTGTTGAACAAACGTACGTATGAGGTGTCTGGTGGTCAGAAGCAGCGAGCGGCTATTGCACGTGCCTTCATTAATGAACCGTCGTTAATGCTTGCAGATGAGCTGACCGGCAATCTGGATTCGAAGTCCGCGAAGGATGTGATGGATTCGTTGAAGGAGTTGAACGAACGTTTGAAGGCAACAGTGTTAATGGTGACGCACGACCCGTTCTCAGCAAGCTATTGCCAGCGTATTGTATTTATTAAGGACGGCAGAATCTTCTCGGAAATTCGGCGGGGCTCCAATCGACAAACGTTTTTTCAACAAATATTGGACGCCCTGAGCGTGCTCGGAGGGAATTTTAATGACGTTCCGTTCGCTCGCGCTTAGTAACATTCGCGGCAACTGGCGGTCGTACGGCGCATTTTTTATGAGTTGCGTGTTCTCTGTAATGATCTTTTACATGTATGCAGCTTTTCTTGCTCATCCCGACCTCGCGAGTGGCCATATCTTAGGGTCTGTGCAAGTAAGACAGGGGATGTTGTTCTGCCAATACATTATCGTTGTTTTCTCGTTTCTGTTCGTACTTTATTCCAGTTCGGCGTTTTTGAAGTCGAGGAGGAAGGAATTCGGTCTTCTTTCTTTGTTTGGAATGACGCATCGGCAGCTTCTTATACTTATTATTTTAGAAAGTACAGTTATAACGATTATGGCCATTGGGGCTGGTATCGGCTTGGGCATTTTTTTCAGCAAGCCATTCTTTATGGCACTCGCTGTGCTGTTAGGGTTGAAAGATCCGATCCCGGTTGCCATACCGCTACGTTCGGTATGCATGACGGCTGGTAGTTTCTTCATGCTGTTCACACTCATTTCCTTGGGAACGGCGATGCGGGCAGGACGTACGGAAATTGTTGTTTTGCTTAATGCAGCGGGCGGTCCGAAAGAGAAACTCGTTTATTCGCCATGGCTTGCTGTGCTTTCGGTCGGATGCATAGCAGCCGCTTATACTATGGCTCTAATGTTAAATGCAAAGAACTTCAACATGCTGGCGCTGTATATTTTGCTTACCATTTTGCCTGGAACTTACCTGTTATTTACGCAGTTTAGTGGATTGCTGCTTCGATTTATCCAAAGTTGTACAGCCATATACTACAACCGAACGAATCTGATCGTATTCGCTCAGCTTGACCAAAAGCTGAAGGAGAATGCACGAATGCTGTTTATTGTATCGATTTTAAGTGCGGTTATTTTAACGGCCTCCGGTACGATTTATATGCTTGGACTTGCGGTGCAACTGGACGATATCAAGACGCAGTATGATGATGCCCAAGGAGTGATATCGCTAACGATGTTTATTGGGGTGTTCATCAGTTTGCTGTTTTTCATAGCCGCCGGCAGCTTGATTTACTTTAAACTGTTTACGGAACTGCAGGAAAATCAGGCGCAATATAAGGCGCTGACCCGAATTGGGATGTCTTCAGGCGAACTTCGGAGAATTGTTGTTACGCAGACTGGTATTCTATTCTTCGTGCCCTGTCTCGTCGGCATCGTTCATGCGCTAGTCGCGCTCAAAGCACTGGACAACCTTCTTATGGTATCCAATTGGCTCTATTCGTTCGTCATCATCGGCATTTATATGGCCATGCAGACGATCTATTTCCTAGTCGCCTGCAGCAGCTATATGAAAATCATAAATTTGACCAAGGAGCATCAGTTATGAAATCGCCATTAAAAATAGTTGTTTTTATGATCGCTATTCTTCTTCTTTCGACTAGCGGTTATTCACAGACTACAGCTAACGCCGACTCAGGCGACTCAAATAAAAAAATACAGAAGATCGAACGCTTTGTTGAAGAACAAAGAAGTAAGAGTAAGACTCCGGGAATATCGCTAGTCATTGTAGAGAAGGGGAAAACGATATATCAGAATGGTTTCGGTTACGCAGATGTAAAGACGAAAAAACCAGTAACCGGTGATACTTTATTTGAAATAGGCTCAACAACGAAAGCTTTCACAGGTCTAGCCATTTTGAAATTGGAAAAAGAGGGGGTGTTAAAACTAACCGATGATGTCAAGAAGTATATACCGTGGTTGGAATTAACTTATAATGATGAGCCGCAAACGATCACTCTAAATCAGCTCCTTCATCATACTAGCGGAATAGCATCGAATACAATAGCCCACATACCTGAGGGTAATACAAATGAAGCGTTAGAACTAACCGTTAAAACATTACTAAACCAGCAACTAGATCGTAAACCGGGTAGCTCCTTCGAATATGCAACAATTAATTATGATGTATTGGGACTCGTGATCCAGATTGTAACGAAGATGCCTTATGATATTTATATGAAACAGCATATTTTAGAACCGGTCGGAATGAAGGATTCGTTTGTTGGGCTGCATCAATCCCAGTCCGCAGAGCTGGCTACCGGATATAAAATAGGATTTATGAAAGAACAAGCCTACTCACCACCTATATATCGAGGGAATATACCAGCTGGATATATTATCAGCAATGCAAACGATATAGCGAAATGGATGAATCTGCAGCTAGGAACTGATCCGAGCAATGTTATGGATAAACAGTTAATTAAAGAATCACATGTTCCTGACCAAACTGTAGAGCCTTTTGATGTGAATACTTACTATGCCAGCGGATGGGGAATCCAGACAAAAAAAGATAAACAATATATATTTCATGCCGGAGAGAATCCGACATATACTTCGTATTTCATCATGCAGCCCGATGAACAGTTGGGGGTAGCCATCTTGACCAATATGAAAACGAGTTTTACAACTGCGATAGGTCAAGGAGTTATGGATCTGTGGGAGGGGAAGGACGTAACCAACAGTCACTCTGACAGCTACCAAAATTTAGACCAAATCGTGACAATCGTATGTATAGCCGTCGGCTGTTTTGGGGTATTATTCATATTTTTGATAATAAGAGTCATGGTGAAACTTGCTCGAAAACAACGGATTTGGACAAAGTTAAATGTAAAAAGGATCCTGCTGCTGTTACTACATACATTGATCATTGCGGCAGTTTTGATATTAATGATTATGTTTCCGAAAATTTTACTTGGAGGATTGCCTTGGGCATTTATAAAAGTATGGGCTCCCACTACGATCTGGGTGACTCTTTGTAGTGCTATAGCTGTATGCATCATCTATTATAGCTTTGGATTAATGCTCATTTTTTCAAAGAAAATGAAAGTATCATAAAGAAAAAGTAAGCTTGTTCAAGAGGTACGAGAACTTGGGGATGGACGAAACGTTCCACCCGGGCTCTCGTTTTCTTGCGTAATTCCAAACACTTCAGGAGGAAGCAGATTGATCCAGATAAATTTATAAATGGAGATGATTTCGACAAATGACAAACAGTCTAATTGTGGTATGCCTGCTGACAATGATCATTCATACGGCAGAAACCCTGTCGTATTCCGTTCGCTTTGCCGGAGTGAAGCTGAACAAGATCGCCATAGCATTATCGTTGACCGGAATTATTGTACTAGTATCCAGAACGGCTAATATGATCCAAGCACCGCTTACCGCCAAATTTGTTGACTTTGCCAAAACACACCCGGATTTTCCCTTAATCAATTATTTGCGGATCATCATGCTGGCTTCATCGCTTGGCACTTTGATAGCGATTGCCATATTCCCTACCTTCGTGGGCCTGTTTGGAAGAGTGATATCCAAGCTGGAGGTAGAGGGCTCTATACCTAAGCTACTGACCAGCGTCACCATCGGCCAGCTTAAGAACACACGGAAATATATCAAAAAACCGAAAATAAAACTGCCCAGCTTCAGATATCTTGGCATTCCCAAACGTTTTATTATCATGAATATCTTTGTTACTGCGTTCTATACCGTAGGGGTGCTCTCCTCATTGTACGCGGCGCATTTATCGCCAGAGTTCAGCACAACCGCCTCTCAAGCTTCAGGACTTATCAACGGGCTGGCTACGATTCTGCTGACCATCTTCATTGACCCGCAGCTTGGCATTATCACGCATAAGGCTACGGAGCATTTGGAATATCGCGACCAGTTGGGAAAAATCTATGTGCTGCTGATGGGCGCACGTTTCCTCGGAACCTTGCTGGGCCAGCTTGTGCTTGAGCCTGCTTCTTATTTCATCAGCTGGCTGGTACAGCTGATATAGTGCACAACCACACTGCGCCGAAACAGGCGTTGCAGTGTGGCTGTTTCTTTGGGCAGCAGCTTTACTTCGGAATCTTGGATTCCGCCGTCCGGAGCGCAGCTGATATCTTCTGCTCCCAGCTGTACATCTGCTGAACCATGACGCGTATTTCGCTCATCTTGGCATAAGACAGCTTCATCCCTGCAGCGGCTGCAACAGCGTCTCCTGCTTTGACAGCGGCTTTATAACGTTTGTCAGCTTCAGAACGTATAGCTTGCAGCTCGCTTACTTTTTTGTTCTCTGCGGTAATTTGCTTCCGCAGAGCAGTAACCGGGGCAAGGGCATCCTTTGTCGGTTTGATTTTGGCAGCGGTAGACTTCCGCGCTTCAGCAAGGGCTGTAGTCTTCACTTTGATCTCTGCACGCGCAGCGGTTGCAGATGCCTTCAATTTATTGCGCTTCAGATTCAAGGAAGCAGCAGACTTCTGATTATTGGCTTTACGGGCGGCTGAGGCCTGCTTGCCAAGTGTCGTGTACTGTTCCAGCAACGGTGCATGCTTCTTCTGCATCGCTTCAGCCTCGGATTTCAGTCTGTTGAGGAGAGTCTGGTTAATGGACTGAAGCTGCGAATTAATCGCGGAAAGCTCGCTGGTATTTTGTTTGCGGAGCGTCTGATTCCTCGAAATTTCAGCTTTAAGCGTAACCTGCAGTCCGGTGTAATCCTCATATAAATCATGAAATTCTTCCAGCGCGGAGTCCCAGTCTCCTGCTGCTGCGGCCAGCGGAATATTGCCCGTAAGGAGCACTAATACAATTAGCAAACCAGCCAATCTTCTGAAATAAACGGGCACAGCCTTTCTGTTCCTGGAACTTTCCTTGCCTGCCGGATAAATCATCTTCTTCATCTCCTGTCTGAATTGCGTTAAAGCGCACAAAAAAAAGCACCCCCAAGAAAGGCATAATGCCTGTCCTGCGAGGTGCTTCGCCCGCTCAACGTGTATATTTGTTACTCACTATAGCTTGAAATTAATGGATAGTCAAGAACGAAATGGAACGCCAGTTCGTTTTATTGAAAATATATGAATTTATATGCTCCACGCTATAAATTATCCTCTATTTCTCGCTGAAACGGATACCGTCCTTTTGAGGACGGCGAAGCCGGTTCTACTTGCTTAACTACATTTCCAGATATAACCTATTCTATGATATGATGAGTGAAAGAATATACAAGGAGGACGTCGATGAATCTGGCGAATAAGATAACCGTGACGCGCATATTAATGATTCCGGTTTTCGTAATGCTGTTTCCTATATATCCGGATGGGTTAGTCAGCAAATCAGCTCTTCTGCAGCATATTGATCTGTATGGAGTTTATTATGCTGCAGCCGTATTTATTCTGGCCTCGGTTACAGATAAACTGGACGGTTATATTGCAAGAAAATATAATCAGATTACGAATCTTGGCAAGCTGCTGGATCCGTTGGCCGACAAACTGCTGATCTCGGCAGCATTGATCTTAATGGCGGGCCGGCACGATATTGCTGCCTGGGTTGCCATTACTATTATCGGCAGAGAGTTCATTATAACAGGGATCAGAATGACGGCATCTGCGCAAAAAATCGCCCTGCAGGCCGATAAGTCCGGAAAACTGAAAATGGTATTTCAAGTGGCGGCGATCTCCGCAGTCTTGTTAAACAATTGGCCATTCAGCTTCATCACGGCTATCCGCATTGATCAGATGCTAATGTACTGTGCGCTTGTCCTGACTGTCTATTCGGGTTATCTATACATAAAGAATAATTACCGTATTCTGAAGCTTGATCAACATTGAACAGCAGGAGGTATATGTGATCCACACTAACAAACAACCCTATGACAAAATAGCGCTCATCACTGGAACCTCCAGCGGGTTTGGGATGCTCAGCGCGCTTACCCTTGCGGAGAAAGGGTATCAGGTTATCGCTTCTATGCGGGATTTAAGCCGTAAAGACGAGCTGGTGCAGCAGGCTGAGCAAGCCGGAGTTCTAGGGCGGATTCATCTGGTGACAATGGATGTGACAGATACGGCATCCATTGAATCGGCTGTCTCGGAGATTATTGAGCAGTTCGGCAGGGTCGATGTTTTGGTTAACAATGCAGGTTTTGCTGTCGGCGGCTTTATGGAGGAAGTAAGTATGGAGGAGTGGCGCCGGCAGATGGATACCAACTTTTTTGGCCTGGTGGAGGTCACCAAGAACATCATTCCCCTGATGCGCAAGCAGCAGACGGGCACTATTATAAATGTCAGCAGCGTGAGCGGACGGTTCGGATTTCCCGGTTATGCGCCATATGCTGCTTCAAAGTTCGCGGTTGAGGGCTTCAGCGAGAGCTTGCGCCAGGAACTGTCGTCATTTGGCATAAGAGTTGTGCTGGTGGAGCCCGGATCTTTCCGCACGCCTATCTGGGGCAAAGGGATCGCGGGAATTCAGAGCCTGGCCGATTCACCGTACAAGGAGAAGCTGGAAGAGGTGCTGCGTTATTCCCGGAGAACCGCAGAGACGGCTCCCGATCCCCGGCAGGTGGCTGAGCTGATCGGGCGTATTGCCGCAATGTCCGCACCGAAGCTGCGTTATCCCGTTGGGAAAGGGACTAGAACGCTGATTCTCGGTAAAACGCTGTTTCCCTGGAAAACGCTGGAACGCATCATCGCCCGGTCGCTCGCAAAATTGAAATAAGCTGTACATCATAAGAATTGAGGTGTGACCATGCCGGATACTGTGGGGCTGCACATATGCTTCGACGAGCTTGGCCGTGAGATTGAAATCCTTGATGTGACCCCGGTAGCGCGGGATAAATACCGCATTGAAGAGACACCGATCTTTAACCCGGGTATCGCGCTAGGCGACATCATCAGAGTGAAAGAGAAGCAGGGCATTTCATATTACGTGGAGACGGTGGAGAAATCCGGGTTCAGAAGATACGCCTGGCTGCTCAGCAAGGAAGCGGCAAGCTCGAAGGAGATCCGGGATATGAAGCAGCGCATCGAGGACGACGAGGGGAGAACGGAGCAGATCTTCGGCGGTTTGCTTGTCATCCATATGCCCTATAGCTCTGGAATTGATGTCGAAGGCGAAATGGCCAGAATTATTGAACGATTTGAACTCTAAACTAATCAACTGAGGTGGCAAAATGAAAAAGTTTCTGAAGCAATGGGTGCCCAGCATCCTTATCGGGGTTGTCCTGTCCTTATTTATCCGTACTTATGTTGCCGAGGCGATGCGCGTGCCTACCGATTCAATGGATCCAACGATCGAGGTTAACGACCGTCTTGTCGTAGAGAAAATGCTCTGGCTGACCACGCTGAAGCATGGCGATATTGTTGTGTTTATTCCGCCTGTAGAGGGCGTGCAGAAAAAATACGTCAAACGGCTGATGGGACTGCCGGGAGACACCGTTGAGATTAAAGATGGGGCTTTGTTCAGAAACGGGGAGAAGCTCGACGAGCCGTATCTTAAGGAAACGATGAACTATACCTTCGGGCCAGTTACCGTTCCTGCAGACCACTACTTTTTCCTCGGTGACAACCGGAATGTCAGCTATGATGCCCATTTGTGGCCGACGCCTTTTGTGGCCAAGGATAAGCTGATCGGCAAGATGCTCGTCGACCTCAGTGATCTTTTCTAACCCGTTACTTCGCGATGGGATAATCAACAACTACGACATTTTCAATAATCCCCTCAAGCAGTTCAACAAAATGGCGGTGTGCCGGATGCGGCCCGTATTGGCGGAGGGCTTCCTGATCTGCAAAGGTCACGCGAAGCCCTAGTGTGTATCCATGCATATTCTCAGTCTCTTCCGTGACATTCACACCTGCCGTAAGTTCCACGATTCCCGGTATTTGGTCCTTTAAACCCAGAAGTGTCTGCACCAGCAGCGCTTCTTTTTGTGGTTCATAATACTCATTAAATTTAAAAATAACCAGATGCTCGAACATTTTATAACCTCCTGAAAGTTTTATGAGCAATCGCTCCTTTGTTTAACTTCATCACAAAACGGCTTCGGAAGCAAACGCTTAGTTTTGTGAGCAATCGCTCCTTTGTTTAACTTCATCGCAAAACTGTTTCGGAAGCAAACGCTTAGTTTTGTGAAGAGCAGTTTCAGTATACAACACAGGTCTCGTGAAAGGAGTACATTATGCGGGATACTTTTGCAACAAGCATCAAATTTCCCTTTGCTTTAAGATCAATGCTGGGTATGGTTTTCCTGATCGCCATCGAAATTCAAATGATTTATATAAATTCATCTAACACGGCTAATCCTCACCCTGTACTGAGTTATTTCGTAGTAATTTGGCTCTGCGTCTGCGGTTTGTTGCTGCTGTTTTTTATGTTTCAAGTGCTGCGGAAGGCAACTGAAATTAAATGGGGGAGAGAGTCCATCTTTCTCCGAAATAGAAGGCTGTTGCCGGGAGAGATTAAGTGGATTATGATTGATGGTCCTTTAATCGGTATCATGCCAAGAGGCAAACGTATCGTACCTGTCAATCTATGCTTCAGATTTATGGATGACCGGGAGCAGGCGATGAAGGGGTTGACCAGCTGGGCTGAAGTAAACGGGGTCCAGCTAAAATACAAAAGATTTTTAAAATGGATGTAAAATCATACCGGTGGGTGGCTAAAGTAGGGGATTCATTTGAACTATGCCGGCGGCGTGAATGCGACTTTCACCATATTGTTACTTTGAGCACTTTTGACTATGATCAAGTAAAGCTCTGGGAATTTATTGATTCCTGTACATAAGAAGGGGTGCTGATACTTGAAAGTACATGTCACAGATCTCAAAAATGGCGATTGCCTTATCACGGACACTTTCAATAGTCTGGGCCTGCATGTTCTCCCTAAGGGAACTGTCGTAGAACGGGAGGAAATTACCATCCTGATGCGGCACAAAATAGATTATGTGGATATTGAGGCGCGCTTGCTGTCCCGTGATGGGGAAGATGCGGATTTAACCCACGGTTTAAATGAGGATTTTGATCTTGCGATACAAAACTACGAATCTATTTTTATGGAGGCGCTGGCTCAGGGAAGCTTTAGCCCGTCCATGGTGGACGGCACACTGCGGCCGCTGCTGGAAACACTGGATGCGCAAAAAGATGTGGTTTCTCTGCTGCTCCTGCTTGACCGGGACGATATTGACACCTATCAACACTCTTTGCTGGTAGGGATGCTGTCTTATTATATTGCTTCCTGGCTTGGCTATTCCAAAGAGGAACGGTACATGATCAGCCGTGCCGGCTATCTGCATGATATCGGCAAAAGCCAGGTGCCATTGTCCATTCTGAATAAAGTTGGACTGTTGAACGCTATCGAGGAGGACGAGCTGAGACGCCATACTTCCCACGGCTACGATATCATCCGCAGCTCTATGAAGGATGAAGGTACAGCGCTCGTAGCGCTGCAGCATCATGAGTTTGAGGATGGTTCAGGTTATCCGAACATGATCCGTAAAGGTGAAATTCACCCGTATACCGAAATCGTCACTGTAGCAAACATTTACATGGGACTTACAACCTCGCGACTGAACCAGCCCAAACAGGGATTGGTTACCGTGCTGCGCCAAGTGCATGAGATGGGCTTCGGCAAGCTGAACGGTAATGTAGTACAGGCGCTTACAGGACATATGCTGCCAGGCTTCGTAGGCAAGAATGTCCGGCTCAGCAACGGGGAAATAGGCACTATCGTGATGAATAATCCGCTGGATCTGTTCAAGCCGCTGGTAAAAGTGAACGAAACGTTCAGAGATTTGTCACGGGAGCGCAGCCTGTCGGTTGAAGAGGTATTTATCTAAAAGGTATTGGGGTATCACCAAGCCTGCTCATAGCAAAGGCTATCTGATGGGGATCTGTAGCAGACCCATCGGATAGCCTTTTTGTGTACCGCCGGATTTGAATTCAGCCGGTAGATTGGCTATGATGAATGAAAGATTACTATAGGGATCGTCAGCCGAATGGACATACGGGACTTGTAGAAGTTAGAAGAGGAGAACTAATTATGAATGTCGACAACAACCAGATGGAGAATTTAAAACAGATCAAACACGAATTGACCCGCTTTATGATGATTTATAGATTCGCTCTGGAGGAAATGGAGACCAAGATTGAAATTTTGAAACAGGAGTTTCAGATCCTTCATGACTACAGCCCGATAGAGCATACCAAATCACGGATCAAATCCCCGGAGAGCATTATGAGTAAAATGCTGCGCAAGAACAGCGAGCTTTCGCTGGCTGCCGTGAAATCCAGCATCAAGGATATCGCCGGCCTGCGAATCACCTGCTCTTTTATCTCGGATATATACAGTGTCAGTGAAATGCTGCAGAAGCAAGATGATCTGAAGGTGCTTGAGGTTAAGGACTATATTAAGAATCCGAAACCGAATGGGTACCAGAGTCTGCATCTGCTTGTGGAGGTTCCGGTATTTCTGTCGGACTGCACGGAGCTGGTATGTGTTGAA
Source organism: Paenibacillus paludis (assembly GCF_042610515.1). Taxonomy (NCBI): domain Bacteria; kingdom Bacillati; phylum Bacillota; class Bacilli; order Caryophanales; family Paenibacillaceae; genus Paenibacillus; species Paenibacillus paludis. Next base: position 250,480 of record NZ_JBGJZP010000009.1, read on the forward strand.
GTGCAGATCCGTACGATTGCGATGGACTTCTGGGCTAGCCTTGAGCACAAAATTTTCTATAAATACAGCCAGTCGGTACCTGAACATCTGACCCGCGAACTTAAACAAGCCGCCGATAAAGCAGCTGATCTCGATCTGCAAATGGAACGCCTGCACCGTGAGATTCAGGAAATTAAAGACGCCCAGGAGGACGATTCTTTTGAAGAATTGCGCCGGATCATCCTCAATAACCAGCAATTACATCTGCCCGCCGATTTCATCAAGCTGTTAGGGAATTAGTCATAGTCTGAGCAGTGCTGATGCGTATAGCATGTACATATATTTACTGGAATTCACCGGCAGTGTTCGTAGCGGCACGCTTTAATCTCTAGGAGGAAGTTCATGAAACCATACAAAGTGATTAGCCTGGATATGTTTCAGACACTGGTAAACATCCAGGGCCGGACGGGAAATGTGTGGAGGCCGATCCTGCAGGAGCGCTATAGCGAGGAACGGGCGGCAGAGCTTGGCGGGCTGCTGTTAAGCCACTATTACAAGGCCGCGACAGCAATCCGCGATTCCGGGGTCTACTGGACCAGCAGAGAGATATACAGCGACAGCTTCCAGAAAGTGTTTCAGCAGGAGGCAATGGAGTATGATTACCTGCAGGCAGTAGATGTTTTATTTGCCGAACACCGTTTGTCAGAGTTGTATGAGGAGACGGAGCATTTTTTGCAGCGGGTCACTGGAGAATATCAAGTGTGTATTGTCAGCGATACAGATGTGGAGATGCTTCCCGATTTCTACAAGAGTTATCCTATCAGGCTGTTTACTTCAGAAGAGCACCTGTCGTATAAGAATGACAGCCATAACCGGATGTTTGGCGAAGTTATTGCGCATTATGGTGTAGAACCCGGACAGATTATCCATATAGGTGATTCTGTTTCAGATGTGCTGGGAGCGGCAAGAGCAGGCATTAAGGCCTGCTGGCTTAACCGGAATCAGGAGGTCTGGAACCATGAGGTGCAGCCGGATTATATGGTGAAGAATTTGGATGAGTTTTACGAGTTGCTATAAGGCTGCGCGATTTATGCACGTCAAGGAGAGGCAGTTCCGGAAGGAGATGGACTTTATTATGGAGAACTATACATCAGCAGATCAGGAACTGGACCGTTTGCGCTACCCTATCGGAAGGTTCGAAGCGGCAGAATGCCGGACAGGCGAAGCACGGAATCAGTCGGTTCAAGATATCCGGCAGCTGGCGGATGTCTTAAGCAAAGCAGTAGAGCTGCTGACACTGGAGCAGCTGAACACACCCTACCGGCCAGGCGGCTGGAGCGTACGGCAAGTGGTGCATCATCTGGCAGATACGAATATGTATGCCTATCTGCGTTTTAAGCGGGGATTGACTGAGGATGCCCCCGAGATACCTTCGTACCGGCAGGATTTATGGGCGGAACAAAGCGATTACCTGGAGGAACCCACTGAATCTTCTCTTCAGCTGCTGAAGCACCTCAACGGGAGATTTGCACTTTTGCTGGATGCAATGAACGAAGCGGACTATGATCGAACCTTTGTAAGCCTGGGACTCGGGACAATGACGCTGGATGCGGCAGTCCAAAGATATGTATGGCATAACCGTCATCATACCGCTCAAATCAGCTCATTGGTACTTCGAAGCGGCTGGTAATCGCCCCTAATTAAAAAGAGCAAGTGGTCGGGGAAAACGTCCCGCCGCCTGCTCTTTAATTTTGTCCGGCCGCGGATGTCTTAGTCCCGGCTGGCTTGAACGATTTTATCGGCAATTTGCCGAGGATTCGTGTGAACGGTTGTCATATGATCGCCGGTCCCTTCAATGTAGCGGAACATTCCCAAATGGCTGGACTGGCCGGGATGCCAGCCGGAAGCCCCTTGAGGCAGCACAGCATCTTCTGTCAGGAACAGATAACTTTTAGGCAGCTGTAAGCTGTAGAACTTCTTAAGATCAAGCTTCTGAAATGCCGGACCTGCCGGCTCGGGAATAACCTTCCGGTATAGGGATTGTGCCTGCTCAAATGTGGCTGTATTGACGAAGACGTCGCGGAACAGGCTAAAGGGCAGCATAATCGTATTGTTGCCTGATGTTTTCAGCAGATTTCCGAACAGCTCCTGAACGGGAGCGGGGAACTGGTCCGCAACGCTTTGTCCGTCCAGAGGCACAAAGGCGTCAAAAAATACGAGCCGCTTAATCCGGTCCGGAACCTGCTCGGCGGTTTTCTGGATCACAGAGCCCCCAAAGCTATGCCCAAGCAGGATTATCTCATGCAAATCTTTCTGCTTGATGAAATCTGCCACTGACTTTGTTACTTGTTCATGAGTAACCTGCGTATTCTTGTCCCCGCCATGACCGGCATATTCCGGCGTATATACGGTATGTCCCATTTTGCGCAGTTCTGCTGCCGTCTCATCCCAGAAGCTGGCATCCACCCATGCCCCGTGCACAAGTACGAAGGTAAGACTTTGCTTGGCTTCAGGCTTGCCTGTTACAGCAGCAGCATCAGCTTGTCCGGCCAACAGCGGCTGAAGTGCCAGCAGGATCAGGAATACCGCAGTCAGGCTTAAGGTGAGTTTGTTTTTTATCCACATTATTTTCGTTTACCTCCTGCTGTTGTTTTATACATCCCACAATGAGAAGGATACCCTGTAGGCGGGCAAAAGATGTGCCGGCAGGTGCAGAAAATGGGAAAAAATATGCAGGTAGACTCTGTTTCGCAATCGTTTATAATTAGTACAAATAGGCTCGCGAATACAAGGAGGTTTAGGAATGCCTTTACCACGGGGAGCAGATGCCCGGTTCAAAAAGAAGCTTAGTCTGACTTGGCTGCTTATTGCCCTGGTAACACTCGTGTTTCTGCTCACAACAACGATTTTGCTCATCGGTTCATATGAATCTAAGAAAAAATCACTGATGGAAACTACACTTAATCTGAATCTGTCCAATGCCGAGAGAATGAGCAAAACAGTAGATTCACTATTTCTTTCAATGCGCAGCAGCCTGCTGTATAGCGCAGATCAGATTTCCAAGCTTGAGACACCACAGCCTGGTGCAATTGACCGCTATTTGGAGCTAATGCGCAACAGCAGCAACTATTTTAATTCGATAATTCTGATAAACGCTGACGGCGTGGTTCTTAACAATTCACCTGCATCGCTGGGGATCGTCGGGCAACCGATAGTATCTCCTCCAGTCAAGGAAGCGCTGCGGTTAAAAAACTCATATTTATCCGCACCGTACACCACCACCTCAACGGGAAGAATGCTTTTCTTTATGAGTGAGCCGCTGTACAGCGAAGATAAGGGATATCTTGGAGTGCTCGGAGGCACCGTCTATCTGCAGGACTTTAATATCCTCAATATGATTTTCGGGAATAATAACATAGATGATTCCGGCTCTTATTACTACATCGTCAGCTCTGAAGGGCATGTGCTGTTCCATCCCGATAAAGAGCGGATGAACGAAGATGTTAGCGCTAATAAGGTGGTACAGAAGCTGATGAAAGGTGAAAGCGGACAAATGGAGGCTCTAAACGTAAAGGGGCAGTCCATGCTAGCCGGCTTTTCCGCCGTTCCGGCGAATGGCTGGGGAATTGTCGTCGTTTCACCAGTAGATTTCATTCAGGAACAATTAATGGCCCATATGCGCAAGATTCTTACTTATACGCTTATTCCTTTTGTAATTTTGCTGATTTTTGTTTTTCTGCTGGCCCACCAGTTGGCCAAGCCATTCGTGTTTCTAGCTGACCTGGTGAACAGGATCGGCAAAGACAATATGAAGGTGCCTGAACTGAAACCTCATTGGAACCGGGAAGCGGATCTGCTGACCCAAGCAGTCGTTATGGCCTGGAAAGATATCCAGAAGCAGAATGATCAACTGGCCCAGGAGGCGATGACCGATCTGCTGACAGGGCTTGTGAACCGCAGATCACTGGAAATCAGTATGAATCAGTGGATCGCCGCGCGAATGCCTTTTTCCCTGATCGTCCTGGATGTGGACAAGTTCAAATTTGTGAATGATACGTATGGCCATTTGACTGGTGATGAGGTGCTGCGCCAGGTAGCCGGAATTATCAGCGCCAGTGTCCGTCCAGGAGATGTATGCTGCCGTTTCGGCGGAGAAGAGTTTGTAGTGCTGCTTCCAAGGACAAAGGCTGAAGATGCTTATATCGTCGCCGAAAGAATCCGCAAGACATTGGAGAAAAGCGATGTTCCTCTGGCTATGCGGGTAACTTCCTCACAGGGCATTGCCCATTATCCCACTCACGGCGTTTCGCTGGAAGAACTGCTTGGACAGGCGGACCGGGCGTTATATGCAGCCAAGAATAGAGGCAGAAACCGGACTATTATCGCCGGTGAATAAGGTCGCAGCATCTTTGCGGAAAATTAATAAGCTGTATCCATGGGGTAATTTTATTCCTGGGCTTGGAGTGAGAAAGTCGTCACCTGGGCCTGGGCGGATACATATCCTACTGCAGAACGAATAAAAAACGGTCAGCAGAAGGGAAGGATTGCAAAGTGACGTCATACATGGATTACAAGTCTCCCAATACACAGTTTTCTTTTGATGTAAACAGCAATACAACGTTTAAGAAGGATGCCAACAACTATATCAATACCTTGTCAATTAAGGAATTGAACACCCTGGATAACACGTCTCTGCTTGATATTTTCCTCAGCAAATCCAATGTCGTCGAACCGCATTATCATCAAAATGCTGCGGAGCTGGTCTATTGCATCTCCGGTGCGGCAGTGGTTTCCATAATCAATCCCTTTACGAATGAGCTGCTGCATTTCCCGATCTGCCCCGGTCAAGTGGCGAATGTGCCGCAGGGGTGGTGGCATTATGAGGTCGCAACGATGGATTGTACCCATCTGCTGGCTATCTTTAATGCACCTGTCCCGGAAGTGATTCTGGGTTCGGACATTCTGAGTCTCACGCCGGCGAATGTACTTGCCCATACTTACTGTCTTAACGAAGCTAAAGTGAAGGATGCACTGGCTCCGCTTCAACCGGGTACCTTTATCGGACCGCCCGCGGACTGCTGTGAACCATCAAAGATGGCAGGTGAAAATATCGCAGCCCCCAATATGGCTCCTCACATGCCTATGCATGTTCCGCATGCCCCGCAAGCGCACTCCTTCGGGTACCAGCCATACGCCAATCCCGGCTATTATGGCCAGCCTTATGTTCAGCAGTATCACCAGCAGCCTTATGCCCAGGCCTATCCGGTTTATCAGAATATGGTGAACCCTCCGGAGAATCTGTAAACTTATCTCATGTCCATCACCAAGTGAAGCCTCAGCGCTATCCTGAACCCGTCGAATTGACGGGTTTATTTATTTTGACTCTATATTCATGGTATCGTAGAGAGAGTATTATAGGTTTGTAAATTTTAACGATAGATGGAGATTATGCAAAATGAGATATGATGTCTTAATTGTCGACGACGAGGCCGTGCTGGCGGAAACTACCTGTGAGTATCTAAATATGTTTGAGGTTCGGACCGCTTATGTAACCAGTGCGGCAGAATGTGAGCGGTTTGTGCAGGAGCATGAACCGTCACTTATTCTACTGGATATTAACCTGGGTGAAAGCTCGGGTTTTGATCTGTGCAAAAAACTAAGAGGGACATTGCAGATCCCGATTCTGTTCATAAGTGCCCGTTCCAGCGACGATGATATTCTGATTGCGCTTAATATTGGCGGAGACGATTACATCCATAAGCCCTATACACTCAGTGTGCTGCTGGCAAAAGTAAAGGCTGTGCTGAAGCGGTACGGTAACAAGGATCAAGCGGAACAGCTGGAGTTTGGTCAGGTGCGGATTGATACCCAGCTCTCCCGTGTTCTCGTAAACGGAGAGGAGATCCGTTTCAAAACCATGGAGTACAAGCTGCTCTGTTATTTGGCACAGCATAAGAACCGGGTGGTGCCGAAGGAAGAACTATTCGCCAAAGTGTGGGAAGATTCGTTTACCGGTGATGGAACGCTGAATGTGCATATCCGCCACCTGCGTGAAAAGATCGAATATGATCCCAACAGTCCGCAATATATTAAGACCGTGTGGGGAAAGGGCTATGTGCTGGAGGATAGTCCGCGATGAGGTCCAGGGGAGTGCTCCTGACAATGCTCGCTGTTTTTATTGCAGGAGTTGTTTTTTCGCTGTCCATCATCCCGGAAGGCATTGACATGAGGCTGGATATGGTTATGGCCAACGATGTGCTGAAGACCGTAGAGAAGAACTGGGAGCGGATTGAGCAAGGCGATTACAGCGGCGTCACGCAGCAATTCGCTGTATTGGATCAAGAGGGCTTATTGCGCTACCAAACGGCGGATGGAATGTTCACGGGGCTGAATGAAGCCATCCGCAACAGGGATGCAATCCTTGACGTAACGGTGCAGGGAGTGACGGCAGGCAAGCTCATTATCCGGGAGGACTACAGCGCAAAGCTCAAGCAGAACAAGCACCAGCTGGCGACGGTCATCACGGTCAGTTTTTTCATGATGCTGGTATTGGGCGGGCTTTATGTTTTTTATTTGCAGCGGGCCTTTATCTCACCCTTCAAGAAACTGCAGGGTTTCGCACGGAATGTGGCCCGGGGGAATTTGGAAGTTCCGCTCAACATGAACAAAAATAATCCGTTCGGCGTTTTTACCGAAAGCTTTGACATTATGCGTGAACAGCTCGCTGCGGCCCGGAAAAGCGAATATGAAGCCAACCGCAGCAAAAAAGAGCTGGTGGCTAGCCTCAGTCATGATATAAAAACCCCTGTTGCTTCGATTAAGGCGGTCAGCGAACTGATGCTGCTTCGCGCAATGGATGCGAAGGACATACGGCAGCTGAACATGATTAATGCCAAAGCCGAGCAGATAGATCTTATGATAACGGATATGTTTCATGCGACGCTGGAGGAGCTGCAGGAATTAAAGGTTAAAGGAACTGAGGAATACAGCAGTATCCTGGATGATATTCTGCAAAATGCCGACCTGGATAACCGGATATTTCACGACCCGATCCCGGAGTGCATGATTTATGCGGATGCGCTGCGACTACAGCAGGTTTTCGACAACATCCTTAGCAACTCCTATAAATATGCAAATACTGCGGTAACCGTTGTTACTTACCTAACCTCCGGTTATTTACAAATCGATATTATGGATTACGGCAAAGGTGTTGACCCGGATGAGCTGCCGCTGCTGTTCAACAAATTCTACCGGGGACAAAATATTACCGGTCAGGCCGGAGCGGGACTCGGTCTTTATATCTCCAAATACCTGATGCAGGGCATGCAAGGGGAGATTGAATGCAGCAATCGTGATGGCGGCTTTACGGTAAGCCTGCGATTAAAGCTCGTGTAAACGAATTAAGGAATGGTTAAGGTTCCGGCAAAGAAGGATTAAGAATTGATTGTGTATGATAGATCTGCAAGCAACTAATGAACAAAGGATGATCCATTCATGCAGAATACAATTCTCAGAACCGAAAAATTATGTAAAAGCTTCTCTTCCGGCGGAGTACAGCAGCATGTGCTGAAAAATTTGGATATCAGCCTGATGGAAGGGGATTTCACGATTATCATGGGCAGTTCGGGTTCGGGCAAATCGACACTGCTGTATGCCCTGTCCGGTATGGACAGACCGTCGCTCGGTGAAGTTCATTTCGCGAACGCCAACATTGCCAAGCTGAGCAATGACCAGCTTGCCATTTTCCGCAGGAACCATTGCGGATTTGTCTTCCAGCAAATCTATCTGCTGGATAACATGAGTGTGCTCGACAACATGCTTGCGAGCGCTCTGCTGGTGAGCCGGAATAAGCGGGAGCTGACCGCTAAAGCGAAGCAATTGCTTAGCCAGGTAGGGCTGGAGGAGCCCACATGGGGCAAGTTTCCTTCGCAGCTGTCCGGCGGTGAAGCCCAGCGGGCCGGAATTGTGCGTGCGCTGATCAATGATCCCAAGATCGTATTTGCGGACGAGCCTACGGGAGCGCTGAATTCCGCATCAAGCACCAATGTGCTTGATATCATGACCCGGATCAACCGGAGCGGACAAAGCATTGTTATGGTGACCCATGATTTCAAAACGGCTTTACGCGGCAACCGGATCCTGTACCTGCGCGACGGAATGATTTGCGGTGATCTTCGGCTGGATGCTTATGACGAAGGGCAGCATCAGGCAAGGCATGACAAGCTGGATGCCTTTCTTGCTGAAATGGGGTGGTAAGATGAACGTTCTCAACCTCTCCTGGGCCAATATCAAAAAAAGAAAAGGAGCAGCCTTCTCCCTGTTCATCCTGATTTTGACGGCTTCCTTACTGCTCAATATCGGTATCACGATTGTCTCCTCAATGGGAAGGTTCTATGAGAAGAAGGCCGATGAGCTGCATGATGCGCATGCAGTGATTACGATGTCAGCCTCTCATTTTAAGCCCTCCACTGAGGATTATATTAAATCCTATGAAGGGGTAAAGGAACAGGAAACGGAACGGATTATCCTCATCCCCAAGGCTGCTTTCCGCTACGATAAAGACACCGATAATGATTTCAGTCTGCGTATCGCACTTCTGAATGCAGATAACAACCGCAACATCGCACCGCTTAAGTTGGTCGAGTCTATACCGGCAAATGATGAAACTGGGATTTTAGCCCCATATTCTTTGAAAGCCAGCGGAGGCTACCAGTTGGGTGATTCGTTCAGTCTTACCTATCAGAATGTGACTTACAGCTACAAGATCACCGGATTTTTCGAGTCTACCCTGATGGGCAAGCCAAATCTGGCCCTGATGAAATTTTATTTGCCGGACACCACCTATCGTGAGCTTCAACACAAGCTGGGAGCTGATGCAGAGGGGATCCTCCAGTCGGCAGTGTTCAAGGACAGCAGCCAGTCGGCATCATTCTTGAGAGATTACAGCGCCGAGTTTCCGGAGCTTAACGACTCGAACGATATCAATTTCTGGAGCGGTGATATCGGACAAGCCAAAAGCTCGACACTCACAATCAATATTGTCGCGATGATTCTGATTGTTTTTGCAGCCATTATTGTAGTGGTGTCGCTGATTGTTATCAAGTTTCGCATTGCGGACAGCATCGAAGAGGGAATAGTTAACATCGGTGTGCTCAAGGCACTGGGATATACGAGCCGGCAGATTTCATCCTCCTTTGCTCTGCAATTTACGCTGACCGGTCTTGCCGGGAGTGTTGCCGGTGTAGCGCTTTCCTACGCTGCGGTTCAAGCGTTCGGAGGCATCATCGCCATGCTGACGGGTCTGCGTTGGCCTGGCGGAACCCCATTAGGCAACTCGTTGCTCAGTATTGCTATCCTTATGGTGCTTGTGTGGGCAGTGGCGATGGGTTCAGCCTGGCGTGTACGCAGACTGCAGCCGGTTGCGGCGCTGCGGGGCGGGATTGTGACGCATAATTTCAAGCGCAATCACCTTCCACTGCATAAGGCCAAGGGAGGTCTGCAATTTCTGCTGGCCTGCAAAACAATGCTTGCCAATAGCCGGCAGAACCTGTTAATTGGCTGTATTATAACGGCGATTACGTTTGCATCCGTCTTCTCGGCTGTGTTCTACTATAATATTGCCGAGGATAAAACGGCCTTCTTTCAAATGACCGGTGCCGAAACACCCAATGTGGGCATTCAAGTTCAGCAGGGGCAGGACAGTGAACGGCTGCTGAAGGAGATTAAAGGGATGAACGGCGTCGAAAAAGCGGTCTTTCAGGATTACCTCACGGTAACGATCAACGGTCGTCAGGTGTCGTCTGATTTCTCCGATGATTATGCGCAGATGGACAATAACACAGTGGTGAAAGGCCGCCATCCGAAATATGATAACGAAATTGTGATTACCAGCACTTTGTCCAGGCTACTGGGCAAAAGTATCGGTGATACGATAAATGTTGATTTGGGCAAAGTGTCCGAACCATTTCTGATCACCGGCCTGAGCCAATCCTTAAGCACAGATGCATCTCTGGCGCTTGAAGGTGTGCAGCGGCTGATGCCTGGCCAACAGGCGATGTCTATTAACGTCTATCTGGATGGCACTACCTCTCCGGAGTTTATTGAAGCTGTGAAATCACAATATCCGGATATGCTTCAGTCTGTAACCAATGCCGAAAAATCCATTGCAGATTCGATGAAAGTGTATATATCAGCCATTTTCACCCTTATGGTTGTGATTTTGGCAATTACTGTACTAACTGTTAGTTTAATTCTCTACCTGGTAATTCAGACAGGCATCCTGAAACGGAAGCGGGAGCTGGGCATAATGCGTGCCTTAGGTTACACGACATTCCAATTGAGATCGCAAATAGCTATGAGCTTTCTCCCTGTAGTAACGGTGGGCGTTCTCATCGGCGCCTGCCTTGGCGGTCTTTATACCAATTCCATGCTCGAAATGCTGCTGTCCAGTGCGGGAATCGCACAGGTGAACTTTACTATACAGGCCCCGATGATCATAGGACTCAGTATAGGCCTTATCTTGTTCTCTTACCTCATATCCATGCTGGTCTCCCATCGGATCAAACGGATTACGGCTTATGAATTGATCACAGAGTAGACAGTTTCTTTATGCTTAAACTTAAACAGCCACCCGGGCATGATTTCCCGGGTGGCTGCTGTTGTATTAGGACTAGGAGAGGCGGACAAGTACCCGGCCTCTGGTATTCGATTTAAGGATGTCTTCCAATGCAGCGGGCAGCTCACTCAAGGCGATCTCCCGGTCGACCAGTTCCTCCAGTACCGCAGGCTTCAAATCACTTGCCATACGCTGCCAAATCTTCAGCCGCTTCTCCATAGGGCAAGAGACGGAATCAATGCCAAGCAGGCTTACACCGCGCAGGATAAAAGGCATCACGGTCGTCGGGACTGCCGTTCCTGCAGTTAAGCCGCTTGCGGCAACGGCGCCGCCGTAGGTGATCTTGCTGATTACCGCCGCTAGCGGGCCGCCGCCTACGGAATCAACAGCAGCCTGCCACAGCTGCTTGTCAAGCGGCTTGCCTGTACCATCGCCGACGTCTCCGCGGGAGATGACCTCGGCTGCACCCAGGGTCTGCAGATAACCGGCTTCTTCCGTTCTGCCGGTGCTGGCTGTGACCGTGTATCCTTTGTGGGCCAGCATCGCTACGGCTGTTCCGCCGACACCGCCGGTTGCGCCGGTTACCAGCAGCTTGCCTTTGTCCGGCGCTGCTCCGTTATCCTCCAGCGCTTGAATCGACAAGGCAGCCGTTAATCCGGCGGTGCCATAGATCATCGCTTCGCGCAGGGAAAGACCTTCCGGCAGCGGAAGGACCCATTCGGCAGGAATCCGGGCATACTCACTGAAGCCGCCGAAATGGGATACGCCGATGCCATAGCTGGTGGCAATGACGGATTGTCCTTCCCGGAACCGGCTGTCTGCTGAAGATACAACGATTCCGGACAGATCAATGCCCGGGATGAAGGGATAATTGCGGAGAATGTTTCCATTCGGAATGCTGGCTAAGCCGTCCTTATAATTCACGCTGGAGTAGGATACCTTGATCAGCACCTCACCGGCAGGCAATTCCCCAAGTGTCACCGGTTGTACAGCTACCTTAAACGTGTCTGTTTTGTCCACAACCAAAGCTTGAAATGTTTCAGGCATGAGTTTTCGCTCCTGTTCTTCTACGATCTGTGATAGGTAAGTCAGTTATATAATATTTATTCTGACCGGTCAACTTTTTTAGTGCTATGATATTAAGTACATAACAGTCTAATCGTGGAGGTCCAATGGTACGCTACAAGAAATCCGAAGAGAAACGCAAGCAGATTCTGTATGCAGCCTTTCAGGCATTGACAGAAAGCGGCTATGATTCCGTGACCTTGCAGACCATCGCAGATCATGCCGAAGTCAGCAAAGGGGTCGTGCATTACTATTTCGAGAATAAGGAGGCTGTGCTGGTTGAACTGCTGGCATGGCTGACAGGTAAAATATCGGCGAAAGAGCAGGCGGCGGTGCAGGAGCAGCATACGGCAACGGGCAAGCTTGCCGCCTATATTGATTCGGCGTTTGCCGGTCCGGCCCAAAACCGTTCATTTTACCGGGTGTACCTCGATTTCCTGGCCCGGGCGAGCCGGATTCCCGTGTACCGGGAAATCAACCAGCGCTTCTATGACAGCTGTGCAGCCATCAGCACCGAAGTGCTGAACCTGGGCCAGGAGGAAGGGGTATTCTCCAGGGAGCTGACCCCGGACAAGACCTCGCCGGTGATCCGTGCAATAATCGATGGTTGTCTGATCCAGTGGCTGATGACCGATGACGATGACCTGCATGCCACTTTCAAAGAATCCTGTTATACAGCAATTATAAAGGTGCTGAGTGACTGAACCCTTGTGAAGTAAATGATTGGCACGTACATTGTGAACGTGGGACCAAAAGTTCCACGGAAAATTTCTTTTGTACATTCTGTGAACTGTAGTATATTGGTCATAGAACGCTTTGAGAAGGAGGCTTACTCTATGTCCATTGCGACAACGATGATTATCCGTCTGGAAATCCGTAAATCGGTTGCATCTTTTGGTGATGTTGCTTCAGCGCTTGCTTCAGCGGGCGGGGATATTGTGGCCATTGACGTCATCCGTGCAGGTAAGGATGTGACGACAAGAGATATTACCGTAAACGTCCAGGATGCAGGCAATAAGGAGATTATTATGATATTGTCGAACATGCCGGGGATTAAGGTTATTAATGTATCCGACCGGACGTTTCTGGCCCACCTTGGCGGGAAGATTGAGATCACACCCAAAATGCCGATCAAAAACCGGGAGGATCTGTCACTGGTGTATACACCTGGTGTTGCCCGTGTCTGCATGGCGATTGCCGAGGATCCGGGTAAAGCCTATTCGCTTACGATGAAAAGAAACACGGTTGCCGTCGTTACCGACGGAACTGCGGTACTTGGCCTCGGTGATATCGGACCGCAGGCGGCGATGCCGGTCATGGAGGGCAAGGCGATGCTCTTTAAGCAACTGGCAGATATCGATGCGTTTCCCTTATGCCTGGACACCAAGGATCCGGAGGAAATCATCGCGATTGTGAAAGCGGTTTCTGCTGGTTTCGGCGGCATCAACCTGGAGGATATCAGCTCACCCCGCTGCTTCGAAATTGAACGGCGCCTCTCCGCCGAGCTGGATATCCCCGTGTTTCATGACGATCAGCATGGCACGGCAGTTGTTGCTTTGGCAGGACTGTTAAATGCCTTGAAAGTGGTGGACAAGCAAATCGCTTCCTGCAGAATTGTCGTGGTCGGCATCGGAGCAGCCGGCGTCTCCATCTGCCGCCTGCTGCTGGCAGCGGGAGCCCGCAGCATATATGCCGTTGACCGGCAGGGGATTCTCAGCAGAGAGCAAGCTTACGGGAATGCCGAATGGCGCTGGCTGGCGGATAACACCAATCCTGAGGGTTTAAGCGGCGGATTGACGGAGGCGCTCCAGGGGGCGGATGTGTTTATCGGCGTATCCAGCGGGGGCATTCTGAACGTCAGCCACCTGCAGAGCATGGCCAAGGACAACATCGTCTTTGCTATGGCCAATCCCAATCCGGAGATCGAGCCTGAACTGGCAGAACCGTATGCCCGTGTACTGGCGACCGGAAGAAGCGATTATCCGAACCAGATTAACAATGTGCTCTGTTTTCCGGGAATTTTCCGCGGAGCGCTGGATTGCAGGGCAAGAGAGGTGAATCTGGAGATGAAGCTGGCTGCAGCACAGGCCATTGCTTCGGTTGTACAGGAGGATGAGCGGAATGAGCAATATATCATTCCGAGTATTTTTAATGAGAAAGTGGTGGAGCAGGTACGGCTGGCAGTGATCAAGGCAGCTATCGCTACCCGTACGGCGCGCCGTATTCCTCCGGATATTTCGGACTGAGGTCACCAAAGAGCAAGCGGAAAACCTGCGGCCACAACGGTCTCGCGGGTTATTTGCTTTGCGTCCGCTTCAATAGTTGCCGCCGGGGAGTGAAATGTGCCGCTGTATCTTTTATGTGAAAAATTATACAATTATAAATAATCATTACATGTTCAGGAGGAGCCATGTTCAGCAGGATACATATTATGGGGGCTTCCGGATCCGGCACAACCACGCTCGGCCAGGCGCTGGCAGAGAAGCTGCCGCATGTGCATCTGGATAGCGACGACTATTTCTGGGAGCACAAATTCACGAAGCAGAGTGACAATACGCAGAGACTGGCTGCAATCAAGCGGGACTTGGATCATGCCGGACCATGGATACTTTCCGGAGCTGTCTGTGGCTGGGGAGATGAACTTCGCGCTTATTTTGACCTGGTAATCTTTCTGTGGATTCCACCGGAGCTCCGGCTGGAGCGCTTAAAGGCAAGAGAATATGAGCGGTATGGGAAGGAAAGTCTGCCGGGTGGGAGCAAATTTACAGATGTGCAGTTTTTTTTGGAATGGGCCGCTTTATATGATACGGCAGGTGTGGAGGTCAGAAGCAGAACACTGCATGAGGAATGGATGTCTGAGCTGGGCTGTCCGGTACTGCGGTTAACAGGGGAAATGTCGGTAGATCAACGTGTAGAGGCTGTGCTGAGCCATCTGTCCAGTCAATGATAAGGAGAGAAAGAGCGTGGCAAGAAGGAGCGGTTTGAGCTGCGGGTTAAGGGATGACTGTTTGTAGGATCAAGTTGTGATGTGAAAATCAAAAGTTGAATGTAATCATGGGGAGTGTATAAGATGTACAACCGGGGGATTGCTTGTTGTCTTAGTGTGGTTCTGGCTGCTGTGGTGTTTGCCGGCTGCGGTGTCGACCAGAAACAGAAGGATGTGTATGGCAACAACAAGGTGATCGTACAGAGCGGAGACAGCCTTACTTACAAGGATCGTATAGGTGAAGTGACTGCACAGGATGCCGAGCTTAACTTTACCGGATTCTATGGATCGGATACTTTGTGGAGCATTGAGGCAGCGGAGGAAGGTAAGCTTGGCATCGAGTTTGAGCAGGATATCACCAAAGGAAAGTTTAAAGTCGTACTCATAACTCCTGAAGAGGAAACCGTAGTCATTGCCGAAGGCAGCGCTGAAGGTTCGGTGGAACTGCCGCTTATCAAAGGAAACAGCCGGATTAAGATTGTCGGAAACAAAGGCAAGGGCAATGCGAACCTTCATCTGACAGCTGGAAAAGGAATTGAAGTCGATACCGTCGATTCAGGCGGGTGGTAGACGGTGAAATTCGGATTGGTCAGACATTTCAAAGTAGAGCGTCCGCCGCTGCAGGGCTGGGTGAACGGCCGTCAGTTCAATGAATGGGTGAGATTGTATGATGCAGCGGATATCCGGACCGGGGAGTGGAAGCAGCCTGCAGAACTGTGGGATCATTGCCTGTGCAGCGATCTGCCCAGAGCGGTGGACACGGCCCGCAGCATCTACTCAGGCAGCATTACATTCACGGAGCAGCTGAGAGAAATTGAAGTGGCTGCGGTTAGCGTATCGGGTCCCAGGCTGCCGGTACCCTGGTGGCTGGCTCTCGGACGTCTGTCCTGGGTATTCGGTCACCGCTCTCAGCCAGAGAGCAGGCGGACAACCAGTCAGCGCGTGAAAGCGGCTGTCGATCTTCTGGAGTCAGTACCGCAGCGCTCTGGTGTGCTGATCGTCACGCATGGCGCTTTTATGAAGCAGCTGGAGCGGGAACTGCGGCGCAGATCCTATCAAGGGAAGCGGATGGGACATCCGCGAAATGGGCAGCTTTATACATATGAGAAGATAGAAATTTAAATGAAAGCGGGATGCACAAAATGGTCACCATTAAGGAAATTGAAGCGGATGCTCTTGAGGCATTAAATGAGCTGTACAGTGAATTGATAAGCCATCGAACGGATCAAGTGAAGCTGGCAGAAGCTTTTAACAGGATAAAGGCAGATAGCCGGTACATCTTGCTGGGCGCATACGTGGACGGGGAACTGCTCGGCTCCTTGATGGGGATCGAATGCCAGGATCTCGTCGGAGACTGCCGGCCGTTTATGGTGATCGAGAATGTAGTTGTATCCTCCCGCGCCAGACGCCAGGGTCTCGGCAAAAAGCTTATGACTGCCATTGAGCAAGCCGCCCACGAGAGAAACTGCTATTACATTATCCTCGTTTCCGGTGAGCAGCGTAAGGAAGCGCATGTCTTCTATGAGTCTATGGGCTACCGGGATGAAAAGGTAGAAGGGTACCGCAAGCATCTAAGCTCACATTAACATGAGGGAGGGAGGGCTGTGTGGGCATTTTTCGAATTTATCTTTGATGACATCACAGATACTCTTTGGGAAAACCGCAAGAAGCGAAAGAAGAATTAAGAATATCCCGCCAGCCTGCAGAGGCTGGCTTTTTTTCGCTTAGGCATAGAAAAACGACTCCAATATGGGGCCGTTAATCATTTCGTTTGTTGATTTTTACTTTTTTGCTGACTTCATCATTAAACCTACGATGACTGATAATATTGCATAAACTATCGCCCAAATGAAAAAGGACTCATTGAAGACGGTAAAAGTTAGTGCTGTGAAAACAATAAAAGTTAATAACGGCATTACGAACCATCTTCTAATCAACATAAAACCAACAATTGAAGTGACTATAACGATTATAGGACAGATTACAAAAACCAAAAGCAACGGATTCACTCCTCAATATAAAATATTCTATAATTATATACTTTTTACCTGGAAGAAGCTGTATGACAAGTATAATTATTTTTTCCATGCCATGCCGGTTCTGCTATATGTTAAACTGTCTGCAAGTGTGATGAATTTAACATTATTGGAGGGGTTGGATGGAGACATTTTTCCGTTATAACTGGGTGGTTCGCGAGCAGTGGTACAAGTGGTGTGAGGAGATACCGGAAGAGGAACTGCTGAAGCCGCGTACAGGCGGCGTTGGCGGGATATTGAAGACGCTGTTTCATATTGCCGATGTAGAGTGGAGCTGGATCATGGTGATGGAGGGCAAACCGGATTTTCAGGAGGATTTCGCCTGGTACAGCAGCCTGCAAAAGGTACGGGAGCTGGATGCAAAGTTTCGTCCCGAGGTGGAAGACTTTGTGCTGGCCTGGCATGAAGGTCTGGAGCGGAATGTTTTTGTAGATGAGCGCAGTGACGGCTCGGTGGTTACCGATGCCTGGGGCGAAATTATGCGCCATGTTATCGCTCATGAAATTCATCATACCGGGCAGCTCTCCGTCTGGGCCAGAGAGCTTGGGAAGCAGCCGCCTTCCGCCAATGTGATCGGCAAAGGGTTAGCGGACAGCCTGCCGGGCAGGGCGTAATTTCATTTTCAGTCCTCCTTCAGGTTTATATTTTACAATGCCCGTGGGCAGTTGCCGAAATATAAATCTGGTTTTAGAGGAGGAGTACACATTTTGAGAATGAAAAACGTGTTCAGGAAGTTCATGCTGACGTCACTGTCTTTGACAGTTGCGCTAGGAGTACCGGTAGGCGGGATTGCCGGAAACCCTTCAGCGGCCTATGCTGCGGATGCGGGGGTTGCGAAAGCTTATGAATCCCTGTTCACGCCGGACAAGGTCATCAATGTAAAGGTTACTATTGATGATGAGGATTGGCAGAGCATATTGGCAAGTCCGCTGGAAAAGGAATACAAAAGTGTAACCGTTGATGTGAACGGTACAGTGCTTAAGAATGTCGGATTCTCCACCAAAGGCAATTTGACGCTCAAATCGGTGCCGGCTGGCCAGCCTGCAGGAACAGCTGGGGCTGGAGATCACACCGCTTCCTGAAATTGCTGCGACGGCCGGCACGAACACGTCAACCTCAACTTCGGCAGGTACTGGAACAGCATCCGGCACCGGCACTTCTTCATCGGCATCAGGCAGCAACGGGATATCCGTACTGCTGAACGGCAAGGCAGTCACCTTCCAGGATCAGCTTCCGCTGAGCAAGGGCGGAAGAGTGCTGGTACCGGTGAGTGCAATATTCAGCGCGCTGGGTGCTGAGGTGACCTGGGATCAGGCTTCCAAGAAAATCACCGCTGTCAAGGGAAGTACGAAGATTACCATGATTCTCGGCAGCAAGACCGCTTATATCAACGGACAAACGGTGACACTGGATGTGCCCGCGCAAGCGGCCGGGGGCCGCATACTGGTGCCGGTGCGATTCATCTCTGAAGGACTGAATATGGACGTGCTGTGGAATGCGGCGGCCCGGACGGTAACGGCTACTGATAAGAAGAGCTGACAGCCTTTATCTTCAGATGAGCTACAGCTCCGGCGGGAACCATAGATGGCGCAGGTCTACCCAGCCCTGGCTGTTGAAGGTTACGCCGCGCACAGAGGGAAGGTAAGCCGTTTCGGTGGGCTTTTCGTACAGGATATGCAGCTGATGATCGTGGATCAGGCTGTCTTCGATGATCTTGAAGCCCTCGGCTCTGGCCTGGAAATGCGGCTCGCGGGAAATGAGGCTCAGCCGGCCTTCAATATCGGCCCGGGTACGCGGCTCGATATGCTGCGCGAGCGTCAGATACAGGTCGAACAGCCGGAGCTGTTCATCCTGATCACGGAGCAGGGAGAAAACAATCAGGTCGGCTTGCAGGCGGACCGGACCTTTGAATTCCTCCGGGGAAACGGTCAGTACCGTGCAGGCATAACCCTGGTGCTTCAGCCTTGCGGCAATGGATTCGGCATCACCGGAATATTGCGGAATCGTGGCAATTTGCAGCGCTGCCGGATGAGGCTCTGGCTGCTGTGGTCCATGCGTCTCCACATCCGCGTTCAAACAGGATACAATGTCTGCCCGAAGAAGGGGATCGCTTAGCGGTCCCTTTTTTTTCGTATTGAAGGTCACAAATTTCCGCACAGAGGACTCGGAATGAATCCGGCTCCAGGCCGAAGGGTCAGAGACAGAAGGATTCGTAACAATGTGGAAGCCGGAGCTTGTCTCCGGAGAAGAATTACTTATCCCCCACGGTACATAGAGAATTTCCACCCGGTCCAGATGGGCGCGGCCCTGAAAATAATACGGGAATACCTCCAGTACGCAGGAATCCTCATGCATCTCCGCTACCTTGAACGGTCCGGTGCCTGCCGGTCTGCGCCCGAAGCTGCTCTCACCCTGGTTTTCCAGATCCCTTGGAACGACAGCTGCCCGGCTCGTGCACAGGAAAGGCAGGAAGAGCTCATTGGGTTTCTTGAGCAGAAATCGCACTGTGGTAGCGTTCAGGGCTTTCACTTCCTGAATCTCTTTGAAAATAGAGTTGTACAGCATCCGGTGCGACGAAGTCATCATCCGTTCGAAGGAATAGACCACATCTTCGGCAGCCAGCACCTTGCCATGATGGAAGAAGACATCCTTACGCAGATGGAATGTCCAGCTGGTGCGGCTGTCATCTACATCCCAGGCATGGGCGAGCCCGGGAAGGATGTCGTCCCGTTCACCGCCGCGTCCTACCAGCCCGTCGAACACATGGCTGGACACGAAGGACTCCGCTAATAAATTCATGTACAGCGGATCAAAGGTATGGAGCTGCTGGTTGACCGGCAGCCGTAAGCTGTCAATCCGCTTGTCGCTGCGGATCTCGGAGTGATGGCCGAAGTAGGACATCAGCCAGCCCTGCAGGGAATCCTGCAGCGAGGAGGAACGGGCATGTCCGCGGATGCCCTCCATGGCGCTGCGGATATCTCTGCTGCTGATCGCCTGCTTCATGGATTGCAGGGCGATAGACTCGGAATCCGTGAGAAATTTCAGGGAGGACCGGCGGCCCCGCCCCCGGCTGGGTGTCCAGACGATCCAGCCCTGCTCCGACATTTTATTGATAACATGCAATGCATTGCGGTGGGTGCAGCCCAGAGTTAAAGCCAGTTCATCAAGGGTGACCATGATTTCCGCCGCCCCCCCATGATGGGAGTGCAGCTTCAGAAATTGGCTGTGCAGTTTCATTGTCGGCTGTTCCTTTCTTAAAATAGGAAATATAAACTCATTTCTTTCTCTTTTTCTTCTTATTTTATCAGCTAAAATTGGGATAAGAAAGCAAGATAATGGGGGGATTTACCATGGAGGATGAAAATGCGGTTACAGCAATGCGGCCGCTTTACGCATTAATTGCTGCATTTCTGCTGGCTGACGTGCATCAGTATCTGTTCTACGGCCAGATGGCAGGCGTTTCTGTACCGATTTTTGTATGCCTGCTCTATATTTTTGTGCTCTATGTTGCCAAGGATAGGTTGCGTAAGAACACGTGGTTCAGTTATGTTTGGCTGGGAGCCATATTTCTGCTCTCCTTGACGTATGCACTGTTTGCAAACTGGTTTTTCTTCGGGCTGAATTTCCTGGTGATTCCGGCGCTGATTTTCTTACATATGACCTATATGCTGAGCTATCGCCTTCCGTCCTGGAGCCGGTTAGCACTGATTGGGGCTGCGGCGGAGCACTTTTTTGCCCAGAGCCTGCGGCATTGGCCTACGGTGTTTAAGATTATCCAAAAAGCAGGAGGCAGGAATCTGCAAGGGGAGCGCAAGCAGGTGCTGGTCAAAGTGCTGATTGGACTGCTCATCTCCTGCCCGCTGCTGCTGATTGTAATCTCACTGCTCTCTTCAGCCGACGGTGTATTTCATGAGATACTGGCGGACGTCCCGGCGCTGCTGGAGCGGATCTCATTCAGTGACGGCTTAGCCCGCATCTTATGGATCATCCTGCTCGGAATGGGACTGTTCGGTTTTGCCCAAGGGTTCGCTGATCCTAAACACTATGACTGGAGCGTGCCGCCGCTGGACGGCGAGCCGGTCCGTGAACCCTTCACCATTTCCATTGATCCGGTAATTATCACCACAATCCTTGTGTCGATCAATACCGTGTATGTGTTATTTGTCAGCGTGCAGTTTTCATATTTGTTTGGTGCATGGGATGGGGTTTTGCCGGAAGGCAGCACGTATGCTGACTATGCCCGGAGCGGATTTTTCGAGCTGATTCTGGTTACAGCCATCAACTTTGCGATTCTGCTCTTGTCGCTGCTGTCCGTAGGGGAAGTGAAGAAAACGCTGAAAAAGATCATTAACGTCCTGCTCTATACCTTGGTCCTGTGCTCCATGGTTATGTTGTATTCTGCCTACTCCCGTCTGGCACTGTATGAGGAAGCCTACGGCTACACCTATATCCGCTTTCTCGTGCACGCCTTTATGATCTTTCTCGGTTTGCTGCTGGTCATTGCGGCAGTGCGGATTAGCCGGGTGAACTTCCCGCTGGCCAAATGTTATATTGTGCTTGGTCTGCTTGCGTACGTGCTGATGAATTATATTGGGATGGACGGGATCATTGCCGGCAGAAATATGGAACGGTATGAAGCCAGCGGCAAGCTGGATGCTGCCTATTTGAGCGGACTATCCTGGGATGCGGTCCCGAAGCTGATTGAATTCAGCAAGAAAGAGGATGGGCTGCTGGATCAGAACCTGCGTGACAAGTGGCAGAGCAACACAATTGCTGAACAAGAATGGCCATCCTTCAATGTATCCAAATACCGGGCGCAGCAGGCCCTGGAGCAATATTTCGCGGAATAGAGACTTTATTTTGAAATCGGGGACGGGTTATACTCTACTATAAATTGTGGTACATTGAAGCCAGCATGAGGTCAAGGAGGAAGCACGGAATGAACACAATATTGGATCTTGAGGCTGTCCGTACACTGGCCGGGAAGAACGGGCTGGAAGAGATGTTCAGCACTGAGGTCATTGAAAGAATGGAGCTGCGTCGGTACAGCGACGGGGAAGCGGTCTGCTCGGTCGGAGACCGGCTGGAGAGCATGTTCATCCTGGTCCAAGGGAAGCTCAAAATTCACACGCTGCTCCCCAACGGAAAATCGATGCTGGTGCGGTTTGCCAGACCGATGTCCGTGATTGGGGACGTGGAGCTGCTGCGGCAGTATCCGGTTAAAAATGAGGTGGAGTCTGTCGGCGACAGCCTGCTGCTGGTGGCCGGCAGAAAGCTGCTGCTGAAAGAGATGGAAGAGAACACGGCGCTGCTGCGTTTTCTGGTCGGAGAGCTAAGCCACAAGCTGTACACGCTCGGCCAGACCTCCGCGCTGAATCTGCTCTACCCGGTGGAGAACCGGTTTGCCAGCTATCTGATGTCCATGTTCGCGGACAGCGTCGGCGGTCATCGTGTGGAGGAGCTCCGCACAGCAAGTCTTACGGAAACGGCGGATTTGCTCGGAACGAGCTACCGCCATTTGAACCGGATTGTGCGGCGGTTCATTGAGGATGGCATCATTGAACGCAGACAGGGCCGTTTGAGTGTGCTGGATGAAGCTAAGCTGGCCCGGCTTGCGAACGGGAATTTATATGAATAAACGGGATTGGAGAGAGCAGAATGGCATTGGAATGTTTGAACCTGTCAATAAAACGGTAGTACAAGCAAATCGCTTTTCGGTGATTTACTTAATGTACAGCTTTCCTCTGATTTGACAAGGATATCATCTTCGATACGCACTCCGCCAACCCCCTGAAAATATAATCCCGGCTCGATCGTCATAATGGTATGCTCTGCAAACTTATGCTCCGACCGGGAGCTGATATAAGGGGCTTCATGAATGTCCAATCCGATGCTGTGACCGGCGCCATGAGTGAAATGGGCATTCATTCCTTCACGGATAAAGGGAGCCCGGATGATCGAATCCAGCTCCTTGCTTTTCATTCCGGAACGGATTGCGCGAAGTCCTGCTTTTTGTGCTTCCAGGACCAGATAATAGCTATCGTCAAGTCGTGAATCCGGCTGACCTACGGCAATGGTTCGGCTGATGTCGGAAACGTAACCCTCGTAAGTTGCTCCAAAATCTAAGATCACCATGTCGCCCCGCTCGATTTCTTTATGGCTGGCCTCACCGTGGGGATAGGAGGAGCGGATACCGGATGCCACGATGGTGGGGAAGGCCGTCTTCTCCGAGCCGTTCCGCTTCATGAAGTATTCCATTTCTCTCGCCATATCGAGCTCGGTGACTCCCGGACGAATGTAGTTGAGAATATGCATGAAGGTCTTGTCAGCTATACGTACAGCTTCAAGGGTACTCCGAAGCTCTTCTTCATCCTTGACCTCGCGGAATTTCTCCACCCAGCCTGTTACAGCCCGCGTGTCCGCTTTGACCAAGGATTTGAACTGTTCTCCATCGCTGTAGCTCAAATGCGCACCTTCAAAGCCGACCCGCGGAAAATCTAGCTTGTTGATGATTTCCGCTGCTTCATCCATTAAAGACTTGCGCCAGCATACACGCTGGAGCAGGCCGGGCAATTCCTCGGCGGCTTGCTCCACATAACGGCCGTCAGTGAGGAAGAAAACTTCCTGTTGGGTTAACAGCAAAGCGGAATCTTCACCAGTAAAGCCACACAGATAACGAACATTTTTGGGATTACTGATGTATAAGGCCGGAAGGTTTTCCTCCTCCATTGTGCTCAACAGCTTTTCAATTCGTCTCACTTTACCTTCTCCTTTGTCTCTATCGTTTGTAGATAACAGGAAAGAGGAGCAGTACTGCACTCCTCCACGGATCTCATTCTTGTCAAATGGTTTTGAAATACAAATGATACTGCTCATGGTTTAATTCTGCCAAAGGGGCAAATTCAAGCTGCGTCTCCTTGAAGACGAACCGGTTGGTACCAGTGATTCGTTCCATCTTCTCCTGTACATTTCCTTGGTGTAGGGGCAACTCATAAAAGTCTTTGCGGGTGGATACAGCCGCCAGAATAAAGGGACCAAAGGCGAGGGAGGCAGTGTCGTGCTTATCGGGAGTGAATTCCAACCGCAGCTCCGGCAAAAACCGAATGGTTACCTTATCTTGCTTGCACCAGTCACAGGTTAAGGT
This sequence comes from Paenibacillus paludis, assembly GCF_042610515.1. Lineage (NCBI taxonomy): Bacteria > Bacillati > Bacillota > Bacilli > Caryophanales > Paenibacillaceae > Paenibacillus > Paenibacillus paludis. The sequence goes on from NZ_JBGJZP010000009.1 coordinate 274,305, forward strand.
GACATAACTGTTCTCTTCGGTAAAAGCAACCTGCTCACCATTGAGTTTAACCTTGACATCTCCTTGATGCCAGTAAGGCTTGCGGATCTTTAAACGGGTTTTCTTCAAGGCCAGGATGGACAGCGTGATCTCTCCCGTAAAGATTTCAGGAACCATTTGCACCACATGCAGTCCATTGTCCGCATCCACCAGCTCAGATGAGACAAAGAGATTAACATATAAAGCGTCCGCATCCTCGAAGTAAACCGCTTCCGTATATTTAAAATGGGCCTCCAAACCTGTACCGTGACAGCAGGAGTTCTCCTCGTCATAGCCCTTTTGCCCGCCGGGGCTGGTGGGCATAAAGTAGGTGCTTGCTCCCAGACATTCATGGTCGGTTGTCGCAAGAATATGATTCAACATGGTTCTTTCGTAATAATCCATATAAGACACATCATTTTCATATGCATATAGGTGTTTGGTGAGCTTTAACATGTTATAGGACGCACATGTTTCGGCGGTATGCTCCGTCAGATGGGCGCCGATCTTGTTAGGCTGCTTGAACATCTCACCCTCACCGGTTCCGCCGATCGAGTAAATATGGGAGTTTACAACCGACTGCCAGAAGAACTGGGCGATATCATAATACTTTTTTTCTTGCGTTGCCTCAAATATCTTGATTGCTCCAACTACCTGGGGAATATGCTGATTGGCATGCAAGGCTCCCAGGGCATCTACTTTTTGCTCCATCGGGAAGAACAAGCGATCATTATCAAACAGCTTGGCCGCTTTAATATGATTTTCTTTGTCAGTATACGTATAGAGCTCAGCCAGTGACTCGTTGATCCCCCCAAACTCACCCGCAATGTACATGCTCCACATTTTGATTAATTGTTCATGCGACAGTGCACTCAAGCGGTTGTACACCCAGTCGCCGAGCTTGTCGGCAATGGTCAGCGCCAGTTGAATCCCGGCTTTATGATAGCTGTCCAGCAAGCCGGCAAAAATCTTGTGAAGGGTGTAATAAGGGGCCCAGATTGCCGGATAGCGCACATATTTTTGCAGCAGATCAAATTGCTCCTCCGAATACGCGCTAATAAAGCCGAACTGGTATCTGTCATCTGCATCAAAGGCAAGTTGAACTTTATCTAATTCTTCAATCAGGTAAGTCAATTTACCGTAAATCTGCCCGTTGCCCGTTGAAGCATAGCACAGAGCAAGTGCCGACAGATAGTGTCCAGTCGTGTGTCCCTTCAGCAAGCTGTCGGGTGAATCCCAGCCGATCATCTCATCGGCCCCAAGGGTATCGATCCCAGCCGCCTTCCTGAAATTGTACAGCATCTGATCATCGTCAACCTTCAACAGAAAGGCCAGTCTCCGATCCTGCGCAGTTTTGAATCTAGATGGCCCAAGCAGGCTGACCTTCTTCGGCGGAAAGGCATGCAGCAAGGCTTGTCTGACACTCTTCTTCTCGATGGTCTCCTTAACGATGACAGTCGCTGTTACCTCGTAAAGCGTGTCCGTCAGATGGCCAGCCGCTTTTTCCTCCCCGATCTCAGCATAAAGTCTTTCTGCTCCCCCGAGCCAATTGACCTGATGGCCAATGACATCGCCGGTTACAGTTTGAATAGACACAACAGAGGGCAGGCAAAATCTTGTATTCACTTGTTGCTCAATGTGTATGGGAAAGATTTTTCCAACCTGGGTTTTGTTTTTTTCCTCCAGAATGTTCACCTCAAAAACCTTAACCATCCTTGCCTCCCCGTACTGGAAAGTTGCGGTTAGCGGAACGATCCGGTCCCCTTTTCCATATTCAGGCTGATGCACTTTCCCAGAGCCGTCAATCCAACGGTCATCTTTTGAGGACCAGGTAATGGTGGAGCCATGCTTGCCCTCGGTCGGCAAAACAACATCAAACTCTACAGTTTTCAAATTCCCCAGATGCAAGGCCTCTATGTCTTGTTGGACCGTTTTTTGATCACTGGATTTAACCGACATGTACTTTCCTCCTTGACATTTAATCGCTTTCACAGGATTAATGGTACAGGAAATAAAAATCAGTGTAAGTAGTTGAAAAAAAGAATAGGTGGATTATATTTACTACTATCGGGATGATTGCCGGGTTGAACTTGCCCGCTTATGGATTTCACGGAGCTATGTCTAATGCTGAGAGGAGTCACAGTCATGTATTTTGTTGATAAGAAATACACGGAGCATGCACAATTTTTGTCCGCAGGCACTTTCATCACCAATCAGCCCTGGATTCACACCGAACGGGTCATTGACAGTTATGAAATCATCAGTCCCATCGAGTCTACGCTTTACATCGAGTGCAACAATATTCCCTACGCCATAGAATCGGGTGAGATCTTGGTCATTCCGCCGCATACTCGGCACAAGGGAATCAAATATTGTGAGGGTCGGATGAAATTCCACTGGCTTCATTTTTCATCGGTAAATCTGAGTATCCATACGGAGACAGAGGTTATTCAGGAGCTCAATGTTAACAATGCCGATGACATGATTATCTTGCCCGTGCACACCAACAAAATCGACTCCAGGCGATTTCATGTCATGTTCAATCAACTGCTGGATTTATATCAGGAAAAGAAGCGGAATAATTACCTGAATGCTTATTTAAGCTGCCTTTTGCATGAATTGACCTCCGAAATCTTGAGTGTGCTGACCCGGAAAAATGTTAACGGCAACCGCCTGCAGCCGATCCAGGACTGGATTCGGATACATGCTTTTGATGACGTTACGATTGATAAAATTGCTGATCATTTCAAATACAACAAAAGCTATCTGTCGAGAATTTACAAAGAGAATACCGGGATCGGAATCTCCGAGCAAATCATTACCTTTCGATTGAAGCATGCCAAAAAGTTGCTAACGGAAACAGATTTGAGCATTGTGCAAATTGCCTCGGAGGTGGGTTACGAGGATTCAAAATATTTCATGCGTTTGTTCAAAAAATATGAGAGCATCACTCCCACCCAATACAGGAAAACATTTTTTAACAAGCATTACAATAAAAAATGAAGAGAGCCATACTTGTGTTGCGTTGTCCACTTAACCTATGGTTTGGGCTACCGTAGTGAAAAAGAAATCATGCTATCATTGAAAAGAAAGCGATACCATTTATTGTGAGGGGGGCATATGTAATGGTGAATGGTGAATTGCACATAGCGGCGGCCCAATTTATTGATCCGCACCGGATTGAATTGGTTTGGAATGATGGGGCGGAAGTTGCACAAGATCCAAATGCTTTTTTGGTTGAGCTAAACGGGGTGAATGTGCCCATTTACGCCAATGAGGATAAGGAGGCTTGGGATACTAGATGTGTGTATGAGGCGTCCAAGCGGCGAACAACGCTGTACCTGCTGAATCCCATACAGCATAATGATTTGGGCAAGGTCAAGCTTACCGTTGTCGGGCAAAAAGGACAGGGCAGCGCAGTAACGGTCAACCAACCCTGTATAATAAAAAAGTGGCAGAACTACTACACCAGATTTACCAGAACCTCTTCTGGAATTCTCATTAAATCCTCTTCACATGTCGGTTATCAGGTGCATGACCAAGCCTGTGCAATGATTGAGGTGATGTTGAGCAAAAGGCCGGAGGTAGCGCGGAAGCTGGAAGAGCTGCAAGCCTCTCTGGCTATTTACGGTTTGCAGGAGGACGCGTATGATATACCGGAGCATCGCGGCGGAGCGGACTTTTTAACCCGTCCTGTAGAAGGCTTCGGTGGAACGCCGCAAATTCCGACGACTTCTGTGTCAGAAAAAAACATCATGCGGTATAGAGATGGAGAGATTCAGACCCGATACCTCAATGAGTCCATCCTGGCCCATGAATTCGGGCATGCGATCCATTTAATCGGGATCAATAATCTGGAGGATCAGACTTTAGCCAGACAACTGGTTAACGCCTATGAGCATGCCGTGGACAGCGGACTTTGGCCGCATACCTACGCGATTTCCAATTACGAGGAGTATTTCGCCACATTAACGACAATCTGGTTTAATGTAATGGCCGAAAGCAAGGACGGCACCTGGGACGGGGTTAGAGGGCCAGTTAATACTCGGGAAGAGCTAAAAGTCTATGATCCGCTGGGCTACTCCTTTTTCGACTCAATCTATCCTGACCGGGCATTCCCGGAACCCTGGAGCAGCACGTCCAATAAGTTTTCCGTTCAAGACCTGCTGCCTGCTGCGGAGTGAAAACGAGCAAATATAGTTAAACAAAGCGGAAAATCCCAATTAAGTGAGCTGGTTAAAGTGCATGAGTTTGTAGTACGAGGGAAAAAGGGCTGTTTTGTACAAATCACCATAGAAGAGGCATTTGGTTTTCCGAACATGACAAGCCATTTTGGTGGATATGATGTTAGAGGAATTGTAGAAATTAAGAGTGGGAACTATTGCAGCATTGATAAATTCTGAAGTGAACCTAAAGCTAGAAGTTAAGTTTAACAAGCGAGGGCAGGTCATCATTGAAGGTTACTTCAAGGAGTTTGCACACGAGGGCAATGAGTTAATATTTGAAATCGAAAGCGATCAAAGCTTTTTTGTGGAGACGCTCGACGGATTGAAACAATTCGTTAACCACTATGGGGATATGAAAGGAATATGTCCTAAGTAGCCATTCTAACGGGCAGTTTTGTGGAACTTTATCGTGGGATAGTTTAATTATGTTTGTTTTATCCTGGTCATATTGTCTATCCATCGTGGTATTATTGAATGCAATAAACAATATAATACTTCTGATGGGGCGTGATTTGAATATGAAGTCTCCCTTTAATCTGATGAATTTAAATATAGAAGAAGCAAGTATATATGAATTACAAAACGCGATGGAACAAGGTGAATTTACTTCAAAAGAATTAGTGTTTTGCTACTTATCACGTATCGCAAAATATGATCAGGATGGCCCTCACATAAATTCCATCATGGAAATTAACCCCGATGCCATTTTCATCGCAGAAGCACTTGATATAGAACGTCAGCGCAAGGGGAGTAGAGGACCTTTTCATGGCATACCGATTCTCGTTAAGGATAATATCGAAACCGGAGACAAGATGCGTACCAGTGCGGGAGCTTTAGCACTAGCACAGCATGTAAGTACGACGGACGCTTTCCTGATTCGCCGATTAAGAGAATCGGGGGCCATCATTTTGGGCAAGACGAATATGACAGAATGGGCCAACGGTATTTCCTCGACAATGTGGGCAGGTTATAGTTCAAAGGGGGGGCAGGTCGCGCACCCCTATGGTGATTTTTTCGTAGGCGGATCCAGTACGGGATCCGCAGCTGCGGTGGCCATGAGTTTTGCAGCAGCGGCGATAGGCACAGAAACCTCCGCTTCAATTCTGAGTCCGGCCATACAGATGTCTATTGTCGGCATCAAACCGACCGTCGGCTTAATTAGCCGCTCAGGACTTATTCCTTTTTCTTATTCACAAGACACAGCAGGGCCGATGGCAAGGACGGTTTCAGATGCGGTAGTTCTGCTTAACGCATTAGCTGGGAGGGATGAGCACGACCCAGCAACCTGGCGTAATGACCATGTTATACAGGATTACACATCATTCTTGGACAAGAATGGACTACAGGGAGCGAGAATTGGGGTCTTTTGTGAAGTACCAGATTCCCTGCGTGAATCTGGTGAATATAATCAGGAGCTATTTCATCAAGCAGTCTCCGAATTGATAAAAGCAGGAGCCGAAGTAGTAGAAAATATCGACATTCCATCGTTTCATGGTCCATGGCATTGGAACAAGATGAATTTAGAATTCAATCATGGAGTGGAGAATTATTTGCAGCGTCTCCCGGCACATATGCCGGTTCATTCATTGTCCGAACTCATCAATTGGAATGAAAAGTATGCAGATGCAGCCCTGAAATACGGTCAAGATTTATTAGAATTCCGGGAGGGGTTAACCGATCCTTTGAAAAATAAGGACTATATCATGGAATCTATTATGGATTTATATCTAGCCCAGAACGAAGGAATTGATTATGCGATAAATAGTTATCAGTTAGATGCGATAATGTTTCCAGCTTATATTGGAGCGGATATATGTGCCAAAGCTGGTTATCCATCTATTGCTATCCCCGCGGGGTATGGAGCAAACGGCAGACCATTTGGCATTACTTTTGCCGGAAAAGCATTTACTGAACCTACCTTAATTCGTATAGCTTATTCTTTTGAACAAATAACAAAACATCGCAAAAAACCTATATTCAACTAAAGGGGAACTATATAGGCAGCTTCCCATTTTCTTATCTTACGGTAGAAGATTAAACAAACGAGAAACACTAGCTCAAGCATGCTGGCAGATTAAACCTCCCTTTAGAAGCAAATCTAGATGGAATAGCTTCTAAGGGGAGGTTTTGTATGCTATTCAACTAGAGAGTAGTTTAGCAGGGTGAACGATATGATCCTCTGTTAAAAAAAATAGAGGATTTTCATATCACTCCGCCGAAATTTGAAATGTACTTTTTGTTAGATATAGTGGTGTGAACCGTAGCATAGATGACAGATTTCGCTACATTTGTTCTGCGAATCGGGCATATAATTCCAGGGAAATGTGGTGGAAGATGCGGGGCAAGCGTTCAACACCATGATAGAAGTGAAATCTATCTAGGAGGACTTCAAATGAGCTATGATTTGATGGTTTTCGAGCCGTCCAGGGCACCGAGGGAAAGGAAGGAGTTTATGGATTGGTTTGAGCAGCAAGTACAATGGTCGGAAGATCATGAATATAATGATCCTTTTGTCTGCTCAGAGTCGTTGCACCGCTTGTACAGCAAGCTATCGGAGGATTTTCCCAATATGAATGTAGATGATGAAATTTTTGAAGCTATGGAGGAAGCCGGAACTGAAAACCGATTAACCGAGTACTCGCTGGGCTCCGCCGTCATCTATGCGGCTTTCGCTTATTCCGTAGCTAAGGAAGCATATACTACGATGCGGAATTTGGCTATAAAACACAAGGTAGGATTTTTTGATGTTAGCAGCAACGACGGCGAAATCTTTTTCCCTGATTGATAATGCCACTTCGATAGTTTTCCATACTTCCCCCAGGTTAGTTGAAAACGCAGACGGAAATACGGTATTAATCGTAAATTTCTTTAGAAAACAAAAGACAATTAGTAACCCATAGTCATTATTCAACTAAAGGGCAGAATAGCATATTCCTCAGGCAAAAAAAAACTCAAACATATTTACGCTTGAGTGAATCAATCCCGACTTGCATCGTAAATCTTCTGTGCCAAATAAGCCGGTCTTGTGCGTGTATCCGTAAAGTGGTCCCCATCGCCAACGATCAGGCGGAACAGACCCAATCGTATTGACATGTGGGGATTCCAACCGTAGCCTTCCCCTTGAGGCAATACATTATCTTGGTAGAAATATACATAGCTTTTGGGGGTTTGTAGCGCGTAGAACGCTTTTAGATCCAGTTTCTCGAAAAGCGGTTTAGCCGGCTCCGGAGCTACACTTGTATAAAAAAGTTTAGCATCCTCGGTGGTGGCCGTATTTACGAACAAATCTCGAAACAAATCAAACGGAAGCATGATTGTGTCGTCATTCGACATGGCTCTAAGCTGTTCAAAATTTTTTCTTGTTTGAGGCGGTAACTCATCAACAATCGATTCTCCGTCTTTTAATACGAACGCATCCCAGAAGACCAAACGTTTAATACGATCAGGTAGCTGTTCAGCAACTTTTTGGATGACTGTTCCACCAAAGCTGTGCCCAACGAGAATAAAATCGTACAGGTTCAGGTGTCTAATATAATCAACGACTGATTTTGTAATCATTGCATGAGTGACATTTTTATTTGGATCAGTTCCATGGCCTGCGTATTCTGGAGTGTAGACTATGTTCCCTTGACTACGCAGTACCGCAGTTACGCCATCCCAAAAGTGAGCATCAGCCCAGGAACCATGCACGAGGACAAAAGTAAGCCGTTGAGAATGCCGAAAACTTCCTTCCGATTCTATGGGATAATGCCACCCAAACCATCCTGCTTCGGAATAAGGATTATAATATTGTCCCTGCGGTACAGGCCGGTAATAAGGATTTGGAATTTGATTTTTCCCCGAATGATAAGGAAACATGAACAACATCCTCTCAGAGACGATATAATTGAGCTTATGCCTAAGGCTTCGAAAAGATACACTCTTTCTCTTGTTTTGGAATGGGAATACGATAACATTAAGTATGAAACCATTGAACAAACTTTGGAAAGAATAAAAAGTGAGGATTAAACTCCCTCGAAATGATTCAGTTTCCTCACCCAGACTCATGAATTCGCAGGATTTCATCCTGTAGTTAAAGTGATGAAGAGGATGATGAAGGAGCCGGTGGCA